>JANYDF010000110.1 GCA_025359905.1 Rhodospirillales bacterium
CAACACCACGCGCAAGGAACCCGGCCATGGCCATCGAACGCACGCTCTCCATCCTCAAGCCCGACGCCACCCGCCGCAACCTCACCGGCAAGATCAACGCCAAGTTCGAGGACGCCGGTCTGCGCATCGCCGCCCAGAAGCGCCTGCACCTCACGACCGCGCAGGCCGAGGCGTTCTATGGCGTGCACCGGGAGCGCGGGTTCTTCCGCGATCTGGTGACGTTCATGACCAGCGGCCCGGTTGTGGTGCAGGTGCTGGAAGGCGAGGGCGCGGTGCTGAAAAACCGCGACGTGATGGGCGCCACCAACCCGGCCAACGCCGCCGCCGGCACCATCCGCAAGGACTTCGCCGAGAGCATCGAAGCCAACTCGGTGCACGGCTCGGACAGCGCTGAGAATGCCGCCATCGAGATCGCGTATTTCTTCGCCGGCACAGAAATCGTTGGCTGATTGACACGGCCCGGCGGCCGCGCGCCGCCGGGCTTACGCCTTGGCCTGCCGGGGCCGGTCCAGCAGCACCATCGGGCTGCCGTGATAGGTGGAGCGGGCGAATTCGGCGAACCGGAGTTTCCCGGCCACATGCAGTGATGCCGCGTGTTCGGTATGGATCATACAGGTCAGCCGTGGCCCGGTGCCGTGCTCGGCGGCCCAATCGAGCGCCGGGCGCATCGCTTCCTCGGCCAAGCCGCGCCCGTGCCACGCGGATGCCAGCACCCAGCCGGCTTCCATGCTGTCTTCCAGCGAAGGGGTCAGGCTGCGGCGCAGATCGTGGAAACCGCCTTCGCCGGCGAAGGCTCCGGTGGCCTTGTCCTCGAAGACGAAACTGCCGAACCCAAGGAAATGCCACATGCCAGCGTGGCGCAGAAAACGGCTCCAGGCCGCCTCGCGCGGGAACGGCACGCCGCCGATGTAGCGGATCACATTGGGATCGGCCCACATCGCGGCGTAGGCCGGAAAATCCTCCAGCCGGTGCGGGCGCAGCCGCAGACGCGGCGTCTCAAGCGTGGGGATTGCCGCCAAGCCATTCATCGGGGCGGTGGACGGGGCGGCAAATCCGATCAGGTCAGGAAGATCGCCATCAGGATCACCACGATCGCCAGGAAGGCCGTGGTGGCGGTGGTGAAGCTGCCGAATGCGGAAAAGAACTTCTGCCGGTCGGCGAGGAAGGCTTCCTCGGTCACTGGGGGCAGGGGGCTGCTGCTGGGGGCTTGGGCCATGGAAGCATCTCACTGTTCTGCAAGGGCGGTGGGGCGGTTCTAGGGGAGCGGCCCCGAAACAGGCAAGGGGTTGTGCAGTGCCGCGCCGGGCGGCGGCGTCACGCCGCTGCCGCCGAGGGCCAACTGCGCCAGGGCGGCCGGATAGATCAGATGTTCCTGCACCAGCACCCGCGCCGCCAGCGTGTCCGGCGTGTCGCCGGGCAGCACCGGCACGGCGGCCTGCGCCACGATGGGGCCTTCGTCGAGCCCGTCGGTCACCAGATGCACGGTGCAGCCGTGCAGCTTTACCCCGGCGGTCAGCGCCCGCTCATGGGTGTGCAGGCCGGGGAACGACGGCAACAGGCTAGGATGGATGTTCAACATCCGCCCGGCGTAGCGGCCCACCAGCAACGGCGTGAGTTTGCGCATGTACCCGGCGAGGCAGACCAGTTCGACACCCGCCGCCTCCATCGCCGCGATCAGCGCCGCCTCATGCGCCGCGCGGTTGCCGCGATAGGCGCGGTGATCGATGGCCGCAGTGGCGATGCCGTTTGCGACAGCATGTACGAGCCCGCCCGCGTCCGGCACGTTGGACAGCACCAGCACGATCTCGGCCGGAAAGCCCGGCGCTTGCGTGGCGGCCAGCAGCGAGCGGAAGTTCGAGCCCCGGCCGCTCAGCAGAACCGCGGTGCGGCGCTTCACCGCAGCCAGCCGTCCGGGGTGGCGATGCGCACGGCGCCAGCGCCTTCGGCGGCTTCAATGCGGCCGATCTCGAACACCGTCTCGCCCTCGGCTTCCAAAATCGCGCGGGCGGCGGCGGCGTCCGGCACCACCAGCGCCATGCCGATGCCGCAGTTGAAGACTTTCAACATCTCGGCCGCTTCGATGCCGCCGGTCTGCGCCAGCCAGCCAAACACTGGCGGCAGCGTCCAGGCTGCGGCATCCAGCACCGCCAGCGCGCCATCCGGCAGCACGCGCGGGAAGTTGCCCGGCAAGCCGCCGCCGGTGATGTGGGCGGCGGCTTTCAGCAGCCCGGCCCGGTGCAGCGTCAACAGCGAACGGACGTAAATGCGCGTCGGCGCCAGCAAGGCCTCGCCCAGCGTGCGCGACGGATCGAACGGCGCTGGCGCATCCCAGCCGAGGCCGGAGGCGGCCACAACGCGGCGGACCAGCGAATAGCCATTGGAGTGCACACCGGAACTGGCCAGCCCCAGCACCGCGTCGCCGGGTGCGACACCGGCTGGCAGCAGGCTGCCACGCTCGGCGGCGCCGACCGCGAAACCGGCGAGGTCGTAATCCTCGGCGGAATACATGCCCGGCATCTCAGCGGTCTCGCCGCCGACCAGCGCGCAACCGGCCAGTTTGCAGCCATCGGCGATGCCGCCGATGACGGCTGCGGCCTGCGCCACATCCAGCTTGCCGGTGGCGAAATAGTCGAGGAACATCAGCGGCTCGGCGCCCTGCACCACCAGATCGTTGACGCACATCGCCACCAGGTCGATGCCCACTGTGGCATGCCGTCCGGTGTCGATGGCCAGCCGCAGCTTGGTGCCGACGCCATCGGTGGTGGCGACCAGCACCGGATCGGTGAACCCGGCGGCCTTGGGGTCGAACAGCGCGCCGAAGCCACCGATGCCGCCCAGCACGCCCTTGCGAGCCGTAGCGCGCGCCAGCGGCTTGATGCGCTCCACCAGCGCGTCGCCGGCGTCGATGTCGACGCCCGAGGCGCGATAGGTCATGCTTGCCATGAGGGCTCCCGCAGTGCCGCCGCGCAGGCCGCATGGCCGCGCTGGCAGGCGGCGGACAAAACCATACGCCCCGCCGCACCGCAACCAAAGCCGCGCCCAGCGCACACCGCGCCGCTGCAATCCTGGCATCCGCAACGGCGACTGCAACACTGGCGCGCTTGACCCGGCAGGTGACATGGTGCTGCTAGTCACCTTGACCGCATCAAGCCCCATCCGGGGCAGAAGCCACGGAGGCAGCCAGAACGCGATGGCGGCCCGATGAGCGACACGAGACCGGAGGCCCCCCCGGCAGGTCCGCCCGCACCCGTACGGGCGGCGCTGGGAGCGACGCGCGGCCAGCGCTTTGCGCTGCTCGGCGGACTGCTGGCGGTCGCCTGGGTGGCGCTGCAACTGTTTGCCTCGGTGCTGCTGCCGTTCGTGGTGTCGGCCGGCATCGCCTATTTCCTCGATCCGCTGGCGACTAGGCTGACACGGCTCGGCGTGCCGCGCGGGGTTGCCGCGCTGCTGCTGGTCGTGGCGTTGATCGCCTGCGGGCTGCTGTTCGCGTTGTTGCTCTACCCGCTCATTCTGGCGCAGTTCGGCATTTTGATCGCCCGCCTGCCGGTCTACGTCGAAGCGCTGCGCGCGTTCGCCGGGTTGGTGATCGTCCGCTTACAGGAACGGCTGGGGCCGGAATTCGTCGATGAGAAGCTGCGCGATCTGGTCAGCGGCGAGGCGGGTGCGATGCTGTCGTTCGTCGGCGGCGCGCTCAGCCGGGTGATCGGCGGCGGCTTCGCGCTGTTCAACGTGCTGACGCTGGTGGTGGTGACGCCGGTGGTGGGCTTCTATCTGCTGCGCGACTGGCCACGGGTGATCTCGCGCATCGACGGCTGGCTGCCGCGCCGTTACGCGGGCGTGCTGCGGGCGCAGGCCTATGAGGTGGACCGCATCTTGTCGGCGTGGCTGCGCGGGCAGGCGATGTGCTGCATCGCGCTGGCGCTGTTCTATTCGATGGCGTTGTCCGCTGTTGGGTTGGACCTTGGGCTGATCGTCGGCATGTCGGCGGGGGTGCTGTCGTTTATTCCGTATGTCGGCACCATCAGCGGCGCGCTGACCTCGATTCTGCTGGCCTTCGCGCAGTTTCCCACCTGGACCGGTGTTGCCATGGTCTGCGGCGTGTTCGTGGTGGGGCAATTGCTGGAAGGCTATGTGATCTATCCTCGTTTCCTCGGCGACCGCGTTGAGTTGCATGCGGTGTGGGTGATCTTCGCGCTGTTCGCCGGCGGTGCGGCGTTTGGCTTTCTCGGCGTGCTGCTGGCGGTGCCAGTGACGGCGATTATCGGCGTGTTGTGCCGGTTCTGGCTGCGCCGCTACCTGGTCAGCCCGCTGTATCTGGACCCGCCCAACCAGCAGGGAACAGGGTTATGACCGCCGTCGGCCCCCGGCCGCCGGGCGGATGGCGGCAATTGCCGCTGCCGTTCAGCCATCAGCCGCATTACACCGCCGCCGACCTATTCGAAGCGCCCTGCAACGAGGCGGCCTTGGCGTGGCTGCGCCGCACTGCGGACTGGCCGCAACTGCGCCTCGCCCTGTGGGGGGCGGAAGGCTGCGGCAAGACCCACTTGCTGCACGTGTGGGCTGCGCGCAACGGCGCGGTGCTGCTGTCCGGCGCGGCGCTGTCCGGCGAGCCCGCACTGCCCGGCCGCCCGCTGGCCATTGACGACGCCGACACCGCGCGTGAACGGCCGTTGCTGCATTTGTTGAACGCCGCCGCCGAAGCCGGACAGCCGGTGCTGTTGTCGGGGCGGATCGCCCCGGCGCGCTGGGCGGTGGCGCTGCCCGACCTTTCCAGCCGCCTGCGCAGCATCGTCGCGGTGGAAATCGGCGAAGCCGATGAGGTGCTGCTGCGCTCGCTGCTGGCGCGGTTGCTGGCGGAACGGCAATTGGTGGTGGCGGAACCGGTGCAGGACTGGCTGCTGTTGCGCCTGCCCCGTACGCCAGCAGCGTTGCGCGCGGCGGCCGAGCGGCTTGACCGGACCGCATTGGCCTCGGGCCGCAAGATAACCCGCGCGATGGCGGCGGCGACGCTGGCCAGTATGGGCGGGCTGGCGGAAACGCCGGAAGGCCCCAATGGGCCGGATAGGGATGAACCGACCGAGGCAAGCCGGCATGCCGCCGCGCCGAGCCTGCTGTAGATAGTTTCACGGAGGCAGACATGGCGGATCACAAGACGGCCGAGGCCGTGCCTGCAAACGACGTGTTCGAGCCGATGCACATCCCGGAGGTGCATGCGATGGCCCCGGGGATCACGCTGGACAGCGACGCCCGCTTCATCAACCGCGAATTGTCCTGGCTCGATTTCAATCACCGGGTGCTGGAAGAAGCCGAAAATCCGAATCATCCGCTGCTGGAGCGGCTGCGCTTCGTCTCGATCAGCGCCGAGAACCTCGACGAATTCTTCTCGGTGCGCGTCGCCGGTCTGGTGGGGCAGGCGAAAGCGGGCGTCACCTCGCGCTCGGCCGATGGCCGCACCCCGGCGCAGCAATTGGCCGAGGTGGAGGTCAGCGCCCAGGCGCTGATGGCCGAACAGCAACGGGTTTGGGCCGCGCTGCGCGGCTTGCTGGCCGACGCGGGCATCCGTTTGGCGGAACCCTCTGAGTTGTCGGACTCCGACCGCGCGTGGCTCGATGCGTGGTTCATGGAGCGGGTGTTTCCGGTGCTGACCCCGCTGGCGATCGACCCCGCGCATCCGTTCCCGTTCATCCCCAACATGGGCTTGGTGATCGCGCTGCGGCTATTGCGCGACGAGGATGGGCACGGGATGCGGGCGCTGATTCCGCTGCCGGTGCAGGTGGAGCGCTTCATCCGCCTGCCGCCCTCCGCTGAGTCGCCGGCCATCCGCTTCGTGCTGCTGGAGCATTTGGTGGCGATGTCGCTGCACCGGCTGTTCCCTGGCTTCCGCCTGCTCGGCCAGGGCCAATTCCGGCTGATCCGCGACACCGATGTGGAGTTCGAGGAAGAAGCGGAAGATCTCGTCCGTTCCTACGAAACCGCATTGAAGCGCCGCCGCCGTGGGGTGGCCATTCACCTGACCGTCAACACCGCCATGCCGGGCGACCTGCGCGAACTGGTGGCCGACGAACTCGACGCCACCAGCCAGGATTTGCACAGCGTCGATGGCCTGCTCGGCTTGTCCGACCTCAAGCAGTTGATCGTCGATGACCGGTCCGATTTGCTGTTCCCGCCATATGCGCCGCGCTTCCCGGAGCGCATCCGCGATTTTGCCGGCGATTGCTTCGCCGCGATCCGCGCCAAAGACATCATCGTGCATCACCCGTTCGAAAGCTTCGACGTGGTGGTGCAGTTCCTGCGCCAAGCCGCCCAAGATCCCAACGTCGTGGCGGTGAAGCAGACGCTGTACCGCACCAGCCGCGACAGCCCAATCGTGAAGGCGCTCATCGAAGCCGCCGAGGCTGGCAAGTCGGTGACGGCCATGGTCGAACTGCGGGCGCGCTTCGACGAGGAAGCCAATATCCGCCTCGCCCGCACGCTGGAAGCAGCCGGCGTGCAGGTGGTGTATGGCTTCACCGAGTTGAAAACCCATGCCAAATTGTCGCTGGTGGTGCGCCGCGAGGGTTCGGCGCTGCGCAGCTACGCGCATTTCGGCACCGGCAATTACCATCCGATCACCGCGCGGATTTACACCGATCTGAGCTTTTTCACCGTCGATCCGGACCTTACCCGCGATTCCGCCCGGCTGTTCAACTACATGACCGGCTATGCGCGGCCGGAGAAAATGGACGCGCTGGCGTTCAGTCCGCTGACCACGCGCAGCACCATCGGCAAGCTAATCGATCGCGAAATCGCGTTTGCGCAGGAAGGCAAGCCCGCCAATATCTGGCTGAAGATGAACAGTCTGGTGGACGACCGGCTGATCGATCAGTTGTACGCGGCGTCGTGCGCCGGGGTGAAGATCATAATCGTGGCGCGCGGCATCTGTTGCCTGCGGCCCGGCGTGCCCGGCCTGTCGGAGAACATCCGGGTGAAATCCATCGTCGGGCGGTTCTTGGAACACGGCCGCATCTGCGCCTTTGGCAACGGCCACAAGATGCCGAGCCGCCACGCCAAGGTTTACATCAGCTCAGCGGATTGGATGGCGCGCAACATGGACTGGCGGGTGGAAACCTTTGTGCCGATCACCAACGCCACGGTGCACGCCCAGGTGCTGGACCAGATCATGGTGGTGAACCTGAAAGACACTGCACAGTCCTGGCAACTGCACCCCGATGGGGCGTGGCGCCGGGTGCCGCCGGGCACCGGTAAGGCGCGGGTGTCGGCGCATGACTATTTCATGACCAACCCTTCACTATCCGGCCGCGGCTCGGCGCTGCACGGACCGTTGGTGCCCGCGGCGGTGCCGCAACCGCCGCGCCGCCGCGACCGCGTGCTGCAAGACTGAGCCTCGCTTCCAACTGGAATTCGATAAAATGCCTTATGCTCCCCGGCCCGATGCCCCGCGCTGCGCGGTGGTCGATCTTGGCTCGAACTCGGTCCGGCTCGTGGTGTTCGAGGGCCTTGGCCGCAATCCGGTGGCGATCTTCAACGAGAAGGCGGTGCTGCGGCTGGGGCGGGGGCTGCAAAGCACCGGCAAGCTGAACGAAGATGGCGTCGCGCAGGCGTTGACGGTGATGAACCGCTATCACGCCATCGCCCGCGCCATGGGTGCCGCGCCGTTCGAGGTTCTGGCCACCGCCGCCGTGCGCGATGCGTCCAACGGCGCGGAGTTCGTGGCGACGCTGGAGCAGATGATGCCGGGCGTGCCGATCCGCATCCTGACCGGCGAACAGGAGGCGGATTACGCCGCTGCCGGATTATTATGCGGCATACCTTCGGCTGACGGCATCCTGGCCGACATCGGCGGCGGCTCGCTGGAGGTGGTGCGGCTGGACAACGGTCAGCGCGGTCTGGCGCGCACGCTGCCGCTCGGCGTGATCCGCCTCGCCGAGCGGGCGGGCAGCGACATGGTCCGGGCGCGGGCGCTGGCGGAAGCCGATCTGGCCACCGTGCCGTGGCTGTCCGAGGGCGCGGGACGCGATTTGTATCTGGTCGGCGGCGCGTGGCGGGCGCTGGCGCGCATCCATCTGGCGCAGACCGGCTACCCGCTGAATATGATCCATCACTATACGATTGGCCGCGAGGAAGCGCGCGACCTGACCGGGGTGATCGCCGCCGCCCCGCGCCGGGTGCTGGAGAAAATGCCCGGCATGCCGCGCCGCCGGATCGAGGACATGCCGTACGCTGCCGTGGCGCTGCGCCGCGTGCTGCGCGCCACCGCCGCGCGGCGGGTGGTGTTTAGCGCCAACGGGCTGCGGGAGGGCTGGTATATGGAACGCATTCCGCCGAGCGTGGCGTCTCTCGACCCGCTGCTGGCCGCCGGACACGATCTCGCCCGCCAGTTCGGCCGCGACCCCGCACTGCCCCCCGCGTTGCTGCGCTGGACCGATCCGCTGTTTCCCGGCCAAACCGGCGAAGCGCGGCGGCTGCGCGAAGCGGCGTGTTGGATGAGCGACATCGGCAGCCACGACCATCCGGAATATCGCGCGGAGCAAGCGTTCCTGCGTATTTTGCGCCAGCCCGGCATTGGTTTGGACCATCACGCGCGCGCCTTCCTCGGCCTGACGCTGGCGTTGCGCTACGAAGCCGAGCCGGAGGCGCCGTTTCTGACCACGGCGCGCGCGCTGCTGAGCCCCGAGACGGTGCAGGCGGCGATCTTGCTCGGCTGCGCGCTGCGGTTGGCTTATACGCTGTCGGCGGGCACGCCCGACTTGCTCGCTGGGACACGTTTGCAGGTCGATCATGTGCTGACTTTGGTGCTGGCCGAACGCAGCGGCGTCTTTGCTGGCGAGAGCGTGACCCGGCGGCTGGAGCGGTTGGCCGTCGCTGTTGGCCTGCCTGCCACAACGATGACCGAAAGCTGAGCCGCCACGGCTGTTTGGCTGGACAACGGACGGTGCGGGCGATACCGTTCGCATATCGGGCCGCAAATATTTGAATAGTGAAATATGCAACGGATTCTTGTTTTGGGTGCCGGCGGCTTTATTGGCGGCCATCTTGTTACGCGGCTGAAATCCGAGGGGCATTGGGTGTGCGGCGTTGATATCAAGCCGCCGCCGTTCGGCGCCAGTGCGGCCGACGCGTTCATCCTCGGCGATCTGCGCGATATCGGTGTCTGCAACACTGTGGTCGGTGGCGGCTTTGACGAAGTTTACCAGTTAGCCGCCGATATGGGTGGCGCCGGCTTTGTATTCTCGGGCGAGAACGACGCCGGCATTCTGCACAACTCGGCGATGATCAATCTCAACATCGCCGATACTTGCCAGCGGCGGGGCGCCGCGCGGCTATTCTATGCTTCGTCCGCTTGCATTTATCCGGCCCGCAATCAAACCGATCCAGCCAATCCAATGTGCGCCGAGGCATCCGCATATCCGGCTGACCCGGACAGCGATTACGGCTGGGAGAAGTTGTTTGGCGAGCGGGTCTATGCCGCCTATGCCCGCAATCATGGGCTGACCGTTCGCATTGCGCGCTACCACAATATTTTTGGCCCGCTAGGCGCTTGGACTGGCGGGCGGGAAAAGGCGCCGGCCGCCGTTTGCCGCAAAGTCGCGCTGGCTGAGGATGGCGCAGCGGTCGAAATATGGGGCGATGGTGAGCAGACCCGCTCGTTCTTGTATATTGACGAATGTCTGGAAGGCACGCTGCGGCTGATGCGTTCGGACGTCGCCGAGCCGCTGAATATTGGCTCGGAGGAAATGATTTCTATCAATGGACTGGTGGATTTGGTCGCCGGGATTGCCGGGAAGCGCGTGGTCAAGCGCCATGTGCCGGGGCCGCTTGGCGTGCGCGGGCGCAATTCCGATAACCAGTTGATCCGCCAGCGTCTTGGCTGGAGCCCGGCGGCGCCGCTGCGCGACGGCATGGCGCGCACCTTGGCCTGGGTGGCGGCCCAATTGGCAGCATGACCCACGGCAATGGGGTGCTGATCTACCGGATCGGTATCCTGTCGGGCCTCGGGCATGCGCTGGTGTCGGTGCTCAACGCCGCTGCGGCGGCGCGGGCCATGCGCCGCCGGTTTGCGCTGGACGCACGCGATTTTCAGTATTTCGCTGCGGATCGGCATGTGCAGTTCCATGCGTGTTTTTCGATCCAGGCGCCGCCGGACCTGGAGATGGTGACTGATTTCGACGAAATTACGCGCCTGCTGGCCCACCCGAGCCGCCGGCATTTGTTGGACGACCGGCAATTGACCGAGGCGGCGGCGGCGCCGGAGCATGTGCTGACGGTGTTCGATGCACCGTTGCGTGAACAATACACGCTGTCTGGCAAGGCGTTGCCGCCCGATTTCCGCGTGCTGCCGCAAGGCTGGCTGCTGGACCGCATGGCGCCGGCGCTGGCGGCATTTGCCGCCGACCCCCCGATCGGGCTGTATTTTCGCCACGGCAACGGCGAGTTTCTGCACGGCCGTCTCGATCGTGTGGTGTTCTCCGGTTACGAAGCGCGGCTGGCCGCGTTGCAGAAGACCTACGCCCAGTTGGCGCGCAGTTTGGCGAAGTCCGCCGATGCCGCCGCACCGCGATACTTCATTGCCAGCGACAATGCGGATTTCGTCGCTAAAATGCAGCAGCTACTGCCTGGGGGCTTTTCGCTGGCCGCCGAATTGCCCGACCAGGACTACAAAGTGCATTTGGCGAAGCACGGCCATTCACCGGACATCCTGTTCGAAGCCGCCCGCGATCTTTGGGCGCTCTCGGCGTGCCGCGCCTTGGTGTACAGCAAGAGCCTGTTCGCCAGTTTTGCCGCGCTGAACAGCGCCACACTCGCGGCGGCCGAAGTCTGCGACGTCGGGGCGCCGTTTCTGGACCGCATGTTGCACGAGCTGCCCATCGAGCAGGCGCTGCCGCAGGCCTGGGCAGCTTATGAGGCACAACCGCAGGAGATGGCGGATTTCCTGCTGGAAACGCTGGTGCGCGCGGGCGATGAGGCCGGGGCGGCGCTGCTGCGCCAGCGCATCGGCTGGTGGCGTAACGGAATGCAGCGCCACGCGGGTATTAAGGACGCCCGCCGCATGCACCGCGCAGGCCGGCGGCTGGATGCCATCGCACAGGTGCGGCAACTTGACGCGGCCGAGCCCGCGAACCCGTACCGGCTGCACTTGCTGGCGGCATGGCTGCTGGCGGAGGGCGATGCGCCTGCGGCCGAAACGGCGTTGCGCCGCGCGGCGGCGATGGACGGCGGTATCAAGGCTGTCAATGAGTTGCTGGCCAAGGTGATGGCCTAGTCTATTCCGGCGGCAATGCGGGGCGTGGCCGGCCTGCGACCGCGCGGGCTTCCTGCGGCGGCACGCCAGCCATGCCGAGCAGCATAACCACCGCGTCGTCGATCTTCGCCGCCGGCAGGCTGCCGTCGCAGACCGCTAAGCTGAATCCAACCAGCACATGGGTGGCGAGCCGGAATGCCATGTCCGGGTCATCGACATGGAACCGCCCGGCCTGTGCCGCGATGCGGATATCGCGGATCGCGTACGGCCCCATGATCCGGTACATTGCATCGGCGATCACTTCGGCGCGGCGCAACAGCCAGCGCCAGCGGCGGTCGGTGGTCGCCTCGTTGATCACGGTGCGCACGCCGAACGCATAGACCTGCGCCGGATCGGTGAACCCGGCCGTTGCCGCCTCGATCCGCCGCGCCAGGCGGTCCATCACCTGCTCCAGCACCGAGACGGCGAGCTCATCCTTGGAGGCGAAATAATTATAGGCGGTGCCGGTGCCGAGATCGGCGCGCGCGGCGATTTCCAGCATGGTGGCGGCATCGACGCCCTTTTCCGCCATGATCTGCTGACCGGCGTCCAGCAACGCCTGCCGCGTGCGCCGCTTGCGCCGGGCACTGCGGTTTTCCGGCTCCAGGTCTGTGCCGGCGGTCTCGTTCATCGGTGAATCCCGTTCAACCGCGCCATAGCGCCGGGCTTGGCGCCGCGCGTCAAGCAGTAAAAATGAACCACGTTCACTCTTGATCGGTGTTCAGATTCCTGACTAAGCTGACGCTATCGGGCGGCAACAGCCCATCGGAGGAAACCATATGTCCGCAGCCGCCCGCCTGACCGCTGAAGAGTCCGTTGCTGCCGCCCGCGCCATCGTGCCCCGGCTGCGCGAATTGGCGCACGAGGCGGAACAGCGCCGCAAGCTGCCGGACGAGAGCGTGGCATTGTTGAAGCGGGCCGGGCTGCTGCGCACCATCCAGCCGCTGAGCTGCGGCGGTAACGCGCTGTCGATGCGCACGCATCTGGACGTGGTGTCCACCGTCGCCGAGGGTTGCGGTTCGACCGCCTGGGTGCTGGGCGTGGCGCAAGCGCATAGCTGGATGCTGGGGCATTTCCCGGCGCAGGCGCAGCAGGACATTTATGGCGCCAACCCGGACACGCTGGTCTCCGCCGTGATCGGCCCACGCGGCGTGGCGCGCCGGCAGGCGGACGGCTCGTTCATCCTGTCCGGCACTTGGCCGTTCGGCTCGGGTTGCGCGCATTCCGATTGGCTGCTGCTGGGTGCTGTGGTGCAGGACGCCGACGGCAATGTGATCGACGAGGGCGATCTGGCGGTGCCAACCGCGCAGGTCGAGATCAAGGACGATTGGCACGTCGCCGGTCTGCAAGGCACCGGCAGTTCGACCATGCTTGCCAAGGACGTGCATGTCCCGGCGCACCGCTTCCTATCGCTGCCCGCGCTGATGCAGCGGATCACCCCGCCGTTTGGCGCGCATGACGCGGATTGGTTCGCCCGCGCCCAGCCGGTGCCGGTGCTGAGTTTCTGTCTGGTCGGCGGCACGCTGGGCATCGCCCGCGCCGCACTGGAGGAATTCCGCCGCACCGTGAAGGGCAAGCGCATCCTGTACACCAGCAATCACATCGCCGACGAATGGATCCCGACCCAGATCGCGTTGGGCCACGCCGCCAGCCTGATCCATGCCGCCGAACTGGTGCTGTACAAGGCTGCCGACGATATCGACGAGCACGCCCGCGAAAACCGGCCGATGACGGTGGAAATGCGCGCCCGCATTCGCATGGACTGCGCCTTCGCCCCGCGCTTGCTGCTGGAAGCAGTGGAAAAGCTGATGCTGATCGGCGGCGCTTCGGGCCTGTCGCTGAAAAGCGGCATTCAGCGCGCGGCGCGGGATTTGCGGGCAATCAACATGCATGGGCTGCTGCTGCTGGAAACCAACGCCGAGATTTACGGGCGCGTGCTGTTCGGCAAGGACGCGGGGACGCCGCTGGTCTAGCGGCGGCCCGCTTGGGGGCGCTACTTGCCGTTATATCAAACTGCGCAATCGGTTACTCATCGTCATTCCGGCCTGCGCCGGGGTGACGCCTCATATTGATGGGGCATCCTCCACGGCGGTTGGTATTAACTTTCGCGGACCGTCAGCAGTTGCAGCAGCGGCGCATCCGCAAGGGCCGCTACATAACTTTCCGCTGGAACCACAACCAAGGTGCCGCGCTTTGCCCCGCTTTCGCTCGCGGCGGCGGCACTGGGGGCCAGAAAAGCCAACCGCCGCTGGCAGGTCAGCCGAGGCAGCAGGAAATCCAGCGTCAGTTCGTTGCCGTTGGCGTAGCGGTCGAAGCCGTAGCCTGGATC
>JANYDF010000113.1 GCA_025359905.1 Rhodospirillales bacterium
CGGGGTATAGCGAAGGCAGGCGCTTGCTGCAACTGTGGGAAACGGGCAGGCAATAGGCGCGCAAGGGCAGCCCGCCCGCTTGGCCGGGGCAGCGGCGGGGTCAGCGAAAGGGTCGGGGGTTCGCATGAACGCGACGCGTCACGTCACCGGAACAGCCGCCCTACCAGCCGGCCGCCTGCGCGAGTGCCCCGATTGCGGGATGTTCCAGCGTTTGCCGCCATTGCCGCGCGGGTCAGTGGCGCGCTGCTCGCGGTGCGATGCCGTGCTGCGCCGCCGCCGGGTCGATCCGGTGGGCCGGTCGCTGGCACTGGCAGTGACGGGGCTGCTCCTGCTGGCTTTGGCCGTCTGGCTGCCATTCCTCGATGTTTCCGCCGGCGGGCAGGCCCGGGAAACCTCGTTGTTCAGCGGCCCCTACGAGCTTGAACAGTATGGCGTTTGGGAATTGGCCATCGCTGTGCTCGTCACGACAGTCTTGGCACCGCTCGCCCGGCTGGCCGCCTTGACGTATGTGCTGGCAGGATTGCGCTTTGCGTCGCCGCCGCATCATTTGTATGCCGTGTTTCGCTGGGTCGAATGGCTTGGCCCTTGGTCGATGATCGAAGTGTTTCTGCTGGGCGTCTTCGTGGCCTACACGCGGTTGCAGGCGATCGCGTCGGTCGAAATCGGCGGAGCGGTCTATGCGCTCGCCGGTTTGATGCTGGCGACGGCAGCAGCCGATGGCGTGCTGGATCATGAGGCCGTTTGGGAGGGGTTGGAGCGGCGTGGCGTGGTTGCGGGACCCGCCCCGGCCCCTGGCCCGAAGCATCGGCACCCGCTCTCCGGTTGCGACAGCTGCGGGCTGGTGAGCCGGGCCGCTGTGTCTTGTCCACGCTGCGGGGCCAATGTGCGGCCCCGCAAGCAGGATAGCTTGCATCGCACCTGGGCGCTGCTGATCGCGGCGGCAATTCTGTATATTCCGGCCAACACGCTGCCTGTGATGACGGTGGTGCAATTAGGTCGCGGTGAGCCGAGCACAATTCTCGGCGGCGTGCAGGAATTGGCCACGCCGCAGTCTTGGCCGTTGGCCGTGCTGGTGCTGTTTGCCAGCGTGCTGGTGCCGCTGTTGAAGCTGTTCGGCCTTGGCTTCATGCTGATCACCACCCAGCGCGGCACGCGCGGCGGCCTGCGCGAGCGGACCTTGCTTTACCGGGTGGTGGAGTCGGTCGGCCGCTGGTCCATGATCGACGTATTCATGATATCCATTCTGACCGCACTGGTACGGATGGGCAAATTGGCGTCAGTGTATCCAGGACCCGGAGCGGTGGCGTTTTGCGCCGTTGTCGTGCTGACCATGCTGGCGGCGATGACCTTCGATCCCCGGCTGATGTGGGATGCGGCGGTGGGCCCCGTGCGCCGAGGAAAAAGCGCCGATGAGTGAAGATGAGCCCGAACCGGCAGCGCCAGCCAACGAAGCACGGGTGCATGCGCGCAGGCCGTTTCACTACGTTTGGCTGGTCCCGGTCATTGCCGCATTGGTTGCTGGTTTTCTCGCGGTGCAATCCATTGTCCGGGCAGGGCCAGATATTACGCTGAACTTCAAGACCGCGGAGGGCCTGACCGCAGGACAAACCAAAATTCGACACAAGGCGGTGGAACTGGGAATCGTGAAAACCGTGCGGCTGTCGGCGGACAATCACCACGTCGAAGTCGTGGCGGACATGCAGAAGTCCGCCGAGCGCTATCTGACGGCCAACGCCCGCTTCTGGGTGGTACGGCCCCGGTTGGCGGCGGGCAATATATCGGGCCTCGATACCCTGGTATCGGGCGCGTATATCGAAATGGACCCCGGAGAAGCCAGCTATGCGGCGCAAAAGCAATTCGACGGACTAGACGAGCCGCCCGCCGTGCGGTCGGATGAGCCGGGTAAGGCATTTGTGGTGATGGCCGAACGGCTTGGATCGCTCGCCAGCGGCTCGCCGGTGTTTTATCGCGATATCGCGGTCGGCGAAGTATTGAGCTACGACGCACAGCCGGCTGCACTGGTACGCAACAAATCGATTCCAGTCTATATCTTTGTCCGCGAGCCGTTCGACAAGCTGGTGCGGCAAGGCACACATTTCTGGAACGCTTCAGGCGTCTCACTCGACCTCGGGGCCCAGGGGGTGCAGCTGCGGGTGGAAAGTCTGCAAGCCGCGCTGTCGGGTGGGATCGCATTCGAAACGCCGGAGGACGCGCGCGACAATCCAGCGAGCCCGGTCGGCAACGTGTTCGAGCTTTATCCAACCCAAACGGCGGCGGCAAACGCCGGATTTCGCCAGCGCATAAAATTCATGGCCTATTTCCAAGGCTCGGTTCGCGGCCTCGCCGTGGGTGCGCCGGTGGAGTTGTTTGGTATCCCGATTGGCACCGTCACCGGCATCGAACTGCAATTCGATCCGGCTGGGAACGATTCGCGGGTCGCGGTTCGCCTTGAGGTGCAACCGGAGCGGATCATGCAGCCTGAACAGTTGCGCGCGGCCGATCCAATCGATGTGGCGCACCGGCTGGTGGCGCGCGGGATGCGGGTGCAGTTGCGCTCAACCAACTACCTCACCGGCCAACTGGTGGTGGCGTTCGACTTCTTCCCGGACGCCAAAACTGCGGAGGTGCGCCAAGAGGGCGATACCGTCGTGCTGCCGAGCATGCCGGGCGGCCTCGATAGCATCACGACCAATCTCAGCCAAATTCTATTGAAGATCGACAATCTTCCACTTGAACAGATCGCACGGAACCTGAACGACACACTGGCAGGTGCCCGATCTATCACAAACTCGAAAGATCTGCATCAAAGCATTACCGCGCTTTCGTCCACGTTATCTTCATTGCAGGATTTAGTACGCAAGACCGATAACGAGGTTGGCCCGGCGTTGAAGCGGTTGCCAGACATCGCGCAGGGGATGCAGGCGGCGATTGAACGGACGAGCAAGCTGCTTGGATCGGCAGATTCAGGCTATGGCGAGAACTCGCAATTCCGCCGGGATATTCAGCGCTTGCTGGAGCAGGTCAGCGATACCGCTCGTTCGGTGCGGCTGCTTGCCGACTATCTCGACCAACATCCCGAGGCATTGCTGCGCGGCCGCAGTGGCCGGGCCGGAGAACGCTGATGCGCCGCATGGCGACACTCTTGATATCCGGCCTGCTCGCCGCCTGCGCGTCGCCGGCGCCGGATTTTTACACGCTGGCGGCGCTGCCGGGCAGCGCAAGCCATGTTTCGCTGCACAGTATCGAACTGCGCCGGATTGGTGTGGCAGGCTATTTGGACCGGCCGGAGATTGTGCGGTCCTCGGCGTCGTACCGGCTGCAATTGACCAGCACCGAACGCTGGGGCGAGCCGATGGCCGGCATGCTGGAGCGGGTGTTCACCGAAAATCTGGTCGAGCGTCTACCCGGCACAGCGGTATTCAGCGAGTCGGGCGCCATTTCCACATCGCCTGACCTCGTGCTGGAAGTCGACATCCAACGCTTCGATGCCGACGCAACCGGCGACATCGTGTTGCTGGCCCAGGTTGCAATGCGGCACGGCGACGCGCGCCAAGCGGCCGACGCCCGAACCCTGCGCCTGACAGCACGCCCCACGCGCGCCGGGGTGGGGGAACACGTGGCGGCCATGAGCCGGGCGTTGGCGCAACTGGCCGACGCGGTGGCCGATATCCTGGCGCAGAACGGCACGTAGCGCAGGCGTTCAGCCTGCCGCGCGCTGCCAGATGCTTTGGGCCATGTCCCGCAGGGCGAGTGCTTCCTGCCAGCGATCCGACAACTCCATGCCGTCCGCTCCGGTGATCGCATAATCCGGCGGCCCCAACTCGCACAAAAACACGGCGTCCTGGCCCGGATGGCGGGCGGCATAGCTGCGCAACCCATAGTCCCACCATTGCTGAAACAGCCGCAGCCACTTGGCGTTTTGCGGAAAATCCAGCGCCACCTGAATCTGCCCCCGCGCCGCAACTCGGCCTTGGAACGAGGCGGACCGATCCAGCACGCGCTCGATATAGGCTTGCAACTCGGCCGTGGGCGGGCACGGCATCTCGCGGTCGACCACGTAGTGCGACAGGTCGGCGGACAGTTGCAATTCCGGAATTTCGTCCAGCAGCAACAAGGTGGAATACAGGTCGTTGGTGATGCAGTTGCGATGGGTTTCGAACTGCACCGGCATGTCCTCCTCCGCCGCCACGCGCAGCCAGGCACGGATCACGCTGGCCATTTCAGCGACGCGCAGCGGCATCACCTGTCCGACCACGATCACGAACGGCGACCCGACGTCGTGCGCCAAACGCAGCGCTGGCCGCAAATCTTCAATCGAGCGCGGGAACGCCGTGACCAGACCGGCCAGCCCGGTACGGGCAAAATGCGGCACCGTGGCGCGCGCCTGTTGCAATGTCAGCGCACCGAGATCGATCGCCATGCCATCGAATCCAGCGGCGGCCACCCGGTCGAAGCTGTCTGGCACCGGCGTGCCGGTCATCGCCCATAGGGCCTGGAACACCTTCAATGCCATGTCAATGCACCTGCCGCCCACCGATCCAGGTGCGGTCGTCGGGGTAGTCGGCCTCCGACTTGTTGGGCCAGAACGCGCGCAGCACAGCGGCCTGAAAGCCGAGATAGGTCATCATCGGCGGCGTCACGCCGCGCGCGGTAAACAGCGCCGCATGCAGCGTTGGCAGATTGTGGAACGGCACGCCGGGAAATGCGTGATGCGCGGTATGATACTGCATGTTCCAGCACATCCAGCGCAGCACGGCATTAGTACGGGTGCTGCGGGTGTTTTCCAGAATATTGCTGTGATGCGGCAAGCCCAGATGCTCTATGGTGTTTTGTAGTTGATGCACCACTTTGGTCAGCAGCATCGGCGCGAGCCAGAACGTTACGGCGGCCCAGCTTCCGGCACTCACCGAGGCGATGGCGATGACGGCATATCCGCCCAGATGCCACCGCGCTTCGCGCACCAATCCGGCGCGGCGATTGGCCGGAATATACGGCTCGGTTACTCGCCCGGCAGCGAAGCGCACAATCCGCCGCCAGCGCGTGTACCAATATGTCGGGCCAACCATCCACCAGAAGTACGACCAGAACGTGTAACGCTCGCGCGCCAACTCGCCGTCGCGGTCCCAGTCCTGGGTATGCCGGTGATGCGCGGTATGCTGCAACTGGTCGAAATCGCGTGGAAAGAACAGCAGGAAGCCGAACAAGCGCCCAAACCATTCGTTCGGCATGCGACTGCGAAACACCGTCCAATGGCTGAGTTCGTGCTGCCCGGCATAAAGAAAGTTGATCGGCACGCCGTGGAGCAGCAACATCGGCGCGGCCCAAAGCGTGCCCCAGCTAAGCCACAGCAGCGCCCCGGTCAGCCCGATGGCCGCCAAATGTGAGCCTACTTGCAGCGCGCCTGCCCGGTCCGACGCCGTGCACAGGCTGCGTAGCGTCGCCGCATCAATCAGGTCGCGCCGGGCAAAGACTTCCTGCATGCGGGTCTCCCTTCGTGCCGATGTTCAGGTCGCGTCCGCGTCGCCCGGAACGCCGTACGAAGGGGCCGACGAGGGATTGAGCGCCCGTGTTACGTACGCATCCATCTGCGGCAGCCACATTGCCCATAAATCGGACAACGCGCCAATCGGGTCGGTCTCGTGCCAATCCACGCGCAGATCGGCCACCGGCCACGCCACATCGCGCACGATCAACAGACCGGCCGAGTGAACGGGGCCGGCTTCGCCCCCAGCGGCCAGGCCAGCCTGCATGGCCCGCACGAGCCGCTCGCCGAGCGGGCGCTCGACCAAGGCAGCGAACGCATCCACCATCGCGGCGAGAACCTCGGTCGCGTGCAACAGATTTCCAGCCGCAACCACGCCCGGCCCTTCCGCCGTGCCGTGCGTCCCCAGCGTGTGCGCGCCGGACGCCGCGGCAGTGCCGCCATGCCGGTCCACCAGCGCCAATTGCCGGTACTCGATGTGCGGCGCCGCCGCGCGCAAGCTGGCCAGCGCCTGCTCGGCGGACAGTCCGCCGGCCATCAGATCGAGGCCCTTCGGCCCCAAGGTTGGGTCGGTGATGTTCTGCGTCGCCACCGCGCCGACACCGGCGCGGGCATACGCGCACCGCGCCGCGACGGCTGGCGACGACGACGACACCGCGATGCCGAATTCCCCGGTGCGCGGGCAGCGCGCCGCGATGGAAAAGGTCATGGCACGGTCCGCTCAGTCAGGAATGACAGCGGTGACTTCGATCTCCACCAGCCATTCCGGCCGCGCTAAGGCCGAGACAACGAGGCCGGTGGAGCAGTAATGCACGCCTTTCAGCCACTTGCCCATTTCCTGGTAGACCGCCTCGCGGTAGCGAATATCGGTCAGATAGATCACGCAGCGGCAGATATGCGACAGATCGCTGCCCGCTTCTTCGAGCAGCATACGGATATTGTCGATCGCCTTGCGCGCCTGCCCGGCTGCGTCGCCAATGTGCACGCTCTCGCGGGTGTCCAGGTCCTGTCCCACCTGGCCGCGCAGAAACACCAGCGCGCCGCGCGCCACCACGCCCTGCGACAGATCGTTGTCGAGCTTTTGCTCGGGGTAGGTCACCTTGGTGTTGAACGGGCGCAGACGCGTATGGGCCATGGGGTCCTCGGGGGCGGTCGGAGCGTTGAGCGTAGCGCAAAATTGCATTGACGCCAGCAATCGGCGGATTGCTGCTTCCCTCTTCCACCGGGCGCGTTTGGCGCATAGCTTGCTTGCGCATCTTGCAATCGCACAGGTTGGCCGCCGAACTGGCGCCGGCATCGTGCGCCATATGAAGGTAAGGGGACCATGATGACTGGCCGGACCACTTTGCTGGGCTTAACCGCCGCCGCGTGCCTGACCGCTCTGCCCGCCTTCGCGCAAGGGCAATTGTCGGTGATGAGCTTTGGCGGTGCCTACCAGGCCGCGCAACGCTCGTCGTTCTTCGAGCCGTACACCGCCAAGACCGGCATCAAATTCGTCGAGCAGGAGTACGGCGGCGAGATCGCCAAGATCAAGGCGATGGAGCAGGCCGGCGGCGTGACGCTGGACGTGATCGACGTGGACGGACCCGGCGCGCAGCAAGGCTGCGACGAGGGGCTATACGAGAAGCTCGACTGGCCGAAGGTCGGCGACCGTAAGGATTGGCAGCCGGGCACCGAAAACGACTGCGCGGTGGGCACCATCGTCTACGCGACCGTGCTGGCCTATGACGGCGACAAGTTGAAGGACGGCCCCAAGACGATGGCCGACCTGTTCGACACCAAGAAGTTCCCCGGCAAGCGCGGCCTGTGGAAGAACCCGGTGTCCAACCTGGAATTCGCCCTGATCGCCGACGGCGTCTCCAACAAGGACGTCTACAAGATGCTGGCCACCAAGGCCGGTCAGGATCGCGCCTTCAAGAAGCTGGACAGCATCAAGAAGGATGTCGTCTGGTGGGAAGCCGGCGCCCAGGCGCCGTCGCTGCTCGCGTCGGGTGAAGTGGTGATGACGACGGCGTGGAACGGCCGCATCTTCAATGCCAACAAGGAAGGCAAGCACTTCAAGATCGTGTGGGACAACGAGCTGCTCGACGCCGACTACTGGGTGATCCCGAAGGGTGCCAAGAACCTCGACGCCAGCTATGCGTTCATCAAGTTCTCCACCTCGCCGGACGTGCTGTCGAACTTCCCGAAATACATCCCGTACGGCCCGGTAACCGGGGCGGCTGCCAAGGCGGTGGCGGCTGAGTATGCCGTGAACCTGCCGACCAGCCCGGCCAACGTGGCCACCGCGTTCGCGACCGATTACGGCTTCTGGGGCGACCAGGGTGAGGAACTGCGCAAGCGCTTCACCACCTGGCTGGCGCAATAACACCAGTGGACACATCCGCCCCGATGGCCCTCAACGCGCCGCTATTGCGTGCCAAAGGGGCGGACGATCTGGTTGTGTTCGACGGCGTGCAAAAGTCCTACGACGGACACACGCTTGTCGTGCGCGATCTGAACCTTGCCGTGAAACGCGGTGAGTTTCTCACGCTGCTGGGGCCGTCCGGCTCCGGCAAGACCACCACGCTGATGATGCTCGGCGGCTTCGAACGTCCGACCGCCGGGCACATCCTGCTGGACGGCAAGCCGGTGGAAGCGCTGCCGCCGGAAAAGCGCGATATAGGCTTCGTGTTCCAGAATTATGCACTGTTCCCGCATATGAGTGTGGCGGAGAACGTCGCCTTCCCGCTGCGCTATCGCGGCGTGCGCGGCGCCGAGGCGCGCCAGCGCGTGGCCAAGGCGCTCGACATGGTGCGGCTCGGCGGGTTCGGCGGCAGGCGGCCCACGCAATTGTCCGGCGGACAACAGCAGCGCGTGGCACTCGCCCGCGCGCTGGTGTTTCAGCCCAAGCTGGTGCTGATGGACGAACCGCTTGGCGCACTCGATAAGCAATTGCGCGAGCGGATGCAGATCGAGATCAAGCATCTGCAACAAACGCTCGGCATCACCATCGTGTTCGTCACGCACGACCAAAGCGAAGCGCTGACGATGTCGGACCGCGTCGCGGTGTTCCACGACGGCATTCTCCAGCAGCTTGCCAGCCCGCGTGAACTGTACGACGAACCGGCCAACGCGTTCGTCGCGGGCTTCGTCGGCGAAAACAACTTTGTGCCCTGCACCGCCATGCGGATCGGCCCGCACGCCCACGCGCTGCTGGAAAGCGGGCTGAGCTTGGTCGGCACCATGCCGGTGGCGCTGCCCAACGCCGCCCAGGCCATGCTGGCCATCCGCCCGGAACGCATCGGGTTGGTGGCGTCGGGTGCCGAGGGCGCAGTGGCGTGCAACATCGCGGAGGCATTTTTCCTCGGCGATCATACCCGCGTGGATGCTACCGTCCCGGCGTTCGGCGGCATGAACGTGACGATCAAGCTGCCGCCGTCCACGCCAGTGCCGCCGCCCGGCGCCTCCGCCGGGCTGGTGCTGCCCGAACAGCACTGCCGGATCATCGCGCCATGAGTGCTGCTTTAGCCGGGCGCGATCTGGCGCGCGCGGTGCGCCGGTCGGCCCGTCCGGCCCAGCGCGTGGCGTTCCTGCTTGGCCTGCCCGCGCTGCTGTTCCTGTTCGTTGCCTTCGTCGCCCCGCTCGGCGCGTTGCTGTCCGCTGCCGTGGAAAACCCGGAAGTACGGCAGGTGCTGCCGCAAACCGCCGCAGCCTTGGCGCAGTGGGACGGCGCCAGCACCCCGGATGAACCGGTGTTCGCCGCCCTGGCCGCCGACTTAAAGCGGGCCAACGAGGACAAAACGGCGGCGCTGGCGGGCAAGCGGCTGAACTACGAAATGCCGGGCATGCGCAGCAAAATGCTCTCCGCCGCCCGCATGGCAGGCGGCGCCAGCGCTGGCCCATTCCGCGAGATGTTCATTGCCAAAGATCCGGCCTGGGGCGCGTTGGAGACCTGGCAGGTCATTGCCCGCACTGCGAAGCCGTACACGCTGTATTACCTGCTGACCGCGCTCGACCTGCAACAAGCGCCGGACGGCAGCATTAGCCGGGTCGATGCGGAGAACGCGATCTTCCTGTCGCTGCTGGCGCGCACCTTGTGGATCGCCGCCATGGTCACCATCGGCACCGTGGTGCTGGGGTTTCCATGCGCCTACATCATCACCATCACGCCGCCCGCCGTGGGCCGCATCATGCTGCTGCTGGTGCTGCTGCCGCTGTGGACCTCGCTGCTGGTGCGCACCACCGCCTGGGTGGTGCTGCTGCAAACCGATGGCGTGATCAACGATATCCTATTGTGGACCGGCCTGACCGCGCACCGGCTGCAACTGATCTTCAGCCGCTTCGGCACCGTCACCGCGATGGTGCATATCCAGTTACCGTTCACCATTTTGCCAATCTACAGCGTGATGCGCGGCATTTCCCCGTCGCAAATCCGCGCCGCCCGCTCGCTCGGCGCCCCGGCGCTGTCGGCATTCTGGCGGGTCTATGCGCCGCAAACGCTGCCCGGCGTGGTCGCGGGCGGGTTGATTACTTTCATTCTGTCGCTCGGCTACTACATCACCCCGGCATTGGTCGGCGGACCGGCCGACCAGATGATCTCCAACTTCATCTCCACCTACATCAATCGCGACCTCAACTGGGGGCTGGCCAGCGCGCTCGGCGTGGTGCTGCTGGCGGTGACGCTGGCGATTTATGGAGCGTTCCTGCGCATCGCCGGCCCCGACCGTATGCGGTTCGGCTGAGATGTTGTGGTTGCCCTCCTACGCCACCGGGCCCGAGCGCCTCGGCAGGCTGGCCGTGCTGGTGTTCGTAGCGCTGGTGCTGATCTTCCTGATCGCGCCGTTCTTCGTCGTGGTGCCGCTGTCAGTGTCCAAGGAGGCGTTCTTCACGCTGCCGGTGAAAGAGTATTCCTGGCGCTGGTATCAAGATTTCTTCGGCAACGAGCGCTGGATCGCCTCGGTCATCAACAGCGTCATCGCCGCCGTCGCCACCACCATCCTGGCGACCATGCTTGGCACCGCCGCCGCCCTCGGGCTGGCGCGGCCGGAGTTTCCGTATCGCCGCGCGGTGATGTCGCTGATGCTGTCGCCGATGATCGTGCCGATCGTGATCGTCGCCGTCGGGTCGTATTTGTTCTTCGGCGGCCTGGGCCTGATCAACACCCGCCCCGGCCTGGTGCTGTCGCACACCGCGCTGGCGCTGCCGTTCGTGGTGGTGACGGTGGCGGCCACGCTGTCCACCTACGACACCAATCTGACCCGCGCCGGGCTGTCGCTCGGCGCGCCGCCGGTCGCGGTGTTCTTTCGCGTCACGCTGCCCGCGATAGCGCCGGGGGTGATTTCCGGCGCCATCTTTGCCTTCGCGGTGTCGTTCGACGAAGTGGTGGTGGCGCTGTTTCTGACCTCCGCTGAGCGGCGCACGCTGCCGGTGCAAATGTTCTCCGGCATCCGCGATCAGATCAACCCAACCATCATGGCGGCGGCGACCATCCTGCTCGGGCTGTCGATCGTGCTGTTTATCGTCGCCACCTGGCTTGGGCGGCGCGGCCAGAAAGCCTAAACCGCCGGCGAGCGCGGGCTGGCGACCAGATCGGCCAGCACGCCCGCGAGACGCCGCACGCTGCGGGTTTGCACCCGGGTGCTCATGTAAATCCCGATCGTGACATCCGGCAGCGCGGGCAAGCTGTCCGACGGCTCCAACGCCTGCAATCCGGCGGGCACGATACGCCGCGCCAGCGTGGTCACGCCGAACCCGGCGCGCACCGCCGCTTCCAGACTGGTCAGGCTGGATGTGGTATACACAATATCGAAACTGCGGCCCTGGCGCTGCAACATCGCCAGCATGGTGCGCCGGTACAGGCAACCGTCTGGATAAGCCACCAGCCGTACCGGTCCGTCACGGTCTGGTTGCGCACCGGCATTTCCCACCCAAGTCAGCGGTTCGCGCCACGTGTTCAACGCGCCCTCGGCCAATGCATCGGGCGTCATCGCCAGCACGATATCCAGCAAGCCCTCGCGGAAATCGCGCAGCAAATTCACCGACACGTCGGAGGCAACATCGAACCGCACATCCTGCGCCTCGCCGCGTTGCAGGAAGGCGGGCAGAAACTCGTCGGCGTAGTCGCTGGGAATGCCGATCTTCAACCGCCCGCCTGCACCTTTGCTGGTCAGGCGCTGCATCATCTCGTCGTGCTGCGCCAATATTCGCCGCGCATAGCTGGCGCAGATTTCGCCCGCTTCGGTCAGATGCCCAGTGCCGCCCTCGCGGTCGAACAGCGCCACGCCAATCAGTTCCTGCAACCGCTTGATCTGCAAACTGATGGTCGGCTGCGCCCGGCCCAGTTGCTCACCGGCCCGCGTGTAGCCCTTCAGGTCGATGACCGTGACGAAGGCGCGCAGCAGGTCGGTGGGAACATTGCGCATGGCGCGGTCAGAATTTCTCCGTCCAGGGGCGCAACTCCACCTCCCAACTGCGCGCGCTGCGCGGCTGGGTCAGCACCGACCAATAGCTGCGCGCAATCGCATCCGGGTCGAGCGTGCTGTCCGGCCGGTCGGCCGGATCGGCATAGCGCGCGCCGCGAATCACCCCGTCGATGATAAAATGCGCCACATGGATGCCCTGCGGCCCCAATTCGCGCGCCAGGCTTTGCGCCAAACCGCGCAGCGCGAACTTGCCCATGGCGAAGCAAGACGACAGCGCAAACCCCTTCACCCCGGCGGTCGCGCCAGTCAGCGCGATGGCGCCATGCTTGTTCGGCAGCATGCGCCGCGCCGCCTGCTGCGCCACCAGAAACGCGCCGAACGCGCTGACCGCGATGCCGTTGGCCACCTCGGCCGGATCAAGCTCGGTGACCGGCCCGCGCACCCGACCGCTGGCGTTGTAAACCACCAAATCAGGCGTCGCCCCGGCCGCATCCAGTGCGTCGAACAACCCGGCGACCTGCGCTGCATCGGTGGCGTCGCAGGCATAGGCGCTCGCCCCGGTTTCGGCCGCCAGCGCCTGCAACTTGTCCGCATTGCGCGCGGCCACCGCCACTTTAAGCCCCTCGGCCACGAACAGCCGCGCCAGCGAGGCCGACAATCCGGGGCCGGTGCCAACAATCAGCGCCGAGCGGTAATGCGGAATGTCCATGCTACGTCACCCCTGGCCGCATGACATGCGTCGAGCCATCCGCCGCGCCGATGATCGCCTGCTCGGCGCACTCCAGGAACAACCCGCTTTCCACCACCCCGGCAATCGCCTTCAACTGGCGCTGCAAGGTGAACGGGTCACGGATTGGCGCGAAACCGCCGCAATCGTAAATCACGTTGCCGCCATCGGTGATCCGCGGCTGGCCGGACTTATCCAGGCGCAGTACCGGCTTGCCGCCGAGTTCGCCCAGGCGGCGGGCCGTCGATCCCTGACCGAAGCGCACCACTTCCACCGGCAGCGGCGCCCGTTCGCCCAGGTGGGTAACAATCTTGCTGCCGTCAGCCACCACCACGAAGCGGCGGCTCGCCTCGACCACGATCTTCTCGCGCAGCAAAGCAGCACCCAAGCCCTTGATCAGCCGCAGCGTGCCGGTTTCCACCTCGTCGGCGCCGTCGATGGCCAGATCGATGATCTGGCTCCCATCCAACTCCGCCAGCGTGATGCCCTCGGCCAGCGCCAGCGCCTCGGTTTCAGTCGAGGTCGGAATGCCGACGATCCGCAGCCCTTCGTCGCGCACCCGCCGCCCGAGGGCCGCCACCACGTAGGCGAGGGTCGAGCCGCTGCCGAGGCCGACCACCATGCCGTCCTGCACCAAGGCCGCAGCGGCGTCCGCCGCCGCACGCTTGGCCATATCGCCCTGCTTCATCTCGACTCTCCGTTAGTGCTTGCCCGGCTCGACATGGCCGCCGAAGCCCATGCGCATCGCCGAGAGCACTTTTTCCGCGAAGGTGTGATCCTGCCGCGAGCGGAAGCGGGTGAACAGGGCGGCGGCCAGCACTTCGGCCGGCACTGCCTCATCCACCGCCGCCTCGATGGTCCAGCGGCCCTCGCCGGAATCGTCGACCACACCGGAAAACCGTTCCAGATGGCTGTCATCGGCCAGCGCCTGCGCGGTCAGGTCGAGCAGCCAGGAGCTCACCACGCTGCCGCGCCGCCACACCTCGGCGATGTCGGCCATGTCGAAATCGTATTGCTCGGCGGCCGGAACCTTGGACTTGGCGCGGCTGCGCAGAATGTCGAAACCCTCGGCAAACGCCTGCATCATGCCATATTCGATGCCATTATGGATCATCTTGGCGAAATGCCCCGCCCCCACCGGACCGGCGTACAAATACCCCTGCTCGACGCGCGGATCGCGCCCCTCGCGGCCCGGCGTGCGCGCAATGGTGCCGATGCCCGGGGCAAGTGCGGCAAAGATCGGGTCCAGATGCTCGAACGCGGCGCGCGGGCCGCCGACCATCATGCAATAGCCACGCTCCAGGCCCCACACCCCGCCCGAGGTGCCGCAGTCCAGATACTGGATGCCGAATTCCGCCAGCATCGCGGCGCGGCGGATATCATCGCGGAAATAGCTGTTGCCGCCGTCGATGATCATATCGTCTGCGGTCAACAGGCCGCCGAGCGCGTTCACCGTGTCCTCAGTGATCGCCCCGGCCGGCAGCATCACCCACACCGCGCGTGGACCGGGCAACAGTTTTTCCACCAGATCGGGCAGCGAGGCCGCCGCTTGCGCGCCCTCCAGCGCCAGCGTCTCGGCCGCCTTGGCGCTGGCGTCGAACACCACGCACGTATGCCCCGCCCGCATCAGCCGTCGGGCGATGTTGCCGCCCATCCGGCCAAGGCCGATCACGCCGATCTTCATGCTGCCGCTCCTAATATCTCCGCCGAGGTGGTGCCTGCGGACGCTTGCGCCAAGGCGGTCAATTGCTGCCGCAGCATGGCCCGATTACGCTGCCCCGTCACAGGGGGAACCGATGAGCGCAGACACTGAAGTGGAATTCCGCCGCTTGCGCGCCGACCAGTTGCGCGCCCGCGCCGCCGCCAACGCGGTGGCCATCATTCCGTTCGGCTCGCTGGAGCAGCACGGCCCGCATTTACCGGTCGAGGTGGATAGTCTGCTCGGCGGTGAGGTGGCGCTGCGCTCCGCCCGCAAGATGGCGGCGCGCGGTGAGCCAGTGGTGCTGTTGCCCACGGTCTGGACCGGCGTGTCCGAACATCACATGGAATTCGGCGGCACCATCACGCTCGATCTGGCCACCTACACCGCGCTGGCCGAAGGCATTTGCCGCTCGCTGGTGCGGCACGGCTTCAAGCGTCTGGTGCTGCTCAATGGCCACGGCGGCAACGACAACGCGCTGCGCTGCATCACCGACGAACTCACGCCCAAGCTCGGCGTGCCGATCATCCAGTTCACCTATTGGCACGCGGCGGCGGAGGCCATAGCGGCTGAGTTGGAAACGCAGACCGCGCTGCTGCATGCCTGCGAGGCGGAAACCGCGATGACGATGGCGCTGCGCCCGGATCTCGTGGCCAAAGACCGGATTCCGGCGGCCAGTCAGGCGATGGAATACGTCCAACCCGGCCCGTACCGTTGGCGCACGCTGGCAGCGGTGTCCGGCAGTGGCGTCATCGGCAACCCGGCGGCGGCCTCGGCGGCCAAAGGCGAGCGGCTGCTGGAGGTGATTTCCACCCGGATCGCCGATCTGCTGTGCAACGCCGATATGTGGGCAGCCCCCTGGCGGGCGGTGGTCTAACCGGTGGACGCGCCCAGAATAAGTTCCTGAATCCGCGCTGGGTCGGTCTGTTCCATCACTTTGCGGGCAAAGCGGGCGCAGTCGTCGATATTGGCGGCGCGCACCGCCTGCTTCACCTTGGGCACGGCAGACGCATTCATACTGAAGCTGCGCAGGCCCAGGCCTAGCAACAGCGGCGTCAGGCGCGGATTGGCGGCCATTTCGCCGCACACCGACACCGGCATCCGCAGCCGCAGTGCCGCTTCGGTGGCAAATTGCACCAGCCGCAGCACCGCCGGGTGCAGCGGGTCGTACAGATGCGCCACGTCGCTCTCGGCGCGATCCACCGCCAACGCGTACATGGTCAGATCGTTGGTGCCGATGGCAAAGAAATCCGCCTCCAGCGCCAGCGCGTCGGCGGACAGCGCGGCGCCGGGGGTTTCGATCATCACGCCGAGCGGCGGCAGCGGGTCGCGCAACTTCTCGCCCCGGCGGCGCAGGCGGCGCGCCACGCGGTCGTAGATTTCGCGCGCGGCACGCACCTCGGCGACCGTGGTGACCATCGGCAGCAGCACGCGCACCGGTCCGTGCTGGGCAGCGCGCAGGATGGCGGCAAGTTGCACTTCCAGCAGCGCCGGTTCGCGCAACAACAACCGGATGCCACGCAGACCCAGCGCCGGGTTGTGGTCGGCGACCTCGGGCACGATGCCCTCGCTATGCAGCGCCTCGATTTCCTTCTCGCCGCCCCAGTCGAGCACGCGGATGGTCACCGGGTCGCCCGCCATCGCTTCGATAACGGTGCGATAGCTTTCGTACTGGTCGTTTTCGTCGGGCAGCGTTTCGCGGTTCATGAACAGGAACTCGCTGCGCAGCAGGCCGATCCCGGCGGCGCCAGCTTGCGCGATCAGCGGCAATTCGGCCGGCAGTTCCAAATTGGCCTGCAACTCGACGGTCTCGCCATCGGCGGTTTCGGCCGGCAGGCGGCGCAGGCGAGCGTATTTCTGCTGCTGACGCGCAAAGGCGGTCACCGCGCGGCGCGCCTCGGCCAGCGTTTCCGGCCCCGGATTGACCACCACGCGGCCGGTGGTGCCGTCCACCATGATCGTGTCGCCCGCCTTGGCGGCTTGGCTTAGGCCAGGGGTGCCAAGCACGGCGGGGACGCCGAGCGCGCGCAGCATAATGGCGGTATGGCCGTCCGAGCCGCCTTCGTCGGTGGCCACACCGGCCAAGCGCGACGGGTCGAGCAAGGCGGCATCGGCTGGGCGCAGGCTTTCGCACACCAGCACGGCACCTTCCGGCAAACCCTTAAAGCTGCGGAATGGGGCGCGCGTGAGGTTGCGGATCAAGCGGCGGCAGATCTCGCGCACTTCGTCGGCCCGGCGGCGGCGTCCGGCCGAGTCTTCGCCGGCTGGCATCGCCATGATGGCGGCGGCGATGGCGTCGGTTTCGTCGGACACGGCGGTCTCGGCGCTCACCAGTGCCTCGGCGATGCGCTTGCGGGCGCCACGCACCAACCGCGAGGGGCCAATCATTTGCAAATAGGCGTCGATCAGCGGGGCGATTTCGGCTTGGCTATCCTCAGGCAGCACTCCAAGCCGGGCCCGCAGCTTGGTGAGTTGCTTGCGCGACTGCACAATGGCCGCATCCAGGCGCGCCGTCTCGTGGGCAACCTCGGCGGTGTCGATGGCCCTGCGGACGATCTCAGTGGCGGGTTCCGACGCGCCGAACACCGGCCCGATAGCAATGCCGCCAGAAATGGCCATTCCGGCCAGCACACGCTCCGGCCGCACCGCTTCGTCAGCGGACGAACGGGCGCGCGGGTTACGTTTGGCCCTGGCGGTCGGGTCGCCCGCCGCGTCCTCAGTTTTGCTCATTGAAGCCGGCTTCGACAAGGGCGCACAGCGCGTCCAGCGCTTCCTTGGCGTCCCAGCCTTCGGCGCGCAGTTCGATCTGCGTGCCTGGACCGGCACCCAGCATCATCAAACCCATGATTGAGCGAGCCGAAACCGATTGGCCATCGCGTAACACGTCAACCGAAGCGCCAAACCGCTCGGCAAGGCCGACAAACTTCGCGGCCGCGCGCGCGTGCAACCCGCGCATATTGCATATCGTGACCACACGAGACAGCACAGTCAGCGAAGCGCCGGCGGCGAAGGGATCGCTTTCCGCCCCGGAGGTCATCCCCGCGTGCCGTTCAGTTTGACGCCGTTCACCGCCGGCAATGGCGAAAGCGCTAAAGGGGGCACGACCGCGCCAGCCGATCCACCGTTGACATGGCTTGTGATCGATCCGCTATGCGCGGCCGTCACGGTTTCCGGCGGCATCCGGCAATGCGGCAGCACATGCGATGCTGCGGCAATGTATTTGCGCCCAGCGGTCTGCGCGCAGTCCACCGCGTCCGCCAGCGGCAGGTTCGAGCGCACCTTGGCCAGTTTGACCAGCATTGGCAGGTTCACCCCGGCGATGACTTCCACGCCGCGCCGGTCCATCTGCGAGATGGCGAGGTTGCTTGGAGTGCCGCCGAACATGTCGGTCAGCAACACCACGCCGTCCCCGGTATCGACCTCGTCGATGCGCGAATGGATTTCGGCGCGCCGTCCTTCCATGTCGTCATCAGGTCCGATGCACACGGCCGCGCAGTTTCGTTGCGCGCCGACGACATGTTCCATGGCGAGACGAAGCTCTTCGGCAAGACGGCCGTGGGTGACAAGCACTAGACCGATCATGATGTGCTCTCAGGCCTCCTGCGCCTGAATCGACGGCTGACCGGCACCGCCGCCCGCGCGGGTCAGGGCAGCCGCAGCATGCTGCGCCAGCACGCCTTCGCGGGCGAGTTCCCGATGGGTCACCGATACGCGCCAGCCAGCTTCCGTTAGCGTCAACGCCAACCTCTCGACGATGTAAACCGACCTGTGACGCCCGCCACTGCACCCAATCGCGATGGTCGCGTATTTCTTGCCCTCTTGCACGAAGCGAGGCAACAACAGCGCCAACAGGTCGACCAGCTTGGCATAGAACCCAGGAAAATCCGAGTCGGCCTGCACGTAGGCCCCGACTTCAGGGTCTTGTCCGGTGCGCGGCTTCAAGTGGGAGACATAGTGCGGATTGCGGAGGAAGCGGGCATCCAAAACCATGTCCGCCTCGCGGGGCAGACCGGCAGGGAATGCGAAAGACAATAGCGTGACACTGAGTCCGCCCTGCGGTTCATCGGCCGCATCCGGGCCATAGCGGCGCTCGATCATGCCGCGCAGCGACGGCAGCGGCAGCCCGCTGGTATCGACCACCCAATCGGCTGCGGCATGCAAATTGGCGGTCAGCGCCTGCTCGGCGGCAATCCCGTCAGTCACCCGGCCGTTCGGGGCCAGCGGATGGCGTCGCCGGGTTTCGGTGAAACGGCGCAGCAAAATAGTTTCGTCGGCCCAGGCGAACACCAAATCGGCCCGCACATTGGGGATGCCGCGCAGCCGCGCCAGCGTCGCTAGCACGGCGTCGGCATCGAAACCACGGCTGCGCGCATCGACCCCGAACGCCAGCCGCACCGGCTGGCCGGCCTCGCTGCGGCTGACCATGTCCTCGATCAGCGTCAGCGGCGGGTTGTCGATCGCCTCATAACCCAGATCCTCCAGCGTCCGCAGAATGGACGCCTTGCCGGCGCCCGACAGTCCGGTGACCAGCACAACCCGCTGGGTCTGCGCCGGCGCGGCCAGCGTGGCTTCAATCCCGCTCATGCGAACGCACCCGCCACCTGAGTTGCGCGCCCGAGCGCACAATCGAGCGCCACGCCGACGATCCGCGCAGCAGCGATCCGGGCCGGATCGACGCTCACGAGCGGCAAATCGAGGCTGTCATGCCGGGCAGGCGACGGCAGCCGCTCGGTGCCGGCGGCAAGGCGCACCGCCAACCGCAACCGGGCATGCCCCAAATACGGCAACCGAAGGATGCCGAGGCCCCGCACCTCTAACAATCCGGCCAATCCGTCAGCGGGGCGCGCAATGCCATCTGAGATTTCCACTCTGTCATCCGCCACCAGCATGAACCCAAGATCCAGCAGGCGCAGCACCATGTCCGACTTGCCAGCGCCCGGCGGACCCAGCAGCAACACTCCGGCACCCTCTCGGGCAACGCAACTCGCGTGCATCTGCATGAGGCGGGAATGTGGCGTGAGGCCGCGCGCAATGAAAGCCACAATCGTGCGGTCACGATGCTGCGAGTGCGAGGAACGCCGAGTGTGGCGCTGCGGACGCGGTGCGTGGCGGCTGGTTGCCGAAAATTTAGGCGGCGCGCGGTAACCAAACCAGAAAGCGTGCGCCGATCACCCGGCCGCTGTCGTCGCGGCGATTCTCGGCACTAATGCGGCCTTTCAACGCGGCGACGATCTGGCGGCTGATCGACAGTCCCAGCCCCGAGTGCTGGCCGAAATGCTCGCCCTGCGGCCGCTCGGAATAGAAGCGGTCGAAGATATGCTCCAGTCGCGCATCAGGGATGCCGGGACCTTCATCCTCGATGCTGATCTCCACCATCGCTCCGACCTCACGCACCAGCACGCCGATCCGGCCGTTTTCCGGTGAGAAGGATTGCGCGTTGGCGATCAGGTTGCGCAGCACTTGCACCAGCCGCCCTTCCACCGCCTGCACCACGCAGGCCCCCTCGGGCGGGGCAAGTTCAATGCGCGCCTCGCCATCGTCGCGCGTCGCCTCGTTCAACTCGGCCAGCACGGCCAGAATGGCCGCAACATCGACCGGTACGGTCGCCATGCGCGACAACTCGGCGTCGATGCGCGAGGCGTCGCTGATGTCGCTGATCAGCCGGTCGAGCCGCCCGACATCCTCGGCGATGATTGCCAATAGGCGGCGCTGCTTGGCCGGGTCGTCGATGCGGCGCAGCGTTTCGATGGCACTTCGAATCGAGGTCAGCGGGTTCTTGATCTCGTGCGCCACATCGGCGGCGAACCGCTCGATGGCGTCCATGCGGTCCCACAGCGCGCGCGCCGACTCGGCCAGCGCGCCCGCCAGTTCGCCGATTTCATCGTGGCGGCGCAGCAGGTTCGGCGCCACGGTGCCGGCCCGCCCGCGCCCTTCGCGCATCTGCTCCGCCGCCCCGGCCAGCCGCAGGATCGGCCGGGCGATGGTCAGCGACAGATACCAGGACAGCATCACGGTCAGCGCCAACGCCAAGCCGAACAGTGCGAGGATGGAAATGCGAACGGCGAACAGGCTGTTGTCCACCTCGCGCGCCTCACGCGTCAGCAGCACGATGCCGACGGTGTAGCGGTTGCGCGCAACCGGCTCGGAGACGGTGACCAGCAAGCGGTCGTCGACCGTACGGCGGATATAGGCTGGCATCTCGCGGCTTTGGTCGGCGCCGGTCAGCCGCAATTCCTCGCGCACGTCCGGCTGCCAATCCGGGCCGGCGGCCGATGGGCCAAACTCCAGATGCAGCGGGTCGCCGCCGTGCGGCAGCCATGCCAGCACGCGGTCGTAGGCGCGCCCGATGGCGCCGATGATCTGGCCGCGCGGGGCAGCGGGCGGCAGCGGCTCGGTGGTGACCGCCCCGCTGGCACCCTCGCGCACCCGGCTATCGGCAATCAACTGGCCATCCGGTGCGAACAGCCGCGCCTGGGCGCTGGGGGTGGGTTCGGTCAGCCGCCGCAGCAGCGGGCGGGCGATGTCGGGCACCAGCCGCGGCTTGTCGGCGTCGTCCTCATGCACCGCCGCCTCGCCCAGCGCTCCGGCATAGATGCGCGCCTGCTCGCGCAGCGTGGTGACTTCGGCTTCCAGCAACCCGCTTTGGTATTGATCGACATACAGCAACGCCGCCAGCAGCAGCGCCAGCGGCAGCAGGTTGACCAGCAGGATCCGGCGCAGCAGCGGCGAGACGAACTGCGCCGAGGCAGGCCGCGCCACCTTGGCGGGCCGCGCCACCTTGGCGGGCCGGCGGATCAACTCCGCTGGCAGGGCGCCGCTGTCGGGCATGGCCGGGTCAGGCTTCCTTGTAGCGGTAGCCGATGCCGTACAGCGTCTCGATCGAGTTGAACGTATCGTCGATGCTGCGGAACTTCTTGCGCACCCGCTTGATGTGGCTGTCGATGGTGCGGTCATCGACGTAAATATTATCGCCGTACGCCGCGTCGATCAGGTTGTCGCGCGACTTCACCATGCCCGGACGCGCCGCCAGCGCCTTGACCAGCAGAAACTCCGTCACGGTCAGTTGGATGTCGTGGCCCTGCCACATGCACTGGTGCTTGGTGTCGTCCAGCACCAATTCGCCGCGCACCATGATGCCAGCGGGCGAGGCGCCGGAGCCCTCGGCGCGGCTGTTCTCGTTGCGGCGCAGCAGCGCGCGGATGCGTTCGATCAGCAGCCGCTGGGAGAATGGTTTTGTGATATAATCATCCGCTCCCAAACGAAGCCCCATCAGCTCATCGACTTCCTCATCCTTCGAGGTGAGGAAAATCACCGGCAGGGCGCTGCGCTGGCGCAGGCGTTGCAGCAATTCCATGCCGTCCATGCGTGGCATTTTGATATCCAGCACCGCCAGATCGACCGGGCGGGCAATGATGCCCTGCAACGCGCTTTCGCCGTCCGTGTAGGTTCGCACCGTGAAGCCTTCCTGTTCCAGCGTCATCGACACGCTGGTGAGGATGTTGCGGTCGTCGTCGACCAGGGCAATGGTCTGCTTCATCGCGGTCCCCCTCGCCGGCGCACGCGCCGCCGGTCCCGGCTATATGGGGGTGAATTGTGGCGACATGAGGATGGAGGGTGAACGAATTATGGCCGAGGACACCGCAGCAGCCGAACCGCCCGCCCTCGAACCGCCCGCCCTCGATACGCCCGCCCTCGACCCGCCCGCCCAGGAAACGCCTGCCTGGGTTGCCCGCAAACTGCTGCGCGCCGCCCGGTCCGGCACGCTGGCGAGCAGCACCGGCGGCCAGCCATTCGCGGCGCTGATCACGCCGGCCTGCGCGCCCGACTTGTCGGTGCTGCTGCTGCTGTCCGAATTGTCCGAGCACACCCGGCATTTGCGCGCCGATCCGCGCTGCGCGGTGCTGGTGACCGGGCCGGCCGAATGGGCCAACCCGCAAACCGCGCCGCGCGTGACGGTGACCGGACTGGCCGAGCAGATCGACGATGCGGCGTTGCAGGCGCGCTGGCTGGCCGTGCACCCGTACGCGGCGCTGTACGCCGGGTTCGCCGATTTCCACCTTTGGCGCATCCGCCCCAAGGCCGCCCTGTTCGTCGGCGGCTTCGCCCGCGCGGCGCGGCTGCGGCTGAGCGACCTGACGCCGGACCCGGCGGCGGTGGCGGCCATTGCCGAGGCGGAGGCCGGGATCATCGCGCATTGCAACGAGGACCATGCGGACGCGATGGCGCGGCTCGGACTGACCGCCTCCGGCATCGCGGGCGATTGGCGGATGGTGGCGGCCGACGTGGACGGCTGCGATCTGGCGCTAGCGGAGCGCGTGGTGCGGGTGGCGTGGGATGCGCCGGTGTCCGAAGCCGGGGCGGTGCGCGGGGCGTTGGTGCGGATGTTGCGGCGATAAATTTCACATGGCCGCCGGTCTCATACGCCCACCGCCTCTAGCAGGCCGGAAAGTCCTAGGCGTGACAAGTCCACTGTGTCGATCCCTTCGACAAACATATCGAACAGGGCCTGCTTGCGGGCGATAATTCCGGCAATCCGGGATTCAATCGTATCCGGGGTCAGGTATGAAAATACCTGCACGGGCTTGGTTTGGCCCATTCGGTGGGCACGGTCCTCGGCTTGCGCGGCAGCGGCGGGGGTCCACCACTGGTCAAGCAGAAAGACGACTGAGGCTCCGGTCAGATTGAGTCCGACGCCCCCGGCGCGCAGCGATAACAAAAGCACGCGGCGATCAGAATCGTTAAGAAATTGAGATATAGCTTGCGCGCGGATGGCTTGGTCCTGCCCGCCGGTGACGAGCAGCGGCCGCAGCCGGCGCAATCGTTCCGCTGCAGCCATAACACCGAAGGGTGCCTGAACGAACTGGCTGAATACCAAGGATTTTTCTCCCGCGGACGCGAGAGCGCCCAAGCGAACCGCCAAGTCATCGAGTTTGGCTGACTCGCCGGTTTCTGGATGCGCATTGCATATCTGTTTGAGTCGGAGGATCAGCTCCAGCACATGGGTGACCTTGACTGCCGCTCCCAGTGACCGCAGCCAGACGATGCCTTCGCGCTCCGCCGCGCAATATGCCGAACGCTGGCGTGGCAGTAGCGGCGGGGAGAGTTGGAAACGTATCTTTGGCGGTAGATCACGCAACACGTCTGCGCGGCGGCGGCGCAAGAGCATTTCGTCCAACAGCTTACGTAACCCAATCATCATGCTGCGGCGGTCGAAGCGGCCCGGTGCCACGAACGCCAGAATGGCGATGAGATCGTCAAGCCGGTTTTCCAGTGGCGTTCCGGTAAGCGCCCAAGAACTACTGCGGGGCAATCCGCAAACGGCTGCATGGGCATCGGTATTTGTATTCTTGATCCGCTGCGCTTCGTCGGCGATCACGACGCCCCAATGTCTTTGCCGCGGCCCACCCGGACAGGTTAGCGCGAGATCGGCGACCAACCCTTCGTAACTGACGAGCACGACGTTGGCGTGAGCGAGCCAAGCCGCGCGCCTTTCGCTGGGTGTGCCGCGCGCTGTTGCAACGCTCAGTTCAGGAGCCCAGGACCGTAGTTCGCTGCGCCACTGCAATAACAAGCCTGCAGGGGCGACAATCAGCGCGCCGCCGCCGTCTCCTGCCTGGAATCGAACCCGTAGCGCAGCGATTGCTTCAATGGTTTTTCCCAGCCCCATGTCGTCGGCGAGCAGCAGTGAGCCGGCGACCAGCCGTGCAACACCTTCGATTTGGTAGGGTGCAAGTGGGTGAAGCCACTCCAGCCCAAATGGTTGAGGATCAACCGGGATCGTCGCTGCCCTCGGGCAATTCAGTTAGCCGTTGATCCTCGCTGTAGTCCGAGGTGGACGCCTTCTCGATCGGCGTTGTGTGCACACCTTGGATGCGAAGCATATCCCACTGGGTAATCCAGCCGCGAATATGATGCCTCATGGTTCGGTTGGCAGTACGTGCCGCGATGTCCGCCTGGGGCGCTTCCCAGCCGTAGGCCTCAGTGTAGCAGGCGCGAATCTTCTCCTCATGTTGTCGCAGGGCGCTATCGTCGGGCGGTCGCAGCTTACGCGCTTGCTTGATCGCTGCCATCGCCCGCCTAGCCAAGTCAGCCTGCAGCGGCAAATTGCGAGACTGCAATTGCAGAATCAGCTTTTCGTCGTCTTGCTTAGCGTTGATGACTTGATCATAAAAATCGTCGCTAATGGCCGAAACAGCAACAAGACCAGGAATGTTTAGATTAGGATACAGGCCAAGCCATTGCGAAAGCTCAGCATAGGCAAGTGCGCGCTGCAATGGGCCATAGCGGCCGATCAGTTCGGCCTCATCCAACAGAACGACCCAGCCAGCAAAACCAGCTGCCCTGAAAAGTTGTGGCAAAAATCGCATCCGCTGTCGCGCCAGATCGGCTGGCTTAACAGTGCCAAGATCGAACATCGACTTTGCGCCCGCCTGTTTCAGGGCCGTCCGCAGCGCAGGCAATGGCGGCTTGGCTCCTGCGAGGAATGCTTCGATTGAATGTCGAAGCGCCGCTTCCATCGTCCTGTTAAGAAGGTACAGGATGGCGGCAAACACCGGTGACATTCCCTGTGCTGGGTCCGATGTCCACAGTTCGAGTGCCTGAACTGCTCCCTGAATGCGTTGAATGTTGGACAGGGCTGAAGTTATGGCGTCGTCGTTGATATTTTGTGTCCTTGCGTTGCGCACAGCAGCCGCCAGTGTGATCCCAGGTATCGAAAGCGGCGTCTCCTTGCTGATCACCACGACGCTGACGACGAAGTTGCGCCGACGCGCGATTTCACCAAGGTAACCGAGCAAATGGGATTTACCGGTGCCGAAGCCGCCCGCCAGCATCATCCCGGGTTGCGGATAGTCGAATGGGTCTCGCAAACTGCCGATGAAATCGGCTTCGATGGACGTATTCGGGCTGCCGAGCCGGTGGATTGCCTCACGATTCGGCACACCCGCGCGCAACGCCTCGACGGCTAGCTGGGCTGCCACTCTTGCTGAACGCATCATGCGAGCTGTACCAACGGAGCTAAGGGATTATCGCCCTGTCCGGGGCGGACATCGTCCCAAACGCGCATTTTCAGCGCAACATATTGGTCCAACGCCCGGCGCGACCCGTCATCAAGAAAGGCCTCATCGGCAATCGCGACCAGCAATATACCTTCCAGCTCATCGGCATCGTCGATCATCTGTCGCAAGACTTCGTAGCAATCCATCACGGCTGATGGCGTATAATAGCATCCCCCGTCGGTATCGCGCCGTTCTCGTAATAGTCCACGAATGTCTATCGTTATCATCATGCCGCGCCCGCCACAGAGGCGCAGCCAATGACATAGTGATTTCAGCATGATCCGAGCATTATAGCGGCCAATTTTGGTTCCTATCTCTGCTGCCTTTACGTCGCCTATCTTGCGAAGCTGGCCGCGCAGCCAATCGTAAATCGCACCACACAATACATCACGATCATCTGTCAGGTGGCAATCGAGCAGCGAGATCATGGCGCTGCGGAAATCCTGCGCGAGGTGAACATTGTTCCAGACAACTGTCGTAATCATCTGACTCAATTGATTTCGAAGCAGTCCAGGTGCAACCCCATTTGATTCGGCCAGATTGATCAAAGTCATGCGTTGACCCGGACGCGGCCAGCGATAGCCGCTGCTTTCGACAATTCGCTCCAGCTGAAGTTGTGTCAAAGCCGGCCAATCAACTGCGTTGGCAACAGCAAAAAATAGATACTGGAGCAGGTGCAGCCGCGTTGAGGCAGTGTCGATATGAATACTACTGAGGTTATTCCGTAAAGCGACTTTCCGGAGTGCACCGATGACCGCTGGCGGCGTGTGGCCGCCAGCTGTTACTGCAAACCGAACCGCGCTGCCGCCAGCGGGAACGAACGAGGCGGCGTATTCACGCTCGATCAGCTCAATCCAGTCATCTTGTTTGATCGCCACGGGGCTGCCTTAGGAGTTTTCCGGTAACAAGAACTGGACACCGACGAAGATATGTTGCGTGCCGTCTTCATCGTAGGCGGTGATGCGTTCTGGTCCTTTGCTTCCGGTTGCCGCAGCAAACGCGAATCCGAAACCGTCCTTGGTCCGGATATCCGGCGCGCGGTTTAAACGGAGCAAATCGCAAGCAAACGCCTCTCTTGGGTATTCCGCAGCTGCCATTGGCAACAAAGTCAACAAGGCGTGAATGCGTGATAGCGATACAACGGGGCCGTCGGCGGTGTTGCTTGGCGTCCAGGACGACGCCAGGTGCTGGTAAGCCCGCAAGATCTGTTCTAGAAAACCGGAGGCATTGAATTTGGCGCCCTGCTGCGCCGCCTTTAAGCTACGGACGAGGTACGAAGGACGAATTGCACGTAGAGCCTTGCGCCCGATCCGTACCGCCGGTAACCGGGGTTCGAGTTTTAACAAAAATGGAAATGCACTTAACCGTCCGTCTCGATCCATAATGGTCACACCTTGGCGGGCAGCTTCAGCCTGCAACTCCTGCACGTAAGAACCATCCGACATCGACTGCGCAATGTCAAAAGGAGCACTGCCAGATAATTCCGTCAACGCGCGACTCAGACGTTCAGCGTCGTCGGGTGCTTGGGCAATATGCCCCACCATTGCGTTGATGTCGCCAAGTGTGGCATTCCTTCGTGCACGTGAGAGACGGCTTAGGACCGCCTTGGCTTGGCGTTCGGCAGCCGCAATCCGGGTCTCCATTTGTTGGAGAGAGGCCTCAAAAGTTTCGGTCATCGAGGTCATCCCACCGGTTCTTGTTAAGCGAATCGATAATCTTGCGTTAGCACACCACGGAGTCCACCAACTCCGCAATAGGCGGCAATGAAATAAAAAATGTCTGTGTTTTATCGTTATAAGACGCCAATCGCATCATAATAGATTGCCGTAACGAGCGGACTTGGCCCGTCCGCAATCAATGCGCCTCCGCCCACGTCCGCCCCGTCCCCGTCTCCACCACCAACGGCACCGAGAGTGTAGCCGCCGCCTGCATCACATCGCGCGCCAGGGTAGCCGTTGCCGCGGCCTCGGCCAGCGGCGCTTCGAACAGCAATTCGTCGTGCACCTGTAACAGCATGCGCGCGGTCAGCCCGGCGGCGTGCAAGGCCTGCGGCAGTTTCACCATCGCGCGCTTGATGATGTCGGCCGCCCCGCCCTGCAACGGCGCGTTGATCGCCTGCCGCTCGGCGTAGCTGCGCCGGGCTGGGTTCTTGTCGGCGATGCCGGGAATCCAGCAGCGGCGGCCGAGCGGGCTGAGCACGAAGCCATGCGTGCGCGCTTCCTCGCGGGTGCGCTCCATGTAGGTCTTGATCGCCGGATAGCGGGCGAAATACGCGTCGATATAGGCTTTGGCTTCGCCCGGCCCGATCTGCAATTGCCGCGCGAGGCCGAAGGCGCTGATGCCGTAGATAATGCCGAAGTTGATCGCCTTGGCGCGGCGGCGGGTGGCGGAATCCATTCCGGCCATCGGCACGCCGAACACTTCGCTGGCGGTGCGGGCGTGAATGTCTTCGCCCGCTGCGAAACTGTCCTTTAACTGCGGAATATCGGCGACGTGGGCGAGCAGGCGCAGTTCGATTTGCGAATAGTCGGCGCTGACCAGCACATGCCCCGGCTCGGCAATAAACGCACGGCGGATGCGGCTGCCTTCCTCGGTGCGGATCGGGATGTTTTGCAGATTGGGATCGGTGGACGACAGCCGCCCGGTGCTGGCGATGGCCATGGCGTAGGACGTATGCACCCGCCCGGTCGCCGGGTTGATCTGCTCGACCAGCGCATCGGCGTAGGTCGATTTCAGCTTGGCCAGTTGCCGCCATTCCAGCACGCGCGCGGGCAGGTCGTGACCCTGTTCGGCAAGACCTTGCAGCACCGAGGCATCGGTGCCCCAGGCGCCGGTTTTCATCCGCTTGCCGCCCGCCAGCCCCATGCGGTCGAACAGGATCTCGCCGAGTTGCTTGGCGCTGGCGACGTTGAACATCTCGCCAGCCATGCGGTGGATATCGATTTCCATCACCGCCATACGCTGCTCGAAGTCCTTCGACATGGCGCGCAGATCGGCGGCGTCCACTTTTACGCCAGCGCGCTCCATGTCTTGCAGGATCGGCGACAGGCGGCGGTCGATCTGTTCGTACAGCGCCAGCGCCTGGGCTTCGCGCAGCCGAGGACGCAGCGCCTGCCACAGCCGCAGCGTGATGTCGGTATCCTCGGCGGCGTAGGCGGTGGCGCGGTCAAGCTGTACTTGCCCGAACGGAATGCGCCCTTTGCCGGTGCCAGTGACCGAATCGTAGCTGACCGGCGTGTGGCCCAAATGCAGCACCGACAATTCGTCCATGCCGTGGCCGTGCGCGCCGGCGTCCTGCGCATAGGAAATCAGCATGGTGTCGTCGAAGGGGGCGGCGCGAGGCGCCCCGGCACGCTCCAGCACCGTCATATCGAACTTGGCGTTCTGGAAGATTTTCAGCACCGCCGGATCGGCCAGCAATGGCGACAGCAGCGCGATGGCCTCGGCCGGCTGCAACTGCGCCGCGATCACGTGTTCCAGCGTGCCCTCATGGCGCAGCGGCACGTAGCAGGAACGGCCGGGGGCAGTCGCCAGCGAGAAGCCGACGATGTGGCAAATCTGCGCGTCCAGCCCATCGGTCTCGGTATCGACCGCGACAACCCCGGCGGCGGTGGCCTCGGCGATCCAGGCGGCCAGCGCCTCGGCCGTGGTGACGCATTCATAAGGGCCGAACGGCATAGCGGCGGCTTCGGCAGGCGGCGGCGGCTCGACGGCGGCAACTGCCGCCGTGGCGGTGGCCGCAGGAGTCGGGCCGAGCGCCTTGTGGCCTTCCAGTCCAAGCCGGGTCAGCGTGGAACGGAAGCCCTGCGCCAGCAGCCACGCCGACAGCTTGGCCGGATCGGGCTCGCGCACCGCCAGCGCCTCGAACGGCAGCGGCAGCGGCACGTCGTCGCGTAGCAACACCAATTCGCGCGACATCCGCGCCTCGGCGGCGAAGGCGATCAGGTTGTCGCGCCGTTTGGACGGTTTCATAGCCGGGGCGGCGGCCAGCACCGCTTCCAGATCGCCGAATTCTTGGATGAGTTGCGCCGCGTTCTTCGGGCCGATGCCGGGCACGCCGGGCACGTTGTCGGCCGAATCGCCCATTAGCGCCTGGACTTCCACCAGCTTGTCCGGCGGCACGCCGAACTTCTCCATCACCTCGGGCAGACCGATGGACTTCTGCTTCAGCGGATCCTGCATATCCACGCCGTCGCGGATCAGTTGCATCAGATCCTTGTCCGACGAGACAATCGTCGCCCGCACGCCGCTTGCCACTGCGGCGCGGGCGTAGCTGGCGATCAGGTCGTCGGCTTCCCAATCAGCCAATTCGATGGCCGGCACGTTGAACGCCTCGGTCGCCTCGCGCACCAGGGCGAATTGCGGGCGCAATTCCTCCGGCGGTTCCGGGCGCTGGGCCTTGTATTTGTCGTACAGCCGGTTGCGGAAGGTCAGCCGCCCGGCGTCGAAAATCACCGCGATGTGCGTGCCGGCGTGGTCCTTCAGCAGCCGCGCCAGCATGTTGGTGAAGCCAAACACCGCGTTCACCGGCGTGCCGTCGGGCCGCGTCATCGGCGGCAGGGCATGGAAGGCGCGGAAGATAAAGCCCGAGCCGTCGATCAGCAACAAATGCGGCGCATCCGCAGTCATGGCCGGGCGCTCAACGGGCTGGTCCGCCTCAATGCCCGCCGCCGTGCCCGGCGACCTCGTTCAGCACATATTGCCGAGAGCAGTATGGGCACATCACCTGCTTGTCGACGATTCGCAGCCACACGCGCGGATGGCCCAGCGCGCCGTCGCCGCCGTCGCAGGCCAGCACAGCGTCATCAACATGAATGGTCTCGGTCGGCGCGGTGATGGTCGCGGTCATGCGGGCGATCCTCTAGCGATGGGGATGCCCGAAGCGGGCGAAACCATGATAACCCTCAGCGCCGTGCTTTCAACCTCGCCCGCATTCACCCTGACGCGACGCGCGGCGCTGGCCGCCTTGCCGCTTGCGGGATGCGCCGCGATGATCAATCCGGTGGGACCCAACGTGCGAGCAGCGGCGCTGGAGACGGACGTGTTCATCATGCCGGACGGCGCGCGGCTGCCGTATCGCGCGTGGCAGCCAGCCGGGCCGCCAGCCGCGGCGGTGCTGGCGCTGCACGGGTTCAATGACAGCCGCAATGCATGGGAGTTGCCAGGGCCGGACTTCAGCGCCGCCGGGTTCGCGGTCTATGCGCCCGACCAGCGCGGTTTCGGCGCCGCCCCCGGGCACGGCCTGTGGGCAGGTGCGGCGGCGATGGTGGCCGACGCCGCCGAAATGGCCGCACTCGTCCGCCGCCGCCATCCGTCCGTGCCCTTGGTACTCATGGGCGAAAGCATGGGCGGCGCGGTGCTGATGTGCCTCGCGGCCAGCCCAAGCGCACCGCCGGATGCGCGCTACGTCTTGCTGGCCCCGGCAGTCTGGGGGCGGGCCGCGATGAACCCGTTCATGCGCGCCGGTCTCTGGCTGGCCTCCGCCTTGGTTCCGGGCCTCGCTGTCACCGGCGGGCCAGTGCGCGTGCTGGCCAGCGACAACCGCGACGCCCTGCTGCGCCTGTCGCGCGATCCGCTGACCGTGCACGCAACGCGGTTCGACACGCTGCGCGGACTGGTCGACCTGATGGATGCGGCACTTGCAGCAGCACCCAGTTTCGCATCGCCCGGGCTGTTCCTGTATGGTGGCCACGATCAGCTCGTGCCACCAGCCGCGACCGCCGCCATGTGGCGCGCGCTGGCGCCAGGCGAAGCCCGGCGCGCGTTCTATCCGCACAGCTATCACCTGTTGCTGCGCGACCTGGAACGCAACGTGCCAATTGCCGATATCATTGCGTGGGTCCGCAATCCGGATCGCGATTTGCCATCGGCCGCCCTGCAAGCCGCCGATGCGTGGCTCGCCAATCAAGCCTGACAGCCACCGCTTTCGCAGCGCTTCCCCTACGGCAAGAACCGCGCTATGCAGCCTGCGTTGGACCCGTAGCTCAGCTGGATAGAGCGTTGCCCTCCGAAGGCAAAGGTCGCACGTTCGAATCGTGTCGGGTCCGCCATCAACCTCGCAAATCTGCGGCTTTATGTTTTGCTGGGCGCGTGGACCGGGTCTGCGAGGCGCTGCATGTCGTGCACGGCGCAGGCCAGATCGGTGGCCAGCGGGCCGGGCAGCAGGCGGTTGAACGCGGCTGAAAGCGCCGTGTAGTACCAAGTCGTGCCGTCCTGGCCGCCGTTGAAACGGCCGAACATCGCCGTGCCATGGGTGCGCAAGTCAGTCACGATGGCCCGCGCGTTGTGCAGTTTGTCGCAGGCACTCACCAGCAGAGCGTCCGTTGACGCGTGTTCGAGATGAGCAAGGTACGCTTCCTTGCGGGCGCGCCACGGCGGCTTGGGGAATACATCGGCATCCGTGCAAGCACGCACGATGGACGCGACGCGCGGGCCGAAGCGTTCGGCAATCACGGGTTCCTGGTCCGCGCCGACATCCTCGATGGTGTCGTGCAGCAATCCGGCAATCGCCTGTTCCTGATCGCCGCCATATTCCAGCACCAGGGCCGCAACGCTCATCAAGTGGGCGATATATGGAATGGCCGTGCCCTTGCGCCGCTGCGCCGCATGAAGCGCGAAGGCGAACGCAGTGGCTTGTGCCAGATTGTCCCAATCTTGACTGGCATTGCTCGAGGGGTCGGGCGTTGGGGCGGCCATGAAACACCGGCAAAAACGGGAGTGGGATGAGACCGGCACGTTTCCATAATGCTGTGGCGGCGTCGAGGTTTGTTTGTCAGATTCGCCACCGTGGCGTGCGCACACGTCATCTGGTGGCAGCGACGTGTCGCCATCGACCGGGCCGCCCAGTCCGGCGGAGCCACGAAGCATCTTATACATGCCTGTTTTGCTTTGGTGGGCGCTGTAGGATTCGAACCTACGACCCGCTGATTAAGAGTCAGCTGCTCTACCAACTGAGCTAAGCGCCCGCCCTAGCGGAAGGTGTCCGCTGCGCAGGCGGGCCGTATAGCAATGGCGGGGCGGGCTGTGAACCCCTCAATTCGTACCCCTGGCGCAGACGTGCGGGGCGCAGCCATGCGCTGTCATCTGGGTGTCACGCGGCAACCTTGCGCGCGGCGCAACCCCGTGCTTCGGTGGACGCATTGGTTCGTTCGACAACTGGGTGGGGGTGCGTGTGGCCTATGCGCTGCAGCAGATCATCAATGGCGTAACGCTTGGCATGATCTACGGCTTGATCGCCGTCGGGTATACCATGGTTTACGGCATTATTGGCATGATCAACTTTGCCCACGGCGACATCTTCATGATCGGCGCATTCCTGTCGCTCATGGGTTTGACCGTGTTGTCCGCCCTTGGCATCACATCGGTGCCGCTGGCGCTCGCCATCACCCTCATCCTGGCCTGCGGCATTGCGGCGCTGTACGGCTGGACGGTGGAGCGCATCGCGTACCGGCCGCTGCGCGGCTCGTTCCGGCTGGCGCCGCTGATCAGCGCGATCGGCATGTCCATCGTGCTACAGAACTTCGTGCAGGTGTCGCAGGGGGCGCGCGATCTTAATTTAATGCCGCTGATCCCCGGCGGCTTCAAAGTGATGGAGCAGGACGGCTTCGTCGTGCAGCTTTCGTGGATGCAGGTGATGATCTCCGTCACCACGCTGGTGATGCTGGCGATCTTCACCTGGCTGGTAACCAAGACCTCGCTCGGCCGCTCGATGCGCGCGTGTGAACAAGACATCAAGATGGCGACGCTGCTGGGCATCGACACCGACCGGACCATCAGCCTGACCTTCGTGATCGGCGCGGCGCTGGCCACCGTGGCCGGCATGATGTTCCTGCTGTATTACGGTTCCATCAACTTCTACATCGGCTTCTCGGCCGGGGTGAAAGCCTTCACTGCGGCCGTGCTGGGTGGCATCGGCAGCTTGCCGGGCGCTGTGCTGGGCGGGCTGGCGATTGGGCTGATCGAGAGCCTGTGGTCCGGCTACGCCAGCGTGCCGTATAAGGACGTCGCCGCCTTCTCGGTGCTGGCCATTGTGTTGATCTTTATGCCGTCCGGCCTGCTCGGACGCGCCGATATCGAAAAAGTATGAGCAAGTATCCGGCCGCACTGGGCGGCAAATCCCAGCCTCCGGCATTGGTGCGCGTGGTGCGCGATGCCGGACTGTCCGCCATTGTCGCATTCGGCCTGTTTGCCAGCATGATCGGGCTGCGGCTGTTCCCGACCGGCAACGGCATGAAGCTGCATTACCGCTGGCTGATGCTGGCCGCCGTGGTCGTGGCGGTGTTCGCCGGCCGGGTGATCATGCTGACATGGCGGGCCAATCGCCCGGCGGGCACGCCGCAGCCGCGCCGGATTGCCGAGGCGATCAATCATGCCGGCAAGTATGTCGGCGCGGTCTTTCTGATCGCCGCCGCGACATTGCCGTTGTACGGCGGGCGCTACTTCATCGACACCGGCATTCTGGTGATGACCTACGTCATGCTCGGCTGGGGCCTGACCATCGTGGTCGGCCTGGCCGGGCTGCTCGATCTCGGCTACGTCGCGTTTTACGCGGTCGGCGCTTATTCCTATGCGCTGTTGTCGACCACTTATCATCTGGGTTTTTGGACCACGCTGCCGATTGCCGGGCTGCTGGCGGCGGTTTGGGGCATTCTGCTGGGCTTCCCGGTGCTGCGCCTGCGCGGCGACTATCTGGCCATTGTCACGCTGGCGTTCGGTGAAATCATCCGCGTGGTGCTGATCAACTGGACCAGTTTCACCGGTGGCCCCAATGGCATCACCGACATTCCCCGCCCGACGCTGTTCGGCCTGAAGTTCAACGGCAGCGGCGACCCGGATACCTTCGCGGCCTTCTTCGGCATCGACTACAGCCTGACCCAGCGCGTGGTGTTCCTGTACTATGTGATTTTCGGTTTGGCTTTGTTGACCAACTGGGTGTCGCTGCGCCTGCGCCGCCTGCCGCTCGGCCGGGCCTGGGAAGCGTTGCGCGAGGATGAGATCGCCTGCCGGGCGCTCGGCATCAATGTCACCGTCACCAAGCTGACCGCGTTCGCCATCGGCGCCATGTTCGGCGGCTTCGCGGGGGCGTTCTTCGCCACGCGGCAAGCCTTCGTCAGCCCGGAAAGCTTCAACTTCGGCGAAAGCGCTCTGGTGCTGGCAATCGTCGTGCTCGGCGGGCTGGGCAGCCAGCTTGGCGTGGCGCTGGCGGCCGTGGTGATGATCGGTGGATCGGAGTTGTTCCGCGATTTTGCCGAATACCGCATGCTGGTGTTCGGCGTTGGCTTGGTGGTGATGATGGTGTTGCGTCCGCGCGGTTTGGTGTCTGGCCGCACGCCGTCCATTGCTTTGGGCGCGCGCAAGGAAATCGCCGCCGAACTGGTGGCGCAGGGGCGTGGTTGAGATGAGCACCCAGGCGCCGCTGCTGGCGGTCGCGAATCTCACGATGCGCTTTGGCGGCCTGACCGCCGTCAGCGCGCTGTCGTTCCAAGCCCGTTCGGGCGAGATCACCGCGGTGATCGGCCCGAACGGCGCGGGCAAGACCACGGTGTTCAACTGCATCACCGGGTTCTACCGGCCAACCTCAGGCGGGCTGACGCTGACCCGCCCGGACGGCGTGCAGTTGGCGCTGCAATCGCTGCCCGGCCACCGCATCGCCCGCACCGCTAAGGTCGCGCGTACCTTCCAGAACATCCGCTTGTTCGCCGGTATGACGGTGCTGGAAAACCTGATGGTGGCCCAGCACAACATGATGATGCCGACGGTGATCGGCGGGCTGCTGGCAGTGTTCGGCCTGGGCAGCTACCGCTCAAAGCAGCGCGTGGCAATTGATCGGGCGCGGCACTGGCTGAACGAAATCGGCCTGCTCAACCGGGCCGACGACCCGGCGGGCGCACTGCCGTACGGCGCGCAACGCCGCCTTGAAATCGCCCGTGCGATGTGCACCGGTCCGGTGCTGCTGTGCCTGGACGAGCCCGCCGCCGGACTCAACCCGCGCGAGAGCGATGAGTTGTCGGATTTGCTGATGCGGATTCGCGGCGACGGCTGTTCGCTGCTGCTGATCGAGCACGACATGGGCGTGGTGATGCGGATTTCCGACCACGTCGTGGTGCTCGACCACGGCAAGAAGATCAGCGACGGCACGCCCACCGAGGTGCGCAACGACCCGAAGGTCATCGCCGCCTATCTCGGCGAAGGCGACGAGGACGAGGAAACCCCTGCCGGCGCGGAGGCTGCCGCATGACCGCGCTGCTGAAACTTACCGGCGTCACTGCTTATTACGGAGCCATCCAGGCGCTGAAAGGCGTCGATCTGGAAGTCAACAAGGGTGAGATCGTCACCCTGATCGGCTCCAACGGCGCCGGCAAATCCACTCTGATGATGACCATCTGCGGCAATCCGCGCGCCCGCGACGGCCACATCCATTACGACAGCCAGGAGATCACCCGGCTGCCGACCTTCGAAATCATGCGGCGCGGCTTGGCCCAGTCGCCGGAAGGGCGGCGGATTTTCCCGCGCATGACGGTGCATGAGAACCTGCTGATGGGTGCGTTCGGCCGCCCGCCGCATGAAGCGGTGCAGACGATGGAGCAAGTGTTCACCCTGTTTCCGCGCCTGAAGGAACGCATGGCGCAGCGCGGCGGCACGCTGTCCGGCGGCGAGCAACAGATGCTGGCCATCGGCCGCGCGCTGATGAGCCGCCCGCGCCTACTTCTGCTGGACGAGCCGAGCCTGGGTTTGGCGCCGCTGGTGGTGAAGCTGATCTTCGGCGCAATTCGCGAACTGAACCGCACCACCGGGCTGACCGTCCTGCTGGTGGAGCAGAACGCCTTCCAAGCTTTGCGGCTGGCGCATCGCGGCTATGTGCTAGTGAACGGCGCCATCACCATGGCCGGGCCGGGGGCCGAGTTGCTGGCGCGGCCTGAAATTCGCGCCGCGTATCTGGAAGGCGCGCATTGAAGGGCCGCTACCCCGGAACCAGCGTCACCAGCGGCTTGCTCTTCTCGACCACGTAGGTCACGGCGATGCGCATCGGCGCGCCGCCTACCGCGACCGAATGCGGCGTGCCGGCGGGCACCAGCGAACTGCTGCCCTCCGGCATCGCTTGGTCCGGCTGGCCCTGCACCGACAACGTGCCGCTGCCGCTCAACACATAGGCCGATTCCACGCCGGGATGGGTATGGCGCGGAATCATGCCCCCGGCCGGCACTTCGACCATCACCTGAATCGTCTCGTAGCCCTCGGCCGGGCCATCGGCACGCCGCAGGATGGTGCGGCTCAGCGTGGCAGCGGCAGCCGGCGAAGCCGACACGGCAGCCGCCACCAAGCCGGTGGCGGCGCATAACGCGCACGATACAAATCCGCGCCGGTTCAGCATCGCCCGCCCTCCGGTTGTGAACGTCTACCCAGGCAATCCTGCATCGGCCAGCGCGTTCAATGCAATCGACGTCCAATCCAGATCGGCGCGGCCCTGCGCCTGCGCGGTCAAAAAGCGGTCGCGCAGGATGTTGGCGAACGGCATCGGCACCTGCTGGTCGGCCCCGGCAGCCAGTGCCAAGCCGATATCCTTGGCGCCCAGCGTCAGCTTGAAGCCGGGCGGGCTGAACGCTTCGTCCAGAATGAAGCGGCCATAATTGGTGTAGATCGGGCAGGCGAAGATCGTGCTGGCGATCATGTCGTGCCACACGCGGGCATCGGCGCCGCTTTTCTTCAGCAGCGCAAACGCCTCGCCCATCGCCTCGGTTGCCGCCGCGATCATGAAATTGCCGGCGATTTTGCCAACCACGGCGGCGTCCGGCGTCTCGCCGATGTCGTGGATCGACTGGCTCAACGCCTCCAGGATTGGCCGCACCTTGGCTTTGGCCTCCGGCGCGCCGGATTGCAGAATCCACAGCTTGCCGCTGCCCGCCGCCACCGGGCGGCCAAACACCGGGGCGGAGACGAAATGGCTGCCCGCCGCCGCGTGGCGCTCGGCCAGCGACTTGGCCAGCGCCACGCTGATCGTGCTCATGGAAATATGCACGCCGCCCTGGCCGAGTCCGGCCAGAATGCCGTCAGCGCCCGACATCACCGATTCCAACGCCGCATCGTTGGCCACCATGGTGATCACAGTGCCGCCCTGCGCCGCCAGTGCCGGGGTGGCGGCCAGTGCGGCGCCGCGCGCCACGAACGGCTCGGCGGCCGCCTTGCTGCGGTTCCACACCGTTACCTGGTGCCCGGTGTCGAGCAACCGGCCCGCCATGCCGCCGCCCATGCCGCCCAAACCGACAACGCCGATGGCTGTGCTGCCCATGTTCCGTTCCTTTTTTTGCCGCTGTCGCAATGCCAGTGCATCCGCCGCCCGGTGGCGCTGCGTCAAGGCTTCGGCGGGGGCTTCCAGAGTGCAATGCTTGCGCCTACGCTGCATGGCAGCCGCGCGCCCTGTCAGCGCGGCAGCAATTCAGGGAACCACATCCATGATTAAACGGACTCTGCTCGCTGGCGCCGCTTCGCTGGCCGTTATGCTGGCCTTCGCGGCCGCTCCGGCGAGCGCGCAAATCAAGATCGGCGTTGCGGGCCCGATCACCGGCAGCTTGGCGAGCTTCGGCGCGCAGTTGAAGGCCGGTGCGGAAGCAGCTGTGGCCGACATCAATGCCGCTGGCGGCGTGCTCGGCCAGCAGGTTCAGCTGGAAATCGGCGACGATGCCTGCGACGCCAAGCAGGCCGTCTCGGTGGCCAACAAGTTCGCCAGCTCGGGCGTCAAGTTCGTGGCCGGGCATTTCTGCTCGTCCAGCTCGATTCCGGCCAGCAAGGTCTACGCCGAGGAAGGCATCCTGCAGATTACCCCGGCCTCGACCAACCCGAAGTTCACCGAAGAAGGCAGCTGGAACACGTTCCGCACCTGCGGGCGTGACGACCAGCAGGGCAAGTTCGCCGGCCCGTATCTGGCGAAGGAGTTCAAGGACGCGAACATCGCCGTCCTGCACGACAACACCACCTACGGTAAGGGCATCGCCGACCTTACCAAGAAATACATGAACGAAGCCGGCAAGAAGGAAGTGCTGTATCAGGCGATCGTGCCCGGCGAGCGCGACTACACCGCCGTCGTCAGCCGCCTCAAGGAAGCCCACATCAACCTGATTTATGTGGGCGGCTACCACCCGGAAATCGGCTTGATCACCAAGCAGGCGCGTGAACAGGGCCTCAAAGTGACCATGATCGGCCCGGATTCGATCAACACCCAGGAACTGTGGCAGATCACCGGCGACGCCGGCGAAGGCATCATGTTCACTTTCGCGCCGGACCCGATGAAGAACCCGGCTGCTGCCGCCGTTGTCTCGGCGTTCAAGGCCAAGGGCATCAACCCGGAAGGCTACACGCTCGACACCTACGCCGCGATCCAGGAATGGGCGCTGGCCGCCACCAAGGCCGGCTCGACCGACGCCAAGAAGGTCGCCGCCACGCTGAAGTCGTCCGGCCCGTGGAACACCGTGCTCGGCCCGCTATCGTATGACGCCAAGGGCGACCTGACCAAGGCCGACTACGTTTGGTACATCTGGCACAACGGCAACTACGGCGAAATGTAAGATCGCCGCAGTTTCGTTATGAATGCGGCCCGCAGAGCAATCTGCGGGCCGTTTTTTTGGCTCCGGCTTATGGCCGCCGCAGCGTGTGATAGGCCCGGGCGAAATACACCAACCCGTCGTGCGACGCGCCGTGCTGCAGGGCCGCGACCTGGGCGAACACCACGGTATGGGTGGCTACCTCGGTCACTTGGCTGATCCGGCAATCGAACGCCACCACCGCGCCGTCCAGCACCGGGGCGCCGGTTTGCAGCGTATGCCAATGCCCGGCGGCAAAGCGTTCGTCCTGGTCGACCGAGCCGCCACCGAACAGGTTCGACAGGTTCTCCTGATCAGCCGCCAACGTGTTGACGCATAAGACCGCGTTGGTCAGCAGCGGCTGGTGCGAATCGTTGCGGCGGTTGACGCAAACCAGCAGCGTCGCCGGATCGTCCGTCACGCTGCACACGGCCGAGGCGGTAAAGCCAAACCGCCCGCCGGGACCATCGGTCGTTATAACACTGACTGCGGCGCCGAAGCGGGCCATCGCTTCACGATAGGTTTGGCGGTTCACCACGGTCGGCGGCTCCTAAAACTGACCGGCAAGTTAGTCGCCCGCCCACGGTCTTGAGGCAAGTGGCTCGCCCTGAAGCGCGCCGCAGACGCAGCCGCGATTGGCGAATGCACCGCGCCCTGATACGAACGCGGGCGCGTAGGACCATCGCTCTTGCCCCGCCTGCTCTCCTGGTTTTCACGGCCCGGCCGCGCCGCGACCTCCGCCACCGGCATGGCGCTGGGCGTGCTGGCGTTCTTTTTGTTCGCCATGCACGACGCTTGCATCAAGTTGCTGGTCGGCGGCGGCATGCCGGTATGGCAGGTGCTGTTCGTCCGCAGCAGCATGATCTGCGCCATCTGCCTCGCCGCAGGGCGGATGCGCTTGCTGGAACGCGTGGTGGCGACCCCGATCAAGCGCACCCTGATGTTGCGCGGGCTGATCACGCTGGCTGCTTGGCTCTGCTACTACAGCGCCGCGCGCGACCTGCCGCTGGCGCAATTGCTCACGCTGTATTTCGCCGCCCCGATCATGACCACGCTGCTGGCGGTGCCGCTGTTGCAGGAGCGTGTGACGGCGGCGCGCTGGCTGTCGGTGGGCGTGGGCTTCGCGGGCGTCGTGGTGGCCTGCGACCCCGGCGGCGTGGCGTTGTCCTGGGCCACCGTGCGTGTGCTGACGGCGGCGGCGTTTTGGGGTTACGCGATGATTTTGATGCGGCAGACCGCGATGCGGGAAAGCAACCTGCTGTTGATGTTCTACACCAACATATTGTTCCTGCTTGTCACCGCCGTCGCCTGCGCCACGCTCGGCTGGCAAGCGCCGGACAGCCGCGGCCTGCTGCTGCTGCTCGGCGTCGGGCTCCTCGGCGCTGCTGGGCAGTTCGCCTTGTTCGAGGCAATGCGCCACGCCGCCGCGTCGGTGATTGCTACCGTGGAATACTCGGCCCTGATCTGGGCGTTCGTGCTTGGCTTCCTGATCTGGGGCGACATTCCAAGGGTTGCCGTGTTCCTCGGTGCCGCGCTTATTCTTGGTGCAGGCGGGCTGCTGATTGTCACCGAGCGCCGTTCGCGCTAGTCTGCCAGTGAAATGCGCCCAGAGAGCCAAGTGGCGCAGCCTGGAGGACGCATCGCGTGCCGAATGCAAGCCTTAGCTGGTTAAACTTGTTCGTCTCCGACATGCAAACCGGCTTTGGCCCCTTCGTCCCCGTGCGCTTGGCCGCCGCCGGGTGGGACCCGGCGATGATCGGCTCGGCGCTCAGTATCGGGACCATCACGGCGGTGCTGGCGCAGGTGCCGGCCGGAATTTTGTGTGACGCAGCGAATGCCAAACGTGGCATCGCGGCGGCGGCGATCATGACGGTCATGCTGGCTACGTTGCTGGTGGCCGGGCTGCCGCTATATCCGCCGGTGATGCTGGCCGAAGCGATGCAAGGCGGCGCCAATGTGATGCTGACCCTGTCGATTGCCGGGATCACCCTCAGCTTGGCGCGCGCCGATCAACTTGGCGAGCGGTTGGGCAACAACGTGCGTTTCTCCGCCATCGGCGGCGCGGCCGGCGCAGCCCTGCTTGGAATTGTCGGCACGCGATTTTCCTACATGGCGGTGTTCGTGGCCGCCGCCGCCTTCGGCTTTCCGGCGCTGGTCGCGCTGGCGCGCATCCCGGATGCCGAACTGGCCAAAGCCCCGCTGCGCACCACCCACGTCGCAGCCTTGCCGCGCCTGCGGCGCAGCAACGAGCGTTCGAAGATAGACCTGCTCTCCGACCGGGGGCTGCTGGTGCTGATGGCTTGCGTGCTGCTGTTCCACCTCGCCAACGCCGCCATGCTGCCGCTGGCCGCTGGCGAACTGGCCCGCCAGGAAGGCATGACAGCCAATCTGGTGATCAGCGGCGCCATCATCATCTCGCAGATGCTCACCGCCGCAGGGTCGCCCTGGGCCGGGCGGCTGGCGCACCGTATCGGCCGCAAGCCGATCCTGCTGACCGGCTTCGCTATGCTGCCGTTGCGCGGGATCATGTTCGCCATCGACAGCTCGCCGCTGATGACCTTGTCGGGGCAAGTGCTCGACGGGATCACCGGTGCGACCTTCGGGGTACTGCTGCCGCTGATCGTCGCCGACCTGACGCACAAAGGCGGCCGGTTCAATCTGGCGCTGGGGATGATGGGGCTGGCGACCAGTGTTGGCGCCACGGTCAGCAACTATGCCGGCGGCCGTCTTGCCGCGATGCTTGGCAACCCAGTGGCCTTCCTGGCGCTCTCCGCCGCAGGCTTGCTGGCCACCTTGCTCGTTTGGTTTGCCTTGCCGGAGACCAAGCACTTGGCCGACGATCCGCCGGGCCCTGCAACAGCCAAACCGGCCCCTCGATAAGCCGCCACGCCCGAGCCCCTTCTTAGTCCGCGAGCGGGCCGCCGCAATTTTCGCCGGAGTTTCCATGCGCACGCAGATTCAGGTCGGCAATCCGCAACTGGTCATCCACGAAGGCGACACCGTGTGGGCGGCCGGGCCGGACGGCCAAGTCAATGGCAGCGACGATCATGGCTTGTTCTTTCGAGACACCCGGCTGATCAGCATCTGGCAACTTTCGGCCAACGGCGTGCCGTGGGAATTGCTGAACGGCGGTGCGGTCCAGCACTTCGCCCTCGGTGTGTTCCTCACCAATCCGGTCATCGTCACCCAAGACGGCGAAGTGGCGCGCCGCGAGCTCAGCCTGTCGCTCGGCCGCTGGATGGAAGGCGGCGTGCATGAGGATATCGACATCACCAATCACGGGCGCCAGACCGTGCGGTTCAACCTTGAACTGCTGCTACGCTCGGACTTCGCCGATCTGTTCGAAGTGAAATCCCGCCGTTTCGTCCGCCGCGGCCGCGTGGTTACTGCATGGTCCGACGCCGGGCAGACGTTGCGCAGCACCTACACCCACGACACATTCTTACGCGCGCTTACTGTGACCGCGCGCGGCGATACGCCTGCCGTCTATGCCAACGGGCGTGTCAGCTTCGACATCGAACTGGCGCCGGGCGGCACGTGGCACACGTGCCTGTTGACCGATCTGCACGACGGCGGCGAAACCTTGGCCGCCCCGGCCGCTTGCACGTCGGAGCGCGGGTCGAGCGAAACGGCGCTCAGCCTCGGCGAATGGCGGCGTGGCACGCTGAAACTCTCGTCGAGCAACGAGGAGTTCTACCGGCTGTATCGCCAGGGCGTCGATGATATGGCCGCCTTGCGCCTGCCGGTGCACCGCGACGGCCGTACCGACGTGCTGCCTGCCGCCGGGCTGCCGTGGTTTGCTGCCCTGTTCGGGCGCGACAGTTTGGTGGTGGCGTTGCAGTCGGCACCGGTCACGCTAGCTTTTGCGCGCGGGGCGCTCGCCGTGCTTGGCGCGTGGCAAGCCCGCGAGCGCGACGATGCGCGCGATGCCGAGCCGGGCAAGATCCTGCACGAATTGCGGCGCGGCGAACTGGCCTATTTCAAGCTGGTGCCGCACACGCCGTATTTCGGCACCGCCGACGCCACCCCGCTGTATCTCATCACGCTGCATACGGCATGGCGCTGGAGCGGCGACCGCGCGCTGCTCGCCGCGCATATGCAAACCGCCGCGCGCTGCCTGGAGTGGATCGACAATTGGGGCGACCGCGACGGCGACGGGTTTCAGGAGTACCAGACCCGCGCGCCGAAGGGCTACGAGAACATGGGCTGGAAGGATGCCGGCGACGCTGTGCTGTATCCGGACGGCAGCATGGTCAAAGGCCCCAAGGCGCTGTGCGAGTTGCAAGGCTATGTCTACGCGGCGTGGCGCGGCATGGCTGAACTGTACGACGCCGCCGGTGCGCCTGACCGCGCCGAGGAACTGCGCGCCAAGGCGGCGGCGCTGTACGAACGCTTCAACGAAGCCTTCTGGAACAATGACTTCGGCGGCTACGCCTACGCGCTGGACGGCGACAAGCGGCAGGTGCTGACCTCGGTGTCCAACGTAGGCCACTTGCTATGGTGCGGGATTGTCGCGCCTGAGCGGGCGGCGCAGGTGGTGGCGCGGCTGATGGCGCCCGACATGTTCAGCGGTTGGGGCATCCGCACGCTATCGGCCGAGCACCCGGCGTACAACCCGTACGCCTATCACAACGGCTCAGTCTGGCCGCATGACAACGGCCTGACCGTCCAAGGCATGCGGCGCTACGGCTTCGCTGCCGAAGCGAACCAAGTCATCCGCGCGGTCAGCGACGCCGCCGCGTCGTTCGCGCTGCATCAGGTTCCGGAACTCTACGCCGGGCTGCCGCGCGACGTGGCGCCGTTCCCGGTGCAAGTGCCCGGCGCCAATGTGCCGCAAGCCTGGGCGGCGGGGGCGGCGTTCGCGTTCCTGCAGGCCATTTTGGGCCTGGAGCCTGACGCGCCGAATGGCGTGCTGCGCCTCGACCCGGCGCTGCCCGCGTGGCTGCCCGACCTGACGCTGCACGATCTGCAGTTGGGCAACCGCACGTTTGACCTGCGCTTCTACCGCGACGGGGACCGGACCATCACCGAAGTGCTGCGCGGCGACCCGGCCAGCATTATCGCCGCCGGCCCAGCCGGATGATCCTGCAAGCCGCTGCTGTTTTGCTGATCGGCGCGATGCTGCTCGGCATCGGGCTGCTTTCGGCCAATGTCCGCCCGGCGGCGGCGCGCGCCGCGCACGGATTGCTGGGCGGCGCGGGCGTTGCCGCCACGGCGGCCGGATTGGCGTGGCTGCAATCCACACCGCCGGCGCTGCTGCTGGACGGCGCGGTGCTGGTCCTCGCCGCATTGCTGCTCGGCCTGCTGTACTGGCGATTTGGCGGCCGGTTGCGCGGCGCCCGCCTGGCACTTTTGGCGCTGCACGCCTTTGCAGGTGCGACCGGCGCGACCTTGCTGACCGCGTGGGCGTTCGGCGGCTAACCCCCCACTCCCGCTGGCCACCGCGCCGCCCTATATCCGTCGCATGGACCTCGATTTCAGCGAAGACGACATCCAGCGCTACTCCCGCCACATCCTGCTCGGGCAAGTTGGCGGCATCGGCCAAGCCAAGCTGCGCGCGGCGCGGGTGCTCGTGGTGGGCGCCGGCGGGCTGGGCAGCCCGCTGATCCTGTATCTGGCAGCGGCCGGCGTCGGGACGATTGGGATTGCGGATGGTGATACCATAGACCTATCCAATTTGCAGCGGCAGGTGGCGCACACCACCGCCGGGCTGGGCCACTCGAAAGCCGAGTCGGCGGCCGAACGGGCCAAGGCCATCAACCCTGGCGTGACGTTGAATGTGCATTCCACCCGGATCACGCCGGACAATGCGCTGGAGCTTATTGCCGGGTACGATGCCGTCTGTGACGGCACCGACAATTTTGCCGCCCGCTTCCTGATTGCCGACGCCTGCGTGCTAGCCCGCCGCACTTTGGTCTCCGCCGCCGTGCTGCGCTTCGAGGGCCAGCTTTCCACCTTCAAGCCGCACGTACCCGGCATGCCGTGCTACCGCTGCCTGTATCCCGAGGCCCCGCCCGACGGGATGGTTCCCAGTTGCGGCGAAGCAGGCGTGCTGGGGGCGGTCACCGGGGTGATGGGCACGCTGCAAGCAACTGAAGTGTTGAAGGAAATCATCGGCATCGGCGATAGCATGGCCGGACGGCTACTGCTGTGGGACGCGCTGGCGGCCAGTTTTCGCACCATCAAACTGCGCCCGGACCCGGCCTGCGCGGCCTGCGGCCCGAACGCCACGATCATCGACCTGTCCCGCCACACCGCAGCCCCGGCGCTCGCCTGTGCCATCTGACGCGCCGCTCGGCATCCTGTTGCTGTCTGGTGCGCATGACCGGGCGCACTATGCCTTCGTGCTGGCCGCCGGTGCGGCAGCACTCGGGCGCCGCGTGGTGCTGTTCGCCACCAATGCCGGTTGCCACGCCCTGGCCGCCGACTGGTCGGGGCTGGACGCTGCCGACCGTGACGCCATCGCCCAGGCGCGCGGCGTCGCCGGGCTGGAGGAACTGCGTGCGGCAGCGGTCGAGCTCGGCGTACGGCTGATCGCCTGCGAGGCCGGATTGCGGATGGCCCCGCTCGACGCGGCGGCGTTGCTGCCCGGCGTGGAGGTGGCGGGCGTGGCCACATTCTTGGCGGCCACCGGCGGCGGACAGATTGTTTCGCTATGAAGGCTCACGCGACACTTGACCCGAAGCGGGCTGGAGGGGCAGGCAAGCAGCCATGAACCTCATGCGCGCGTCACTGCTGTGCCTGCTCGCGCTGGCAACCCCGGCGGCGGCGCAGTTGAGCCCGCCGCCGAGCGTGCTGCGGCTGCCGCCGAAAGGCAGTTCGGCGACGCAGGCGCCGGACGCGCCGATGGTCACCCAAGCCGCCCCGGTCGCCCCGGTGCAGCAGGTCGCCCCATTCGACACGCCGCAGACGCACCCGCCGCTGAAAGCCCCGGCCAGCGACCCGCTGCTGATCCCGCCCGCCAAGCCGCCCGCGACACCGCCGGTTGCCAAGCCGCCGGTTAAGAAACCCGCCAAGCCTGCGCCAGTGATCCAGGCGCCGCCAAACGTTCATGCCCAACGGGCGCCGGCAGCCGCCACGCCTGCGGCAACGAAGCCGGCAGCGGCCAAACCAGCCGCCGCACCGGTTGTTGCGGCCCCGCCGCCTGCCGCCCCCGAGCCGGAACCCGTTGTGGCCAAGCCCGGCGACATCAAGGGCAAGGTGACCGGCTTTCCACTGCCGCGCTGGGCGTCGCTGCGCTCGGACGAGGTGAATTTGCGCGTCGGCCCCGGCACGCAATACCCGATCAAATGGCTGTATCATCGCCGCGAGTTGCCGGTGCAGATCCTCGCGGAAATCGACGTGTGGCGGCAAATCCGCGACCAGGACGGCGTCAGCGGCTGGGTGCATGCCGCCACGCTGGCCGGACGGCGCGGCTTCGCGGTGAAGGGCGCGCAAGCCACGCTGCGCCGCTCCGCCGACGACGCGACCCCAGTGGCCTACCTGAAACCGGGCGTGGTCGGCCGCCTGCGCGCCTGCGACGGCGCCGCCGCATGGTGCGAAGTGCAGGTTGGCGACTATCGCGGCTTTCTCAAGCGCGAGCAGTTCTACGGCGTCGATCCGGGCGAAGCCGTCACCAACTGACCAGGTGACGGCGCGGCCCAGTGCAGGCTATCGTTCGCCCATGGATGAAGCAGCCCCTCGCGCAATGCACGACATCGGCGGCATCTCGCGCTTCATGTGCGAGCCAGTCGATCCCACGCCCCATGAACTGACGGAATTCGACCGGCAGGTCGATGCGCTGCGGCAGATTCTTGGCATGAAACAAATCATGTCGGTCGACGAATTGCGGCGCAACATCGAATCGATCCCGGAGGCCGAGTATCACCGGCTGACCTATTACCAGCGCTGGATCCGGGCGATCTCCGCTAGCCTGCTGGACAAGGGCGTGGTCAGCGAAGCCGAGCTGCGCGCCGCGATGGAGCCGCGCTGATGCTGGCCCCTGGCACAGCGGTGCGGGTGCACGACGACTGGCCGGAAACCCGTGGCCCCTGCCACATCCGCACGCCGTATTACGTGCGCGGCGCAAGCGGCACTGTGGTGCGTCACCTCGGTGATTTCCATAATCCCGAAGATCTCGCCTTCGCCCGCCCGGCGGCTACGCTGCCATTGTATCATGTGCGTTTCGACCCGGCCGCCATCTGGCCAGAAGGCACCGCGGGCGACGAGATCGTGATCGAGATTTTCGAGCACTGGCTGGACGCCGCGTAGCGACGTAGCATCCGCCCAACGGCTGGCGCGAACCGGCGGATTGGGGGGACATGATGGGCCGGGATTGGCGACAACGCGGCTACAATATTGCGGCGATGCGTGATTTGGCGCGCGGCATCCTGCCCCGCCCGGTGTTCGACTTCGCCGATGGCGGCGCCGAAGACGAGCGCACGCTGCGCCGCAACGAATCCTCATTCTCCGACATCGCGCTGCTGCCGCAACCGTTGAACGGCGCCGCGGAACGTGACCAGTCGCTCACGCTGCTGGGCCAGAAACTGTCCATGCCGGTCATCATCGGCCCAACCGGCCTCGGCGGGCTGTTCTGGCCGGACGGCGAGCGTTGCGCCGCCCGTGCCGCGTCCCGCGCCGGCACCGCCTATTGCCTCAGCCACGGCTCGGTCTGCACGCTGGAACAACTGGCGGAAACCAAGGCGGCGCCGCGCTGGATGCAGGTGTTCGTCTACCGCGACCGCGCCTTCACCCGCGAATTGACCGAGCGCGCCCAGACCGCCGGGTACGACGCACTGGTGCTGACGGTGGACAACCAGTTGCTCGGCAACCGTGAGCGCGACATTCGCAACGGCTTCCAAATCCCGCCGCGCTTCGGCGCGTTGGACATGGCCATGATGGCCACCAAACTGCCCTGGCTGCTGCGGATGCGCGCTGAATTTCCGCGCCTGACCTTCGGCAACTATGTCCGCCCCGGCAAACCGGAAAACCTGAAAACCCTGGCCGGGCGGATGAACCTGTTGCTCGACCCGTCGATGAGTTGGGCCGACGTGGACGAGGTGCGCAAAATCTGGCGCGGACCGTTGATTCTGAAAGGCATTCTGCACCCGGATGAAGCCGCCGAAGCGGTCAAGCGCGGTGTGGACAGTGTGGTGGTGTCCAACCACGGCGGCCGCCAGCTTGACGGTGCCGCCGCCAGCCTCGATGCGCTGCAAGGCGTGCTGCGCGCGGTCGATGGCCGCATCCCGGTGCTGCTCGACGGCGGCGCGCGGCGTGGCGCCGATGTGGTCAAGGCGCTGTGCCTGGGCGCCGCCGCCTGCCTGATCGGCCGCCCGGCGCTTTGGGGTGTGGCGGTCAACGGCCAATCCGGCGTGGCGCATGTGCTCGACATTTACCGCCGCGAAATCGACCGCACGATGGGCTTGTGCGGCGTCACCAGCCTGGCCGGACTCGGCCCGCATTTGCTGCTGCCCAAGGGAGCGCTTCATGCCTGATTTCCCGATTATCGATAGCCACGTGCATCTGTACGACGTCGAGCGGCTCAACTACGGCTGGCTGCAAGGCGTGCCGAAGATCAACAAAACCCATAAACTGGCTGATTTCGACGCTGCGCGCGGCCCGGTGCAGGTGGACGGCATCGTGTTCGCCGAGGTCGCGGTCGATCCCGGCCTGCACATCGAGGAAGCCGCATTCGTGCAGGAAATGGCGGACGCCGATCCGCGCCTGCAAGGCATGGTGGCGCACGCGCCGGTGGAAAAGGGCGCCGCCGTCGCCGACGATCTGGCGGCCCTGGCGCGTTTCGCCACGCTGCGCGGCATTCGCCGGCTGATCCAGACCGAGGCCGATCCCGGTTACTGCCTCGAGCCCGGCTTCGTCGAGGGCGTGCGCGAGGTTGGCCGCCACGGGCTGCCGTTCGACATCTGCATCCGCCATTTCGCCATGGCGTACGCGCTGGAACTGGTGCGCCGCTGCCCGGACGTGCAGTTCGTGCTGGACCACATCGGCAAGCCCGACATCAAGCACGGGCTGCGCGAGCCGTGGTGGAGCCAGATGCGCGCGTTGGCGGCGCTGCCCAATGTGGTGGTGAAGGTGTCCGGCGTGGTCACCGAGGCCAATCACGCATCCTGGACGCCCGAGCAGGTGAAGCCGTACGTCGCCCACGTGATCGACACATTCGGCTTCAACCGGGTGATGTACGGCAGCGACTGGACGGTGTCGGAGCTCACGCACCGCTATCCGCAATGGGTCGAGATCTTGGACAGCGTGGTGGCTGGATCGAGCCGCGACGAGTTGGTGCAGCTTTACCGGGGCACGGCGTCGCGGGTGTACCGGGTGGGGTGATCGCCGGCGCAGCGGTATGCCCGCGCTACCCCACCAGCCGCTCTAGCGCCGCCCCATCCTTCACCACGATGTAGCCCGCGACCAAATCGACCACGCCTTGCTCGCGCCAGCCACGCAATTGCTTATTCACCGTCTCGCGCGAACTGGCGACCAAGGTCGCAAGGTCGCGCTGCGACAGTTTCATGTCGATGCGCGTGCCGTCCGCCACCGGGCGGCCGTAGTCGTGCGATAACTTGGTGATGAGCCGGGCGAGGCGCACCGGAAGGTCGAACAGCGCCAATTCCTCCAGCGCCAGACTGGTGCGGCGCAGCCGGTCGCACAGCACTTCCAGCATCCGCTCCACCAGTGCCGCGTTGCGCAGCATGAATGGCAAGAAGTGCTTGCGTTCGACGATCATCAGCACGGTGTCTTCCAGCGTGGTGGCGTCCGCACTGCGCGGCTTGCCGTCCAGCAGCGCGATTTCGCCGAAAATCTCACCCGCGCCGATCACGTTCAGCGTCACCTCGCGGCCATCGCTCGAAATCGACGATACCCGGACCCGCCCGGCCATGACCGCCATCATGCTGGTGCCGGGATCGCCTTTGGTGAAGATCACCGCGCCTTTGGCGACGCGCCGCTCGCTGGCGAAACCGATGATTTCGTCGAGTTCCTCCGCGCTCATGTGCTGAAAGAACGGGCTGGCCAGCAGCGCGTCGTGCTTCATGCGGCGGCTGATCCTAATGAGCGCCATCCTCTTGCTTACCTTTAACGCAGCATCGTTCCGGGGGGAACCCGCCGTCCGCGCAAGAATGCCTCGGCTGGAAGCACAGCGCGCCCTGCGGCCTGCACGCGGAGCAGCCGCAAGGCACCGAGGCCGGTGGCGACAGTCAGCGCACCGTCCAGTACCGTGCCGGGCGGCCCGGCGCCGGCCACCGCCGCTGCTGCCAGCACTTTCAACGGCTCGCCGTCTAACATTGCGAAAGTGCCCGGCCACGGGTTCAGGGCCCGCACCTGCCGGTCCAGCGTGGCGGCGTCCTCGGCCCAATTCAGCCGGCCGTCCTCGCGCGTCAGCTTGGCGGCGTAGGTGACGCCGTCAGTGGGCTGCGGCGTCGCCGGAGGATTTTCGGCCAGCGCCGCCACGATCAGCCGCGCACCAAGGCTGGACAGCGCATCGTGCAGCGTGCTGGCGGTGGTGTCCGGCCCAATCGGCACCACGCCGCGCAGCAGCATCGGCCCGGTGTCGAGCCCGGCGTCCATCTGCATGATGGTGACGCCGCTTTCGCTGTCGCCCGCCAGGATGGCCGACTGGATCGGCGCCGCCCCGCGCCAGCGCGGCAACAGACTGGCATGAATGTTCAGGCAGCCGCGCGCCGGGGCGGCCAGCATGGCGTCCGGCAGGATCAGGCCGTAGGCCGCGACGACCGCCGCATTCAGCTTCAGTGCGGCAAATTCCTGCTGCACCTGCAGGTCGCGCTTCAATCGGGCGGGGGTGCGAACTTGCAGGCCCAGCGCCTCGGCAGCCTGTTGCACGGGGCACTTACGCACCGCCTGCCCGCGCCCGGCCGGACGGGGCGGCTGGCAATACACGGCAGCGATGTCATGTCCGGCGGCGTGCAGCGCTTGCAAGGCGGCGACGGAGAAGTCTGGCGTGCCCATGAACGCCAGCCGCATGTTAGCGGACCTTCTGCTTCTGTTCCTTGGCCAGCCGCCGCAAGATGATGTTGCGCTTGAGGATGGACAGGTGATCGACGAACAGCACGCCGTCCAGATGGTCGATCTCGTGCTGCAAGCAGGCCGCCAGCAACTCCCCGGCCTCGATCTCACGCCGCGCGCCGGTCTGGTCGAGATAGCGCACCTTCACATGCGCCGGGCGGGTCACGTCGGCGTATTGGCCGGGCAGCGACAGACAGCCTTCCTCGCGGGTCGCCAGTTCGGTGTCGGCAGCGATGACTTCGGGGTTGATCAGCGCAATCGGCGCGCGAACGTTGTTGGTGGCCAAATCGATCACCGCCACGCGCAGCCCGGCGCCGACCTGCGGCCCGGCGAGCCCAATGCCGGGGGCGCGGTACATCGTGGCGAACATGCGCGGGATCAGGTCGCGCACCGCGTCGTCGTCACCTGGCCCGACGCGGCGGGCTTTGGCGCGCAGCGCCGCATGGGGCGCAATCAAAATCGGCATCAGCAGCGCGCTATCCGCAGCAGGGCCGGGCACGGCGGGCTGATCGCCAGGGGAATCGGCGGAAATATTCAGGGTCTCGCTGGACATTGCAGCGATGTAGCCGCCGCGCGGCGCTTGTTCAACGCCGCAGACGCACCAACCCCTTGCAACACAGCAATCGCCTGCCAAAATCCGTTCTTACCGGGTTGCCAGCGTGGGACCCGGCGTATCGGCCCCGTGCGAGGGACCGGCTTCGCTCGTCAGGAGGAGGCAGGATGTCGACGCGTATGTTCACGTCCCCATTGTTTTTGGGGTTCGACCATTTGGAGCAGATGCTGGAGCGGGCGGCGAAGACGTCGTCGGACGGCTATCCGCCCTACAACATCGAGCAGATCAGCCAGGTTGGGCTGCGGATCACGCTGGCCGTGGCCGGTTTCACCATGGAAGACCTGCAAATCACCCAGGAAGACAACCAGTTGGTGATCCGCGGGCGGCAGAACGACGATACGCAAGGCCGCGTGTTCCTGCATCGCGGCATCGCCGCCCGGCAGTTTCAGCGCGCCTTCGTGCTGGCCGAGGGGATCGAGGTGAAGGGGGCATGGATGGATAACGGCCTGCTGCACATCGATCTGGCGCGCCCGCAGCCGGAAGTGCGGGTGAAGACCATCCGCATCGTCAAGGCCGGCGGCAACCCGTCCGCCGTGGTCGATCTGAAGGCCGAGTAGTCCGGATTCATTCTATCGCCTTGTTTTTGAGCGTGCCTGCTTGCGCGGCCATCGTGGAGCGCAACTATCACAGGAGTGCAGTCACATGTCCGACGCCAATTCGCCGGCCGCACCGGCCCCGCTGCCAAGAATCCAGCGCATCGACATTCGTCATTTGTCCACCGAACAGCTTGCCGGGCTTGGTGTTTCGCAAATTGCGTATGTTCGCCCAGTGATGATGAACGGCACGGTGGCCTATGCCATCCATGCCGCCGACGGCACGCCGATGGCCGTCGCCGACGATCAAAACCTCGCCGTCGCCGCTATTCGCCAGCATGAAATGTTACCGACGCTGGTGCACTGAATCGCGCCGGTTCTCCTGGCAGATTCGGCCCTCGCGTAAAGCGCGCCGCACTCACCTCCGGGGCATTGCCCCGGAGGTGCTTGGCTGCGAGCTAAGTTCCCGAGCCCGTCGGATCGATCCAGCCGATATGTCCGTCGCTGCGGCGATACACCACATTGAGCTCGCCGCTGGCGCTATTGCGGAACATCAGCACTTGCTGATCCGCCAGATCCATCCGCATCACCGCATCGCTCACCGATAGTTTCGAGATGTCGGCCGGCGTTTCAGCAACAACCGTGGCGTAGGTCATCGCATGGGTCTCACCATGCGGCGCCGGCGCTTCATCGTCCGCCGGGCGCAGCACGTATTGCCGCGCCGCTTCCGGCCTTTCCTTGTGGACCGAATCGCGCGCGTGGTCGTTCACCCGCCGGCGGTAGCGGCGCAGCCGCTTGGCGATATGCTCGGCGGCATCGTCGAACGCGCCATTGGCGTCCGCCGCCTCGCCCTCGCCGCGCACCATCAGACCGCGCCCGGCGTGTACGTTGATATCACAGGTGAAGAAGCTTCGCGCCCGGCTGAATGTGACATGCGCTTCCAGCGCGTGGTCGAAGTATTTTCCGGTGATCGTACTCAACTGCAGCTCAACCCTCGTGCGCAGTGAGTCCGACAGATCGACTTGCTTCCCCGAAACCGTGATCTGCATAGGGGCATTCCTCGTGCTCTTGTTCGGGACCGCCTGCCGGCGCCTGCCTCCAGAAGCATGGAGGCGCAGCATAAATTATGCCGGTACGGCCTTCTCCCGTTTGCGCTGCACGGAGCTTGGGATGCGCAGCGCGTCCCGGTATTTGGCCACGGTCCGGCGTGCGATGTCCACGCCCTCCCGCCGGAGAATCACAACTATCGCATCGTCGGACAGCACATCTTCGGCAGACTCGGCTGCAACCATTTCGCGAATGCGATGACGTACCGCTTCGGCGCTGTGGCTTTCGCCTGAGGTTCCAGCAATGGCGGTCGTGAAAAAATACTTTAATTCGAAAATACCACGCGGCGTGGCAATGTATTTATGGGACGTTACCCGGCTGACCGTGCTTTCATGCAACTCGACCGCCGTAGCAATATCACGCAAAATCAATGGACGCAGAAACCCGACACCATGACGGAAGAATGCATCTTGTTGCCGGACGATTTCGACTGCCACTTTCAGAATCGTTTGCGATCGCTGCTGAAGCGATTTCACGAGCCAATTGGCGGTTTGCAGCCGTTCGGCGAGGAATGCTTTATCGTCCTTGCTGGCACGCGGCATTACCTTTGCAGTCAGGTTATAGTTGACCAGCACGCGCGGCAGGGTTTCCGGGTTCAATTCCAACAGCCACCCGCCATCCGGGGTCGGCCGCATCAACAAGTCCGGCACCACCGGCTGCAACGGCGTCGCATCGAACAGCGCCCCCGGCTTGGGGTCGAGACGGCGTAATTCGCCGATCATATCGTTCAGATCGGCCGTATCGACCTCGCAAATCTGCAACAGCCGTTTGGTGTCGCGCTTGGCCAGCAGTTCCAAATTGTCGAGCAACGCCGCCATCGCTGGATCGAGCCGATTCTTCTCGGCCAACTGCACCGCGAGGCACTCCCGCAAGCTGCGGGCGAACATTCCGGTCGGATCGAAGCGCATCATCCGCGCGCGCACCGACTCGACCAACTCCAAGGCGATGCCCAATGCCTGGGATATCGCCTCAGGTTCCGCAGACAGGCGGCCGGAGGGTTCCAGCAGCGCAATCAGATAGGCGCCGATCAACCGGTCCTTAGGGTCGGAAAATGACAGCCGCAATTGCTCGCTGAGATGCTCACGCAGGGTCGGCGCGCTCTCGGCGAAATCGTCGATCGAGCGGGTATCGTCGCCAAAATCCGCTGCCCCGCCGCGCCCAACCGGCACGCCGTCGCCCGCCCCGCCCGGATCGTAGGTTTCGGCATGCACAGCATCGAGCGGCTCGGCCTGGGCCGATACCAGCATGTCGGAGCGCACCATGTCCGCCGTGTCCGGCAGCGCCGGCGCATCCTCGAACCCGGTGGCGCCAGCGGCTTCCATCGGCGAGGGCAACTGGTCCGGCGCCGCCCGCTCACCCAGCGTCTCGCCGCGCTCATCGCGTTCCAATAATGGGTTGCGCTCAAGCTCCTCCTCAACAAAGGCCGCGACTTCGACATTGGAGAACTGCAGCAGCTTGATGGCCTGACGCAACTGCGGCGTCATGACCAAGGACTGCGAATGGCGCAGATCGAGACGGGGACCGATCAAATTCTGAGTGCCTGACAGCGACGGCGAAAGCGGAAATTGCGTTCCGTTGCAGTGCAGCGCGCCTCGGACAGCTTGGCAAGCAAGAAACGTGCAACGATTGCGCCCGCTTACAGGCTAAAGCGTTCGCCCAGGTAGACCCGGCGCACGCCTTCGTGCGCCACGACCTCCTGCGGTCGCCCCTCCATCAGCACTTGGCCATCGTGCAGGATATACGCCCGATCAATAATCTCCAGTGTTTCCCGCACGTTGTGGTCAGTGATCAGAACCCCGATGCCGCGATCCTTCAAGTGACCGACCAGATCACGAATTTCACCGACTGCGATCGGGTCGATACCCGCGAGCGGTTCATCCAAAAGGATATAGCTGGGTTGCGTTGCAAGCGCACGGGCAATCTCTACCCGGCGCCGTTCGCCGCCCGACAACGCCAGCGCCGGGGTACGGCGCAGATGGCCGATGCCAAACTCGGCCAGCAATTCGGCCAGCATCTGTTCGCGCCGCCCGCTATCCGGCTCGACCACTTCCAACGCGGCGGAGATGTTCTGTTCAACATTCAGACCACGAAAGACGCTTGCTTCCTGCGGCAAGTATCCGATGCCAAGCCGGGCGCGCCGATACATTGGCAGGCCGGTGATATCGACGCCGTCCAATTGGATGCTGCCGGTATCCGGGCGGACCAGTCCGACAATCATATAAAACGTGGTGGTCTTGCCCGCCCCATTCGGCCCCAGCAGCCCGACCGCCTCGCCGCGCCGTACCGATACGGTGACGTTCCGCACCACCGGGCGCTTGCGATAGACCTTGCCGACGCCCGACGCCACCAGCCCTGCGCCGGAAGCATCGCCCGCCGCACCGCCGGGCAATACCCGCAAGTCGATCATGGCGCCGCCTTGCCAGCCGTATCCTTGCCAGTCGTATCCTTGCCAGCCGCTTCCGATTGAACGGTATTGGGTACGATCAAACCCTGCACGCGCTGGCCCGGCTGGCTGAGGATGTGAGCAATCCCGGTTTTCATATTCACGTCGGCGGCCGGCCCGTTCACTTGGTTGTCGCCGTGGGTGATCCGCACATGGCCAACCACGCGCGCGATGCCGGTGTCGGCTACATACACACCGCGATCGCCGCGCACGGTATCGGCCTGCGTGCGCAATTCGATATTGCCGAAACCCTCAACCCGTTCGAGCTTGCCTGAACCGGTCAGCGGATCGGCACCAGCCTTGGCCACCGGCTTCACCCCGGCGGCGGGCGGCGGGACCGCCGCTTCGGTGGTATAGCCAACCAGCACGTCCGCCGCCAGACGCCGGCCATCGCTGGTCAGTACCACGGCATTGCCGCGGCCGACCGCCATATGGCGCTGCGACCAATATTCCATACTGTCGCGCGCGGTCATCACCTGCTGCGGCGTGGTCAGCTTTAAAGTCTGGCCGGTCAATATCAGCAGCGCCTGATCGATGTCGTAGACGGCGTGATCGCCGACCGCTTCGTCGGTCGGGGTTACAATGCGCACATGGCCTTCGGCTTCCAGCCGGTACACCTCATTGCCACCCTCACCGGAGTCGACGGCTGCCGGCGCGGCCGCCTGGGCCGGAAGGGCCGGCGGCGATGCGAGACCTGCACCGGGCGGCGTGCCTTTCTTGCGGTAATGCGCCACCAGCGTGTCGGCCAGCACGGTCACATCGCCGCGCACGGCGCGCGCCTCACCGCTCGCCACCACCACCTGCTGCGCCTCGCGCCACTCGAAGCCATCACGGGCGGTGACCGAAACCGGCCCGCCGCGCGACATGTCGATCGCCTGCGCGCGAGCGGCTGGCGCCCACATGGCGGGCGCGGTGAACCACAGCGCAGCGGCCACAACGGCGATACGGGCGCTCATTTGCGCCGCGTGGCGGACAGCACCGGCGGCGCAGGTGCGACGGCAGAATCGGCCGGCGGAGCAGCCGAGGGCGGCGCAGCATGGGCGCCGTTCAGCACCAGCCGCCCCGGCCCGGAAAACTGGATGGCCGCCCCTTTGTCGATGAGCGTGAAGCCTTGCGCGTCCAACGTACCAAATGGGCCTTCGGCATGGGTCATTTCCGCTCCCGCCGCCGCCCCGGCCTTCAAGTCGAGTGCGGCCGAACTGGTGGTCAATGTGGTGCCGTCATCGCGATACACCTGCACATCGCCCGATACATCGAGGTTGCCTGCCTTTTGCAGGTAAACCCCTTGGCGCGACTGCACCATCAGCCAGTTGCCCGACTCCAGCGTCATATCGCCCTTCGGCTCAGTCAAGTCGATGCGCTCCGCGTTCACTTGGCGAGCGACCGAGGCCGTCATGGTGTAGGGCCGCCCGCGATCATCAACGCCATGGTAGGTGGCAAGCTTCATCTCGCCGCTTTGCGGCTCGATCGCTCCGGGATGATAACTCAACCGCGCCCGTTCATTGTCGCCCGACAGTTCAGGCCACAACGCCACAGTCGACAGCAGCGCCAGCGCAATCAGCGGCAGCAGCCGTTTGCCGATCCGCACCACCCAACGCCGCCGTGTCAGCCGCGCATCGGGCGCGCCACCAACCCGGCGCCGGGTGCGCAGGCCAGCGGGAATAATCAACGATCCGGCGGAAGGCTGCCCGGCCGGCGGCACACGGCGTGGCGGTTCATCCGGCGGGGACATGGGCCAGCGCGCCGTTGTCATGCCACGCCGGCGCGCAATAGGTCATGCACATGCAGGATTCCGACTGGGACGTGCGCGGCATCGACGACGAATAGCGCGGTGATGCCGCTCATCGCACGCAGCGCATCGGCGGCCAGCGCATCGGGCCCGATCGTGCGCGGCGCGCGCGTCATGATCTCGTGTACCGGACGGCCGAGCAGATCGGGCCCCATCGATCGGCGCAAATCGCCGTCGGTGACGATCCCGGTCAGGCAGCCTTGCGCATCGACGATACCCAGGCACCCGAAGCGCTTTTCGGTCATCGTCAGCAGCGCCGCGTGCATTTTGGTGTCCGGGGTCGCCAGCGGCATCGCGTCACCATCATGCATCAAGTGGCGCACCCGCTTCAGCCGCGCGCCGAGGCGGCCGCCCGGATGGAATTGGCGGAAATCGGCCGCGTCGAAGCCACGCCGGGCGATCAGCGCAATGGCCAGCGCATCGCCCAGCGCCAATTGCATCGTGGTGCTGGTGGTCGGCGCCAGCCCAAGCGCGCCGGCTTCCCGCGCTGGGGGCAGCAGCAGCACCACACTTGCGGCCTGCGCCAGAGTACTCGCCGCCTGCCCGGTGATGGCGATCAGTGGCAGGCCAAAGCGATGCGCGTGGTCGATCAAATCGGCCAACTCGGCGGTCTCGCCTGAATTGGACAACGCCAAGACAACGTCGCCCGGCACCACCATGCCAAGGTCGCCGTGCGAGGCCTCCGCCGGATGGACAAACAAGGCCGGCGTGCCGGTGGAGGCGAAGGTCGCGGCAATCTTGCGGGCGATATGCCCAGACTTGCCCATGCCAGAGACCACGACGCGGCCTTCGGCTCCAGCGAGCAGCCCAACCGCACCGGCAAATCTTGCATCCAGCGAATCGGCTAGCGCGCGCAGCCCAGCCGCTTCCGTGGCGAGCACATCGCGCGCGACCAAGAGATCACGATCCACGCCGGTGTTATCGAGAGACACGGCGGCGTCGAGGCCGGCTGCGGCTGCGGTCATGCGGGCGGACATGCTCCGAATGGGCTCAGCATCGCCAAGCTCTAGGATTGCGGGCGGGCAGGGTCAATCAGCGGCGGTCAGCGCGACCACGCAAGAACCTTCTACCTGGCGCGGCGGCGCGCCCGGCGCAACGCATGGCTCAGACGTGGCAGCCGTCAGGATTCGTGGCCGGCCGACACGGATTGGGCGGCAGGGGGCTGAAAGACCGACACCAGCAACTGCACTTCGCGCGCCAGCGTCGCCGACTCCACCGGCTTGCGCAGCAGCCGTACGCCGGCATCGCCCATCAAATTCTGCGGCAATTCACCGCCGACAAAGCCGCTGAGCAGCACCACCGGCAAGCCCCGGTCACGGGCCCAGCGGGCCAGATCGAACCCGTCCATTTCGCCGGGCATCAGCACGTCGGACAACACCGCATCGAAGTGCTGCTCACCCAACATGCGGATCGCGGCGGCTGCGCTGGGCGCGGTACGCACCGCCATGCCGCGCAATTCCAGCAACCGCCCCAGCGTGCGCCGCACCGCTTCGTCGTCGTCCACCACCAGCACGCGCGGCAGCGCAGCGCCTGGATCATGTGGCGGCCGAATTTCGATGGTCACATCCCCGGTGCCGATGCTGGCCGTCGAACGCGGGAACAACAGTTGCACCCTGGTGCCCGACCCCAGTTTGCTGCGCAGCCGCACCGTGCCGCCCGATTGGTGCACAAAGCCATGCACCATCGACAGGCCCAACCCGGTGCCCTCGCCGCGCGGCTTGGTGGTGAAGAACGGGTCGAACGCCCGCTCAGCCACGTCGCCCGCCATGCCGCTGCCGTTGTCGCCAACTTCAACCACCACGGTCGGCACACCGTCGCGCGGCGCGTCCGGCCCTGGAGGCTCAATCGCCACACGGATCTCAATGCGTGGATCGCGTCCGCAAGCATCGCGGGCATTGGCGACCAGATTGATCAATCCAGTGATAAATTGGGTGCGGTCGGCGAAGATTGGGGCGGGCTGGGCCGGGAGAGCCAGCGACAATGTGGCGGTGTGCCCGGCGGCGTGGACCAGCATCAGACGGTTGCGGTCGATTTCCTCAGCGGCATCGAAGACCGCCGGGCGCAAGGCTTGGCGGCGGCTGTAGGCCAGCACCTGCCGGGTCAGCGCCGCGCCGCGATCAACGGCGCTCAGAATCGCATCGCATTCGGCCAGCACCTTGCCGTCATTGGGGCACAAGCTGTTGATCGATTCAGCGGACCCCGAGATGACCGTCAGCAAATTATTGATATCGTGGGCAATGCCGCTCGCGAGTTCAGCAATCCCCTCGAAATGCTCGGCCGCGCGCAGTTGCCGGTTGAGCAGCACCTGCTCCTCCTGCTGCACCGCGAGCGACGCGGTGGCGACTTGCACTTCGCCTTCCAACTGGATCGTGTGGCGCTTCAACTCAGTCTGCGCGGTGCCCAGCCGGGCGAGCGCGCGGGCACGGGCGAACAATTCGGTGGGGTCTATAGGCCGAGTGGCGAAATCCGTGACCCCAACATCGAAGGCCGCCACGCGTGTCGCCAGTTCGTCCGTGCCGGTCAGCATCAGCACCGGAACGTCGCCGACCAACGGCAAACGGCGCACGTGCTCGATCAACTCGACGCCCTGCATCCCTGGCATCACATGGTCGGTGATCACGAGGACCGGTTTGATCGCCTCAATAGCGGCCAAAGCCTCGAACGGATCTTCAAACTGGGCAATCTCAAGCCCTAACGGCTCCAGCACAGCGGCGATCAAGTCCAGATTGAAACGGTCGTCATCGACAACAACGATGGTCATGACAGGCCGCCCACGGATTCGCTGCGCCGCGCTTGGCTTTGGGGTGGGGCAAGCTGCGCTTTCGCCTCCGCCAGCCGGCCCAAGACCAGCGCCACAAAGCGCGGCGCAAGCAGCGCTTCATCGGCACGCAACGCCGCTTCAAGCTCCGCGTAGAGCTCCGCCATTTCCGCAGGCTCGCTGTCGCCGTGCAATACCTGCTCGCGCGCCCGGCGCGACGCTGCGGTTACCGCGAGATAGCCAAGGCTGCCCGCCGAGCCAGCGAGCGTGTGCAACCGCCGGTCCAGCCCACCATCGGCCAAGCCATCCGGCAGTTCCAGCGCGCGCAACATGCCGTCCCAGAACGTGCGCACCAGCACCGGTAAGCGCCCTTCCGGCAGCCGCGAGACCAGCATTTCGCGCACTCGCAAATCGAGCACGGTGCCGTTCGCCACTTCGCGCCGCGGCGCGGCCACAGAACTCAGCGGCACCAGGGCCTCGGCCAACCGCTCCAAAGTGACCGGTTTGATCAGCACTGAGTCGATTCCCGCCGCCAATACGCTGGCGCGGATATTCGCTTCGGCATCGGCCGTCACCGCGATCAGTCGCAGCGTTGCGAGCGGCGGCGGCAATGCGCGCACCGCCCGGGCGAACTCAATACCGTCCATTGCCGGCATGTACAAATCGACCAGCACCGCGTCGAAGGTCGACGCGCGTACCGCCGATAGCGCCTCTTGGCCATCCGCCGCCACTTCGACGTCGTGACCGAGATGCCGCAGCAGGCTCGCGGCGATTTCGCGGTTGATTGCGTCATCGTCAGCTACCAGCAGCCGCAACGCGCGGCCAACCAGAGGCGGCGGCGCACTGGTGCGCGACTGCAACACCTGACCGGACAGCGAAGCCCGCAGACGGTCGGCGGTCACTGGCGCATCGAGCGTGCTGCCAGGGCCAAACGCCAACCGGCGCGCGGCCGTCACCCCCGGCGCAGGCGTGCGGGTATGGGCGAGCAGCAAGTCCACTGGACCGCTTGGCACATTGACCAGCGCATAGCCCTCGGTGGCCAACAGCCGCGCAACACCTTCGTTCACCGCAGCAGTGCCGCCCGACACCATGGCCCGGCCACGCGGCGCCGGCAGCGGCACCACCAAAGCGCCGTGCGGCACTTCAACCGGCACCGAGATCCAAAACACGCTGCCGTTGCCCTGGGCCGCAGTCACCCGGATATACCCTCCCAACGCGACGGCAATACGCTGACTGATCGCCAACCCCAGCCCGGTGCCGCGCACGGTGCGCTCGCTCGGCCGCTCCAGCCGGGTGAATTCCTGAAAAATTCGCCGCCGGTCGGCGCGCGGAATGCCTGAGCCGCTATCGATCACCGCCGCGCGCAGCCATAACGCGCCACGCCGGCGCCGCAACGACAGCCGCAGCACCACGCCGCCCGATGGGGTAAATTTCACTGCGTTGGTGAGCAAGTTCAGCAGCACCTGGCCAAGCCGCCGCCGGTCGGAAATCAATTCGATGGGCACGTCCGGGTCGACCGCAACCACCAAATCGAGCCCGGCGGCTCCTGCGGCGCTTTCCACGACCCGTGCCGCGTCTTCAGCCAGCGCGCGCACTTCGAACACCTCGCGCTCCAGCCGCACCGAGGCAGCTTCGAAGGCGGAGAAATCCAGCACGTCATCCAACTGCGCCAGCAGCGCTTCGCCGCAGGCCTTGATGATCGCCACCCAGCGGCGTTGCAGATCGTTCAACTGGGTATGCACAAGCAGCGAGGCGGCACCGAGCACGCCGTTCATTGGCGTGCGGATTTCGTGACTCATGGTGGCCAAGAACACGTTCTTGGCGCGCGACCCGGCTTGTGCTTGCGCGAGCGCCACCGTCAGTTCCGCGCCGAGCGCTTCGGAGCGGCGGCGCGCCGCGTCCAGTCCGGCTGCTTGCCGGTCAACCGCACGCAAGCTGAGCAACAGACTGCCGATCAGCATGGTCAGCGCGATGCCGAACGCCACATTGGCCCGCCGGATTGCGGAACGCACCGCCTCGCGGTGCGCTGCATCGGCTTGCGCGCCCAGGCTGGTCATGCGGCCGGCATCGCGTTCGATTTGCGGCAGTTCGATCGCGATCATCCGGTGCGGCACGCTGCCGCCCAGCTTCAGCGCCTCGATTTCCGGGCCGAGCTGCTCCGAGCCGAGCCGGACATCCCGGATGGCTTCCCCCAGCACCGCATCCGGCTTGGGGTCGAGCTTGCTTTCGTCCATCAGCGCGATGCGGCTGACGAGGATATCATAACGTTCATGCACATAATCCATCGAATCCCGGCTGCCGTCGAACTGCGCCAGACTGATGTGCATTTGCTGGATTTCAGACCGGAACTGCGCGGCCATCCACCAAGTCGAATCGCTGAAACGATCGACAAGCTGGCTCTCTCGCTGCACTAAAATAACAAATTCGGTCCCCGCAGCAATCAGCGACAACGCCGCGACCAGGGCTAACGCCCATAGCCCGTTGGCCTGCCGCCAATTACCCAGACGCCGAAACACCGACCGCATCGTACTGTCCGCCCGTGACAGGTCAGCTTAGCAAACGAGCAGCAGATGCGGGCAAATTGATTTGCATTTTCATTGAGTGCCTACTCGTACGTTTTAAGGCTTCGAGTAGTCTCACACAAACCATCAGCGAATGTCGATTGATGACACCTGCCAAACCGACCGCGTGTACGTGCTTTCGATGCGCAGTTCAGGCTCACGGTCCATCGGGTAAATGACCCACAACGGCCCCTGCTCGCGCACCGACATCAGGGCCCCGTCGTGCCGGGTGGCCAAGATCACGGCGTGCTGGCGGAAATCGGCAACCGGCACGTCGGCGCTATAGTCGTTCAACGCGGCAACCCGCATCACCGACCCGCTGGCGCCGACCGCTTCCAGGACAGCCGAGCCGAGCGGACCGGTAAACACGGTCTTGCCCTTGGTCCACGGCGTCTCGCCCTCAAAGCGGCCCTGCGGCAATGCATCGAGCATCGCGAGGTCGAAGCGGGCGCCATCCTCGGAATTTGTCTGGCTGACCTTGCCGCGTACCGTCAGCAACACCTTGCCTGTGGGCGGCGCCAGCGTGGCAGCACGCGCGATGCCAGCGGTCCACAAAACTGAACAGATACCAAGCAGAGTTCGGCGTTGCAGCATGACACGGCTCCTCCTAAGCAGACCGGAATTACATACCGCAACTGTGCCGTGGAATTCACCCTGCGGCGAAGAAATTCGTGATCAAATCGTTTAGCGCAATTCTTCCGATTTAGCTCATACACCTGCAAGCGCCACGTTAGCCGGTGCGCTGCGCACATCGACAGCGGGTGCCGGGCGACCGAGCAGGAAACCCTGCACCTGCCGGCAGCCTTGTTCGCGCAAATGCGCGAGTTGTTCTTCCGTCTCCACGCCCTCGGCGATGACGTCCAAATTGAGGCTGCGGCCGAGCGCCAGCACCATGCGCACGATGGCATCCGCCCCGGCATCCTTGCCTAGCGCCTGCACGAACGACTTATCGATCTTCAGGACGTCGAACGGGAAACGGCGCAAGTAGCTCAGGCTGGAATAGCCGGTCCCGAAATCGTCAAGTGCGATCCGCATCCCGTGCTGCTTCAGCGCCCCCAGAATGTCGAGCGCCCGCGCTGCATCGTCGATCAGCACGCCCTCGGTCACCTCCAGTTCGAGCCGTTGCGAGTTCAGTCCAGCCCGGCGCACCGTTGCCAGCACGGCATCAGGCAAGTCGCGCTGGCGGAATTGCACTGGCGACAAATTGACCGCCACGCGCAGGGGTTGCTTCCATCCCGCCGCTTCGGTGCATGCGGTTTGCAGCACCCATTGGCCGATTTCGCAGATCAATCCGCTTTCCTCGGCGATTGGAATGAACACCGCCGGCGAAATCCAGCCGCGCTGCGGGTGCCGCCAGCGCAACAACGCTTCGTAACCGCGCACGGCGAGCGAATTGGTATCGACTTGCGGCTGGTAGTGCAGCGCCAACTCGCCACGCGTCAGGGCGGCGCGAAGATCGTGTTCCAGCATCCGCCGCTCTTGCAGCCGGTTGCCCATCTCGGCTTCGAAAAACCGGCATGTGCCTTTGCCGTCGCCTTTGGCGCGATGCAGCGCCAAACCGGCGGCGCGCAGCAACGCATCCCCGGTGGCGGCATCGGCCGGATAAATCGCAATGCCGACGCTCGCCCCGACGCCGATCACCTGCTGGCCCAGCGCGAACGGCTCGGCCAGTACGCGCAGAACCCGGTCGGCTAACGCCAAGGCTGGCTGCGGTTGCCCAATCAGCGGCATCAAGATGGCGAACTCGTCGCCGCCGAGCCGGGCCACGGTATCGATTGCGCGCACCGTACGGCGTAAGCGCCGCCCGGCCGCGTTCAGCAGCGCGTCGCCCACCGGATGGCCAAGCATGTCGTTGACCGATTTGAACCCGTCCAGATCGACCAGCAGCAGCGCGACACCCTGCGCCGCCCGCTGAGCGTGGTTCAGCGCTTGCGCCATGTGATCCAGGAACAGGCCCCGGTTGGCCAGCCCGGTCAGCCCGTCATGCTGCGCCAGAAACGCAATCCGCCGCTCGGCGCGTTTGCGCTCGGTCACATCGCGCACCACCAGCGCCGCGAAGCCGGAGCCGCTGCCGTCGAGCGCCCGGCGATGCAATTCCACCGTGCGGCGCGCCCCGCCATGCGTGACGATATCGGTCTCCACCACCCCATCGGCCAGCGGCGGCGCCATGCCGAGCACATCGGCCACCGGCCGCCCGAGCAGTGCCGCCGGTTCGCGGCCCAGCAGCCGGCCGAGCGGCGCATTCACCTCAACGGCAATCCCGTCGCGGCAACAGACAATGCCTTCGCATGTCGTATCGAGCAGACGGCGCAGCAGGCCAGCCTCGCATTCTGCGCGGCTAACCCCATCTGCGTCGCCGTAGCGGCCGGCAACCTCCAGCATGGGACTCTCCAGGGTCACGCAACCCTGTTCGCACGACTCCCGTAACAGCAGGTTAAGACGGCGGCGGCTAACGCAGCCGTCCGCCGGTCGCCTTCTCCACCGCTGCCGCCACCTTGGCGCAGACCGCCTCGATCTCGGCATCGGTCAGCGTGCGCTCGCGCGGCTGGAAGGTGACCTCCACGGCGAGCGACTTCTTCCCGGCCTCGACCTTGTCGCCCTCATAGGCGTCGAACAGCGCCACGCCTGCGATCAGCGTCCGCTCCGCCCCGCGCGCCGCCTTCAGCACCGCTTCGGCCGTAACCGCCGCATCGACCAGGAAGGCGAAGTCGCGGCGCAGCGGCATGAACGCGGGCAGATCGGGCACGCTCTTGCGGCGGCGCTTGGGCTCCGGGATGGCATCGAGGAACACCTCGCAGGCCACCATCGGCCCGTTGGCGTCCAGCCCGGCCAGCACGCGCGGATGCAGTTCGCCGAATGTGGCCAATACCGTCTTCGGTCCCTGCCGCACCGTGCCGCAGCGGCCGGGATGGTAGAAGCCCGGCCCGCCCGCCGCGACACTCAGCGCCTCCATCGGCACGCCGAGCGCCACCAGTACCGCCAATGCGTCGGCCTTGGCGTCCATCGCATCGACATGGCGCGAGGGTGCGATCCAACTGCGCGGGGTGCTGCCCGCCCGCAGCCCGGCGGCGACCGTCGGTTGCGCATCGCAGGCGACCCCGAGGAACGCGGCACCCACTTCGCACAGCGCCACATCGGCGAACCCGCGTGCCGCATTGCGCGCGGCGGCGATGGCGAGCGACGCCACCGGGGTTGGGCGCAACTGGTCCAGGTCGGCGGCAATCGGGTTGGCCAGCGTCAAGGCCGGATCGGTCGGCGCGAACAGCGCCGCCTGCGCCTGGGCCAGGAAGCTGAAGCTGACGCACTCGGTCAACCCCTGGGCCGCCAAGGTACGGCGGGCCAGCGCGGTGCGGATCTGGCGCGCCGTGAGGGTTGCCTGCGGCACCGGGCCGAGCACGCTCATCGACACCGGCGGCACCGCGTCCAGCCCCTTGAGGCGCAACACTTCTTCGACCAGATCGGCTTCCGCCTCGACCGCCGCGCGGCCCTTCGCGGCGGCGGCGGCGCGGCCCGCGTCCAGGCCGGGGCCAGGATCGAGTTCGGTATTGGCCGCCACGTCGTTGCGCCAGGACGGCACACTCACCGTCACGCTGACCGCGTCGCGCGCCACCACGCCGAAGCCGAGCGTCTCCAACGAGGCGACCGCCTCATCGCCCGGCACATCCAGCCCGCCAAGACCGGCCAGCCGCTCGAAGCGCAGCGTGGCAATGCGCTGCCATGCCGGTTCGGCGCCCGCCGACACCACCTCGCTGGCCTCGCCGCCGCAAAGCTCGATCACCATGCGGGTCGCCGCTTCGATCGCGTCCGGCAGCAGCGCCGGGTCGATGCCGCGTTCGAAGCGCTGGCGCGCGTCGGAGACGATCTGATGGCGGCGGCCGGTCAGCGCCACGCGGATCGGGTCGAACAGCGCGCATTCGATGAACACGCTGGTGGTGTCCGCCTCGCTGCCCGTGGCCGTCGCGCCGATCACGCCGGCCAGCGACTGCACGCCGGCCGTATCGGCGATCACGCAGTCCTCGGCGGCGACGGTGTATTCCTTGTTGTTCAGCGCCAGGAACGTCTCACCGGCGCCGGGGCGCATGGTCAGCACGCCGCCCTGAAGCTTATCGGCGTCGAACACGTGCAGCGGGCGGCCCAGGTCGAAGGTGAAGAAGTTGGTGATATCCACCAGCGCGTTGATCGGCCGCAGGCCGATGGCGGTCAGCCGGTCGGCCAGCCATTGCGGGCTCGGCTCGTTCTTCACGCCGCGCACGGTGCGGCCCAGCACCCACTGGCAGGTCGGCGATTGCACATCCCAGCGTACTGGGCTGGCGAACACCGCCGGGACCGCCGGGGCTGACCACGGCTTCAACGTGCCGATGCCCGCCGCCGCCAAGTCGCGCGCCACGCCGCGCACCGACAGCGCATCGCCGCGATTGGGTGTGACGGAGATGTCGATCACCGGGTCGGACAGCTTGGCCCATTCCGCGTACGGCGTGCCGACCGGCGCATCGGCGGGCAGTTCGACGATGCCGTCATGGTCCTCGCCGAGACCCATTTCGCGCAGCGATAGCAACATGCCGGCACTTTGCACGCCGCGAATTTCGCCGACTTTCAGCGTGATGCCGGTGCCAGGAATGAAGCTGCCGGCGGCGGCGAACACCGCCTTCATGCCGGTGTGCGCGTTCGGCGCACCGCAGACCACCGAAATCAGCTTACCGTCGCCCGCATCGACCTTGCAGGCGCGCAGCCGGTCGGCGTTGGGGTGCTGCACCGCCTCGACCACATGGGCAATGCGGAACGGGGCGAGCGCCGCGCCACGGTCGGTCACACCTTCCAGTTCCAGGCCGATGCGGGTCAGCGCGTCGGTGATCTCGGTGAGCGAGGCCGTGGTATCGAGGTGCTCGCGCAGCCACGAGAGGGTGAACTTCATGGCTTACACTCCCTCATGCAGCATCGCGGCGGCCAGCGGGTTGAACCCGTAGTGGCGCAGCCAGCGGATGTCGCTGTCGTAGAACGGACGCAGATCGGGGATGCCGTGCTTGAGCATGGTGACGCGCTCGACGCCCATACCGAAGGCGAAGCCCTGCCACACCGACGGGTCGATGCCGCAATTGGCCAGCACTTTCGGGTGCACCATGCCGCTGCCCAAAATCTCCAGCCAATCGCCGCCGCCGCCGAGTTCGCCGGTTTTGCGGTTCCAGCCGATATCGACTTCCATACTCGGCTCGGTGAACGGGAAATAGCTGGAGCGGAAGCGCACCGGCAGGTTGGAGATACCGAAGAACGTCCGCAGGAAGTCGATCAGGCAGCCCTTCAGATGGCCGAGCGTGATGTCGCGGCCGAGCGCCAGACCTTCGATTTGATGGAACATCGGCGAGTGCGTGGCGTCATGGTCGGCGCGATAGGTGCGGCCAGGGGCGACCACGCGGAACGGCAGGCCGCGCTCCAGCATGGCGCGGGCCTGCACCGGCGAGGTGTGGGTGCGCAGCACCGGCGGTGCCGCGCCGGGTGCCGAAGGCGGCAGATAGAACGTGTCGTGGTCGGCGCGCGCCGGGTGGTGCGCCGGGATGTTGAGCGCGCCGAAATTATGCCAGTCGCTCTCGATGTCCGGCCCTTCGGCGACGGCGAAGCCCATGGCGCCGAAGATGGTGGCCATTTTTTCCATGGTGCGGCTGATCGGGTGGATCAGGCCGGGCTGCACCGGGCGCGGCGGCAAGGTCACGTCCATCCGCTCTGCGGCCAGCTTGGCGTCCAGCGCGGCAGCTTCCAGCGTGCTGCGGCGGGCTTCGATGGCGGCGGCCAGATCGTCCTTCAGCCGGTTCAGCGCCGCGCCGCGTTCCCGGCGCTGCTCGGGCGCCACCTTGCCGAGTTCCTTCAGCAATGCGGTCAGGCTGCCGTTTTTGCCGAGCACGCCGACGCGAATGGCGTCCCAGGCGCGCAGGTCGGCAGCAGCGGACAAGGCCGCCTCGGTCCGGTCCTTGAGGTCGAGCAGGTCGTCGGTCATCTGGTTCACCGTGGCATTTTCGGCATGAAAAAGGGCTGCCCGCGCGCGGGCAGCCCTTTACGTATCGATCCGATCCGGGACGCCGGGGCGGATCAGGCCAGGGCGGCCTGCACCTTCTTGACGATCTCGGCGAAGCTCGCCGCATCGTCGTACGCCAGCGCGGCCAGCACCTTGCGGTCCATCTCGATCCCGGCCTTGTCCAGGCCGAAGATGAAGCGCGAGTAGGTCAGCCCGTGCTCGCGCACGGCGGCGTTGATGCGCTGGATCCAGAGCGCGCGGAATTCGCGCTTCTTAACCCGGCGGTCGCGGTAAGCGTACTGGAGCGACTTCTCCAGGCGCTCAAGCGCAATGCGGTAATTGGTTGACGACCGGCCGACAAAGCCCTTGGATTGATCGAGGACCTTCTTGTGACGGGCGTGGCTGGTTGTGCCCCGTTTGACGCGTGCCATATTCTACCGCTCCTTAACCGAGACCGTACGGGGCCCACTGCTTCACGGTCAGGCCGTCAGCGTGGGTGAGCGTCTGGTGGCGGCGATTGGTCCGCTTCATCTTCTGCGAACGGTTGATCAGGCCGTGGCGCTTCTTGCCGGGGCCCGCGATCACTTTGCCGGTGGCGGTGATCTTGAAGCGCTTTTTGACCGATGACTTGGTCTTCAACTTGGGCATTTGGTACTCCTATGGCTGGTCCCGCACCGTCAGCCGGAAGCTGCGCGCGCGGTGTCGCGGCTGGGCATGCCCTACAGGCCCAGCGCGCAAACGAGGCGCGGCTTATAGCGGCGCATCGATGGGGGTGCAAGGTGGGCCGGCCGCGCGATTCGCGGACCGGCTACCTGTTTGCGCGATCCCGCCGCCGTTACCGGATATCCTGCAGCGGCAGCTCACGCTCCCGCACGCCGAGGTCCTTCAGCGCAATCAGAATATTGCCCTGGTCGAACAGCGGCATGATGACGGCCTTCAACCCGATCCAGTTTTGCTCCGGCTGCCGCCGCTCCGTGGCGAGCAGCCGCTGCTTGCCGCGCGCGAGCGCCTCGCCAATCACCTCATCGGCCAGTAAATCGACGGCCGCTTTCGGGTCGTCCAGCGCATTGCCATTCACATCGATCCGCATCTGACCAATCGCCTGCTGGTTGGTCTGCGAGACCAAGTTCGGATCAGCCTCCACGATCTGGTCGAGGTAATCCAGGCGCTTCAAGACAATCTGCTCCGGCGCAGGCGGCGTGGACAGCAGCATCAACAGCGCCGCACGCGGCTCCTGCGGGTACGGCAGGCCGGGAAAGTGCTCTTCCTTGACAAGTTTGAGTGCCTTCATCCCACCATTGCGCACGAAACGCTGATAGTCCTCGATGGCGTTCTTGACGTCCAATAGCTTGACGGGCGGAGGCATGTCTGGAAATGCCTCCATCATGTAGAGCAACTTCTGCTGCTGCCGCTGCGCCGCCTCCGCCTTGACCAACTGCTTGACAGCGGCGACCACCTCACCGGGTGTCTTGAATTTTTGTTGTCCCCGCAACTCACGGGCCGATTTGACCGCGCCGTAGCCGCCGAGCGGCCGGATCTCGGCCCAGGCGTCAATACAATCCTGCTGGATCTTCTTGCGCTCAATCTCGGGAACGGCTTCCTTGAACTGGTCCAATGCGGTCTGCCGGTCGATGTCCGGCAGCATCGGCGCGATGGCACGCGGCTTGTCGGGCCTGGGCATCCGGCCCCCGCCGCGGACGAACGCCATAACTGTATCGATGCTCTGAAACAGCCACTCCGGATCGGGACGGTCGCCGGGCCAGATTTTCGCGCGGGCGAGCTCTTGGCCGATGGCGTCGCGCTCGTCGAGGCCGAGCATAAAGTATTCTTTGAGGCTCGCCGTCTTGGTGGCGTAATCCTGGATGATCTGGTCGGCCAGCACCTCCCATTCTGGCAGATTTTCCAGCGCCGCCGGGTTCAGCAATCGCTTCGAGTTGGCCCCGAGGGCGATTTGCAGCACGGCGGGCGATAGCAGCGGCGCTGCCCGCTTCAGAAAGCGGGTCGAAAGATTGCTGAGCGACAGGGCTTCGTTGCTGATCATCCCTTCGGTGTTGGGATGCACCTGCTCCATCGTGGTGGCATCTTGCCGCAGCGCCATCGTCAGCAGGTCGGGATCGATCCGGTCGATGCCTGCAAGGCTCTCCTGCGAAAACGGCTCATAGGCGCTGGGGATTTTCAGAAGGACGTTCTTTTCGCCCGCCAAATTCTGTTGCAGCACGCCTTCCTCGACCGTCGAACTGTCCGGGAAACTCAGACCGTGATCGATTGGGATCAGACCACCTTGCGCACCCTTGAGCAGGTTGCCGTTATGGCGGTCGAGATTGAGGATAACGGTATCCAGCAGCGCGATGTTTTGGCAGTCCTGCGCTACGATGTTGCCGCGCTCGGCGTAGAACCCGTCGCGTAGGTCCCCGGTGCTGGGCGCGAAAGCCTGCAACGAACCAAAGGTGGCGCCATCGTTGCCCGGGGTCATCGGCGTTTGCGACTGAAACCCGCTCAACCGCTCGGTCTCAACCTCGATGAGGTTGGTATTCGGCATGTTAAGATCGAGGCCGGTAAAGACCGACAATTTCTCCGCCACGCGCCCGGCCAGCGCCTCGCGCGCCGGTTCGCCGCCTTCCGGAATGCCGGGCATATCGGCTTTCATCAGGCCAGGCTTGAAAATGTACTCGCGCGTTTCGTTGGTCTGCGGATCGGAGGCGTTCTTGACCCAGAAGGTCGGGTTGGCCGATCCGGTCTGCGGTTGCGCCAGCTTGCCGGGCATCGATTCGAAATTCAGCGTCGCCTTCAACTGCGTCGCCTGCATTTCATCGACGCTGTTCCAGGCGCCATTGCGCTGCAATTTGCCGGTCAGTTTGCCTTGCTGCAGCCGGGCCGAATTGGTCAGCTTGGTACGCGGCAAAGTGTCCAGCATGCCGCCGATCTCGCTGCTGATCTTGGCGTGTTCAACCTTCTTGCTCTGCCAGCCGAGCGCTTGCAGCATTTCCAAGGTCCACTGCTTGGCATCCTCGGGGATGTCTTCTTCCTGAATGAACTCCGGCGGCTTCTTCATCGAAATCTGCCAGCCCCGCTGTTGGGGCGGCAGCAACTGCGGGATCACCTGGTCCTGGATCGGCGGCGGCAAAATCAAGTCGCCTTCGCCCAGCAGATCGAGCCCGATCACATCCTGATCGTCCCCGTCCTGATCGTCCCCGTCTTGATTGCCTGGGTCCAGATCGTCCTCTTGCAGATCAGGCAGCCGCTGAATCTGGAAATTAGGGCGCGTCAGTCCGCCGGAATTCACAAAGCGGCGGCGGCCCGGCTTTTCTTCGTTCGTTTCGCTCATGACCAGGCTCCGGCGTGACTATGATGACAAGACTGAATCGCGTTCATGCCACGGCCCGTTCGATGCGATCGAAGGCTTGGCCCAGCGTCGCGGCCACGCTAGCCGGCACGCCGAACGGGTTCTTGTCGATCAACCGCACGACAGCGCTTTGCTGTACGACGCTGCGATAGCCATCGACTGCCTTGCGCACCCCATCGGCCGCCGCCCCGCGCCCGGCGCCAGCAGCCCCCCGGTATTGCAGCAGCGCCTTGGCCAGCGCCACATTGGCGCCGCCGCCAGCGGTGATGCCGAACAGGCCGAAATCGGCAATGCGGATCAGGTCGACATCGCCGGTCTTGCGCAGCCGTTCGGCGAGCTTGTTCAATTGCTCGTCGACAGTGTCCTTGGCATCGCGCCAGATCTCGGCCGGATCGGCGGTTTCAAGCTGCTTCGTGACATCGACGGCCAGGACACGCCTGACCCATTCCGCCATGCCATTGGTGTCCGACATTCCAACCCCCCGCCGATGCGCGCGCCGATCTAACCGGTGCCGCCAGCAAAAGTCGAGCCGCACGAATTGTCATTGATTGGCAATTATGGGGGGGCGCGCCAGCGTGATTTACACGCAGCACCGGCGGTGCAAGCCTGTGCCGCAGAACGCGCAAAACTGCTGACGAAAGACAGTCCACATGACGGAACAAGCGCTGCCGCCGATCTCACTGGATTTGCGTGCGCAGGTGGCGGTGGTCACCGGCGCCGCGCAAGGTATCGGGCGCGCCTGCGCGCTGCTGCTGGCGGCGCATGGCGCGGTGGTGATCGTGGCCGACCGCAATCCGGCGCTGGCGGCTGACGTCGCCGCCGAGGCCATTGCCGCAGGCGGACGGGCCGAACCCTTGGCGCTGGATGTGGCCAATGAGGCCCAGATCGTCGCCGGGTTTGCGGCCGTGGCGGCGCGGCATGGGCGGATCACCGCCTTGGTCAACGCCGCAGGCGTGATCAGCCCGAACGTGCCGGCCGATCAGGCGGAGGGCGACGATTTCGACCGGGTGATTTCGGTCAATCTGAAAGGCACCATGCTGTGCGGCAAACATGCCGCCAAGCAGATGCTGGGAGCGGGTGGCGGGCGCATCGTGAATATCGCCTCGCAGGCGGCGTTGCTGTCGCTGCCCAATCAGTCGCTCTACACCGCCAGCAAGGGCGGCGTGGTGGCGCTGACCCGCAGCCAGGCCATCGATTGGGCCAGCCACGGCATCAACGTCAATTGCATCTGCCCCACCTTCATCCGCACCCCGATGGCCGAGCCGATGCTGCAAGACCCAGCGGTGCTGCGCGCGGTGACGCGGCGGATTCCGCTCGGCCGGGTCGGTGAACCGCGCGACATCGCGGCCACCGCGCTGTTTCTGATCAGCGAAATGGCCAGCCTGATGACCGGGCAGACGCTGGCGGTGGATGGCGGCTGGTCGGCCGGAGAGCCGGGGCTGGATATTCGCTAACCATAAGCCACCGCCATCTCCCCCCGCCGCCCGGCGTGGCGGGGCCTGCCGCCGCCGGTCATGCTGAGCGCCACCGCCTCGGCCACTTTGATGCCATCGACACCGGCCGACAAAATGCCGCCCGCGTAGCCCGCCCCCTCGCCCGCCGGATACAGCCCGATGGTGTTCAGCGAGCGGAAATCCTCGCCGCGCGGGATGCGCAGCGGCGAGGAGGTGCGGGTTTCCACCCCGGTCATCACCGCGTCGGCCATATCGAAGCCGGGGATTTGGCGGCCGAAATCCGGCAATGCGGCGCGAATGGCGGCGATGGCGTAATCCGGCAGGCACGTCGAAAGATCGGTGGGGGTGACGCCGGGTTTGTAGGACGGCGTGACGCTGCCGAGCGCGGTGCTGGGACGCCCGGCCAGGAAATCGCCCACCAGTTGCACGGGGGCCGCATAGCTGCCGCCGCCGGCGGCAAAAGCGCGGCTCTCCCAGTGGCGCTGGAATTCGATGCCGGCCAGCGCGTGACCGGGGTAGTCGTCCGGCGTGATGCCCACCACCAATCCGGCGTTGGCGTTGAACTCGGCGCGGGAATACTGGCTCATGCCGTTGGTCACCACACGCCCTGCCTCGCTGGTGGCCGCCACCACGCGCCCGCCGGGGCACATGCAGAAACTATAGACCGAGCGCCCGGTGGTGGCGTGATGCACTATCTTATAGTCGGCCGCCCCCAGCAGCGGGTGCCCGGCAAAGCCGCCGAAGCGGGCGCGGTCGATCAGCTTCTGCGGATGCTCGATGCGCACGCCGATGGAAAACGGCTTGGCCGCCATTGCCACGCCGCGCGCGTGCAGCATGGCGAAAGTGTCGCGGGCACTGTGACCGACCGCCAGCACCACGTGATCGGTGGCGATGGTCTCGCCATTGGCCAGCGCCACGCCGCGCACCCGCCGGGTGCCATCGGGTGCGGTCACGATATCCAGATCGGTCACCCGGCAGCCGAAACGGTATTCGCCGCCCAGCGCCTCGATGCTGGCGCGCATGCTCTCCACCATGGTGACAAGTCGAAACGTGCCGATATGCGGCTTGCTGACGAACAGGATTTCGTCCGGCGCACCGGCGGCGACGAATTCGGTGAGCACCTTGCGGCCGAGATGGTGCGGGTCCTTGATGCCGGAATACAGCTTGCCGTCGGAGAAGGTGCCCGCGCCGCCCTCGCCAAACTGCACGTTGCTTTCCGGGTCCAGCACGCCGCGCCGCCACAGCCCCCACGTGTCGCGGGTGCGCTCACGCACCAGCTTGCCGCGTTCGAGGATGATCGGGCGGAAGCCCATCTGCGCCAGGATCAGCGCGGCGAACAATCCGCACGGCCCGCAGCCGATCACCACCGGGCGGCTGGCCAGCGTGGCGGGCGCGCGCGTGACCGGCTGATATCCGGTGTCGGGCGTGGGCGCCAGGCGCGGGTCGGCGGCATGGCGGCGCAATAGCGCAGCCTCGTCGCGGACGGCGGCATCGACGGTGTAGATCAAGCTGATCGCCGAACGGCGGCGGGCATCGTAACCGCGCCGGGCAATCGCCAGCGATGTCAGGTCCGGCGGATCGAGTTCGAGCCGCTGCAACACTGCGTCACGCAGCGCGGTTGCATCATGATCGAGCGGTAATTTCAGTTCGGTGAGCCGGAGCATTCCCGCAGTCTACGACGGGCTGCGCGCCGCCGCCAATCGTCAGATATAATCCCATTTGACAAATAGGCATAAGGTTCTGTTACCCTGCCGGCGCCGACATTTGCAGGTGCCACGAAAATGCGATCGATCTCACGCCGGCTCACCCACTTTACGGCGCTGGCCGCCGGGCTGTTGCTGGCCTGCGGGGCGGCGCGTGCCGAGACGGTGATCCGTGCCGGTCACTTCCCCAACATCACGCACATCCAGGGACTGGTGGCGCACAACATGTCCCGCAAGGGCCACGGCTGGTTCGAGGAACGGCTGGGCGCGAAGCTGGAGTGGTATATCTACAACGCCGGGCCAAGTGCGATGGAGGCGGTGTTTGCCGGAGCCATCGACGTCACCTATGTCGGCCCGAGCCCGGCGCTGAACGCCTATTCCAAGTCCAAGGGCGAGGAAGTCCGCATCGTCGCCGGGGCCGCCGCGGGCGGGGCGGCGCTGGTGGTGCAGCCGGACTCCGGGCTCGCCAAGCCGGCCGATTTTCGCGGCAAGACCATCGCCACCCCGCAGCTTGGCAACACGCAGGATGTGTCGGCGCGCGCCTGGCTGACGCGCGGCGGCCTGAAAGTCACGCTGACCGGCGGCGACGCCCACGTGGTGCCGACCGAGAACCCGGATCAGTTGGCGCTGTTCCAGCGCAAGCAGCTTGACGCGGTGTGGACGGTCGAGCCTTGGGTGAGCCGGCTGGAGCGTGAGGCGGGTGGCAAAGTCGTATTGGAAGAAAGGGACGCCATCGCCACCGTGCTGGTCAGCAGCGTGACGTTCTTCGGCGGCCAGCCCGATCTACTGCGCAAGTTCATCGCTGCCCATCGCGAACTGACCGCCTGGATCATCGCGCACAAGGCAGAAGCCCAAGCGATGGTGCGCGACGAATTGGCCGAGGAAACCCACGGCGCGGTGTCCGCCGAACTGATCGCCCACGCCTGGGACCGCATCACGCTGACCGGCAGCGTTACCCAGGACGCGCTGGCGGCGTTCGTCGGCAATGCCCAGCAGGCCGGATTTCTGCGCAACGCGCCGGACCTCAGCCGCCTGACCGCGCAACCGTGACGGCGGAAACAGCGGCGGTGGCGCCGAAGGTTCTGGTCGAACACGTCTCCAAGACGTTCCGCACCCAGCGCGGCAGCGTGCAGGCGCTCGACAACGTGATGTTCGGTCTGAAGCTGGTGCCGAACCTGACCAATGCCGAACGGCGGGAGATCGCCGAGGCGCATCTGAAACTGGTTGGGCTGGAAAAATTCTCCCGCGCCAACATCCATGAACTGTCCGGCGGCATGAAGCAGCGCGTGGCGCTGGCGCGGTCGCTGGCACCCGACCCGCAAGTGCTGCTGATGGACGAACCGCTGTCCGCGCTGGACGCGATGACGCGCGAGCAGCTGTACACCGACATCCAGCGCATTCAGCAATTGCGCCGCAAGACCATCGTGTTCGTGACCCACAATGTGCGCGAGGCGGTGTGCCTGGGCGACCGGGTGATCCTGCTATCGCCGCATCCGGGGCGCATCCGCGAGGATTTCGCCATCCCGCTGCCCCGCCCGCGCGACATCAACAGCGTCGAACTGGCCGCCTATGCCACCCGGATCACCGCAGCACTCAAAGGCTACGTGAAGCCGGAGATCGCCGAATGAAGCGCACCATCCTGGTGGCCGTGTTCTTCGTGGCCCTCGGCTTGATCTGGCAGGCTTGCGTCTCAAGCCATGTGTGGTCGGCCGTGTTGTTGCCCGCACCGCTGGACGTGTGGGACTATCTGCGTTCGGCGTGGGACGATGGATCGCTGGTGGAGGCCACCGGCGTTACGTTGCGGCGGCTGCTGGTCGGCTACGGCATCGGCTTGCTGATCGGCCTGCCGCTGGGGTTTCTGTCGAGCAGTTCCGAGCTTGTCGAGGATACCCTGGGAACGCTGGCCCTCGGCCTGCAAACCCTGCCCAGCGTGTGCTGGATTCCGCTGGCGCTGCTGTGGTTCGGGCAGAGCGAAGGGGCCATGCTGTTCGTGGTGGTGATGGGCACGGTGTGGTCGGTGATGATCGCCACTGCCACCGGGGTGCGCACCATCCCGCCAGTCTACGCCCGCGCCGCGCGCACCATGGGCTCGGGCGGTCTGCATAAATGGACCCGGGTGATCTTCCCGGCCTCGCTGCCGTTCCTGCTCAGCGGCATGAAACAGGGCTGGGCGTTCGCGTGGCGGTCGCTGATGGCCGCTGAAATTTACGTGACCATTCTGACCGGTTTCGGCCTTGGCCATCTGCTGCACTACGGGCGCGAGTTGAACGCGATGGATCAAGTGATCGCGATCATGCTGGTGATCGTGGTGATCGGGCTGCTGGCCGACAAAGTCATGTTCGAGCCGTGGGAGCGGGCGATGCACCGGCGCTGGGGCACCGGACAGCGCACCCGCTAGAAACTGGCTGCTGCGCTGCGCGCGGCGAACACATGCAGCGCCGCCGCCCCCTTGCGCCTCACCGGCAGGCGAAGGCATGGTGCAGTGCCATAAATGGCTCTCATAGCGGCCTAGCGGCACTGCGCCGCGCCGCTCGGATTGCCCATGGGAAAGGATGATCGGATGCGCCTTGCGGTGCTGAAGGAACGGCGCGACTACGAAACCCGCGTGGCCGCCACGCCGGATACGGTCAAAAAGCTAATCGGCCTGGGCCTGACGGTCGCGGTGGAAACCGGCGCGGGCCTGTCCGCCGCCATCTCCGACGCCGATTTTCAGGCGGCTGGGGCGGAAATCGCCGCCACCCCCGCCGCTGCCCTGTCCGGCAGCCAGATTGTGTTCGCGGTGCAGGCCCCGCTGCCGGCCGAGCGCAACCTCATCGCGCGCGGCACGCTGCTGGTGTGCACCGCCAATGCATTCGGCGATCCCGATTTGGTCGGTTCGCTGGCGCAAGCGGGAATCGACTGCGCGGCGATGGAAATGCTGCCGCGCATCACCCGCGCCCAGTCGATGGACGTGCTGTCCAGCCAGGCCAACCTTGCCGGCTATCGCGCGGTGATCGAAGGCGCTGGCGCGTTCGAGCGCGGTTTCCCGATGATGATGACCGCCGCCGGCACCGTGCCGCCGGCCCGCGTGTTCGTGATCGGCGCCGGTGTGGCCGGGTTGCAGGCCATCGCCACCGCCCGCCGCCTCGGCGCCATCGTCTCGGCGACCGACGTGCGCCCGGCGGCAAAGGAAGAAATCAAGTCGCTGGGCGCCACCTTTGTTGGCGTCGAGGACGAGGAAACCGCCGCCCAGAAAGGCGCCTACGCCACGCAAATGAGCGACGCGTTCCGCCGCAAGCAGGCCGAACTGATGGCCGCCACCGTGGCGAAGAACGACCTGGTGATCTGCACCGCGCTGGTGATGGGCCGCCGCGCGCCGATCATCGTGACCGCCGCCATGGTCGAGTCGATGAAGGCGGGCAGCGTGGTGGTCGATCTGGCCGCCGACGCGGGCGGTAACTGCGAACTGACCCAGCCGGGCAATAGCATCGTGACGCCGAATGGCGTGCGGGTGCTGGGCTGGCGCAACTGGCCGGGCCGCATCGCCGTCGCAGCAAGCCAGTTGTATGCGCGCAACCTGCTGACGTTCTTGACCAATTTTTGGGACAAGGACGCCAAGGCGCCGAAGCTGCCGGCCGAGGACGATATCGTCAAAGGCGTTATGCTGACGCGCGGCGGGGCGGTGGTGCATCCGCAGTTCCTGCCCAAGGCTGCGGCCTGACCCGCCCGCCAATCGAATCCGAGAGGTAGTCATGACCCCGTCCCAATTGGCCGATCAGGCGCAGATTCTTGCGGACAACGCCCGTGCGCTGGCCACCGCCGCCGGGCCGGTGGCCGAAGCGGTCGAACCGTTCGTATTCCTGCTCGCCGTGTTCCTGATGGCGTGCTTCGTTGGTTACTACGTGGTGTGGAACGTCACCCCGGCGCTGCATTCGCCGCTGATGGGCGTCACCAACGCCATTTCCTCGGTCATCGTGGTGGGCGCCATGCTGGCGACCGGACTGGCCACCTCCACCTGGGCCATGGTGTTCGGCTTCATCGCCGTCACCCTGGCCAGCGTGAACATCTTCGGCGGCTTCGTGGTCACCCAACGAATGCTGCAAATGTTCAAGAAAAAGCAGAAGTAAGGCGGCCCCCATGTCGGCGTCAGTCACCTCGCTCGCCTACCTCGTCGCGGCGGTTCTGTTCATCCTGGCCTTGCGCGGCCTGTCGAACCCGGAAACCTCACGCCGCGGCAACATGATGGGCATGGCCGGCATGGCCATCGCCATTCTTGCCACACTGGCCCATGCCGGGATGTCCGGCGCGGGTTACGGGCTGATCCTGCTCGGTCTGCTGATCGGCGGCGGCACCGGCACGTTCATCGCGCTGCGCATCCAAATGACGGCACTGCCGCAATTGGTCGCGGCGTTCCACTCATTGGTCGGTCTGGCCGCCGTGTTCGTCGCCGCCGGGGCGCTGAATGCGCCGGAAGCGTTCGGCATCGGCACGCCGGGCCACCTGCATATGCAGAGCCTGATCGAAATGTCGGTCGGCCTTGCCATCGGCGCCATCACCTTCTCCGGATCGCTGATCGCGTTTGCCAAGCTGCAAGCCCTGATGAAGGGCGCGCCGATCACCTTCAAGTTCCAGCACCAATTGAACGCAGCGCTCGGCGTGCTGCTGGTGCTGCTGATCATTTGCTTCGTGGTCGGCGGCGGCCAGTTGATCTTCTGGATGATCGCCATCCTGGCCATCGCCCTCGGCTTCCTGCTCATCATCCCGATCGGCGGCGCGGATATGCCGGTGGTGGTGTCGATGCTGAACAGCTACTCCGGCTGGGCGGCCTGCGGCATCGGCTTCACCATTCAGAACTTGGCGCTGATCATCACCGGCGCGCTGGTCGGCGCGTCCGGTGCCATTCTGTCCTACATCATGTGCAAAGGCATGAACCGCAGCATCATCAACGTGCTGCTGGGCGGCTTTGGCACCGATAGCGGCGCTGCTGGCCCGGCGGGCGGCGGTGGCCCGGCGCAAGACCGCACGGTGAAGTCGGGCAACGCCGACGACGCCGCCTTCATCATGAAGAACGCCAGCAAGGTCATCATCGTGCCGGGCTACGGCATGGCGGTGGCGCAAGCCCAGCACGCGCTGCGCGAGATGGCGGACATCCTGAAGAAAGAGGGCGTCGAGGTAAAATACGCCATCCACCCGGTGGCCGGCCGCATGCCCGGCCACATGAACGTGCTGCTGGCCGAAGCCAACGTGCCGTACGACGAAGTGTTCGAACTGGAGCAGATCAACAACGACTTCAGCACCGCCGACGTGGTGTACGTGATCGGCGCCAACGACGTGACCAACCCGGCCGCGAAGACCGACCCGAAGAGCCCGATCTACGGGATGCCGATCCTGGAAGTGGAAAAGGCCCGCACCGTGCTGTTCGTCAAACGCTCGATGGCCTCCGGCTACGCCGGCGTGGACAACGAACTGTTCTTCCGCCCGAACACCATGATGCTGTTCGGCGACGCGAAGAAAGTCACCGAGCAGATTGTCAAGGGGCTGGCGTAAGCGAGCGGCGGGCGCTGCCCGCACCCGCCGGGGCCGGGAGGCCCCGGACCGCGCGAGATTGAAGGCCAGGGCGTTTGCGTCCTGGCCTTTTTCGTTGCGGCTACGCGGCGATGCGTAGGCCCCCAATCGACGGTTGTTTCCGCTTCTTATTTTCGTCAGAGTTAAGACAACCCACTCCCAAGGAAGGACATCCCATGCTTCTGGCCGGTAAAGCAGCCTTAGTCACTGGGTCGCAGCAAGGCATCGGTGCCGCCACCATCCGCGCCTTGGCGGAGGCGGGCGCCGATGTGGCGATCAACTGGCTCGATAACCTTGCCGCCGCCGAGGCGCTGGCGGCCGAGGTGCGGGCGTTGGGCCGAACCGCCGTGCTGGTGCAGGGCAACGTGGCCAGCGTGGCGGGCGCTCAGGCCATCGTGGCCGGGGCGCTGGCGGGGCTGGGGCGGCTGGATATTCTGGTCAACAATGCGGGCGTGTTTCCGCGCGCGCTGTTCCTCGATCTGACCGAGGAGACCTGGGACATCACCCATAACGTCAACCTGAAAGGCACCGCATTCTGCGCCCAAGCGGCGGCGCGGGCGATGGTGGCGGCGGGCAAGGGCGGCGCGATCATCAACATCTCCTCGGTTTCGGCGGCAGGCACGGTGCGCGGGGCGCATTACGCGGCCAGCAAAGGCGGCGTGATCTCGCTCACCCGCGGCATGGCGCTGGAACTCACCGAGCACGGCATCCGGGTGAACGCCATCGCCCCCGGATTGATCGACACCGCCCAGCCGCGCGACGGCATGACCGAGCAGGAAATCGCCGACTCGTTTGCCACCTCGATGATGAAGCGCGTCGTGCCGCCCAGCGAGATCGCCAGCGTGGCGGTGTTTCTGGCCAGCAGCATGTCCAGCAACATCAGCGGCGAAGTGGTGCAGGTGAATGGCGGCAGCTACATGGCCTGACGCACCCAGCCTACCCGAGCGGCGCCAGCGACAACGCCCGGCCGACGCCCGTGATCATCCGCGCCACCGCTTCCACCGTGGGAGCGGTGCTGTCCTCGATGCGTTCGATATACGGACACGTCACCGCCGCCAGCGCCGAGCCGTCCGGGCCTAATACCGGGGCGGAGACGTTGAACACGCCGCGCGTCTGACGGCTCGGCATCATTTCGTAGCCGCGCGCGCGAATGGCGGCGAGGTGCAGATCCAGATCGTCCGGCGGCGGCGCTTCGCCGGCGGCGGCTTCGTGCTCGGCCAGCATGAAGCGGCGTTCCTGGGCGGATTGGAACGCCAGCAGCACATGCCCGCTGCCGGTGCCGATCAGCGCCACGTGCGCGCCGACGCGGATCGCCAGCCCCCAGTAGCTCGGCGCGTCCAGTTGCGCCACCACCACCACCCGGCCGTGCTCATAGACCACCAGATGGCAGGACTGCCCGGCCTCCTGCACGAAGCGGCGCATGAACGGGGTGGCTTGCGCCACCAGGCGGCGCAGCGGGGCGTGCTGGTGCGCCAAAGCGAACAGCTTCAAGCTCAGTTCGTAGCGCTCGGCCTCGGTGCGCACCACGTAGCCGCGCCGCACCAGGCGATCCAACATGCGGTAAATCTCGTTCGGCGAGCGGTCCAGCGCCTTGGCGATCTCGGCCTGGGTCAATCCCGCCTCGGTGGCCGAGAGTAGTTCGAGGATGTCGAGGCCCTTGTCGAGTGCGGGCGCCCGGTAACGGTCGGCGTCGTCTGGCGGAAGGATCGCCGGGATGGGCGGCTTACGGTTGACCATGTGCTTGGGGTGTTGCTCACTTGCGAATAAGTTATTCAAATATGCACAGATAAGGCCGGGGTCCAGCCCGGCCGCGCGGAGGGAACAATGGCGAAGATCGAGCGGGTCGAAGTCCTCATGGTGGACCTGGTGCCCAAGGTAAAGCGCAGCGACGCCATTCAGTCGTTCACCAGCCAGGAAACGCCGTTCGTGCGCATCACCGATTCCGATGGCGCGGTTGGCACCGGTTACAGCTACACCATCGGCACCGGCGGGCCGTCGGTGATCGAACTGATCGCCCGCACGCTCGGCCCGGCGCTGATCGGTCGCGATGCGGCGATGGTGGAGCAAATCTGGCGCGATCTGCTGTTCCGCACTCACGCCACCTCGGTTGGCGCCATTACGTCGCTGGCGCTGGCCGCTATCGACACCGCGCTGTGGGATCTGCGTTGCCGCAAGGCCAATCTGCCGCTGCACATCATGGCAGGCGGCGCGCAGGACCGGGTGCGGCTGTACACCACCGAAGGCGGCTGGCTGCATATCGAGACCGAGGCGTTGGTGGACGACGCATTGCGCGCCCAGGATGACGGATTCGGCGGCTGCAAGGTCAAGGTCGGGCGGCCGATCCATGAGGACATGGCGCGGCTGGAAGCGGTGCGCGCGGCGGTCGGCGACGGGTTTGAGATTTTCACCGACGCCAACCAAGCGTTCACCGTCGATCAAGCCATTCGCCGGGCGCGGCATTACGAATCGGTCGATATCGGCTGGTTCGAGGAACCGCTGACCGCCGACGATCTGAACGGCCATGTGCGGCTGTCGCAATCGACCAGCATCCCGATTGCGGTCGGCGAAAGCCTGTATAGCCCGCTGCATTTCCGCGAATACTTGCAGGCGGGCGCGTGTTCCACCGTGCAAGTGGACGTGGCGCGCATCGGCGGCATTACGCCATGGCTGAAAGTCGCGCACCTCGCGGAAAGCTTCAACATGCCGGTCTGCCCGCATTTCCTGATGGAACTGCATGTAGCCCTGTGTGCCGCGGTGCCGAATGCGCGCTGGGTGGAATACATCCCGCAACTGGCCGATCTGACCACCGAAGGCATGCGGATCGAAAACGGCTACGCGGTGCCGTCGCACCAGCCGGGCCTGGGTATCGCCTGGGACTGGGACGCGATTTGCTTCCGCATCGCCGAAGGCTCGCTGCGGGAAATTCGGAGGGATGCGTGATGCCCGCACCCTTTCAGCGCATGGGAATGTGTTTGAAGCTGAAGCCCGGCGCGGTGGACGAGTACAAGCGCCTGCACGCCGCCGTGTGGCCCGGCGTGCTGGCGCGCATCAGCGCCTGCCATATTCGCGACTACACGATCTTTCTGAAGGAACCGGAGAACATCCTGTTCGCCAACTGGAAGTATTATGGCACGGATTTCGACGCCGACATGGCGGCGATGGCGGCCGATCCGGTGACGCAGGACTGGTGGAAGGTCTGCATGCCGTTGCAGGAGCCGTTTGAAACCCGGAAGGCGGGCGAGTGGTGGGCGATGATGGAGGATGTGTTTCACCACGATTGAGCGGTGGTGCTTCTGGTGCGGGCGGCGGCGCTTTCGGAAGTTGCACGCCCAGCATCCGGCAGAGCGGGCGCAGCGCGCGGCGCAGTTGCGGGGCCGATTCGAGCAGAGCCGGGATGTGCGGATCGGCCAGTATGGTTTGCAGGTGCGCGGCACTGCCGGCCGTTTCCGGGATCAGCGTGACCAGCCACGCCTTGCCATGCGGCAGCGTGCGCTTCGGTGACGGGCGGCGTTTGGAGGGTGAGCGGCGGGGCGGACGGCGGGCGGGATAGCGCCGCAACTGCCCAGCCTGCATCCGCGCCAGCAAGGCGCCGACCTGCGCGCCGATGCCGCGCACCCGGCCCCAGATCAGCACGATCAACGGCCCGGCCAGACGCCGCGCGAGACCGTGCCGCGCGATCAGGCCGCACAGGGCGTCTGTCAGCGCGGCGAAGCGGGCGGTGGGGAGAGTGGGGTGCATGTTAGATTCAATAACATACGATGGGCGGACGGGGCAAGGTGGAGGCAATGGTGCACTGGCCCCTTGTGGGGCGGATGCTATCGGCCACCGCAACGTCGCGCCCGAGCCACGCCTGACGCGGCGGTGGCGGGTTTCAGCCGCCTTACGTTATTGAAATATCACGATAGCAGTTCAGCCGGCTGGCGGCAGCCCCAGCGTGCCGAAGCAGGTTTGATAGGCGTGACCGAGGGACAGCAGCAGCGGCTCGCTCCATGGCCGGCCAATCAACTGCGCCCCGGCCGGCACACCGGCAGAAGTCATGCCGGTGGGCAACGCCAGCGCGGGCAAACCCAGCACGTTGGCGGGCAGCGTGGCGCGCAGCACGCCGCCGACGGTGCGCGCGGCCTGCTGCACGGTTTCCGATTCCACATCGGCAATGCGCGGCGGCAGGCGGCACCAGATGGGGGCGGCGATCACGTCCACCTGGGTGAACACCTCGGCCAGCACGCGGCGCAGCAACCCGGCGCGGGCGCGAAGGGCCGTGACATAGTCGGCGGCGGGAATTTGCAGCCCGGCCAGCAGCCGCCCGCGCACCTGCGGCGCGTAGTCCTGCGGCCGCTCGCGCAGCCACTTGCCGTGGATCGACGACGCCTCGCCGCCCAAGATCACGCCATAAATCTGCGCTGCTTCGCGGAAGGCCGGAATGGCGATGGGCACCAGAGTGCAGCCGAGTTCAGCCAGTTTGGCGTGGCATTCGGCCAGCAGTGCGGCCATTTCCGGGTCCAGATCGTCAGTGAAATAGCTGGTGGGCACGCCGATGCGCAGCCCCGGCGGCAGCGCGCCGGGCGTGGCGGGCACCAGGCCCGGCGGCGAGGCCAGACTGGCTGGGTCGGCCGCATCCGGCCCGGCGATTACCGAGGTCAGCAGCGCCACATCCGCCACCGTGCGCGCCAGTGGCCCGACCACATCGAGGCTATGCGACAGCGGCATGCAGGCGGCGCGGCTGACCAGACCGTACGTGGGTTTCAACCCGGCCACGCCACACGCCGCCGCGGGCACGCGGATCGAAGCGCCGGTGTCCGACCCCAGCGCGCCGTAGCACAGGCCGGACGCCACCGCCGCCCCCGGCCCGCTGGACGAGCCGCCGCTGACCCGCTCGGTATTCCACGGGTTGCGCACCGCGCCGAAATGCGCGTTCAGGCCGAGCGGGCCGACCGCGAACTCGGACATGCCGAGCCGCCCGAGTGTCACCGCCCCCGCCGCATCCAGCTTTTGCAGCACGGTGGCAGTGCTGCCGGCGATCCAGCCGGTGCGGATGCGCGACCCGCAGGTGGTTTCGGCCCCGGAGCGGTAGAACATATCCTTGTGCGCCAGCGGCACGCCGTGCAGCGGGCCGAGCGGCTGGCCGCCTGCCCGCGCCCGGTCGGCGGCCTGCGCCTGCGCCATTGCGGCCTCGCCGTCGAAGGCGATGAAGGCGTTGAGGCGCGGGTTGTCGCGCCCGATGCGGTCCAGACAGTCGCGGGTGAGCGCCTGCGACGTGACCGCGCCAGAGCGCAGCGCGGCGGCGGCTTCGGTGAGGCTCAGCATGGACGTTCGCTCCGCAGCACGGCCGGAAAAGCGTCCGGCGGGTCGTCGAACCCGGTATACGCGGTGGCGTCCGGCTGCTGGCGCAACAGGCCGGCGGTGCTTTCGGCGATCCAGGCCAGTTCCTCGGCGCTCAGGTCGCGCAACGTCTGGGCCATGGCTACAGCCCCAATCCGGCAGCGGCTTCGTGCAGCAGGAACGCCGCCAGCCGCCCGTCGGCGCCGGGGCAAGCCGAGATCAGCGCGCCGATGGGCATGCCGGTTTCATCGCCGCGCCCGGCGCGCACGGTGGCAACTGGCCCGCCGAGCGCGGTGAACGGAATGACGAACGACGGGTCGCCGGTCGCGGTGCCCACCGGTGCGGCGGCGGGGGCGGCTGGGGTCAGCAGCAGATCGGCCGGGCCGAACCCGGCCCAGAACGCGCGGCGCAACGCGGCCAGCGCGTGCAGCGCGCAGTGATAGGCGGCGTCCGGGATCGCCAGACCCTCGGCGATGTCGGCGGCCAAGCGCGGGGCGACGCGGTCTTGCGGCAGGCGGCCATGGGTGCGGCCAAGTTCGGCGATCAGCACGATGCGGTGCTGGGCACGCACCTCGTCCAGCGAGACCGGCGACGGCGCCGTCACCACCGTAACGCCGGTGGCGGCGAGGTGCTGCGACAGCCGGGCGATCGCGGCTTCGGTCTCACCGTCGCTCAAGCCGGTCAACAGCTTGTCGCGCAGCACCACGATGCGGCTGCCGCCCGCCGCCGCTGCTTCCATCCGCAAATGCGCCCCGGCATAGGCGGTGGCCAGGATCGCCGCATCGGCGGCGCTGGCGCCGAACGCGCCCACCGTGTCGAAGCTCGGCGCCAGCGGCACCATGCCGGTGCCGCCGATGGCCAGCGTGGAAGGCTTGAACGCGCCGACGCCGCAATACGCCGCCGGGCGGTTGACCGAGCCGGCGGTTTGCGTGCCGAGCGCCAGCGGCACGCTGCCCGAGGCGATGGCGGCCCCGGAGCCGGCGGACGACCCGCCGGGCGTGCGCGACAGATCGTGCGGATTGCGCGTCGGCGGCACCGATTCGTAAAACGCCAATTCGGTGGTGTGGGTTTTGCCGAGGATCACCGCCCCCGCCGCGCGCAGAAGCGCCACCACGGTGGCGTCGGCGGCGGCGGGCGGCAGATCGTCGCGCGCCGGGCAATTGGCGCGCGTCGGGTGGCCGGCGACGTCGATGACGTCTTTCACCCCGACCGGAATGCCGTGCAGCGGGCCGCGCAGGTGTCCAGCACGGGCTTGAGCGTCCAGTGCTGCCGCCGCCGCCCGCGCCTCATCGGCCAGCACCAGTTTCCAGGCCTGCACATGATCGTCCACGGCGGCGATGCGGGCGAGGCAGCGCTCGACCAATTCAGCCGAGGTCAGGCGGCCGGCGGCGATCTCCGCCGCCAGTACGCGCACTGAGCCGGCGTCTTGCACAAAGCTGTTCATCGCGCGCTCCTCAGTTCGGCGCGGCGCGCCGTGGTGGCGACCACATCGACGGCCAATGTATCGTCGTCGATTTCGCCGGTGAACAGCACGCCGTACACGTTGGCGGCTTTGCCGCGGCTTTCCCAGCCTTCGAACACATCGTGCAGCACGCGGGCCATATCGCGGTCGAGCGGATCGCCGTAGCCGCCGCCAGCGGAGTCGCGGCCGCGCAGCCCCTCGCCCTGTTTCAGCGTCACCGTCACCACATTGGGCAGCCGCGCCGGCTCGCCTTGCAGCGGCACGCGCCATGTCGCCCCCGGCGTGCCGGCCAGCCCGCCCACCACGCCGCGCGGCGGGGCGAACTGGCCGTCGCAGGAAATCACCGCCGTCACGTCGTTGCCGGTCGGCGTGTACTCGATTTGCTGCGCCGGCGCGCCGCGCTGCCGCCCGGCCCCGCTGCTGTCCTGCACCAGTTGCAGCGAGCGCACCCGGATCGGGTGTTTCAGTTCATCGACCTCGACCGAATCGCGATACATCAGCCCGGCAATCACCGGGATGGCGTAGTTCACCCAGCCATCCGCCACCGGCGAGGACGGGCCGCCATTGGTGGACAGCATCATCCGGTTGACGAACGGCGCATTGCCGCGCCGGTGATCGTTGCCGGAAATCACCGCCATGCCCGCGCCAAGCCCGGTGCCGCCTTCCGACAGCCCGTGCCCGTCGCCCAATTGGGCGAAGGCGGATTGGGTGATGTTGACCAAACGCTCCGACACGTTGGTGGTCGCCATCGAACAGGAATGCGGAAACTTCGGCGCTGCAACAACGCTTTCCTCGGCGTAAGTGAAACGCAGACGGCGGAACGAGCCTTCGTTGCGCGGCAAATCCTTCTCCAGCGCGTTGAAAATCGCCCCCACCACCGCACTGGTCGCCGCCCCCACCGAGGTGTTCAGCCCAACCGGCACGCAGGGCGGATTGTCGGACAGATCGACATGCAGCATGGCTGCGTCGGGGTCGATTTCGACGATGACTTTCAATTCCAGACCATCCGGCAGAATGCCCGCCAGCGGATCGGACTTGCCGGTGTTGACCAGCCGGGCTTTCGGCAGCTTACGGATGTTGTCGATCATCCGCCGCTCGGAGTAGTCCAGCCAATCGCGGACGAATTGCTTGATGGTGGCGACGCCGTACTTGGCGCACAGCTCCTCCAGCCGCCGCTCCGCCACGCGCGCCGCCCCCAGCCCCGCGAGAAAATCGCCGTACCACTGGTCCGGCACCCGCACGCGGGCGCGGCACATGCGCACGATGTCGCCGATGTTCTTCCAGTCGCGCTGGATGCGCACGCCCGGAAACACCAAGGCGCCTTCGTTATAGACGTCTTTGGCCAGCACGAAGTAGCTGCTGGGAATCGAGTTGCCGATATCGGCCATGTGGCATTTCGCCACGCTGGTGAACAGATGCTCGCCTTCGAAGAACACCGGCACCATGAAGGTGTGATCCGCCGGATGGGTGTTGCCGCCATACGGATCGTTATCCAGATACGCATCGCCGCGCTTGATGTCGCCTTCGTGGTAGCGGCGCATGTTGGCGGTTTGAATGTGGCAGCCGAAGATATGTACCGGCAAACCTTCCGCCGGGGACAGCAGCTCATCGTTGCCGGTGACGATGCAGCAGGAGAAATCGCGCGCCGAGGAAATCACCGCCGAGCGCGCCGCGCGCAGCAGCGTGTTGGTCATCTCACGCACGATGCCGTCGAGCCGGTTGGCGATGACGGTGAGCAGAACTGGGTCGAGCGTGCTCATCACACAGCCTCCGTCATACGCAGCAGATAGTTTCCGGCGGCGGTCAGATCGGCATAGCCGCCTGCGTACACCACGATGGTGGTCGTCGGTTCCTCGATGATCGCCGGGCCTTGGATATGCGCGCCGGGGGCGAGGCGCTCGCCGCGATAGATCGCAGTGCGCACGCGTCCGGTTTCGATGAAGTAGCAGTCACGCACGTTGTCTGGCGGTGGTTCATGACGCAGCACGGCCGGTTCCGGTGCAGCGGGCGGCGAGAAGGCGCGCACCGAAATGCGGCCTTTCCAATTGACGAATTCCACCGCGCTGCCCTCATCGCGCACCGCGTAAACCCGCTCGTGCACCTGATTGAACGCTTCGGCCAGTGCTGCCACATCGGCGGGGCCATCGATGCGTGCGGACGGCAGCGGCGTGTCGAGTTCCCATACCTGGGCGCGATAGCGCGCCTCGACAAACAGCTCGATGCGCGACGGTGCGGTCTGCAACCCGGCAAGCCCACCCTGGAACGCCGCCAATTCCGCCATGATCGCGGCCAGCGCCGCATTGACGCCATCGGTGTGGAACGCGGCGCTGTCGGTGAACCGGCTGCGCGTGGCTTCGAACACGATGTCGCTGTATTGCATCCCGCAGGCCGACAACGCCGAGGCGGTACGCGGCACGATGGTGGTGGCGCAGCCGAGTTCGCGCGCAATCGGCATGATGTTGAAACCGGCCGCGCCGCCGCCCGCCACAATCACGCTCTCACGCGGATTGACGCCCTCGTTGACGGTGATTTCGCCAATCGCCTTGATCATCAATTCGTTGGCGATGGCCATGATCGAGGCGGCCAGCCGGTCCGGGGCTTGGCCGAGTTCGCCGGCCAGTCGCTCGATCACCCGTGCCGCCGCCGCTGCATCCAGCGTCATCCGGCCGCCGTTGAAATAGCCCGGATCGATATAGCCCAGATACAGCGCGGCATCGGTCACGGTGGGGAATTCGCCGCCGCGCCCATAACAAGCCGGGCCGGGCACCGAGCCGGCCGATTGCGGGCCGACGCGCAGCAACCCGCCCGCGTCGATCCAGGCAATCGAGCCGCCGCCCGCGCCGATGCTGCGCACATCGACGGTGGAGGCCCCGATAATGTCGCCGAGCCAACGCTGCCCGAGCCAGGAATCGCGCGTGTAAACCAGCGCGCCGTCGCGCACCAACCCGACATCGAACGTGGTGCCGCCGGTGTCGCACACGATGGCATTGCCGCCGAGCGCTTCCAGCGCCGAATAGGCACGCCCTGCCACCGGGGCCATCGCCGGGCCGGATTTCAGCGTGTGGATTGGCCGCGCGATCAATTCCTCGACATGCTGGCAGCCGCCAACCGAGGTGGATACCAGCAGCGCGCCGGCAAATCCGGCTTCGGTCAGATCGGCACTCATCTCACGCAGGTGCTTCTGCATCAGCGGCTTCAGCGAGGCATCGATGGCGGTCGCCGAGGCGCGGCGATATTCGCGCAGGATCGGCACCAGTTGGTGCGACAGTGTGAACGGCACCCCGGGCAGCAGTTCTTCCAACAGCCGCCCGATGGCCAGTTCATGCGCCGCGTTGGCAATTGACCACAGCAAGTTCACTGCGACCGCTTCGAACTTGCGCGCCGCCAGCGTGGCGATCACGCCGCGCGCCTGTGCCTCGTCCAACGCCTCGACGATATCGCCTTCCGCACCGATGCGTTCGTTCAGTTCGAAACTATAGCGGCGCGGAATGTATGGATCGGGATAGTCGTAGCTGTAATCATGCGGCCCGTGCTTGCCGCCCTCTTTCAAGGTCAGCGTATCGCGGAAGCCGCGCGTGGTCAGAAACGCGGTCTTGGCGGTGCGCTTGGTGACGACGGCATTGGTGGCCCGTGTTGTGCCGTAGACCAGAATATCGCTGCGCCGCAGCAGGTCTCGCGTGTCGCAGCCCAGTTGCTCGGCCACCACCGCCAGCGCCCCAGCCATGCCGCCGAAAATACGCGCCGGCGTGGTCAGCGCCTTGCCGATATAAAATCGCCCGGCTTCGTCCACCACCACCACATCGGTGAACGTGCCGCCGGTATCGACGGAAATGCGCAAACTCATGCCGTGTCATCCTTACGCACGCCGCAGCGCGGTTTCACGTCAGGAATTCCGCACGCTATGTTGCACCGCGTCAAGCCAGCGGCGGTTAATCCAGCGGCGGGCGGCGTAGAATGGCCAGCGACTGCCACAGCGGCGGCGCGTCGCCCCACGGCGCGTCGCTGCCATCGACGAAGGCTTCGCGAATAAAGCCGAGTTTCTGGCACCACAGGTCGATGGCGTTACGCTCAATGAACTGATTCAAATGTGGCAGCGTGCTGCGCCGCTGCGCATCCAGGGTCAGCCCGAACACATTCCAGTGCTTCGGTTCGGCAAATTCCAGAAACGAAAACACCAGCCGCCCGCCGGGCCGCAGCACACGGAAAATATCCTCCATGTACAGATAAGATTCCACATGCAGCAAATGAGTGAATACACTGAACGCTGTCACCATATCGGCCGACATGTCGGGGGCCGGAATCGCCAGCGTGCGATTCAGAATAAACCGATAGTCCGGCGGCGAGCGAGTGACGGCGTAGTCCAGCAGCGCCTGCACGATATCGATACCGATGTATTCCACCTGCATTGCTTGGCCGAGCGCCCAGGCCAGCCGCCCGCTGCCGCAGCCCAGATCGATGATCTGCTGGCCGTCATGCAGCCCGGCATAGGCCACCACGGCGCGCTCGACCAACCCCACCTGCTCAAACGCGCCGCCGACCGCACGGCTCATCGCCTCGTCAATCGGCAGCGTGGCGACCAAATGGGCCACCAGTTTCTCGTAGTCCTCGACAAAGTGAAAATCCGCCACGCGGCTGTCTCCCGGTTCAGCTCAGCGGCCGGCGGCCGATATATTCGAACCCGGCGGCAATCGCTTCCTGTGCCGCCTGCGGCAAATCTTGCAGATCACGCCAGCGTGGATTGGCGGCGCGCGCCGCCGGGTCGGTCCACAGCGCCGCGAACTGGCCAACCGGGGTGGCAGCGAACGAGCGGGCGGCATCGGGCGAGCGGTCGCGCGCCAGCGCGGTTTGCGCGGTATGCGCCAGCCACGCGACCGTGTGGGCGGCGCCCAGATCGCCCGGCACGTGCAGCGCCTCGGTGTCGAACCCGTCGAACCATGCTTCCACTGCCTGCCGCGTCTCGGATTCGGCATCCTGCTGCGGCAGGAACACGGTCTGCACCAGCACCCGCCCGCCGGGGCGCAGCACGCGCAGCAATTCGGCGACCACCGTGTGCGGATCACGGTATTGCTCGAAGCCGCGCAGCACCACGGCGGCGGCGAGGCTGGCATCGGCGAACGGCAGCGCCTGCGCGTCTGCGATCACCTGCGTGTTGGGATACAGCGCGGCACTGAGTTCGATCACATTGGCCAGCCGCGCGCCGGTCCCGCTCGGGCTCAGCAGCAGCACCGGCCCGCCCGCTTCGCGGATGACTGCTTCAGCGCTCGGCGGCAACGGCGCAGCGTCCGTCGGCGCCGGCAGGATCTGCGGTGTTTGCAGCCCGTCGAACAGCACCGGGCGGCCATCCACCACCGGCCAGCGTTGTGCGCCGTCCTCGGTCACCAGATAGCCTGCTGCGGCATCTAGCCGCAGCGCCTGCCCGGTCAGCGGGCAGCGCAGCAGCGGCAACAGCGCCTCCAGCGTGCCCACTGCGTCGGCTGGGACCGGCAGCGGCGCGCTGTGCGGCGGCGCGTAGATGAACGACAGCCACGGGTGGCGGCGCTTCATCTCGGCCATCACCAGCGGCTTGTTGTCCTTCGCCTCGGTGACGGATTGCAGCATCGAACGGCGATGCACGCGGTAATCGGCGAGCGGTTCCGGGGCGACTTGCAGGCCGCTCAGCCCGTATTCGGCCATGCGGCACCAGAATTCGTAATCCTCCCAACCCAGCCGGCCCTCGAAGTAGCCGCCCACCGCCGCCCACGCCGCCACCGAAACCAACGCCATCGCGTCGATATACGGCACCCCGATCAGCCGCGCCGGAGCATACGGCAGCGAGCCCATCAGCCCGCCGGCATCACCAAACTCGCGGATCAGCGGATAGACGAACGCCGCACCGCTGCGCTCGGCTTCGGCCAGCAACGTGGCACAGCAGTCCGGGCGCAAGCGATTGTCGGCGTCCAGCGGCAACACGAAGCGCGTTTCGGCGGCGTTGAACCCGGCGTTGCGCGTGGGGCCCAGCCCGGCATTGGCAATGTTGCGCAGCACCGCGATGCGGCCGAAGCGCGCGGCATGATACTTCGCCCACTCCACCGCCACGTGCAGCGAATCGTCGGTGGAAGCGTCATCGACGATCACCAGATGCAGCGCCGCCAGCGTCTGGCCAAGCACCGAGTCGAGCGCTTCGACCACGTGATGTTCGTAGTTGTACAGCGGCACGATCACCGTTACCTCGGCGTCTGCCAGCGTGTCGGAGAGGAAGATGGTCTCGGTTTCCGCGATCGGCGGATCGCGGCGCGGGATGGCGTTGCGGTGCAGATCGAGCGCGAATGCGCGCGCGGCGGCAGGGCCGCCTTGCAATTGGTCCAGCATGGCAGCCAGCAGTTCCACACGACGTTCCGGCCCGAACTGCCATAGCACATCGCGATACGCCGCCTGCGCTATGCGCCGCGCCAGCGATGGATCGCTCACCAGACTATCCAGTGCGCGGTACCACGCTTGCGGCGTGTCGGCCAACATGCCGGTGCGGCCATGCGCGATGGCGCGGCGATACGGCCCGGTGGGCGATGCGATGGTGACAGCGCCAGCCAGCGCCGCCTCGAAATACTTCAACTCGCTTTTCGCTTCGCAGAACGGATTGCCGGTCTCCACCGGTGCGAGGTTGATGTCAAAGCGCGCCAACTCGGACGGCAGTTGCTCCAGCGGCACCATCATGCGCCATTCGATCTGCCCAGTCAGTCCGGCAAAGTCGCCGTATTCGGCAATGTCGAGCACCGGCAGCGAGTCGACCGGGCTGGAGAACAGCACCAGCCGCACATGGGAATGTTGCCGCAGAATGCGCGCCACCGCACTGGCCGCCAGCGCGAAATCTTTCTGATGGGTGCGCGATCCGGCGGCGTAGCCGATGCGCAGCAAACCGTCGTTGGGTGCGGCGCGGCGCTGGCGCACGGCTTGGCGGGAGACGCGCAGCACTTCGGCATCGAAGCCGTTCGGCAACACGAACGTGGTCTTGGCATGGCGGCGCATGTACCACGCCAATTCGTCAGTTGAGGCGATGCAGAAATCGCAATTCGCCATGGTGTCGCGCACCCGGGTGTAGTGGCCGCGCACCGCTTCCACCGGGATGAACTGGGTGCGGATGCCGTCGATTAGATCGACGGTAGCGAGCTCGGGTTCGACCATCAAATCATCAACGTCGAACACCAGCTTCGCGCCGCTGTGCCGCGCGGCTTCGATCACCGTCACCACTTCGGCGCTCCAGGCCGCGCGCCAGATTACCACGATATCGGCGGCCAAGATCGATTCGCGCCGCTGCATGGCCTCGGCAATCGGATAGATCTCCACCGCAGCGCCATTGCGCCGCGCCGCCTCGGCTGGCCGCTCGACGCGATAGCGCGCCCCCGGCGTGCCCGGCTCGCCTTCGAAATACACGATCCGCAGCGCCGCCGGGCCGCTCGGCAACGGCGCCAGCGCGGCGGCGGGCGCCGCCGCCGCGGTCCAATCCGCCAAGTTCAAATCCGCCTGCCGCAATTCGGGCGGCGGCGGGGCGGCGCGCGGCGGCAAGGCGGGCGGCACCGTGACCAGCGGCCGGCCAACCGGCACCGCACGGCGGCCTTCGACAGCGCCGTACCGCAGGAAATGCAGCAGTGGGTTCAGCCCGGCGGCGGCGATGTCGGGGTTATCGTCCAGATACGCGCCGGAATCGAACAGCGGGCCGGGGTTGCGGCGCTCCTTGCCGCCGAAGCGCAGGAAGTGCAGCGCCGGATCCACGCCGGAGCGGTCAACGTCGGGGTGGGTTTCCATGTACCAGGCGGCATCGAACAAATGCGTCGCCGCCAGCATCGCTAGATCGCGATTGAGCGCCGCGCGCACCCGCAGCGCTTTCCGCAGCCGCAGACTGGCGGTCCACCATGCCAGCCGCACGCCGAACCCCACCGCGCGGCGCAAACGGCGCAGCGAACCGACTTGGCGCGGCTGCTGCGGCCCATTGCGGCGCAGGGCGGACAAGCGAACCCCAAGCTGGGCATTTTCGGCGCGCAGCATGACCAACTCGGCGGCCAGCACATCGCGGTCATGCGCCACGCGGTCATGCGCGGTGCCGGCATCGACGAAGTTTAGCGTCGTCTCATGCTGCAAGCGCGCCCAGGCGTCGCGCTCCAGCAGCGCGGTTTGCGCCTCATGGCGCATCAGTTCCACCGCATGGCGGGCGTGATTGGCCTCGGCTGCGTAATCCGGCAGTTGCTGGCGCAGCCGCGCGGCTTCCTGCATCGCTGCGCGGCCGCGTTCGGCATCGGCGCGGATGGTACGCAATTCGGCAGCGCTGCGCTGCATCTCCTGCTGGGCTGCGTCCAGCCCGGTCTGAAGCTCAGCGGCTTTCTCCTGCGCGGCGGCCAGCTTGGACAAGACGTCGCCCAGCACTTCGGCCGAGGCGCGATGCTGTTCGGCATGCGCTTCGTAGAACTGCCGGTTCTGCTCGCCCAATTCGACGCGCACGGCGTGCAATTCGGCGGTCAGCCGGTCCACATCGGCATACGCGGCCGCAGCAGCGCGCCGCGCATCCGCCGCACGCTGCGCCGCCCGCGCGCCGATGCGCTGCGCCTCCAGCGCGCGGTCCTGCAACATCCGCGACTCGCTGCGCAATTGCGCCTTGGCAGCCTCGGTCTGCTCGTTCAGCAGCCTGATATGCACCTCGGCCCGCCAGCGTTCGCCAAGCTGGCTGAACCGCTCACGCACCGTGACAATCTGCGCCGGGTCGCGCAGCGCGCACAACGCCCGCACCGCCTCGGCGGCGTGCGGCCCGACCGCGACCACACCCAGCCCGTATTCGTGCAGGAATTCGAACGCGGGGTAACGCTCGCCCAATTCCGCGAACAGCCGCCACACGCCGAAATCGCGCTCGCGCACATTGGTGTCGTGGAACAGCACCACGGCGCGGTCGGAAAGCTTCGGCAGCCATGCTTCGAAATCGTGCCGTACTTCGCTGTAGCCGTGGCAGCCGTCGATATGCAGCAGGTCGATGCTGCCGTCCTGCATGTAGTCCAGTGCTGCATCGAACGTGCAGCGCAGCATTTCGGAGAACGCCGCATAGCGTTGATCGTGGAAGCGCTTCAGGTCGTGATAGACCGATTCGTCGTAGTGCCCGGCATGCTCGTCACCCTCCCAGGTGTCGACCGCGTAGCAGCGCGTGGCGAGCTGGTTCTGCACCACCGCTTCGCAGAAACCCGCGTACGACACGCCGTGATGGGTGCCGAGTTCGACCAGCAAGCGCGGCCGGATCGCGCCGACAATCCAGTGCGCGAACGGGACATGCGCGGTCCAGGCGCTGTCGTAGCCCAGGCGCGACGGCCGCCAGAACAGCGGCGCCAGTTCCGGCGCCAGCAACGCGGGCAGCAGCCCCGAGGCTTCGGGTAGAGCGTCCATCGTGCCAGTTACTCCCGGTCGCAGGACAAAATTGCAGTCAGGATCTCGGTCATCCGGCTTTGCGCCACGGTTTCGCCCGGCGCGGCGGGCACAGATGCAGCGGCTCCATCCAGGCGGCCTTCAAGTTCGGATTGCTGTACGGGTCCTGGTCGAACATCGGCCGCCAGGTGCGCCACAGGTGATTCACCTCGCGCATCTCGCGCGCGTGCTTCTCCGGCGTGTCCGGCATCCCACGGCTTTGCGACTCCAAATGGAACAACTCAGCGAACGGCGTGTAAACCACCCGGTAGCCGTGGTCGCCGAGGCGCAGGCACATATCCACGTCGTTGAACGCCACGGCGAGATTCTGCTCGTCCAGGCCGCCAATATTCAGAAATACCTCGCGCCGCATCGCCAAACACGCGCCGGTCACCACCGAATAAGTGCGCGTCACCGCCTGTTGCCCGGCGTAACCGGGGTCGTTGCGTTCCGACAGCCGCATGTAATGCGTGGCATTCAGGCCAGGGCCGAGAATCACCCCGCCATGCTGCAACTTGCCATCGGCATAGAGCAACCGTGCGCCGACCGCGCCAACGTCTGGCCGCACTGCGTGGCTGACCATCTCGCTCAGCCAGCCGGGCGAAACCACGTCGATATCGTTGTTGAGCAGCAGCACGATGTCGCCCGCCACCTCGCGCACCGCGGCGTTATTCATTGCCGCGTAATTGAACTGGCCCGGATAGCGCATCACCCGCACGCGCGGATCGGTGCATAGATCGCGGAAGGTCAGCGCGGTGGCTTCCTCGACGCTATCGTTATCGACGATTAGCAATTCGAGATTGGGATAATCCGTGCGCAGCAGCACGCCCCAGGCCGCTGGGCCCAGCAGCCACGCCAGATCGCGCGTCGGCATGATGATGGAGACTTTGGGCGGCGCTTTCGGCAACGGCCAGACGATGCGGTTGCACGACGGCAGCAGCGGCGCCGGCAGCACTTGAACCTCGGTGCCGGCGAACTCCTGCACCGCGCGCCGCGCGGCTATGGCGTCCGGATGGCACATCAGGTCGCGCAGCGTGCGCGCGGTGTGCGCCGGGCGGTGCACCAAGATCGACGGCACATGGCGGACCTGGCCGGGCAGCAACGGCGCGGTCGCACGCAAGGCCAAATCGTACACATCGGCCCCGCCGAAGCCGGAGCGCCAGCCACCGGCCGCCGCCACAAGTTCGGTGCGGTACACCGCCAGAGCGCCCAGGTAGTAGTGGCTCAGCAGCAAATCCGGGTCCCAGCCCGATTTGAACCACGGCACTTTTCGCTCGCCGCCGAAATCGATGCGGTCCTCGTCGCCGTAGACCAGTTCGGCGTCTGGATGGCGGGCGATCGCGTCGGCGATTTCAAACAGCGCAGCCGGAGCCAGCCGGTCGCCCTCGTTCAACAGGGCAACGAACGAGCCGAAAGCCGCCTGCTGCGCCGCGTTGGCCGCTGTGGCGCGGTCTGGATATGGGCCGCCACCGAGCAGCCGCAGACGCGGGTCGCTGCCCAGCACCTCGGCGGCGGCTTCAGGCGGCGGGCCGGGGATCAGCACTTCCCAGAACGGGTAAACCTGCGCCTGCAACGAGGCCAGCGTGTGCCGCAGATCGACCTCGACCTCATGCCCCGGCACGATCACCAGCGACAGCAACGCGGGTTCGCCCATCGTGGCGATGGCGGCCAAGCAGGCGGCGCGGTCGGCGGCGCTGAAGCTGTCGTTGTCACGCACCCAATCGGCGTACAGATCGTCGATGCCGTTGACCAGCGGGGCGCCGGCGGGGCCTGCGGCGTTCACGGTGCGGCGAGTCGCATACGATGGGCTCCCGAATGTTGACCGAAGTTAGCTGCGCCAGCCCGGCCAGCGGCCTCGGCAGCCAGCCAGCGCCCATGCTTGCGTCATAGTGGCGGCACCATTGGCTGACAAGGCAAGGATCAATCGCGCCATTCGATCAGGCTGCACCCGGGCCGGGCGGCGGCGGCCTGCACGGCGGCGGCCAGCGCGTCCACACTTGGCAACAGCTCGGCATACCAGCCGAACGCCCCGGCGATGGCCTGAAAATCCGGCGTGTACAAATCCACGCCCAGAGGAGTAATCGCCTTCTCGCGCATGAACAGCTTGATCTCGCTGTAGCCGGAATTGTTCAGCAAAATCAGGATAATCCGCACCCCGGCCTCGGTCGCCGAGCCCATTTCGGCCAGGGTGAACTGCAACCCGCCATCGCCCGCCAGGCACACCACCGGGCGGTCGGGCAACGCCAGCGCGGCGCCGATGGCGGCGGGCAATCCGTAGCCGAGCGCCCCGAACCCGGTGGCCGCGTTGAACCAGCTGCGCGGCGTGGCGGCGGCGAAGCCCAGGTTGCCGGCATACACTTGGCGGGTCGAATCGCCGATGATCAGCGCCTGCGGCAGCGCATCGCGCAGCACCGTCAGGAACGCGATGTCACGCTGGGTGCCCGCGTCAAGCTCGGCCAGCCCCGCCGCACGGGTGCGCGCCGCCCGCGCCGCGCCGTCGTGGCTCGCCCCGCGCCCGGTCATCCGGTGCGACAGCTCCAGCAGCGTCAGCCCGGCATCGCCGGTCAGCGCCAGGTCGGGGAGAAACCCGCGCATCGCCTGCTCGGGGTCGATATCCAGCCGGATCAGCCGCTGCGGCTGCGCCATCGGCCCGGTGGCATACATGTCGTAGTCGGTCGGCCCCATCTCGGTGCCCACCGCCAGCACGCAGTCGGATTCGGCAACCAGCGCGCGCACTGCCGGGAACGACGGCGACACCGACACGCCAAGCGGATGCCCGGGCGGCAGCAATCCGCGCGCGTTGATCGTCATCACCACCGGGGCATCCAGCCGCTCGGCCAACTCACGCAGCGTCTCGGCCGCCGACGCCGCGCCGCCGCCAGCCAGAATGAGCGGCGCCTGCGCCTGGGTCAGCCACGCCGCCGCCGCCGCAATCCCGGCCGGCGAGGCAACGGGCACACTCAGCACCGGCGGCAGATCCGGCAGCGCCAGCCCATCGGCCGAGGCGACGATCACATCGAGCGGCAATTCGATATGCACCGGGCGCGGCCGGGCCGCGCCGAACACCGCGAAGGCGCGCGCGATCACCTGCGGCAACTCGGCCGCACGGGTGATGGTGTGGCTGAACGCGCTCACCGCGCTGGCCATGCGGCGCTGGTCGGACAATTCGTGCAAATGCCCGTCGCCGGAGCCGATGGCACCGAGCCGGTTGACGCTGGAGATCACCAGCATCGGGATCGAATCGGCATACGCTTGGCCCATCGCGGTCAGCGCATTGGTCAGGCCCGGCCCGGTGATGACGAAGCACACCCCCGGATTGCCGGTCGCGCGGGCGTAGCCGTCGGCCATGAACCCGGCCCCCTGCTCGTGGCGCGGGGTGATGTGGCGGATCGGGCTGTCGCTCAGTCCGCGATACAGTTCGGCGGTGTGCACGCCGGGGATGCCGAAGATGGTGTCCACCCCATACCGGGCCAGCAACGCCACCAGATATTCGCCGACCGACGCCATGCCCATTCCCCTAACGCGGCCTGAGGCTAAGGGGCGGACCCGCCGGGTTCAAGGCGGCTGGGCAACGCTTGCCCGCCACCGCTGCCAGTGCAACATGCGCGAAACGCCTGGAGGCTTCGCATGGATGCGCCCGCTTTGACGTACCCGGATTCGCTGATCCGTGGCATCCTGCAACGTACCCGCACCATCGCCGTGGTTGGCGCATCGGCCAACTGGAACCGGCCGAGCACCTTCGTGCTGAAATACATGCAGGGCAAAGGCTATCGCTGCATCCCGGTCAACCCCGGCCTCGCCGGGCAGCAACTGGCAGGCGAGACGGTGTATGCCTCGCTGCGCGACATCCCCGAGCCGGTCGATCTGGTCGATGTGTTCCGCGCCGCCGAGCATGTCGGCCCGATTGCCGAGGACGCGATTGCCATCGGCGCGAAAGTGCTGTGGATGCAACTCAGCGTGCGCAACGACGAAGCCGCCGCCCTGGCCGAGGCGGCCGGGCTGACCGTGGTGATGAACCGCTGCGTGAAAATCGAATTCGGCCGGCTCGGCGGCGAGCTATCGTGGTTCGGGGTCAATTCCGGGCTGATCCGCAACCGCCCCGCCGAAGCGCCGCAAACCCGGCCCACCCGGCCCCGCCCCTCTCCGGCGCGCACCGCCGACCAGGGCTTCGAGACCAAGGCCATTCACGCCGGCGCCGCACCGGACAGCGCCACCGGCGCGCGCTCGACGCCGATCTATCAAACCACCTCGTACGTGTTCGAGGACGTCGATCACGCCGCCTCATTGTTCAACCTGCACAGCTTCGGCCACGTCTATACGCGGCTGTCCAACCCGACGGTCGCGGTGCTGGAAGAACGTGTAGCAGCCCTTGAAGGCGGGCGCGCCGCAGTGGCGGCGGCGTCCGGGCACGCGGCGCAGTTCATCACTTTCTTCACACTGCTCAGCCCCGGCGACGAATTCGTCGCCTCGCGCAACCTGTACGGCGGGTCGCTGACGCAATTCGCGCTGTCGTTTCCCAAGCTCGGCTGGCATTGCCATTTCGTCGATCCGAACGATCCGGAGAATTTCCGCCGCGCGCTGACCCCGCGCTGCAAGGCGATCTTCGTCGAAAGCCTCGCCAACCCCGGCGGCATCGTGGTGGACCTGGAAGCCATCGCCAAGATCGCGCACGAAAACGGCCTGCCGCTGATCGTCGATAACACGCTGGCCAGCCCGTATCTGTGCCGCCCGTTCGAGTGGGGGGCCGACATCGTGCTGCATTCGGTGACCAAGTTCATCGGCGGGCACGGCAACGCGCTGGGCGGCGTGGTGGTCGAATCGGGCAAGTTCGACTGGAACCAGGGCGGCAAGTTCCCCTCGCTGAGCGAACCCGAGCCGGCCTATCACGGCCTGCGCTTCTACGAGAATTTCGGCGATTTCGCCTTTACGACCAAAGCCCGCGCCGTCGCGTTGCGCGATTTTGGGCCATCCTTGGCGCCGATGAACGCGTATTTGACCCTGATGGGGGTGGAAACCCTGCCGTTGCGGATGGATCGGCATGTCGCCAATGCGCAAGCGGTCGCCGAATTCCTGCACGGCGACCCGCGCGTCGCCTGGGTGTCGTATGCCGGGCTGCCGTCCAGCCCGCACCACACGCTGGCGCAGAAATACCTGCCGAAAGGCCCCGGCTCGGTGTTCACCTTCGGCGTCAAGGGCGGCTACGAGGCCGGGATGCGGCTCGTGGAACAGGTGCGGATTTTCTCGCATCTGGCCAATGTCGGCGACACCCGCAGCCTTATTTTGCACCCGGCCAGCACCACGCACCGGCAATTGACCGACGAACAGCGCGCCGCCTCTGGCGCTGGGCCGGATGTCATACGCTTATCTGTCGGCCTGGAAACCGCCGCCGACCTGATCCGCGATCTGGACGAAGCGCTGTCGGCGTGACGAAATAACAACCGGAGGGCTTGGGATGGACACGCGCAACGGTTTGCTGGAACGCGACGGCGAGGCGCTGTTCGCCGGGCTGATGACCGTGCTGGCGGCCAAGGGCATCGCCACACCGGCCGAGATCGCTGAACGCATCGCCATTACCGACGCCGCTTCGCCCGCGCGCGGGGCGGCGATGGTGGCGCGGGCCTGGACCGATCCCGATTACCGCGCGCTGATGCTGCAAAGCGGCACCAAGGCCGCCGAGGCGATGGGCATCACCATGCGCGGCGCGCCGCCGCTCGGCGTGCTGGAATGCACGCCGGAGGTTCATGCGCTGGTGGTGTGCACGCTGTGCAGTTGCTACCCGCGCGCCGTGCTGGGCTACCCGCCGTTCTGGTTCAAATCCGCCAGCTACCGCGCCCGCGCGGTGCACGACCCGCGCGGCTTGCTGGCCGAATTCGGCACTGTGCTGCCGCAGGGCACCAAAATTCGCGTGGTGGACAGCACCGCCGACTACCGCTGGATGGTGCTGCCGCTGCGCCCGGCGGGCACCGAGGGCTGGGACGCCGAGCGGCTGGCGGGCTTGATCCGCGAAGGCGATATGATCGGCGTCACCCAGGTGCGGACCTGAAACGCGCCCTGCTTGGCGTGCTGCTGCTGACGGGACCGGCGCACGCCGCCTCGCTGCCAGCCGTCGAGTCCGACGACTTCATGGTGGTTTCGGCGCATCGCCTCGCCAGCGAAGCCGGGGCGGAGATTTTGCGCGCCGGCGGCAACGCCATCGATGCGGCGGTCGCCGTCGCCTATGCCGAAGCGGTGGTGAACCCGTGCTGCGGCAATATCGGCGGCGGCGGCTTCATGGTCGCGCATCTGGCCGATGGCGGCGACGTGTTTCTGGATTTCCGCGAAACCGCGCCGGCCGCCGCCACGGCGGACATGTATCTGGACGCCAGCGGCAACGTCATTCCCAACGCCAGCCTGACCGGCTGGCGCGCGGTGGCGGTGCCCGGCACCGTGCTTGGGCTGGACACAGCACTGTCGCATTACGGCCACCTGCCGCGCGCGCAGGTGATGGCCCCGGCCATCCGCCTCGCCCGCGACGGGTTCGAACTGAACCGCGCCGACGCCGATATTCTGGACTATGGCCTGCCGCGCTTTCGCCAGCGCAGGCAGGACGCCGGCGTGTTCATGCACGACGACGGTTCGCGGATGCGCGCCGGTGAGCGGCTGGTGCAACCCGATTTGGCCACCACGCTGGCCGGAATCGCGGCGCAGGGCCCCGATGCGTTCTACCACGGCCGCATTCCCGACGCTGTCGAAGCCGCCGCCCGCGCCGAGGGCGGCATCATCACCGCCGCCGACTTCGCCGCCTACCGCGTCAACGAAGCCCAGCCGCTGACGTGCAGTTATCGCGGCTGGCAGATCATGTCGGCGCCGCCGCCATCGTCCGGCGGGGCCACGCTGTGCGAAATCCTCAACATCCTCAGCGGCTACGACCTGCACGGCATGGGTTTCCATTCCGCCGCCGAGGTGCATGTGCTGGCCGAGGCGATGCGCCACGCCTACGTGGACCGCAACAGCGGCCTGGGCGACCCGGCCTTTGTGCACAACCCGCTGGATCGCCTGCTGTCGCCGGACTACGCCGCCAAAATCCGCCAGCAGATCGGCCCGCGCGCCACGCCGAGCAAGGAGCTCGCCCCCGGCACGCCGCCGCACGAGCAGACTGAAACCACGCATCTGTCGGTGATCGACCGCGCCGGCAACGCCGTCGCGCTGACCTACACCATCAACGGCGCGTTTGGCGCGGTGGCCATGGCACCCGGCACCGGGTTTCTGCTGAATGACGAGATGGACGATTTCACCATCAAGCCGGGCGAGGCCAACCTATACGGCCTGGTGCAAGGCCGCGCCAACGCCATCGCCCCCGGCAAACGCCCGCTGAGCAGCATGGCGCCCACCATCGTCACCAAGGATGGCAACGTGGCGCTGGTGCTGGGTTCGCCCGGCGGCTCACGCATCATCACCATCACGCTGGAAGCGCTGGTGAACATGATCGACCACGGCATGACCCCGCAGGAATCCGTCGATGCCCCGCGCCTGCACATGCAGTGGCAGCCGGACACGCTGTTCAATGAACCCTATGCATTGTCGCCCGACACGGCGGAGTTGCTGGCGATGATGGGCTATTCGATCACCCCGCAAACCCCGTGGGGGGCGGTGGAAATGATCGCGGTAGGGCTGGAAAAGTCGCGCACCAAGGCGGCGTCGTCGGGCGGCGATTCGGCGAAGTCGGGCGGGATGTGGCCGGGGTGGTTTTACGGGTCGAATGACCCGAGGCGGCCGGCTGGGGCAGCGGTGGGGCGGTAGGCTGGGTGAAATCCATCGCTTGCACCAATAGCGCTGGGTTTCACCCATCCTACCCGCCACTGAGAATGACACTGGAAACGCCGATCCGTCATGGCCGGGTTGCGCCCCACAGGCGCTAAGAAAGTACTTCAAGCCGTGTTTTTGTCCCTCTCCCCCCAAGCGGGGCGGAGAGGGAACGTTATTGCTCTCATCTCAGCGCCCCCGGTGAAGAAAGGTTTCGCCGCCCGTAAATCGCTGATCGGAATGCGTTATTACGCCGCGTCCCGGATCATCATGCAGCCTCCGCCCTCTGGCCCCACCGCGCCCACCAAAGCATCCCCAACCGTCGCCCGCGCTGTTCCACCAGCCACCACGACAGCGCGAACACCGCGATCAGCAGCGCGAAGGCCGGGCCACAGCCCGATTCGACGCACCATTTCGCCTCGGCGGGGCCAAGCCCCAGACGTTGCGCATCGGCCCCGAGCGGCCACGCCTGCCCCATCACCTCCGCCGCGCCTCGGCGGCCAGCAGCGTGTTTTCCAGCAAGCACGCAATGGTCATCGGCCCGACGCCGCCGGGCACCGGGGTGATTGCCCCCGCCACGGCGGCGCATTCGTCGTACGCCACGTCGCCCACCAGGCGGCCGTCCGGCAGCCGGTTGATGCCGACATCGATCACCACTGCACCGGGGGCTACCCAATCGGCGCGCACCATCTCGGCACGGCCGACGGCGGCCACCAGAATCTCGGCGCGGCGGCACTCGGCGGGCAGGTCACGGGTGCGGGAATGCGCGATGGTCACGGTGGCGTCGGCGGCGGTCAGCAATGCTGCCATCGGTTTGCCGACGATGGCGCTGCGGCCCAGCACCAGCGCGCGCGCGCCGCGCAAATTCACCCCGGTGGCGGCGAGCAGCTTCATCACCCCCAGCGGGGTGCAGGGCACCAGTGTCGGGCGGCCTTCGTGCAGGCGGCCGACATTGACCGGGTGGAAGCCGTCCACGTCCTTGGCCGGGTCGATGGCTTCCAGCACCGGGCGGCTTTCGATGTGCGCGGGCAGCGGCAACTGCACCAGAATGCCGTCCACGCTGTCATCGGCGTTCAGCCCGTGCACCACGGCGAGCAATTCGGGCTGGGTGGTGGTGGCGGGCAGCCGGATGGTGCGCGCGGCGATGCCGGCGGCATTGGCGGCGCGGTCCTTGCTGCGAACATAGACGCTGCTGGCCGGGTCCTCGCCGACCAGCACCACCGCGAGGCCGGGCTTGTAAGACAGTTGCGCGGTGCGCGCGGCCACGCTGTCGCGCAGGTCGGCCGCGACCTGCTTGCCGTCGATGATGCGGGCTTGGGTCATAGGGTCTCCAGCAATGCAGTCAGATGGGCCGGGTCGCCTTCGACCCGCAGGGTCTTTTCCCGGCTGGTGGCGCCGGATGTCACCGCCACCGCCGAGCTCGGCACATTCAGCGCCTCGGCCAGCGTGGCGCAAGCGGCGCGGTTGGCGCGGCCATCCTCGGCGGCTTCGGTCACGCCGATGCGCAGGCGCTCGCCGTCCACCGCCGGGGCGCGGCCTTGCAGGCCGGGGCGGCGGGATTTTGGCTGCACTTTCACCGCCACCAGCACGGCACCGGTGGCAGTGCGCCAAAACGCCATCAGATCAGCAGGCCAGACAGTGAACCGGTCACGATGGCGATATAGATCCGCTCCAGCAGACCCTGCGCGACATACAGGATCAACAGCAGCGCGATCGGGCTGATGTCGAGGTTGCCAAAGCTGGGCAGCGCGTTGCGGATCGGGCGCAGGGCGGGTTCGGTGATGCGGAACAGGAAGTCGCCGATCATCCAGACGAACCGGTTGCGCGTGTCGAGCACGCCGAACGACACCAGCATGCTGAACAGTGCCGCCAGGATCACCACCCAGCGGTACAGACTCAGCAATTCCTCGGCGAGATTGAACAGAATGGTGAGCACGCGATGCTCCTTCGGGGGCGCCGGACCCTAGCGGCGGGCCATTCCGTCCGCAACCGGCAAGGGGATATTTGACCGCCCGGCGGGCGCGGGCCAAGCTTGCCGCCAGGGAAACGCAACCATCACGCGAGGCAAATATGCCGCAAAGCTTGCGCGTCTATCAATCGATGTGGGCCATGGAGCGCCGCCGCCCGGATGGGCAGGAATGGACGCTGGACCAGAAGCTGGCGATGATCCGCGACGCCGGGTTCGACGGCGCCGGGGTGCGGTTTCTCGACCGCGACTACATCCGCGACGTCACTGGCTTCCTGCGCGCCCACGGCATGACATGGCAAGCACAGTGCTACCCGAAATCGGTCGATGACCTGAAGCCGGTGCTGGATTTCGTGGCGGAATTCGGCGCCGACCACGTCAATTTGCAGCCGGACGTGCGGCCGCACGCGCTGGAGGATTGCATTCCGCTGATCGAAGGCTGGCGGCGTCTGGCGCGTGAGGCCGGGGTGGCGGTGCATATCGAAACCCACCGCGACCGCATGACCACCGATCTGTTCTTCACGCTGCGGCTGTTGGATTGCTTCCCCGATCTGCGGCTGACCGCCGACATCTCGCACTACGTGGTCGGCCGCGAATTCGCCTGGCCGATCCCGCCCGAGGCGCACGCGATGATCCATCGCGTCATGGATCACGCCTGGGGCATCCACGGACGGGTGGCCAGCCGCGAGCAGATTCAAATCCAAACCGGCTTCGCCCATCTGCGCCACTGGGTCGATCTGGCCTATGGCTGGTGGGACTACGCCATCCGCTCCTGGCGCAAGCGGGCACCGGAGGATGCGGTGCTGACGTTTCTGACCGAACTCGGCCCGCCGGAATACGCCATCACCGGCGCGGACGGCTACGAGTTGTCCGACCGCTGGGCGGAGGCGCTGGCGATGAAGGACGCAATCCGCGCCATGTGGGCGCGGATTGCGGCCGAAGCTCAGCCCGCCGGGTAAAGCCCGGTGGCGGCCGGGGCCCACACCTGCGGCTCGAATGCGTACGCCGCGCCGCTGCGGCGAACGTGGCCGAAGGTCGGGAAGTCCAGATGCATCCCGGCCAGCAGCAGCCGGTCGCTGGCCACCATGTCCAGCGCGCGGGCGCGGCTGGCGCGGCCCAGATCGGCGTCGATATCGAACGCCATCGCCGCTTCCGGGCGGGCGAACTGGATGCCGGGCAGATGCACCACGTCGCCCCAGATCAGCAGCGAGGCGTCGCCGGAAGCGATCATGTAGCCGGTGTGGTCGGGCGTGTGGCCGGGCAGATGCTTGGCCGTCACGCCGGGCAGCACGTCTTGGCCGTCATGGATCAGCCGCAACCGCTCACTGTACGGGGCCAGCGAACGCTGGGCGATGCCGAAGTATTCCTGCGCCGATTCCGGGGCCTGCGCCTGCACGTCCTTGTTCAGCCAGAACCCGGTCTCGGCGGCGTTGATGACGATCTCGGCGTTCGGATAGCGCGCGCCGCCCTCGGCGTTCAGCAGGCCGTGCACGTGATCGACATGCGCGTGCGTCACCAGCACGGTGTCGATCGATTCGGGCGCGATGCCGAGTGCGGCCAGCCGCTCACCCGCATGGCCCAGCACATGGCCGAACGCCCCGCCGGCCCCGGCATCGACCAGCACGCGCTTGCCGCCGGTTTGCAGCAGGAAGCAACTGACGGTGATGCGCGGCGGCAGCACGCGGAAACTGTCGCGCAGCAGGGCCTCGCCCTCGGCGGCCGGGATGCCGTTCACCCAGGCGATGTCGGCATCGAACTGGCCGTCGTTCAGCGCGGTCACGGCGACGTCGCCGATCTGGACGTGATGCAAACCGGAATTGATATGCGGCATGATTTTGGTTTCCCCCATCGGTGGCGTGACTACCGCGTTATGTGCGTTTCATTCGGCCTCCGGCAAGGCCGCTTTGCCCGGCGCGCGCGACAGCAGGCGGCCGGACAGGCGCGGCGGCAGCAGCCCGCCGATGCGCGCGGCGGCGGCGACCCACCAGGGAAACGCCACGCGAGTCCGCCCGGCTTGGATGCCGCGCTGGATAATCGCGGCGGCACGCTCGGGCTCCATCAGGCCGGGCATCGGGAATTTATTCTCCGCCGTCATCGCGGTGCGGATGTAGCCGGGGCAGACGCTGGTCAGGATCACGCCCTGCTTGCGCGCCGGGGTGGCGGTGGCGACCGTCCACGCATCCAGCGCCGCCTTGGCCGCGCAGTAGGTCGGGGCACCGGGCGCGGGTAGGAAAGCGGCGAGCGAGGCCACCAGCGCGATGCGGCCGCGCACACCGTCCGGCCCCGGCGCTTGGCGGCGCATCAGGCCGAGCGCCGGCAAGGCGGTGTTCAGCGCGCCATCGAGATTGGCCGCGAACAGTTCGCGCACCTGGGCGGCGGTTTCCGGCACGCCGTCCGGTATGCCCGCCCCGGCCCCGGCATTGGCGATCACCAGATCGAGGTGCCCGGCGGCCCCCACCCACGCCGCCTGCCCCGCCGCGTCGCGCACGTCGCCCATATGGACCGTCACGCTGGCGCCTTTGGCGCGGCAGGCATCCGCCGCCGCCGCCAGCCGGGCGGCGTGGCGCCCGCCCAGATGCAGCGTGACGCCGGGGGCGGCGTAGGCTTCGGCCAGCGCGCGGCCGATGCCGCTGGAGGCGCCGGTGATCAGGACTGCTGCGAGTTTGGTCATGTTCCTGGATGCGCGTGGGGCTGCTAGAAAGCGGCACGCTTCGACAGGATGCAAGATGGCCGCGCCCCTCGCTTCAATGACAGGCTTTGCCCGCAGCGCCGGAACCGCAGGCGGTTTGAGCTGGGCGTGGGAACTGCGCAGCGTCAACGGACGCGGCCTGGATGTGCGGCTGCGGCTGCCCTCCGGGTTCGACGCGCTGGAGCCAGGGCTGCGCGAAGCGGCGGGCAAGGCGCTGAAGCGCGGCAATGTCACCGCCAACCTGACCGTGGCGCGGCAGGACGCACCGAAACTGACACCGGATGCTGCCGCACTGGAGCAGGTGCTGACCCTGGCGCTGACCCTGGCGGCGCGCATTCCGGGTGCCGCGCCGCCGCGCGCCGAGGCGTTGCTGGCGCTGCCCGGCGTGCTGCGCCCGGCCGCCGCCGTGGAGGATGAAGCCACCGGCGAGGCACAGGCCGCTGCGGTGCGCGCTGGGTTCGCCGAGGCGCTGGCTGGCTTGGTCGGGTCGCGCAACGGCGAAGGCGCCCGGCTGCTGGCGATGCTGACCGGCCAGCTTGACGAGGTTGCGGCGCTGCGCGCCCAAGCCGTGGACGAAGCCGCCGACCAGCCCGCCGCGCAGCGGGCGCGGATGCTGGACGCGGTGCGCGGCCTGCTCGGCGAGGTGCCAAGCCTGCCGGAAGACCGCATCGCCCAAGAAGTCGCCATCCTAGCCAGCCGCTCGGACGTGCGCGAGGAACTCGACCGGCTGCACAGCCACATCGAAGCGGCGCGCGCGCTGCTGGCCGAGGCGGCTTCGGTGGGGCGGCGATTCGATTTTCTGGTGCAGGAATTCAACCGCGAGGCCAACACGCTGTGCAGCAAATCGGCCAGCGTGGCGCTGACCGCCACCGGACTGAAGCTGAAAGCGGCGATTGAGCAGTTGCGCGAGCAGGTGGCCAATATCGAATGACGATGCAGCGGCGCGGTGTGTGTTTTGTGCTGGCGGCGCCGTCCGGGGCGGGCAAGTCGTCGATCTCGCGCGCCTTGCTGGCGGCCGAGCCGGATCTGGCGCTGTCGGTCAGCGTGACCACCCGCGCCCCCCGCCCCGGCGAGCAGCACGGCGTGCATTACTTGTACCATTCGAGCGAGGAATTCGACGCCATGGCGGCGGCGGGCGACTTGCTGGAATGGGCGCGGGTGTTCGGACGCGGCTACGGCACCCCGCGCGCGCCAGTGGAACAGGCGCTGGCCGCCGGGCGCGACGTGATGTTCGACATCGACTGGCAAGGCTACCGGCAAGTGCGTGCCGCGCTGCCGGACGACACCGTTGGGCTGTTCATCCTGCCGCCGTCGCTGGACGAACTGGCCGCCCGGCTGCGCGGCCGGGGCAGCGACAGCGAGACGGAAATCGCCCGCCGGATGGCCGCCGCGCATGACGAAATGAGCCACGCAGGCGAATTCGACTACGTGCTGGTGAACCGAACCTTCGAGACCGCCGTGGCTGAAACCCGCGCCGTGCTGCACGCGGCGCGATTGCGCACGCGGCGGCTGACGGGGTTGGACGGGTTTCTCGCCAGCATGGCCATCGGCTAACCGCCGTGCAGCAGCCGCGCCAAACGGTCGAATTCCGCGACACTTAGCGTTTCGGCGCGGCGTTCCGGGGCGATCCCGGCGCGCTCCAACAGCGCCTCGCCACCGAGCGGCTTGAGCGAGCCGCGCAGCATTTTGCGGCGCTGGCCGAACGCGGCGGCGGTCAACCGCTCCATGGTCTTGAACAAGCCGGGGTCCGGCTGCTCCGGGCGCGGGGTCAGCACCACCACGGCGGACCAGACCTTCGGCGGCGGCACGAACGCGGCCGGCGGAATGCGCATGCGGAACTCGGCAGTGCAAATCCACTGCGCCAGCACGCCAAGGCGGCCATACGCCTCAGTATCCGGGGCAGCACATATGCGGTCGCCGACTTCCTCCTGGAACATCAGCGTGAACCGTTCCCACTGCGCCGCCTGCCGCAGCCAGCCGACCAGCAGCGGCGAGGCGATGTTGTACGGCAGGTTGGCGACGATCTGCCGGGGTGCCGGGACCAGCGTGGTCAAATCGAGCGCCAGCGCGTCGCCCGCCACCACGCCCAGCCGCGCATCAAGCGCGGACAATTCGCCGATGGCCTCGATGGCGCGCGGGTCGACCTCCACCGCCGCGATGCTGGCAGCATCGGTATCCAACAGCGCCCGGGTCAGGCCACCGGGGCCTGGGCCGACTTCCACCACGTGGCGGCCGGTAAGCTCGCCCGGCTGGCGCACGATGCGGGCCACCAGATTGGCGTCGAGCAGGAAGTGCTGGCCCAGCTTGCGCCGTGCGTCCAAGCCGTGCCGCGCGATCACCTCGCGCAGCGGCGGCAGCGTGGCGGACAGCGCCATCGTGCTGGCCCGGTCTACGACCGCTCGTCAATCAGCGCACGGCGCTGCAACTCATGCATGAGCTGACGCGACGCGAGTTCGATCCGCTCGTTGAGCAGCGTGTCGGACAGTTCCTGCTTGCTCGGCAGGCCGAAATTCTTCTCGGCCCGCGAGCACACCATGACCACCAAAATCCCGTCTTCGGCGACCAGCGGCGCGCTGGCATGGCCATCGGGCAGCTTTTCGAGCACGCTGCGCAATCCAGGCGCCGTGGTTTCCAGCCGCACTTCGCCGGGGTCGCTCGGCCGCCCAGTGCCCGCCGTCTTGTTCGCCGCCTCAACAGCCGCGCAATCCTTCGCTGAGCCGGACACGCGGCGCGCCTTTTCCAGCGCTTGCTTCTGCTGGTCCGTCGGGTGGTTCTGATCCAGCTTGGAGGTGAACGGGAAGAAAACCTGCCGCAAATTCAGCACCGTCGCCGGATCGTGGCCGATCTCGCGCTTGCCATGCAGCGAGACGATCGAGAAGCCGCCCGGCACCCGCAGCGGATTGCTAATGGCGCCGATCGGCATCGCGCCCAACACCCGCACTTCCGCCGGGTCGAGCTGACTGGCCTGCACCCAGCCCAGATCGCCGCCTTGCAGCGCGGTCTGGCTCTGGCTGAACTGGGCCGCAACCACCGGGAACGGCGCGCCGGCGCGCAATTGCTGGATCACCGTGTCGGCAAATCGCCCCGCCTCGGCCACGCGCGCCGGCGTTTCGGCGGGGATGAAAATCTCGCCGACGCGAAACTCGGTCTGTCCGGCTTGCTGCTTAAGCTGACGTTCACGCTCAGCCACGTCGGCCTCCGACACCCGCTCCAGCGGGCCGAGTTCCTGGTGTAGCACCCGCGACCAGCCGATCTGCACGCGGACTTGGTCGACCAGGGTGCGAAAACTGACGTTGTCGGCATTCAGCCGCTTGTTCAGCGTGCGCGGCGGCATCCCATTGCGCTGTTCCACATCGGCGATGGCGCGGGCGATTTCCTTGTCGGTCACCACGATCCGGCGCCGCTGCGCCTCCTGCAATCGCAGCCGCTCATCGATCAACTGGCGGGCGATTTGCGGGGTCAGCCGGCCGAGCACTTCCTGGCTGGCGGGTAAGCCGGTCGACAAGGCGAACAGCCGCCGCCGGTTATCCACATCGGCCCGGCTGATCACGTCGCCGTTGACGATGGCGACGATGCCGGCGCCATTCAGCGGCCCAGACACCGCTTCAGCTGCCGCAGCGGGGCGGACCAGCGCTGGCGGCACGGCGCATGCGGTAGCCAGCGCGAATAGCAGGCAGTGAACCCTCATCAGGCGGCGGGGTGACATGGCGGTTGCAAGCTCCTGGAGGGATGTGCCGGCGCGGTCATAGACCGTTGATGGCGTCCGGTCATAGACCGTTGAAGCCAATGGTGCCGACGGTCTTGAAGGTCAATTGGAACAGCAGTGCGCTCGCCCCGCTGTCGCTGCCGAGCGAGACGTAACGGCGGAAATACTCGACGCTGAACACGAAGCATTCGTCTTCGTACGAGCCGCTGAGACCCGCCGACACCATCTTGCCAAGCTGCACGTCGCGGCGCGCATTGGCGGACAGGCGCCAGGCGCCGTACTGCGTTGAGACGCCCGCGGAGACTTCGTTGCGCGGCGGCCCGCTGAGCACGCCGCTCGGCAGCGTGTCGTAATACAAATACGGGTTATACGACGAATACAGATACCCCGCGTTCAACCGCAGCCACTGCGGCCCGCCGCTGGCGATGGCGTCGGCAAAGCGCAGCCGGTAGCTGGCATGGTCGAAGCGCTGTTGCGACGACACATCGAACCAGGGGTTCGGCATGTACGACACATGGCTCACCGCGTCGGTGACGGTGTTCTCCAGGCCGGACCCGGCCGGGAACACTTCACTCTTGCGCTGCCGGTAGCCCTGGCCGAATTGCGCTTCGATCTGCTGGTTGCCCGGCAAGTACCAGGTGCCGCGCAACGCGACGTTAGCGCGCAACCCGCCTTCCAACCGATCCACACCCGGGAAGCGATTGAGGTTCAGCAGCGTGGCGTCGGTGAAGTCAAAGTCCAGGCTGTCCTCGTTCGGCGCCAGCGTATCGAGGAAACCCAGCTTGCTCGCGCGGGGCACTCCATACGAACTGCCATTTGGGGCGGCCAGCAACTGCACGATCGGCTCCACGACCTGGGTGCCCCAGCTCCCAGCATCGCGCATCAGCGGCCAGCGCACATCGAGCGCCACGGTCGGCATCGTTTGCGCGGTTCCGGCCACGTTGTGCGGCCCCCATGTCGGATTTTGGTCAATCTGATGGGCAGTATAAACCGCACTATCCAAGTGAAGCATCAGTTTCCACAAATCGCCCAGCGCGCCGGTGGCCGGCCGCTCCCAGTCCAGCCGCAAGCTGGCGCGCTGGGTGTTGGTGCCGACCTGCCGCGCCACGTTGAACGCCTCGGCATCGGCCGACAGCCGCCCGCCCGCCGCATCCGGCTCGGCAACGTAGCTGTACTCGTAGCGCGGCAGCACATAGGGCAGCCGTTGACTGACCACGCTGCTGGACAAGCCGCGATACGCGCGGGCATCCAATCGCGCGTAGGAGCCCTGCCCGAAACCCTCCAGGTACACTTGGCTGGTCAGCACTGGCGCCAAACCGTGCAAATGATAATCGCGCAAATAGTTAATCGAGCTGGCACGCTGTAGATCGAAGCCCCAGCGCCATTCGTCGTTAATGGCGAACTGACCATTGGCGAACAAGTCGTCGCCAATGCTGTTGCGATCCTGCGCCACCGAGGTATTGACGGTGACGCTGCCATTGTTAAATACATGACGCAACTGGGCCTGGATTCCACCCCCTGTTTGGCTGGCCAGCACGGGGGTAATGGTGGCATCGGTGGCGCCATCGATCACCCAAAAATACGGCACTTCGGCAAAGCTGCCGAGATATTTGGAGTAGCCCGCCATCGGCACCAGCAGCCCGCTGGCGCGTTTGGCCGAGGGGTCCGGGTGGGTGAAATACGGGAACCACGCGACCGGAACCCCATAAATATCCAGCACCGCATCCTGGTATTCGATGCGCTTGTTCTCGAGGTCCTGCACCGCCGAACGGGCCCGCAAATCCCATAGCGGCGCGTCGTCCGGGTGCTGCAGGCAGACGTTGCAGGTGGAGTAGATCGCCCGGGTCAACTCATTGATTTTGGCCTCGGTCCGCCGGGCGCCGTTAGCAGCAAGCTGGCCGTTGTCCGGCAGACGGGCGCGCATATTGGTCAGCACGCCGTCTTTCATACCCTGGGAGAGTTCGGCGTAGTCGGCGAACAGCACTTGTCCACTGGGGTCGAGCAACACGACATGCCCGGTCGCGGCGGCAACGCCGGTGTTGCGGTCGTAAGTGACTTTGTCGGCGCGCACGTCGTGCTCGCCCTGCCAGATTTCGACATGTCCGCTCAGTGTAACGAGCGCGCCGTCCCGGTCGTAGGAGGTGGCGTCGGCTTGGTAATAAACCGGATCGGTCTTGCTGACGGGCGCTGATGGCGGCGGGTGCAGACCGGAAAACTGAGCGCTGGCGGCCTGCGGCATGCCGAGGCCGGCCAAGACGCAGGCAAGCAGAAATGCCGCGCGCCAGCCGCGCCGTACCGGAGTGGATCGTACCGGTGTGAAAGCCGGGCGGCCCGCCATGTCAGCCATCTTCCAAATGCAGCAACAGCGCCACCGCCAGCATGAATCCGGACGCGGCCGGCACCCAGGCCGCCAGCACCGGCGGCAGCGCGCCGGACTGGCCGAACTCCTCGGCCAGTTTGGAGATCATGAACAGTGCAAATCCGGCTGCAACCCCGCCGCCGATCATTTGCGCCACGCCGCCGCGCCGCTGCGGGCGCATGGAGAAGCCGGCGGCCAGCAAGCACATGGTTCCCGACAGCAATGGCAGCGCCAGCAGCGACTGGAATTGCAGCTGGTGGCGGATCGAGGAAAATCCCGAGCGATTGAGCAGCGCAATGAAGCCCGGCAACGCCCAGACCGAAAAAGTGTCAGGCGGTGCGAAGCTTTCCTGCACCCGCGCTACGGTCAGATCGGTGGGCAGCATCAGGCTGCCCGGCGCGCTGGGCAACTGTCCGGGCGCGATGGTGCGTGCACTGTTCAAATTCCAGCCGCCATCCTGCAAGCTGGCCTGCACGGCTTCGATGCGTTGCAGCAGCCGGTCGTTGTTATCCAGCCGGAAGATGCTGACATTCTGCGCCTCCAGCGCGCCGCTTTTCGCCGTCACTGTCCCGGCATGCAGGATCGCCACGCCCTGCGGGTCGAGCTGGCGGTCCGACTGGCGCAACCACAATTGCCCGCCGTTCAGGGTCAACGCGCCGGCCGCGCCACGCAGATAGTGGTCTTCCAGCACGACCGCCCGCGCCCGCATGACGGCGGAGACCGGGCTGATCGCCCCGGTGGCGATCGAGCCCAGCGCCACGGCGCAGAACGCCGGGGCGGCGAGGAATTGCCATGCGGAGACCCCGGCAGCGCGCGCCACCACCAGTTCCGACGAGCGGGTTAGCCGCCAGAACGCCAGAATGCCGCCCAGCAGCACCGCGAACGGCAGGATTTGCATCGCCACCCAGGGCAGCCGGAAGGCGGCGATCTGCACGACGATGCCAAACGTCGCTTCAGGGCGCGTGGTGGCGCGGCGCAGCAATTCGATAAAGTCGAACAACGCCACCAAGCCGGCCAACGCCCCCAGCATGCCCAGCACCGCGGACAGGAACACGCGCGCAATGTAGACCGACAAGGTCGTGGCGAAGGTCACCGGTCTACACCGCGCCGATCCGGGTGTGCAGCGCGGACGGCACCAGCCCGAGTTGCGGGCCGAACAGCAGCCAGCCTGCCAGCAGTCCGGGCAACAGGGCATGCACCCAGATCAGCGGCACCAACGCTGGGGTGCGCGTGGCCAAGTTACCCGCCGCCAGGCCCAGCGCCAGCAGCCCGACCACGGTCAGCACGGCGAGCGTCGGGCGGATCAAGCCGCCATGGCGGCGGAATGTGCCCATCAGCACCGCGACCAGCGCCACCATGGTAAAGCTGAAGCAGGTGGCCGGTGTCGCCAGCCGCTTATTGGCTTCGACGCGCATTTTTGCGATCTCACGCTCGTTGAAGGAGCCTGGACGCGGGTGCAGCAATTCGTCGAGCGACATCTCGATCGGGTCGCGCAGCCGAGTCGCACCGCCCTTGCCGGATTGCGCAAGATCGATCGTGTTTTCCGCGAACGACAATACGTTCAGCCGCCCGTTGGTCCGGTCGATCACTTCGCGGCTGCCGTTGATCAGCAGCACGCGCGGCACGCCTCCGGTATCGAGCAGGCGGCCCCGCTCAGCTAAGATCGTGGCATGGCTGGTCTTGTCGCGGGCATCGTCCACCAGCACACCATGCAGCGTGCCGTCGCGGTCACGGGCACGCACATACACCGTCAAATCATCGGAGACCGGGGTAAACACGCCTTCCTGCAACAGGAAAGCGGCAATGCGGTTGCGGATTTCGAACTGAAACTCCCGGAATGAGGTGAAACTGGCCGGGACCACATAAAGATTGAGCAGCAGGCAGCTCACCCCCGCCAGCGCCGCCAGCGCCAGCGCCGGGCGGGCCAGCGCCAGCGGCGACAAACCAGACGAGCGCATCACCGTCAGTTCGCGGTCGCCCGCAAGGCGTTGATAGACGAACTGCACCACAACGAAGGTGGTGATCGGCAGGATCACCGCGATCAGGTTGGGGATCAGCAGGCTGGTGAGCTGAAAGAACACGCCGAACGACAGGCCGCGATTAACCACCAGTTCGACGAAGCGCAGCGACTGGGTGAGCCAGATGAGCGCCACCAGCCCGCCAGAGACCGCAGCCAGCGCCACCATGAGCTGGCGCAGCACGTAGCGGTCGATCCGTGTCAGCGACGCGGCATTGATGGCGGCAGACCGCATGGTGCGACAGGCTTCTCCGGCAAGGTGACGCTAGTCTAGCCGCCCGGATGGCCGCGAGGCAAAGCGGCGGCGCTAAACCCCGCCATCCGCCGGCAGCACCTTGCCGCGGTTGAACATTCCGTGCGGGTCGAGCGCCCGCTTGATCCGCCGCATCGCCTCCAGTTCCGCACCGCCGCGCCATAGCGGCATCATGTACGGCTTCAGCTTGCCGATGCCGTGTTCGGCGGAAAAACTGCCGTCCAGATCGCGCACCACCTCGCCCACCGCGTCCATGATGTCGTGGTCGCGGGCCAGGAACGCGGCAGGGTCCATGCCGACCGGCTGTTCCAGATTGAAATGAATATTGCCGTCGCCCATGTGCCCGAATGGCACCACGCGCACGCCGGGGATCAACGCCTCGCAAGCCGCTGTGGCGCGGGCGATCATCTCCGGCACTTTGGAGACCGGCACCGAAATATCGTTCTTGACGTTGGCGCCCTCGCGCTTTTGCGCTTCGGCGTGTTCCTCGCGCAGCTTCCACAGCGCCGCGCGCTGCGCGCCACTTTCGGCGATCACCGCGTCGGTCACTTCGCCCGCTTCCATCGCCGCCTCCAGTGCGGCTTCCAGCATGGCGCGCAGCCCGGCGTTGCGGCGCGGCGTCGCGAGTTCGACCAGCGCGTAGTGCGGCGACGGTGCCGCAATCGGCATCGCCGCACCGGGAATATGGCGCAGCACCAGTGCCATGCCGGTGCCGGCCATATACTCGAACGCCTGCACGCTGGCCGGGTCCTCGCGGTGCAGCCGGGTGAACAGCGCCAGGGCGGCGGCCACGGTGGGCACCGCGCACAGCGCCACTTCGGTTTCCACCGCGCGCGGCGCCAGTTTGAGCACCGCGGCGCTGATGATACCGAGCGTGCCCTCGGCCCCGGCGAACAACTGGCGCAGGCAGTATCCGGTGTTGTCCTTGCGCAACCGCCGCAGCCCTTCGAATACGGTGCCGTCGGCCAGCACCACCTCCAGCCCCAAAATCAGGTCGCGGGCATTGCCGTAGCGCACCGTGTTGTTGCCGCCCGCGTTGGTGGACAGCACGCCGCCGATCTGCGCGGTGCCCTCGGCGGAAATCGACAGCGGCAACAGGCAGCCGGCCGCCGCCGCCGCGTCCTGTGCGGCCTTCAGCGTGACCCCCGCCTCGACCGTAATGCTCAGATCGAGCGGATCGACCGAACGCACCCGGTTCATCCGTGACAGGCTGACCACGATGTCGCTGCCATCCTCGGCAGGCACCGCGCCGCCGACCATCGAGGTATTGCCGCCCTGCGGCACCACGCCCACGCCCGCCGCAGCACACAGCCGCACCACCTCGGCCAGTTCGGCCGTGCTGGCCGGGCGCACCACCGCCGGGGTCTGCCCGCGATACAGCCGCCGCCAATCCTCGGCGAACGGGGCGGTATCCGCCGGATCGAGCAGCAGCCCGGCGGGCCCCACCGCGCCGCGCAGGGCAACAAGCAGCGTCTGGACAGTTTCGTTCATCGTGGCCTCCGGCAGCGAAGCTACCGGCGCGCGGCGGGCGTTCAAGTGGTTCTCGCGCGGGGCAGCCGTCTTATGCGCTACAACCGGCCGCAGATTGATCCGCACGCAGGAGCATTCATGTCACGACGCATCGTCACCCTGGCCGAGCGGCCCGGACTGGTGGGCAAAGTCGCCTTTTGGCAATGGGACGCCTGGGGCCGCCAGCGCGGCCGGCGGCTCGAGTCGGTGGCGCACGACGTGCGGCCGCTGACCAAACAAAACAGTGCGGAGGAAGGTTTCGTGCTGCTGGATGCGGGCGATCCGGTTGCCACCGCCTGCCTGACCAGCGACGACCTCGACACGCGGCCCGACTTGTCTCCCTGGCTCGCCAGCGTGTTCGTCGAGCCCGCCTATCGCGGTCGCGGCCACGCCACGGCGCTGGTCGGCGCGGTGGAGCAGGCTGCCTTGGCCCGCGGCCATTCGACGCTTTGGCTGTTCACCTGGGACACCATGCCACTCTACGCGCGGCTCGGCTGGGAAACGGTCGGGCGGGAAACACACCACGGCAGTGAAGTGACGCTAATGCGGCGCCAACTTGGTTGATCGCGAGCCGGGCTTGCGGATTGACGGCGCGCGGTCATGTCCACGCCAGCGCCTCAAGGATAACGGTATGATCCTCAAACAGCGAATGACCGCAACCTTCGACGGTGATTTCGTGATGTTCCTGATCGGCATGCGGGTCAATCAGCCATGGAAGCTGCACCAGTGGCTGCCGGTAACATGGGCGATGGGGCGCATGCTGAAGGAACTCTACGCCAATCCGCAGCTTGGCTTCCTGCACCACGAAACCGGCGTCGGGCGCACGGTGATCATGCTGCAATACTGGCGCTCGATGGCGCAGTTGCAGGACTACGCCAGCAACCGCGAGGCCGCGCACTTGCCGGCGTGGCGCGACTTCAACCGGCGGATCGGCTTGGATGGCTCGGTTGGCATTTGGCACGAAACCTATGCCGCCAGCGCCGGATCGTACGAAACCATCTACGCCAACATGCCGCCGTTCGGCCTTGGCAAGGCCGGGCGGCTCTCGCCTATCGGGCGCGGCAGCGATTCGGCGGCGCAACGGGTAGCGACGTTCAGCCGCGCGGCGCCGCCGCCCGTTGCAGACGGTCATTGATCGCCAGCCCCAGCCCAGTGGCGGGCACCGGCATCGCGGCGATGCGCGACAAGCCAAGCCGCGCGCCCTCGGCATCGAGCGCCCGCAGCCCGGCGAACAAATTGGCCGCTGCTTCAGACAGATTGGCCGTCGCGCTGAGTTGATACACGGCACCCGCGCCGGGCAACGGCGGTCCGAACGCCAGCAGCGCCTCATTGCGATCCACCGAGGACGCCGCCAGGCTTACGGGCAGCGCGGGCGCATAGTGCGACACCAGCAGGCCGGGTGAGCGCAAACCACGCACCGGCTCGGCGATTTGCGGCGCTATGCCCACCTGCACCGGCCCGATCACCGCCTCGATCGCCTCGCGGGTCACGCCGCCGGGGCGCAACAGGAACGGGCGCGGGCCCGTCAGGTCCAGCACGGTCGATTCGACGCCAACCGGGCACGGCCCACTGTCGACAATCGCCGCGATGCGGCCGTCCAGCCCGTCCAGCACATGCGCTGCCGTGGTGGGCGAAACCTGTCCAGAGCGGTTGGCCGAGGGGGCGGCGACCGGGCGGGCGGTGGCGCGGAGTAGCGCTTGAGCGACTGGATGCGACGGCACCCGCACCGCCAGCGTGTCGAGCCCGGCACCCGCCAGCAGCGCCACTTGGCTGCCAGCGCGGCGCGGCAGCACCAAGGTCAGCGGGCCGGGCCAGAACGCCGCAGCCAGCGTGCGCGCGGCTGGCAGGTCCACCACGTCGGCAAACGCCGCCTCAGCGTCCGGATAGTGGCAGATCAACGGGTTGAAATGCGGGCGGCCCTTGGCGGTGAACACGGCGGCGACCGCCTGACCGTTGGTCGCATCGGCACCGAGGCCATAGACCGTCTCGGTGCCGAACGCCACCAGGCTGCCCTGGCGCAGCAAGGCGGCGGCATGGGCGATCCCGTCTGTGTCCGCTGCCAGCCGCAGCGTCATGTCAAACCAAGCCGGTGCAGACGAAATGCGGATTGTCCCAGCCCGGCTTGCCGTAGCGCAGCATCTCGCCGGTTTCCAGAACGCGCACCGCGCCGCCGGCTGCTTCCAGCACTGCCTGTGGCGCGCCGGTGTCCCACTCCATGGTGCGGCCGAAGCGCGGATACAGGTCGGCCACGCCCTCGGCGACCCGGCAGAATTTCAGCGCCGAACCGGCGTTGATCACCGAATGCACCGTGCGTCCGGCCAGATAGGCCGCCATGCGTTCGTCGTTCGCGTGGGCGCGGGACGCGATGACGTCCAGACCTGCGGCCGGCACGCGGCGCGCCGAGATGCGGCTTTCCCCGGCGGCGGTGCGCTTCCATGCGCCAAGCCCGACGATGCCGCCGTACAACTCGCCCTGCGCCGGCACGCCGACCACGCCCAGCACCGGGCGGCCGTTGCGGATCAGCCCGATATTGACCGCGAAATCGTCGCGCAGCGCCGCGAATTCCTTGGTGCCGTCCAGCGGATCGACCAGCCAGAACGTATCGGCCTGTTCAGGCACGTGCCCGGCGGCGATTTCTTCCTCGGCCACCACCGGAATATGCGGGGCGGCGCGGCGCAGACCGGCGACGATCAGCGCCTCGGCGGCATGGTCGGCCTCGGTGACCGGCGAGGCGTCGGCTTTCATCGATTTGTCGAAGCCGCGCGCGCGGATCGTCAATATGACGGCGCCCGCCTGCCGGGCGAGGTCGGCGGCAAGGTTCAGCAGGGCTGCGTCGTCCATCGTGTCCTCTGGTTCGTTTGCGGCAAGATGCATAGCGCATGCTCTGGCAAGCCCGCCACCCGCTGCTACACTGGGGGTTTGTAGAAGCACTTTCCGCCGGAGAAATCGCCCCATGCTGGACGTCATTATCGCCAAACCGGCCCTGCCCCACTCCGGCGCCTTGATTTTGCCGGTGCTGGAAGACGGGTTGGCGGCTGCCGCTGCCTGGAGCGGTCTGGACGCTGCCACCGCAGGCACCGTCGCACGCGCGCTGGATGCCGCCGAATTCAAGGCTAAGAAAGGCCAGACCGTCACTATTCTGGCGCCGGGTGCGGGGCTGTCGCGGGTGATCGCGGTCGGTCTGGGCAAGGAAGCCGATCTGACGGCGCAGATTGCCGAAGAAGCGGGTGGCGCAGCCGCCGCCCTGCTGGGCCGCGAAGCCGCCGCCACGCTGGCTGACCATGCGCTGTCCGCAACCCTGGCCGCGCATGCGGCGTTCGGTGCCGCGCTGCGCTGCTACCGGTTCGACCGCTACCGCACGACGGAAAAGCCCGAGGAGAAGCCGCGCTTCGCCAGCCTTACCGTGCTGTCCGCCGACACCGACGCGACCGCCGCCGCCTGGGCCGGGCTGAAGCCGGTCGCTGAGGGCGTGTTCCTGACCCGCGACCTGGTCAGCGAACCGCCGAACGTGCTGACCCCGGCCGAGATGGCCGAGCGTTGCGAGGCGTTGACCAAGCTCGGCCTGCGCGTCGAAGTGCTCGGCCAGAAGGAACTGGCCAAGCTAGGCTTTGGTGCCATGCTCGGCGTGTCGCAAGGCAGCGCGCAGGAACCGCGCATGGTGGTGATGCAGTGGCTCGGCGCTGGCGGCAAAGGCAAGAAAGCGGTGGCGAAGGCCAAGCCGATCGCCTTCGTCGGCAAGGGCGTGACCTTCGACAGCGGCGGCATCAGCATCAAGCCAGCCGCTGGCATGGAAGACATGAAGTGGGACATGGCCGGTGCGGGCACCGTGATCGGCCTGATGGCAGCATTGGCCGGACGTAAAGCCAAGGTTGACGTGGTCGGGCTGGTCGGGCTGGTGGAAAACATGCCGTCCGGCACCGCGCAGCGGCCGGGCGACGTGGTGAAGACCTATAGCGGCCAGACCGTCGAGATTATCAACACCGACGCCGAGGGCCGCATGGTGCTGGCCGATGTGCTCTGGTACTGCCAGGAGCGGTTCGAGCCGCGCTTCATGGTCGATCTGGCGACGCTGACCGGGGCGATGGTGATCACGCTGGGCCACGAGATCGGCGGCTTCTTCAGCAATGACGACGAACTGGCCCGCAACCTGCACGCGGCGGGCGAAGCCACGGCCGAAAAGCTGTGGCGCATGCCGCTGGGCGAGGCCTACGACAAGCAACTGAAAAGCGACATCGCCGACATGAAGCACGTCGGCGGCCGCCCGGCCGGCGCCATCACCGCGGCCCAGTTCCTGCAACGCTTCGTCAACGCCAAGCCCTGGGCGCATCTGGACATCGCCGGCATGGCCTGGAGCAGCAAGGACAGCGCCGTGGTGCCGAAGGGTGCCACGGCCTACGGCGTGCGGATGCTGGATCGGCTGGTAGCGGATTACTACGAGGGATAATGGCCGAAATCGGCTTCTATCACCTCACGCGCACCGGCCCGGATCAGGCGTTGCCCGCCCTGCTCGGCCGCACCCTTGCGGTCGGCCAGCGCGCGGCGGTGGTGTGCGGCAGTGACGAGCGAGTGGCGGCACTCGATACCGCGCTGTGGCTATGTCCGGACCCGGACTGGCTGCCGCATGGCTCACCGGCCTCGGGCAACGCCGATTTGCAGCCGATCTGGCTCGACACCAGCGACAGCGCGCCGAACGGGGCGCGCTTCCTGTTCCTGATGGACGGTGCCGCCAGTACGCGGCTGGAGGCATTCGAGCGGGTGTTCGACCTGTTCGACGGCGGCGATGACAGCGCCGTCGCCGCCGCGCGCAATCGCTGGCGGACAGCCAAGGCAGGCGGACACACGCTGAGCTATTGGCAGCAGGGTGCGCGCGGCTGGGAGCGGAAGGGTTAGCCGATGTTCGCAGACGCGACCGCAGCCCCAATGCCGGAAAGTGCCGGGCCAAAGACATCCGGCAACGAGGCGGCAACGCCGCGTTGTTGGCCTATAGCCGTGCCGGCACCCTCCTCAGCGCGCGCCCGGACAGCATTGCCGATGCGATCCGCCGGGGCCGCCACCCTATCCGCTGGCGACTGCCCCGGCGGTTAGCGGCCTACGGCGCGCGGCGCTCCAGATCAAACAGCGCCTGGGCGCGCGAGACGCCGATGTCATGCAGCATATGCTCGTCCATTTCGGCAAGATAACGCCGGGTTTCGCGCGTTTTCCGGCGGTGCTGCCAGCGCGCCCAGACAGCGGCAGCGGCGCGGGCCAGTCCGCCAGAGCGTGGCAACGAAAGATGCAGGGCTAACGCGTTCATGACCGGTTTCCTTTCGGGTCCATCGGCAGACGCACCATGCTCAATGATACGGAATTCCAAAAACGAATTGCATTGATATGGGTCATCAAGGATACTGATGGACATGTCACTCCCCGCCAGCCTTGACCCCGACCTGCTGCGCGCATTCGCCTACATCGCCGAGGAAGGCAGCTTTACCCGCGCCGCCGAGCGTGTCGGCCGCACCCAATCCGCCGTTTCGATGCAGGTGCAGCGGCTGGAGACGGTGCTCGGCCAGAAAGTGCTGTCACGCGGCAAGGGCGGAGCAGTGTCGCTGACGCCGCATGGGCATTATCTGCTCGACCGGGCGCGCGACCTGCTGGCGCTGAACGACGAGATCTGGACCACGTTCCGCACCCCGCAGATGCACGGCACGGTACGGCTGGGCACGCCGGACGACTACGCCCTGCGCTTCCTGCCGGGCGTGCTGCGCCGCTTCGCCGATTCGCATCCCTCGGTGGATGTCGATGTCACCTGCACCAACTCCGAGCAATTGGTGGGGCGGCTGAAGGCGGGCGAGCTCGATATCACCCTGTGTTCCAGGGGACTGGAACCGGCCGGCTGGCCGTTCGAGCCGTTATGGCAGGGGCCGCTGCGCTGGATCACCTCCGAACGGCACACCCCGCACCGGCTGGACCCGCTGCCGGTGGCGCTGGCGGCAGGCGATTGCTCGTGGCGGCGCGAGGCGACTCAGGCGCTGGACCGCGCCGGGCGGCGCTACCGGGTGGCCTACACCGCCGAAACCCAGGCCGGAACGCTGACGCCGGTGCTGGCGGGCCTCGCGGTGACCGTCTCGCCGGTCACGCAACTTCCCGCCGGGCTGCGTGCGCTGCCGATGGACGACGCGCTGCCGCTGCTGGGCGATGCGGGTATTCTGATGTTGAAGGCGCGCGAGCCGCGTCAGCCGGTGACGGATGCGCTCGCTTCGCACATTATGGAAACCTTCCGGGCCGAACTTATGCGGCCGTAGCAAGGATTGCCTGATGCCCCATGCGCTTCGCTGGCTCGCCGCGCTGCTGGTTGTGTTCGCAGCCGGCGCGGCCCAGGCGTCCGATCCGGACGCGCTGTGGCATCTGGTGCATGATCGCTGCGCGCCGGGTCTGGCAGCGAAGGGCGATCCGGCGCCATGCGCACTGGTCGGCTATCCCCAAGGCGAGGCGTCGGGCTATGCGGTGCTGAAGGACCGTAACGGCGCATTCCAATATTTGCTGATCCCGGCCGCCAAGATCACTGGGATCGAAGACCCGGCGATCCTGGCCAAGGACGCCACCAACTATTTTGCGGCGGCGTGGCAAGCGCGCCGCTTCTTCCTCGCTCGCATCGGCCACGAACTGCCCCGCGACATGATCTCGCTGGCGATCAATTCGCCTTATGGCCGCTCGCAGAACCAACTGCACATTCACATCGAATGTATCGATGCCAGCGTGCGCGCCGCCGTTCTCGCCAAGCTCACCGCTATCGGCCCGGCATGGCAGCCGCTTGGCGTGGATCTTATGGGTCATCCGTACCGGGCAAGGCGGCTGGACAGCGCAGATTTGACCGGCGTCAACCCGTTCAAGGAACTGGCGGCCGACCCGACGGTGGGGCCGGCGGGCATTCAAACCCACACCCTGGTTACGCTCGGTGCGACATTCCCGGATGGGCGCGATGGCTTCGTGCTGCTCGACGACCGCTTCGACATCACAGCCGGAGACGGCGGCAGCGGCGAGGAATTGCAGGACCACGGCTGCGCCGTCGCCAAGTAGCGGCTCCATTACGCTCGGACCGCATTGCTCCCGTCGGCGTTGTGGGCGAATTCCGGGATCATGTGGCCAAGCTGCGCCAGCGCGAGCCGGGTCTGGCCGCCGTGGCAAGCGACAGCGATTTCGTCAATGGCGCGTCCGACCAGCGCCGGGTCGACCGTGCGCGGGGTGGCCATCAGCAAGCCCGGCGTCGCGGTCGGCACCGCCGGCTCGCGGCCATGGAACAACTCCTCGAACAGTTTTTCGCCAGGGCGCAGGCCGGTGAAATGGATGCCGACGTCCACATCCGGGCGCAGCCCGGCCAAGCGGATCATTTGCCGGGCCAGATCGACGATCTTCACCGGCGGCCCCATGTCGAGCACAAAAATGCCGCCATCCGGCAATGCCGCGCCGTCCGCTGCCCCCACCACGCTGGCTTGCAGCACGAGACCAACCGCCTCGCGCACCGTCATGAAGTAGCGGAGCATGTCGGGATGGGTGACGGTCAATGGCCCGCCGCGCGCCAACTGGCGCTGGAACAGCGGCACCACCGAGCCGGTGCTGCCCAGCACGTTGCCGAAGCGCACGGTCATGCAGCGCATGCCGCCGCTACCCGCCTTTATCGAGCGCCGCGCGGCGGTATCCAGCCCCTGGCAATACATCTCGGCCAGCCGCTTAGACGCGCCCATGACGCTGCTGGGGTTCACTGCCTTGTCGGTGGAAATCACCACCATCGCCTTGGCTCCGGCCGCCCTGGCGGCATCGGCCACGATCCGAGTGCCCGCCGCATTGGTCAGCAGCGCCTCGAGCGGGTTGGCTTCCACCATTGGCACATGCTTCAGGGCTGCGGCGTGGAACACCAGATCGGGCAGCACTTCGGCCATGACCGCACGCATTCGCGCCGCATCGCGCACGTCGGCCAGCACCGCGCGGCGCCCCACGCCTGGCAGGGACTCGCCCAATTCCAGGTCGATCTGCCATAGCGCAAACTCGCCATTGTCGAGCAGCACCAGCAGCTCCGGCCCCAGTGCCGCCACCTGCCGCGACAATTCGCTGCCAATCGAGCCGCCTGCGCCGGTGATGATAACCCGGCGGCCCTGCACCAGCCGCGCCATGCCGGCGCGGTCGAGCGGCACCTGCGGCCGGTTCAGCAAATCCTCAATGGCCACCGGCCTTAGTTCCAGCCGCTCATTGTGCCGTCCGGCCGGGTCCAGCGTGGTCAGGCGTGGCGCGCGCGCGACGCGCAGCCCCGCCTGCTCGGCGACATCCATCAGTGTGGCCAGCACCGCGCCGGGCAGTTCGGCCTCCGTCACCACCAGGGCAGCAGGCAATGCATCGTCATCGCGCAATCGCGCCAGAACGGCGGCGGCTTCGTCCACGCTGCCAAGGATCGGGCAGGTGTGCATGCGCCGTCCCGTTTGCGCTTTGCCAAGCGACAGCAGCCCGGTCACCCGGTATGGCGCATCGCGGTCGGCAGCCACGGCGCGCAGGAACAGGTCCGCCCCTTCGCCCGCTCCGACCAGAAGGACAGGTTGCGCGCCATTGCCTCCGGCAGCGCCTTCTTGCAGCAGACGGTACAGGATGCGCGGCGCGCCCAGCACTACGATCAAGCACAATGCATGCACCGCCGGGAACGTCAGCGACGGCCCGCCCTGCCCGGCCGCGTGCAGCACCAAGGTGAACAGCGCCGCCGCCGTTACGCTGGCGGCCCCCACGCCGAGCAGGTCCGCACTGCCGGCGAAGCGCCAATACTGCACCGGCAAACGGAACGGCAGTCCGGCCAGCAGCAATGCCACCGCGGCCCACAATAGGGTCCAGAGCGGCGACAGTGGGTCAGCGGCCGGGGCCAGCAGCAGCCGGGCGGCCACGACCGCGCCGGCGGCCAGCAGCCCATCCAGCGCCACGTTCACGGCAATGCGAAAGCCTGAGCGTCGAGTGGCCATGCCGAGTTGTAGCGCGAACCGAGCAACGAAGCGACATTACGATACGTTAGTCTGCCTGGGGGCTGGGCGGGCTGCCGCAGCCCAGCTAAGCAGGCCGCATGACGCTAATTGCCTTTTTTCGCCATCTGGCATTCTGCGGCGCATTGGCGCTGGTATCGGCCATCGTAGTGGTCGCGATGATGTCGGCGCGCATCATGGACACCCCGAATGCCCGCAAGGCCCATATCCGGCCAACCCCCAAGGGCGGCGGTGTTGGCGTGGTGGTGGCGTTTATGCTCGGCATTGCCGTGCTGTACGGCTACGCCGATTTCGCCCGGCTCGGCGAGAGCTACTTTCGCGGCGTGATCGTCGCAGCGCTCGCCATCGCCGTCGTGTCGTTTCTCGACGACCTGTACGACTGGCCATTCACCATCAAACTGGTCACGCAAGCCCTTGCGGCAACCGCGGCGGTCGGCAGCGGGCTTTATTTGCGCGAGGTGCATCTGCCGTATGCGGGCATCGTGCAGATCGGCTGGCTGGGCGCCGCCGCCACCCTCGCATGGATTGTGTTCGTCACCAATGCGATGAACTTCATCGACGGGCTGAACGGGCTGGCGGCAGGGACTACGCTGGTGGCGTGCGGCTTCCTGGCGTTCCTTGCCGAAAGCCAGGGCGGCTGGTTCGTGTATTTCGCCGCCATGCTGCTCGCTGCCGGGCTGATCGGCTTCCTACCGTTCAACTTCCCGCGCGCGCGCATATTCCTCGGCGATGTCGGCAGCCAGTTCTGCGGCTTTGTGCTGGCGGTGCTCGGCGTCGCCGCCGCACGGTTCGACGCAGTGGAAATGTCGTTTCTGCTGGTGCCGTGCCTGTTGAACGGCGTGCTGTTCGACGTGGCCTTCACCCTGGTGCGCCGCGTGCTGGCGGGCGAGCGCATCACCCAGCCGCACCGCAGCCATATTTATCAAGTCGCCCACCGCAGCGGCATGGACCCGCGCGCCATCGCGGTTCTGCATTGGGGATTTGCCGGGCTCGGCGGGTTGGTCGGCGTGGCCTTTGTCCATGCCGATGCCGACTGGAAAGCGGTGCTGCCCTTGTTGCTGCTGGGGCCGCAACTGGTCTGGCTCAGCTACGTGGCACTACGCGCCCGCCGCACCGGGCTCGGCCGCTGGTGAAGGCACGCGGCGCAGCAGCAGCGCGCCGGTCACCAGCAGCACCACAATCACCGCCATGCCGGCCCGCTGGCTGGCGAACGCGGCGGTGGCGAGGCTGAGCAGCAGCGGGCCGAGAAACCCGGTAACCCGGCCAGACAGTGCGAACAGCCCAAAATACGCCGCCCGCGCCTCCGGCGGGGCCATCCGCGCCATCAAGCTGCGGCTGGCCGCCTGCGCCGGGCCAACGAAGATGCCGACCGCGTGGCCGAGCACCCAGAACGCCGTCCGGTCATGCGTGAGCAGCAACGCCATGCCAAGAAGGGCCAAAGCGGCGAGCGACACCAGCACCGTGGTCTTGGCGCCAATGCGATCCTCGATAAACGCAAAGCCCAGCGCGCCGAGCCCGGCGGTGACATTCAGGCCGATGCCGAAGATTAGAACCTCAGTGGCTGACAGGCCGAATTGCCCGGCAGCGTAGATGCCCCCGAAGGCGAACAGCGTGGTCAACCCGTCCATGTAGAGCAACCGGGCGATCAGGAACTGCCGCAGCGCGGCCTGCCGCCACGCGTCGCGCAGCACTTGGCGCAATTCGGCGGTGCCCTCGGCAAGCGCTTGCCTCCAACCGCGCCGCCCGCCGCGCTCCGGCACGAACACCGCCACCGGCCAGCCGAACAGCAACACCCAGCCACCCGCAAGCAGTGCGGTGGCGCGCACCTGCTCGGACTGCGCCCGATCCAAGCCAAAATGCGGCGGATCGGGGAACACCAGCAGCACGAGACACAGCCCGAGGCAGATCAGACCGCCGGCATATCCCGCCCCCCAGGCCAGCATCGACAAGCGGCCGATATGCCGCCGCTCGACCAATCCAGGCAGCATCGCGTTGTAAAACACGGTGGCGACCTCGAACCCGACGCTCGCAATGCCGGCGAGCACCAAGGCGAGGGTGACGTCATCGGTCACCGGGCGGACAAACCATAAGCCGAGTGTCGCCAGCGCCATCACCAGCGTCGCCAGCCCCAGCATCTGCCGCCGCCGTCCCGCCCGGTCGGCCACCGCCCCGAGCGGCACCGACAGCATGGCAATGCAGAATCCGGCAATGGCCTGCATGGCCGCCCATTGCGACGCGCCACTGGCCGGATCGGCGGCGACCTTCTGGGTGAAATAGGTGGCGAACACAAAGGTGGTCACCACCGTGTTGAACGCGCCATACGCCCAGTCGTACAGCACCCAGGCGGCGATTGCCCGCTTGCCCGCCTGCGGCATGGTCTCCAGTTGCGGCGCTGTCATCGCGTCTCCTGCTTGCCGCGCTTCACCGGGCTGCAGCAGGCAGGCTATCGTCCGCAGCACCAGCCCGCCACCACGGATAGGACCCCGGCATGCATCATCGTTTGTTTTCCGGCTTGATGGCATTGCTGGCGCTCGCCGCCGTGGCCGCGCCACTCAGCGCCCAGGCGCAAAGCCGGGATGCCTCGTTCACCTTGGTCAATCGCGGGCAGGTTCCGGTGCGCGAGCTTTACGTTACCCCGGCGGGAGACGCCAATTGGGGACAAAACCGGCTGAATCGCGGCGCGCTGCCGCCCGGCGGGCGGTTCGAGGTGCTGCGCCGCCGCGACGGCAACTGCATTTTGGACATGCGTGCGGTCTTCGCCGACGGCCATGCCGAAGACAGGCGCGGCTTGAATACCTGTACGCTCGACGCGGTGGCGGTGGGCAACCCGGCCAGCAGCCCGCTTGGCAAGCAGGCCGACGATCCGTCGTTCCGGCTGATCAATCGCGGCGATACAGCAATCGCCGAATTGTTCGCCACCCCGGCAGGCATGACCAATTGGGGCCAGAACCGGCTGCCAGACGGGCCGCTACCGCAGGCCGCCGAACGTATGGTGCGCATCCCGCGGTCCGGCGATTGCCTGTTCGACCTGCGCGTGGTGTTCGACGGAGGTAAGGCGCTGGTAAAGCGCCGCACCAATCTGTGCCGCACCACAGAACTCGCGGTGCCGTAAATCGTCCGCAAGCCCTGCCCGGCGGCATGCATCCGCCGGGCAGGCTTGATCAAGCGCCCGCAACTGTCTTGCGCACCGACGCTGGCGCTTCAGCGGCCGGTTTCTTGGCCGTCGACGACGCCTCGGTCATGATGCTGCGCAGATCGCGCAGGAACGCGGTACCCTTTAGGGTGCGTTGTACCAGCACACTGCGGCGGTCCATCGGGTCAACTTTGCGCCGCGCGAGATCAAGTTCCCCAAGCCGGTCGAGCGCGCGGGTGATGGCAGGCTTCGACACGTTCAACTCTGCGGCAAGCCCGCGCACTGTATGCGCGCCATCCTGCAAGTAGCATGTAAGGAACACGCCAAGCTGCCGGGCAGACAGATCGGGCCCGTCACGGCGCACCAGGGCAACGACGGTATCGCGCAATATTCCAACCAACTGGTCGGCAGACGGGGTTGTGGGCATGACTGGATCCTTTGCTTCGCTGCGGCGGAGAATTCCGCCAATCTATCGCAAGTTAAACTGTCACTGTTAGCCGTATAAACGCCAAGCTAAACAATTTTGCATCTAGTCTAGTCACGACGAATTGTAATTCAGACATTTGCTCGCGCTTAAGTCTTTTGTTCTCGCAATTCCGCCAAATATCTCTCAATTGCAAAGAAAATTGCTCGCAACCCTTGCGCATCGCCGCCTTCAGGGCGTCCGGGGCGCGTCGTATCGCTCCACGCATACATATCGAGGTGAATCCACGGCGTGTTACGCGCCACAAACCGTCGCATAAACAATGCCGCTGTAACTGCTCCAGCGAACGGCTTGGATGAAACGTTATTAATGTCTGCCACAGCCGATTCTAGGTACGCATCATATCCATCGAACAGCGGTAGACGCCAGAGTGGATCGTGACGTTCTCCGCCAGATGTGATCAGCCGTTGCGCCCAATCGTCGCTGTTGGAAAACATAGTAACGAGATCCGGCCCCAGCGCCACGCGCGCGGCTCCGGTCAACGTAGCGCAATCGATCAACAGATCGGGATGAGCGTCGGAAGCTTCCGCCAGAAGATCCGCGAGCACCAAGCGGCCTTCGGCATCGGTATTGCCGACCTCGACGGACAGGCCGCGCCGGGTGCGGATCACGTCAGACGGCCGCATGGCATGGCCTGAAATGCTGTTTTCAACACACCCGGTGCGCACCAGCAGCCGCAACGGCAGGTCTGCTTGCATCAGCGCCCTGGCAACGCCAAGCACGCAAGCGGCCCCGCCCATGTCTTTCTTCATCTTGAGCATGCCATCGGCGGGCTTGATGTCGTAGCCGCCGGTGTCGAACACCACGCCCTTGCCGCACAGCGCTATCAATGGGCTGTCGTCGTGCGCAGCGCTCCCGCGCCAGGAAAACCCAGCGACCACGGGAAGGCGCTGCGAGCCGGCGCCCACCGCTGCGACGGCCGGGTAATCCTGCGCGAGCGCTGCGCCCTCAACACGAAATGGCGCCGCACCATGCCGCGCGGCCAGCGCCAGCACGGCATCGGCAAGCTCTGCTGGCCCCAGCAGGTTGGCCGGTGTATTGATGAGGTCACGGACCATCCAAATCGAGGACGCCAGCGTCTTGGTCAGCGCCGCCGCACCATCGGCGCAGAGCGAGGCCGGTTCGCGCGGCACCTTCTTGAACGTGCGGAAGCGGTATGCACCCATGCAATAACCCAGCACCGCCGCATCCATGTCGAAGCTGCTGGCCCCTTCAGCGGCATCCGCCAACCGCCATGGCAGCGCCGCTGGCAAGCGGTACGGCAGATCGCCGAACAGCAGTGGCGAGGCATCGTCGCCCAGCCCAAACACCGCGCCATTGATGCCATCGGCATCGGAAAGTAACGTCAGCTCAAGTTTCTTGGCGGCAAAGCCAATGTCGCGAAGCTGCGCCTGAGCGCCCTCGGGCAAACTTGCAAGCAGCGCCGCAAGTTCTCCTGGACGCACCGCGTAGACCGGTCGCGCTGTTGAGTCGGCAGATACAAGCGGCAAAGCTTCATCAAACATTGAGCAATCCCGAATCCAGCCGCGCGCCGCAGTGGCCGCGCAGTATTCATGACATTTTGGTGATGAGAAAACAACCATAACGCGGGTAAATAACACCCGGTCCGCCGCCACTACTCGGGTGTGAATTCAAAGCGGTTCACGCCTAGTAATGTCATATTTTGTCAGCCAATCCGGCGCCGCAGCGAGGCAGACGCAATCAAACGACCGCGCCCGCCCCTTTGTTACGTTTAACCGAAGGCAGCCGCCAGGGCCGCCTCGATTTGGCGGGCAAATGCCGCCGGATCACGCGGCAAATCGCCATCTTGCACATGCGCCAAATCGAGCAAGATGCTCGCCTGAGCGGCAATATCCTCGCCTCTGGCATGTCGAGCCAGCAATGCTCCGATCAAGGCGTGGCGAGGGTTCAGCTCCAGCACCGGTGCCGTGGCGAAGCTTTGCCGCCCAGACCGGCGCAGCAGCCGCTGCATCTGCAAGTCCGGCCCGCCCGCCCCGGCCGCCAGTACCACCGCACTTTCCACCAGCCGCTCGGTGGTCCGCACCTCCGACACCGCCTCGCCGAGTGCAGCCTTCAACGCCTTGACCAGTTCCGCCGCATCCGGCGCCGGTTCCAGCGCCTCGCCTTCCAGCGGCAGCTTGGCCAGATCGGCGGCGCCCAGCGTGACGCTGCGGATCGGCTTGCCGTCGAACTCGGTCATCCGGTCCGGCCAGAACGCATCGATCGGGTCGGACAGCAGCAGCACTTCCACGCCGCGCGCCCGGAAGCCTTCCAGTTGCGCCGAGCGGGCCACCACCTCGGCCGAATCGCCCGCCAGCACATAAATGGCTTCCTGGCCCGGCTTCATCCGCTCGACATAGGCGGGCAGCGACACCCAGCCCTCGGCCGCACTCGACCTGAAGCGCAGCAGCGGGGCGAGGTCCTTGCGGTGGTCGTTATCCTCCCACACGCCTTCCTTCAGCGTGGCGCCGAAATTGTCCCAGAACTTGGCGTAGTCCTCGGCGTCCTTGGCCTTGCTTTTCAGCTCGGTCAGCACCCGGTTGGTCACCGCCTTGCGGATGCGCGCCAGCACCGGGGTGGCTTGCAGCATTTCGCGCGACACGTTCAGCGGCAGGTCTTCGGTATCGACGATGCCCTTCACGAAGCGCAGCCACGGCGGCAGCAACTCCGCCTGATCGGTGATGAACATGCGCCGCACATGCAGCCGCACCTTACTGGCGCGCTCCTGCTCGACCGCCTCGAACGGCTTCATGCCGGGGAAGAACAGCAGCGCGTAGAACTCCAGCGCCCCCTCCGCCCGCCAATGCAGCGTCGTCCACGGATCGTCGAACATCGCGCCGAGGTGGCGGTACAGATCCTTGTAGGCCTCCGGCGTCACCTCGTTCTTGGCCTTGCGCCACAGCGCGGTGCCCTCATTGGCCGCCACATCCTTGCCATCGCGCTCGATGGTCACCGGGATCGTGATGTGGTCGGCCCATTTACGGACCACGGTTTCGACCCGGTAGGCGTCCAGGTATTCCTCGGCATCCGCCTTCAACCGCAGCACCACATCGGTGCCCGCCGTGGCCCGCGTGGCCGGCGCGATGGTGTAGCTGCCGCGCCCGTCCGAGGCCCAGGTCCACGCCTCCTCCGAGCCTGCCCGGCGCGAGGTAACCTCGACCTTATCGGCGACCATGAACGCCGAATAGAAACCCACACCGAACTGGCCGATCAGGCTCGGCCGCTCCTCCGGCGTGGCACTGGCCAGGGTCTCGCCAAAAGCGCGGGTGCCGGAGCGGGCAATGGTGCCCAGATTGGCGATCATATCTTCGCGGGACATGCCGATGCCCGAATCGGACACGCTCAGCGACTGGGCCGGCCGATCGGGCACGATGCGCACCTTGGCCTCACCGGCGAAGGCCAGCGCCGGGTGGGTCAGCGACTCGAAACGCCGGCGGTCCATCGCGTCCGCCGCGTTGGCGACCAGCTCACGCAGGAAGATTTCACGCTCCGAATACAGCGAATAGACCACCAGATCGAGCAGCCGCCCAACCTCGGCACCAAACTCGTGCCGTTCAGCCTGAATCTCGCCGGTTGTTTCACTCATCGCCGAAGGCCCTCCGTTGCGGCGCGGCATATGCGGCCGGGAGAGCTGGGTTTCAACGGTTTGGACCGGGTTACGTTGCAACACGTTTGCCGCTTGCATTCCGCGCCGCAGCATCCAACCATTCTTGCCATGTCCGGATTCGCTCCCAGGGTGAAGGCTGTGCTGGGCCCCACCAACACGGGCAAGACGCATTTGGCGATGGAGCGCCTGCTGGCGCATGCCTCCGGCATCATCGGGTTTCCGTTGCGCTTGTTGGCGCGCGAAAACTACGACCGGATGGTGGCGCGCAAGGGTGTGCGCAACGTGGCACTCATCACCGGCGAGGAAAAAATCGTCCCGCCTGGCGCACGCTGGTTCGCGTGCACGGTCGAAGCGATGCCGCTCGACCGCCCGGTGGAGTTCGTCGCGGTCGACGAAATCCAGCTCTGCGCCGACCCGGATCGCGGCCACGTGTTCACCGAACGCCTGCTGCACGCGCGCGGGCTGGCGGAAACCATGTTCCTGGGGGCGGAGACCATTCGCGGCCGGCTGCAACGGCTGGTGCCGCAGATCGAGATCGAAACCCGCCCCCGGCTCAGCCAACTCACCTATGCCGGGCCCGCCAAGCTCACCCGCCTGCCGCCGCGTTCGGCGGTGGTCGCGTTCAGCGCCGCCGAGGTCTACGCAATTGCCGAGGCCATTAGGCGGCGGCGCGGCGGCTGCGCCGTGGTGATGGGCCGCCTCAGCCCGCGCACCCGCAACGCCCAGGTGCAGTTGTATCAGGAAAAAGAGGTCGACTTCCTGGTCGCCACCGACGCCATTGGCATGGGCCTGAACATGGACGTCGATCACGTGGCGTTCGCCCGGCTGTCCAAGTTCGACGGTCACCGCCCCCGCCCGCTGGCCGCCGCCGAGATGGCGCAGATTGCCGGGCGGGCCGGGCGCGGCATGCGCGACGGCACCTTCGGCACCACTGCCGAATGCCCGCCGCTCGATGACGATCTGGTCGAGCAGGTCGAGAACCATCAGTTCGAACCACTGCAACAGCTCTGCTGGCGCAATAACAGCCTGGATTTCTCCAATCTCGACGGGCTGCTCGAGTCACTGACACTGCCGCCGCCCGGCCCTGGGCTGATCCGTGGCAACGATGCGAGCGACCTGGAAACCCTGGCGGCGTTGGCGCGCGAGCCGGAAATCCGCGATCTGGCGCGCGGCCGCCAGCGGGTGCGGCTGCTGTGGGAAGCCTGCCAGATCCCGGATTTCCGCAAGCTGGCCGACGACACCCACACACGGCTGTGCGCCCGCATCTTCGGCCATGTGGTGCGCGACGGTACCATCCCGACCGACTGGGTGGCTGGGCAGATCGACGGGCTGGCCCGCGCCGACGGCGACATCGACACGCTGATGCAGCGGCTGTCCGGTGTGCGGGTGTGGACCTACATCGCCGCCCGCGCCGACTGGGTGCGCGACGCGGTGCATTGGCAGGAACGCGCCCGCGCGGTGGAGGACCTGCTGTCCGACGCGCTGCACGAGCGGCTGACCACGCGGTTCGTGGATCGCCGCGCGGCACAACTGATGCGCCGCCTGGACGCCGGCGACACCGAGGAATTGTTCTCCGCCGTCACCCGCCGGGGCGAAGTGGTGGTGGAAGGCCATCCGGTCGGCCACATCGAAGGCTTCGGCTTCGTGCCCGACCCGATGGCGGTCGGCGACGAAAAGCGGCTGGTGCTGCGCGCCGCCCGCCGCGCGCTGCGCGAGGAAATGCCGCGCCGGGTGACGCGGCTGGAAGAAGCCGCCGATGCCGCCCTGGCCTGGCTGCCGAGCCAGCGGCTGGCGTGGGAGGGCGCGGCTATCGCCCGGCTGCGCCCCGGCCCCACCGCGCTGCGCCCGCAGGTCGAGGTCAGCGGCAGCGAGTTTCTCGACGGCGCCCAGCGCGAGCGGGTGCGCCAACGGCTGCAACGCTTCGTCGATGCCGAAGTGCAGGACGCGCTGGCCCCGCTGCTGGCGGCGTCAGCGGCGGCGGATGCCGAGGCCAGCTTGCGCGGCCCGCTGCACCGGCTGGTCGAGGATCTCGGCGTCGTGACCGGCGCCACCGAGCAGGACGTGCCGCCCGCGTTGCGCGGACGCCTGAAAACCCTCGGCGTGCGCGCCGGGCGATTCGCGCTGTTCATGCCAGCCGCGCTGAAACCGCGCGCCGTCAGCCGCCGCGCCGCGTTGTGGGCCATTCGCCACGGCGTGAAGCAGCCGCCGCTGCCGCCGCCCAGCCAGATCAGCCTGCTGGACCCGTTGCCGGGCTGGACCGAGGGCTTCGCGCAGGCCATGGGCTGGGTGCAAGCCGGGCCGGTGCTGCTGCGTCTGGACATCGCCGAGCGCATCGCCGCCGAAATGGCCTATGCCAGCCGCTCGCGCCCAGTGCCGATCCCTGGCGATCTAGGGCAGCGTCTGGCGGTGAAAGCCGATGTGCTGCCGGCCGTGCTGCGCGGCCTCGGCTTTCGCCTGCTGCCCGCCGCCACGCTGGCCCCGGACGCGTTCGGCCCGCCCAGCCCGCCGCTGCTGGCCGCCCCGCGCCGCCTGCCACCGCCCGCCCCGGCACCGGAGCCGGTGGCGGTGCGCGACGGCCCATTCGCTGCCCTCGCCGCATTGCGGCGCAATCGCTGACGGCGCCGGGTCGTGCAGCAGGAAGACCGCGACTGGCAGCGGCTCGACAAATGGCTGTGGTGCGCCCGTTTCATGAAAGCGCGCTCGGATTGCGCCGAATTGGTCGTGCAGGGCGGGCTGCGCCTCAACCGGCAGCAGACCAGCAAACCCCACGCCAAGCTGCGGGTGGGCGATGTGCTCACCCTGCCATTGCGCGGGCAGGTGCTGGTGGTGAAAGTTCTGGCGCTGGCGGCACGGCGTGGGCCCGCTGCGGAGGCGCAGTTGCTGTATCGCGAAATACCGAGCGGTGCTGCGTTGCAACCGGACCCTTGCGGCAATGCTGAATCGACGGCATATCCGCCGACTAGCTGAGCCGTCGCTGCAAATCCGTTACCGAACGATCAGGAGCCCGCGATGACCTACGTGGTCACCGAGAACTGCATTCGCTGCAAATATATGGACTGCGTGGAAGTCTGCCCCGTCGACTGCTTCTATGTCGGCGAAAACATGCTGGTGATCCATCCGGACGAGTGCATCGACTGCGGCGTGTGCGAACCGGAATGCCCTGCCGAAGCTATTGTGCCCGACAGCGACGACCGGTCATCGGCATGGGCCGAGTTGAACCGCACGTATGCCGCGACGTGGCCGAATATCACACGCAAGGGCGAGGCCCCGGCTGACGCCGACGCGTGGAAAGACAAGCCGGGCAAAGATAAGTTGTTCTCGCCGGAACCCGGCACGCCGTAAACTGCTTCGCGGCTAAATGAAGGCACGGGTAGCGATATGCCGCCCGTTACCTGTAACCCTGCCATGCAATAGCCGGGCAGCGCTTGGTTTTCTGCCCCTTGCAGCCGATGACGCCGCCACCAAGCTATGTTACGGTATTGTGAGGGTGGAAAAGTCGTCTCCCCGGCACCCCCTGTCCTGCTCCAAGGCAGTCTTGTTTGGGCTGCACTTGGCAGTTCGTTGCTGGCGTAAGCCAGTGGCGGCGCTTTGGCGTGGGATATCTGTAGCTCCGACAGCTCACGAGGTTCGGCATGAAGGCGTACGCCACGTCTGACGTCCCTAATCGCACCGTCGATGCCATGTCGTCCGGGGAGGCGGAATTCGCCCCGGCCCAGCCGTCGGCGAATGAAGCCGTTGCGAAGGAGACCACGATGAGCGGTACCGCAATCCTGTCCAGCGCAGAAGCCGCGCCGGCAGGCGATCAAACCCTCGCTGCGCCAGCCGCCAGCGTGTCCGCGCCGGAGGTTGCGCCGGACACGGCCGGCGAGGATGCCGCCGAAGCCCCCCCCGTTGCCCCGGTGGCGGCAGTGGCGACCCCGGCCGCGCGCCCGTCGCAGAACCATAACCCGGTAATGATGAACGGCCGTCCGCCGCAAATCAGCCGCGCCAGCACCAAGGACGAGACCTTCGCCCAGGGTGACCATGTGGTTTATCCCACGCACGGCGTGGGCCGCGTCGACCGCATCGCGGTCGAGGAGATTGCCGGCCACAAGCTGGAACTGATCCACATCACCTTCGAGGAAAACCGGATGACGCTGCGCGTCCCGGTCGCGAAGGCAAAAACGGCCGGTCTGCGCAAGCTTGCCACCCGCAAGCTGTTCGATGAGGCGCTGGCCGTTCTGAAGGGCCGGGCGCGCGTGAAGCGCACCATGTGGTCGCGCCGGGCGCAGGAATACGAAGCCAAGATCAACTCCGGCGACCCGCTGGCCATCGCCGAAGTGGTGCGCGACCTGCACCGCAACGCCGGGCAGCCGGACCAGAGCTTTTCGGAGCGGCAGATCTATGAAGCCGCGATGGACCGGCTGGCCGCTGAACTGGCGGCGCTGGACCAGACCGACAAGACGACGGCCATCACCAAGCTGACCAACCACATCAAGACCATCGCCTGATCGCTGCATCGCGGACAGCTGTGGCAATGAAAAAAGGCCCCGGAGCGATCCGGGGCCTTTTTCGTATCCGAGGGGCGTCGTGCAGCTTAGTTGTTGCTGTTGCGGTTACCCGTCAGTTGCAGCAGCAGCATGAACAGGTTGATGAAGTTCAGCAGCAGGCCGAGCGCATCGTAAACGCTGCGCCGGGCGGCGATGTCCGAACCCTGCGCGTACGAGAACTGCACGTAGTCGGACTTGATTCGCTGGGTGTCGTAGGCGGTGAGACCAACGAACACCAGCACGCCGATAATGCTGATGGCGAACTGCAAGCCGGCGCTGCCCAGGAACATGTTCACCACGCCCGCGATGATGACGCCCATCAGGCCCATCATCAGGAAACTGCCCATCTTGGTCAGGTCGGCCTTGGTGGCGTAACCGTACAGGCTCATGCCGCCGAAGGTCGCCGCCGTGATGAAGAAGGTGCGGACGATGCTTTCGCCGGTGTATTGCAGGAAGATGTTGGTCAGGCTGGCGCCCATCGCCACGCAGAACGCCCAGAACAGCGCCTGCACGGTCGTGGTTTTCAGCTTGTTGACGCCGAAGCTCAGCACCATCACGAACGCCAGCGGCGCGAAGATCGCGACGTACGCGAGGCCGGTCGGCTGGATAGCGATACCGCGCGCCGTCTGCACCGGGGCGTAGAACGACGAGATCAAGCCGGTATTGGCGATGCCGTAGGCGACGATGCCGGTCAGCAGCAGGCCAGATGTCATCCAGTTGTAAACGCGCAGCATGTAAGCGCGCAGGCCCGCGTCCAAGACCGCCGCGGATTGGGCGGTCTGCGCACCCGTGTAGGTCCGATAGTCGGGACTGATAGCCATGGTTTCCGGTTCCCCTTGCGGGCAACTCTGCCCGTTCATTCAACAAATCTGGAACGGCCAAGCCGCCGTTCAAGCTAATTCGCCGCAATCCAGGCGCAAGCCGCGCGCCACTATTCGTTGCGTAACAGCGGTGCCGCCTTGGCGCGCAAGGCTGCCGCTGTGCCAGCATAGCCGAAACCTAGCATCAGCGCCACGCAGGACAGCACGGTCACTGCCAGGGTCAGCGGCAGGAACGCCCAATCGGTGTGCATCACGAAATGCACCACCCCCCAACTGGCCGCCGTGCCCACCGCAGACGCGATCAGCCCAGCGGTGAGACCCAAAATACCAAACTCGACCAGCCACGCCGCTCGGATTTGAGACCGCGTAGCGCCGAGGCTTTTTAGGATGACCGCTTCCTGCACCCGCCGCCGCTGCCCTGCCGCCACCGCGCCCGCCAGCACCAAGGCGCCGGAGGCCAGCGTCAGCGACCCGGTTGCCGCCAGGGCGCCCGCGATCTGGCCGAGCAGCACTGAGACGGCTTGCAGCACATCGGCCACCCGGATGCCGGACACGTTGGGAAATGCGTCGGTGACCGCGCGCAGCAACGCGCCGTGCACCGCAGGCGCGGCGCGCACCGTGGCGATATGGGTGTGCGGCGCGTGCTCCAGCAATCCGGGGCTAGCAACCATGGTGAAGTTGATGCCGAGCGTGCGCCACGCGATGTCGCGCAGGCTGGCCACGGTCAGGTCGATGTCGCGGCCCAGCACATTGACCCGGATGACGTCGCCCACCGCAACACCCCAGCCCTTGGCCAGCCCAGCATCGAACGAGACCAACGGCTTGCCGCTGTAATCGGCCGGCCACCAAGCGCCCGCCGTCAACCGCGTGCCCTCGGGCATGGCGCCCGCGTAGGTCAGCCCACGGTCGCCGCGCAATGCCCAGGCGGTTTCCGGCGCGACATGCAACTGGTCCACCGGCACGCCCTTCACCGCCACTACCCGCGCCCGCAGGCTGGGCACTTCGTCGACGGCGGTAACGCCTTTGGTCGCCTCGGTCAGCGCGCGGAACGCCGGCATCTGGCTGTTCTGGATGTCGATGAAGAAAAAGCTCGGCGCCCGCGCGGGCATCTGCTCCAGCACCTGCCGCTGCACGTTGCCTTGCACCAGCGCCACGGCGGCCAGCGTGGTCAGCCCCAGCCCCACCGAGACCAGCATCAGCGGCGTGGATGCCCCCGGACGGTGCAAGTTAGCGATGCCAAGCCGGGCCCACGGCGCGCGCAGGCGCGGCGCGTGCGCGGCGATCCGCATCAGCGCCCAGCCGCCGCCGCGAAACAACGCCAGCGTGGCCAAAGCCGCGCCGCAGAAACCGAGCGCAAAACCGCGCTCGGCCGAGGTGACGACTGTCAGCGCCACCAGCGCCAGCGCCAGCGCCGCGTTCACCGCCAGCAGCGCGCGGGGCGGCCAGCCGCCCACGGGCAGCAGCGCGTCGCGGAACAGCGCAGCACCGGAAATCCGCATGGCGCGCGACAGCGGCCACAGCGCGAACGCCGCCGCCGTCAGCAAACCGTACGCCGCCGCCAACGCCAGCGGCCCGGCGAACACGCCCAAACGCGGCGGCACCGGCAGCACATCGGCCAGCAGATGCACCGCCGCCACCGGCAACAACACCCCGGCCAGCAGTCCGCAAAACACGCCCAGGGCGGCCAGCGCCATCACCTGGATCAAGCAAACGATGAACACCAAACGCGGCGACGCGCCCAGGCAGCGCAGCGTGGCAATCCCTCTCGCCCGTGCCTCCAGCCACGCCCGCACGCCATTGGCCACGCCGATGCCGCCGACCAGCAGCGAGGTCAGCCCGACCAGGGTCATGAACAGACTGGTCTGCTCGATGAATTGCGTCACCCCTGGGGCGGCGTTGCTGGTGTCGCGGATGCGCCAGCCGGTGTCCGGAAATGCCGCGCGCAACGCGGTCACGGTCGCGGCAATGTCAGCACCCGGCGGCAAGGCCACGCGCAGATGATGCTCGACGATGGCGCCCGGTTGCAGCAGTCCGGTGGCAGGCAGCGCCGCCGCGCCGATCAGCACGCGCGGCCCGAGAATGGACGGGCTGGCCACCCGGTCCGGCTCGGATGCCAGCAACCCGCGCCATTGCAGCGTGGCGGCCCCCAGCCGCACCCGGTCGCCGGGATGCAAGCCGAGCCGCTCGGCGACCAGCGCCTCGGTGGCGATACCGTATGTGTTATCACTATTGCCAATCGCGCTGGAAACCGGCTGCGCCGGGGTGAACGCGGCGCTGCCAACCAGCGGCCAGGCTTCATCGACCGCCTTCAATTCGACCAGCATCCGCTCGCCGGACGGAGCGATCAACATCGAGCGCATGGTCACCGTTTCGGACACGCGCGCGCCGCGCCCGCGCAGCCAGTCGCGCAGCGTGTCCGGCAACGGCTGCGAACCGCCCTGCACTTCCAGATCGCCGCCGAGGATTTGCCGCCCGTCCGCCGCCAGCCCGCGCGCGATGCCCTCGCGCAGCGTGCCGACTGCGGCAATCGCGGTCACGCCGAGCGCCAGACACGCGAGCACGATCCACAGCCCGCGCATCCCGCCGCGCAGCTCGCGCCGCGCCAGCGTAAGAGCGAGCTTCAAACCACCCGCCCGTCGGCCAGCGACACGATGCGGCTGCAACGCGCGGCCAGTCCGGCATCGTGCGTTATCAATAAGAGTGTGGTGCCCGCCTGGGCCCGCAGGTCGAACAGCAGATCCATCACTGCGGCTCCGGTGGCACGGTCCAGATTCCCAGTCGGTTCGTCGGCCAGCAGCAGGCGCGGGCGGGGCGCGAAGGCGCGGGCCAGCGCCACGCGCTGCTGCTCGCCGCCCGAAAGCTGGCCGGGCAGGTGGGTCAGCCGGTGCCCCAGGCCAACCGCTTTCAAGCTGGCCTCGGCGCGCGCCATCGCATCGGCCACGCCCGCCAGTTCTAACGGCACCGCGACGTTTTCCAACGCCGTCATGCTGGCCATCAGATGGAACGCCTGGAACACGATGCCGACATGCTCGCGCCGCAGCCTGGCCAGCGTGTCTTCGTTCATCCTGGTCAGTTCGTGCCCGGCGACCTGCACGCTGCCGCCGCTGGCCCGCTCCAGCCCGGCCAGCACCATCAGCAGGCTGGTCTTGCCGGACCCGGACGGACCGACGATCCCCACCGCTTCGCCCGCCGCGACATCGAGGTCGATACCGCGCAGAATGTTGACCGGCCCAGCCGAGGCGGGCACGGTCAGTTGCAGATCCCGCACCCGCACCAGGCTCGATGACGATGAGATGGCGGTGGCATTCGGGGCCGGAGGTGTCGCGATGATATCCATGGCAGCACGATATGGCCTGCATGCCCGGTTGCGGGAAGCCTTGCTGGCGTTGGCTTTCGCATTGTTCACCTGGACCGAAGCACAGGCCGCGCCGCCGCGCCTGCTGGTGCTGGGCGATTCGCTGTCGGCGGGCTACGGCCTTGCCGCCGCCGATGGCTTCGAGGTGCAGTTGGCCGCCGCGCTGCGCCGTGCTGGGCAAGACGTGACCATTATCGACGGCGCGGTGTCCGGCGACACCACGGCAGGCGGACGGGCGCGACTCGACTGGACACTGGGAGATGGGGCGCTGGGAGATGGGGCGGACGCAGCGCTGGTCGAGCTCGGCGGCAACGACGCGCTGCGCGGCACCGACCCGAAGGAAACCCGCGACAATCTGACGGCGATTCTGGATGCGCTGGCCGCCAAGCACATCCCGGTACTGCTGACTGGCATGTATGCGCCGCCGAATATGGGGGCCGAGTACGGGGCAGAGTTCCGCGCCGTGTTCGACCAGCTCGGCGGGCGGCCAGGGTTGATCTACGACCCGTTCTTTCTGGAGGGCGTGGCCGCAGTGGCCGATTTGAACCAGCCCGACCATATCCACCCCAACCCCGCCGGCGTGCGGCGCGTGGTGGCGCGGATACTGCCGCTGGTCGTGCAACTGCTTGCCAAGGCCGCCGTGCGGTGAGGCTGTTCGCCGGGCTGGATCTGCCGTGGGAGCTGCGCGAGCGTCTGTCCGGACTGGCGGGCGGCATTCCGGGCGCGCGCTGGGTTCCGCCGGAAAATTACCACATCACGCTGCGATTCATTGGGGAAGTCGTGGCGCATCAGGCTGAAGAGATCGACCACGCGCTGGCGGCCCTGCGAGTCCGGCGGTTCACGGTGTCGTTGACCGGAATCGGGACCTTTGAGAAGGCCGGACGGCCAGTGCAGCTATGGGCCGGCGTTGAACGCAACCCACAACTCTATTTGTTGCAGAGCAAGATCGAAACCGCCTGCCAGCGCGCCGGGCTGGAGCGAGAGCGCCGCCGGTTTGCGCCGCACGTGACGCTGGCGCGGCTGGAAAACGCGGCTGAAGCCAAACTTGCCAGCTTCGTTCAGGCGAACAATCTGTTCCGCGCCGCCCCGGTGGCGGTGGAGCACTTTACCTTGTTCAGTTCGCAGCTCGGCAAGGAAGCCTCGGTCTACACCGCGGAAGTCGAATATTCGCTGGTCTGATGCGCTGAGCACGCAGGGTTCGATTTGCTGGCATGGCGGACCTGCCGGCCGCTCAGCGAACGGCGCTCGACCAAGCGCGCGCCAACGCGACGGCAATGAATTGGAATCCTTGGCGTTTTCGATGCCGTATAGCTGCTAAATTTTTTGTAAGACCGAGTTGACAGAGTGGAGTGTCAGGCTATGCTGACACTGTCATGAACGCTTGGTACAACTAACAGTACGCCAGCATGCCACAATGATTCCCGGCGAGCACCGGATTGGGCGAATTGGCGCGGTGGGGGTTGCTGCGATTGTTCATGCGGCAGCCGTCTTGGCCGAATTGGGAGTGCAGATAAAGCACTCGCGTTGGTTCGGTCACAAAGACCCACGTGCGGGTGAAGTACGAGTGTCGTTTGCGATGTTCTAGGGAGTTCATGCTATGTCCGGTGATCCCGACAAAGTCTACCCGACCGGTCTGACGTTTGCTGAAGCAGAAGAGCTTCACAAGCATATTATCGAAGGCACTCGCGCATTCGGGGTGATCGCTCTGTTTGCTCACTTCTTCGCTGCGATATTCTCGCCCTGGCTGCATCTGTCGCAATGATGGCAGATGCTCGGTCCAACGAGCGTCTGCAGATGGGAATCGGTTGGTTCGGACGTGGCAGAACGCCAATCGGGCGATGCGCGCAACGCCAGCCAGATAAATTCGGCACGGAATTTTGCGCTAGTGTCAGATTAGATTGACAGCTTATGTCGTCAGATTAGAATGACACTGGCGAAAATACGAGGTTACTAACAAGGCGCATCTCATCGGACATTCCGCATCAGGATCTCTCTTCAGACCCAGATGTGTGAGGCGACTGAAGCCATCGGCGCCACGAGGGGACGCGAAATAGCTTGCTGCTGTCATGGCGGCGTTCGCGTGGCAGCGGCCAATCGACCCCGCGTGCGGGTTAAGCACGATTGTCGTCTCGGTCCTTGATGGAGGTTTGTTTATGTCGGGTGATGCTTCCAAAGTCTGGCCAACTGGCCTGACGCTCGCCGAAGCCGAAGAGCTTCACAAGCATATTATCGATGGCACGCGCACCTTCGGCTTTATAGCCCTGCTGGCGCACGTCCTTGCCTTCGCCTTCTCGCCCTGGCTGCACTACTAATAGGGAGTTAGACATGAACCAAGCTCGTATTTGGCTGGTGGTGAAGCCGAGCATCGGCGTGCCCCTGATGCTGGGCGCCGTTGCCATCACCGCACTGCTCGTGCATGCCGCCGTCCTCACGCACACCGCGTGGTATCCGGCGTTCCTGAACGGCAAGGCCAAGATCTCGACCAGCATGATCGTGCCGGCCGCGCCGAGCATTCCCGGCGTGACGATCGGCTAAGGCCGCCGGACGCTGGACAGGTTGCCAGAGTGCCGGGATCGCACGGTCCCGGCCTTTGGCTGTCTGGTTGGCGCGTTAGTCCGCAGCTGCGGGAGTTGCATGACCGATGAATCGTGTCAGCGAAAAGGTGATGCGGACCTGGGTTGAACTCGGTCCTCGCTTTCTGCCGTTTGCTGATGCCGCCACCGATGATCTGCCGCTGTCGCGCTTGCTGCGGCTGTCGCTATTTCAAGTTTCCGTCGGCATGGCGCTGGTGCTGCTGATCGGCACCCTCAATCGCGTCATGATCGTCGAGTTGGATGTCCCGGCCTCGCTGGTCGGCATCATGATCTCGCTGCCGCTGGTGTTCGCACCGTTTCGCGCGCTGATCGGCTTCCGTTCCGACAATCACAGCTCTGCTCTTGGCTGGCGCCGGGTGCCATTTATCTGGCGCGGCACGATGGTGCAATTCGGTGGCTTGGCCATCATGCCGTTCGCGCTGCTGGTGCTGTCCGGCGGTGGCGAGTCGCACAACGCACCTGCTTGGCTTGGCCATGCCGGTGCCGCTCTGTCATTTCTTTTGGTTGGTGCTGGGCTGCACACGGTGCAGACCGTGGGTTTGGCGCTGGCCACGGATTTGGCCCCTGCCGAGGCGCGGCCGAAAGTCGTGGGCCTGATGTATGTCATGCTGCTATTCGGCATGATCGCCAGCGCGCTGATCTTCGGTCTGTTGCTGGCGGATTTCACCCCGGCCCGCTTGGTGCAGGTGATCCAGGGGGCTGCCGTGGTGACCATGGTGCTGAACTCAATAGCGCTGTGGAAACAGGAAACCCGCAATCCCAATCGCGCAAGATCGACCAGGACGCAGCCAACCTTCAAGGAATCGTGGGATAATTTCGTCCAAGGCGGCCACGCGGTGCGCCGCCTCGTCGCCGTGGGTCTGGGCACCATGGGTTTCAGCATGGAAGACGTGCTGCTGGAGCCGTACGGCGGCCAAATCCTGCACCTGACGGTTGGCTCCACCACCAAACTGACGGCCACTTTGGCGATTGGCGGCCTGCTCGGCTTCGCCTGGGCCTCGCGGGTGTTAAGCCGGGGCGCTGACCCGTTCCGCATGGCCAGCTACGGCGCATTGCTAGGGGTGCCGGCGTTTATCGCGGTGATTGCCGCCGCACCGGCCGACTCGGCGTTGCTGTTCGGCGTGGGTACTGCGTTGATCGGCTTCGGCGGCGGCTTGTTCGGCCATGGCACGCTAACGGCGACGATGAACTTGGCGCCGCAGGACCAAACCGGACTGGCGCTCGGCGCCTGGGGCGCGGTGCAAGCAACTGCGGCCGGTGTCGGCGTGGCGCTCGGCGGCATCATCCGCGATGTGGTGGCGGCCCAGCAGGCCGGTGCGGCGTTCGGCCCGGCGGCGGGCTACGATCTGGTGTATGTGATCGAAGTGGTGCTGCTGTTCGCAGCCTTGGCCGCCATGCTGCCGCTGATGCGCCCGGTGCGGCTGGCCAGCCGCTAGCGCCAATATTTGCTGTGGCCGCCCCGCCGCGTGGTATATTGTCGGCATGAGCATGTCCCTCGGCAGGCCGCGCATGACGCGGGCGGCCTTTTTCGACTGGGCCGAGGCCCAGGGCGAACGCTTCGAGTTCGATGGCTTCGAACCGGTGGCGATGACCGGCGGCACGGTAAGACACAGCCAAATCGCTATGAATCTTTACGCGGCGCTGCGCGAGCGCCTCTGCGGCGGCACATGCCGCCCGCTTGGTCCGGATGCTGGCCTGCGCACGGTGGGCGATGCCGTTCGCTACCCGGATGCTCTGGTGACTTGCACCAAAGTCGATGACATGGCCCGTGAAGTACCGGGCTTGGTCGTCGTGTTCGAGGTGCTCAGCCCCCCATCCGGCCACATCGACCGCATCGTCAAACTGTTGGAATACCGCGCGGTCGCCTCGATCCGCCGCTACATCATCATCGAATACGCCAGCGCCGCGCTGACGGTGCACGCGCGCGCTGAGGCGGGTGCCGACTGGACCACGACCGCGTTGACTGCTGGAGACACGCTGCATTTGCCGGAAATCGGGATTGAAATCCCGGTGGCGGCGCTGTTCGTCAACACCGGGCTGGAGCCGGGCGGCGAGCAGCACGCCGCCGGTTGACCCTGCGGCCTGTTCGGCGGCGGTCCGCACCAGCGGCGGATCGCCCGCATCCGGCCTGCCAAAGTTGGGCTGCCAAAGTTGGGCTGGATGACCGTTGCTTCGACCCAGCGCACATCCAGCCCACGCCGCTCTGTCCATTCTTGCGCGTGCAACGCCGGCAGAATGGTGGGACTCACGCAGTTCTACACTCCCGGCAATTCGTTCACGCATGCCACCCGCCAGCCGCGCTCCAGCCGGTCCAGCCGGGTCAGCGAGATATTCTCCACCGAGAAATGCAGCGCGTTGTCTGGGCTCAGCCCGACCGCGTGCGCCACGGCGGCACGTATCACGCCGCCATGCGTCAGCGCCACGATGTCCTCGCCGGCATAGGTACGCGCCAGCCGCTCGATGGTCTCGCCCATGCGCGCGATGCCATCGGCCATGCTTTCGCCGCCGGGCGGACGTTCGGTGCCGGACAGCGGCCAGAAAGCATGCGGCGGCTGTTGCAGCAGCGGCGGCACCTCGTGGTGCTCCATGCCCTGCCAGGTGCCGAAATCCAGTTCGATCAGGCCCGGGACGATTTCCAGTTCCTGCTCGGGGTAACCCGCCTGGAAGATCGCGGCTGCCGTACGCTGGGTGCGGATCAGCGGGCTCGCCAGCCAGCGCGCCGGGCGCGGCAGGCGGCGGGCCAGGGCGGCATACATCGCCGTCTGCGCTTGCAGCGTGTGCGGGCACAATTCGACGTCCATCGTGCCGTAGACGATCAGGCGGGCGTTCTCCTCCACCAGTGCGTGGCGGATCAGCCAGAGTCTTGTCTCGGTCATGCTACGGTCACTCGCCGATGGAAAGCAGGGCGCCGCGATGCCGCGCGGCCCGGAATTGCTGGGCGAACAACACGCCGCCCGCCAGCAGCCAAACTATGTTCAGCCCGGTGGCCCAGGCCAGATGGTCCCAGGCGACGGCACCGGTGGCCATCGCCGCACGCATTCCCTCGAACACATGCGAGGACGGCAGCGCCAGTGCTATCGGCCGCACCGAGGCGGGCAATACGCTGACCGGGTAGAACACGGCGGAAAACGGCGTCAGGCCGAACAGCACCGACCACGCCAGCGCCTCTGCGCCGGCACCGTGGCGCAGAATCAGCGAGATCACGCCGAGCGACACCCACCAGCCCATCGCCATCAGATTGAGCACGAACGGGATCAACACCAGCCCGAGGCTGAAGATGTTGAAGGCATACAGCGCCCACGCCAGCAGCACCGCCGGGATCAAGCCGACCAGCAAGCGCAGGGCGGACATGCCGACCAAGGCCGCGACCAATTCCAGCGGCCGCAACGGGCTGACGAAAACGTGGCCCAGATTGCGCGACCAGATTTCCTCCAGAAATCCCATCGCGAGGCCCATTTGGGTGCGCAGCGCCACTTCCCACAGCAGCACGCCGCCGAGCAGCCCGCCTGCCGCCACCATGCCGGGGCTGCCGAGCCGGGCGGCGAAGAAGCTGGCGGTGAAACCCCAAATGCACACTTGCAGCGTCGGCCAGTAAGCCAGTTCCAGCAGGCGCGGCCAGGAAGCGCGATACAGCGAGATGTGCCGATACATCAGGCCCCAGATGCGCCGCGCCGAGGCATATATGCCGAGCATCACAGCGCCTCCGCCACAGCACCCCGATTGCGGGCGATGTCGAGGAACACCTCTTCCAGATTCTCCCGCCCATAGCGCGCCAGCAAATCGGCCGGGGTGCCACGGTCGACGATGCGGCCCTGCTTCATCATCAATACCGTCGAGCACAGCCGCTCGACCTCCGGCATGTTGTGCGAGGCGAGCAGAATAGTGCAGCCGCTGGCAGCCCGGTAACGCTCCAGCCAGGTCCGCACCAGATCGCCGGTGTCCGGGTCCAGGCTCGCGGTCGGCTCGTCGAGCAGCAGCACATCTGGCTTGTTGATCAACGACTTGGCCAGTGCCACGCGGGTCTTCTGCCCCGCCGACAACTCGCCCGCCATGCGCTTCAGAAGGCCGTGCAGGTCCAACTCGTCGGCCAATTCGCCGATCCGGCGGGTGGCGTGCGGCACATTGTACAGGTGGCAGTAAACCCGCAGATTTTGCTCCACCGTCAGCCGGTGCGGCAGCGAGACGTAGGGCGAGGAGAAATTCATCCGCGCCAGCGCCGCGAAGCGGTCCTTGGCCATATCGTGGCCGAGCATATGGACGCTGCCCGAGGTCGGGATCAGCAGGCCGAGCAGCATGGCAATCGTGGTGGTCTTGCCCGCGCCATTTCCGCCAAGCAACCCGACCGTCTCGCCTTGCGGCACGGAGAAACTGATCCCATCCACCGCGAGTGTCGCGCCGTAGCGCTTGGTGAGGGAGTCGGCGGCGATCACGTCCATAACGCGGGCATTAGGACCGCTGCCCTGCCGCGCCAAGGGCAATGTTTGGTGACAGGCCTACGCCTGCGCATCCCCGGCCCGCTCGCGGCGGCTTTCGGTGCGAAGCTGGCCGCAAGCGGCCAGAATGTCGCGCCCGCGCGGCGTGCGCACCGGCGAGGAAAATCCAGCGTCCATCACGATACCGGCGAAGCGGTCGATGGCGTTGCCGGAACTGGTCTCGTACGGGCTGCCGGGCCACGGGTTGAACGGGATCAGGTTCACCTTGGCCGGAATGCCGGCAATCAGCCGGATCAGTTCATGCGCGTCGGCCGGGCTGTCGTTGATGCCCCTCAGCATCACGTACTCGAAGGTGATGCGGCGCGCGTTGGACGCGGCCGGGTAGCGGCGGCAGGCAGCCATCAACTCGGCGATGGGGTATTTGCGGTTCAGCGGCACGATCTCATCACGCAGGTCGTCGCGCACCGCGTGCAGCGATACCGCAAGGTTGACCGCCAGTTCCGCCCCGGCGCGGTCCATCATCGGCACCACGCCTGACGTGGACAGGGTGATGCGGCGGCGCGACAGGCCGATGCCCTCGCCGTCCATCACGATGCGCATCGCCTTGGCGACATTCTCATAATTGTACAACGGCTCGCCCATGCCCATCAGCACGATGGTGGACAGCAGGCGCGGGGTTTCGCCGTGCGGGCTGGGCCATTCGCCGTAGCTGTCGCGCGCGGCCATGAACTGGCCGACGATCTCCGCCGCCCCCAGGTTGCGCACCAGCGTCTGCGTGCCGGTGTGGCAGAAGCGGCAGGACAGCGTGCAGCCGACCTGCGAGGAGATGCACACCGCGCCGCGATCCTGCTCGCGGTCCGGGATGTAGACGGTCTCGGCCTCCTGCCCGTCGCGGAAGCGGAACAGGAACTTGCGGGTGTCGTCCTCGCTGGTCTGCACGATGGCGGGTTCGGGACGGCCGACGATGAACTGCTCGGCAAGCTTTTCCTGCAACGGCCGCGCGATGGTGGACATCTTGCCGAAATCGGTGACGCCCTGGTGGTAGATCCAGTGCCACAACTGCTTGGCGCGGAACGGTTTTTCGCCGATGGCGGCGAGTTCGGCGATCAGTTCCTCGCGCGACAGCCCAACCAGATCGCGCCGCCCATCGGCGAGTTGCGCGGGCGGCGGGTTGAAGCGGGCGGTCTTGGCGAGGATGCGGACCCGTTCGGCCTCGGTCAGATCGAGAGCGGCGCTCATGGCGCGGCTTTGCCGGCCGGGCAGGCCTTCACGATGGCGGCGTAAGCGGCGGAGAAACCTTTCAGGCTGAATGCGTCGTTGACCGCACCCTTCGGCCCCGGCGAGTGCGCCACCGCCTGCTTGCCCTTGGCAAACGCCAGCACCGCCGCATGGCCGTCGCGGGCGAAGGCCGAGCGCTGCGACGTGTAGAAATCCAGCGTCACCGGATCGACCGACACGGTCACGGCGGCGTTGGCGGCATAGGTGAACCCGGCGCTGATCGCCACCGCGTCGCGGCCGCCCTGGCGTTCGGTCACGGTCAGCACCACGTCGCCGCGTCCGGCAATCGCAGTCCCGGCGGCCGGAGGCAACGCGCGGGTAAAAGCGTAGCACACGGTCTGCCCGGCTTCCTTGTTGGTCGCCACCGTCCAATCATCGAACGCGCCGACCTTCTTCGGCCCCGCGGGCTTGGCCGGGGACTTGGCGGCTTTGGCCGTGCTGGCGGCGCTGGCGGTCCCGGGCAGCACGGGGGCCAAGGCGGACACGAACACGAGCCCGGCGAGGCCGAGGCGGATGGCAAAAGGGCAATGGCGCATGGCGGCAGAAATACGTGCTGCACCCGCGCCGAACAAGCGCGGGTGCGTCATGTCTCCGCGTCGTTCGCAGGTTCACCGCGTTTGGCCACCCAGCCAGGGAAATAGCGGCGGAACACCGGGTCGCCGTGGCTCGCGGCCGGCGGCGGGGGCGGCGCGCCGCCACTGGCCACCGGGCGCTCGGCAAAACGGCCGTGCTGCAACATCCGGTCGTACAGCACCAGCGCCCCGGCCACCGCCAGATTGAGCGAAAACTTGGTGGGGATGCGCACCACATGGCGGCACTGCGCCAGTACCTCGGGCGACAGGCCGGAGCGTTCCGGGCCGAGCACATAGGCCGCACTCAGCGGATGACGGAAACTCGGCAGTTCGGTGGCCTCGTCGAGCAGTTCGACGCCGACCAGGATGCAGCCCTGCGGCAGCGCCAGCGCGCCGGAATTAGGGTAGCGCCACAGCGGCACATGCACCGGGGTATCGGCGGTGTCGGCGGTGCGCCCGGCGCGGGCGTCGAATCCGGCGCCAATGGTGAAGCAGAACGAGGCGCCGAAGGCATGCGCCGTGCGCAGCAGCGCGCCGACGTTGGCCGACTTGGAGACGCCCTCGACCCCGATCCCGAAATAGCCGCGTGTATTGGCTTGCCGCATGGCATCGGTCTAAGCGGACGCATGGCCTTTGTCACACCCCCTGCTGGCAGCCCGCTGCCCGGCGCTCCCGCAATCGTGATTTTCGGTGCGGCGGTGCGCGCCGATGGCAGCCCCAGCGGCGCGCTGCGGCGGCGAGTGGAGGCGGCGGCACGGTTCGGCCAGCGGTTGCAGTCGGCAGGCCAGCATCCGCTGTATGTGCCGACCGGCGGGATTGGCCGCCATGGCGATGCCGAAGCGGCAGTGATGACGCGGCTGCTCGGCCAGCTTGGCGTACCGGCCACGGATATTCTGCCCGACCCGGCGTCGCGCGACACCGTCGCCTCGGTGCGCGCGGTGCGCCGCCTGCTCGCGGGACGGACTGGGACCGTGTTCGCGGCCACCGACCGCTACCATCTGCCGCGCTGCGTGGTGTTGCTGTGGCTCGCCGGGTTGAAGGCCTGGCCCGCCACTCCGCCGCCCGGCCCTGCGGCGCGCGATACCTGCCGCCGCTGGTATTGGCGGCTGCGCGAAATACCGGCGCTGCCCTGGGATGCCGCCTATGTTGTGCTTCTGCGGCTGTTACGCAAACTTTAGGGCCAGCAGTCAGCATGGCTGGGCGGCGTCATATTCCGCTTTTGTCTGCGTGGATTTTCTTATATGACATGCGACAGCGTAATTCTACGATAAAGGTCTGTGATATCCATGCAAGCCAAGGTGAAAGCCAAGGGTGCCGCGCAGCCGCTGGTGATTACCGCCAACCGTCTTGGCGATGGCCGCGTGGTATGGCTGGCCGGGGCCAGCCTCGGCGCCGAAGGCCAATGGAGCGAGCGCGTGGCTGACGCCGCCATTTTCCTCGGCGACGCCGCCGACGCGGGCATGGCCGTGGCCGCCAAGGCCGAGGCGGCGCAAATGGTGGTTGGCGCTTACGTCGTCGAAGTGGCCGCGACCCCGGCCGGCCCTGCGCCGCTGCGCTCGCGCGAACGCTTCCGCGCCGACGGACCGAGCATCCTCACCGCCGCAGCCGCCTGACCGGATCGGGACCGCACATGGATATCGCCGACAGCTTCGCCGAGCTCGCCATTCCGCAGCAAAGCACCCGCGCCGGAATCTACCACTACGACGCGTATGACCGGGCGTTCCTGCAAGAACGCATCGCCGAGTTTCGCGGCCAGGTGGAGCGCCGGCTGGCCGGCGCGCTGACCGAGGACGAGTTCAAGCCGCTGCGGCTGATGAACGGGCTGTATTTGCAGTTGCACGCCTACATGCTGCGCTGCGCGGTGCCGTACGGCATTCTCAGCTCGCAGCAGATGCGCCAGTTCGCCCATGTCGCGCGCACCTACGACCGGGGCTACGGCCACTTCACCACCCGGCAGAATCTGCAATTCAACTGGATCAAACTGGTCGAAGCGCCCGACGCGCTGGCCGCGTTGGCCGAAGCTGACCTGCACGCCATCCAAACCAGCGGCAACTGCATCCGCAATGTCACCACCGACGAATATGCCGGCGCGGCGGCGGACGAGAGCGTCGATCCGCGCGTCTATGCCGAAATTCTGCGGCAATGGTCGACGCTGCACCCGGAATTCAGCTTTCTGCCCCGTAAGTTCAAGATCGCCATCACCGGCGCCGCGGTGGACCGCGCCGCTATTCAAGTGCACGACATCGGCCTCGCGGTGAAGCGCGACGCCGAGGGCCGGATTGGCTTTGAAGTGTGGGTCGGCGGCGGGCTAGGCAGGGTGCCGGTGATCGGCAACAAGATCCGCGACTGGCTCGGCGAGGACGATTTCCTTGCCTACATGGAAGCCGTGCTGCGCGTGTACAACGCACTCGGCGGGCGCGAGAACATTCACAAGGCGCGCATCAAGATTCTGCTGCGCGATGTGGGCCCAGCGAAGTTCACCGAGATGGTGGAGCGCGAATTCTCCTGGATCCCGAAGGAAAAATTCCGCATCGACCCCGAAGTGATCGCGGCGATCCGCGCGCATTTCGATCCACCCCCGTTTGCTGTGCTGCCCAACGCGGCAGCCACGCTGGCGCAGCAGGTGGCGGCGAACGCGGCATTCGCCGCGTGGGTGGAGCACAACACCCACCCACACAAGCAGCCGGGCTATGTTTCGGCGGTAATCTCGCTCAAGCCGATTGGGGGGGTGCCCGGCGACGCCTCGGCGGATCAGATGGATGCGGTGGCCGATCTGGCCGACCGCTATTCGTTCGATGAAGTGCGCGTCAGCCACATTCAGAACCTGGTGCTGCCCCATGTGCGCCAGGACGAGTTGTTCGAAGTGTGGCAAGCGCTTGCTACGCTCGATCTGGCGACGCCGAATATTGGGACGGTGACCGACATCATCGCCTGCCCGGGCCTGGACTATTGCAGCCTTGCCAATGCGCGCGCCATTCCGGTGGCGCAGAACCTGTCAGAGCGGTTCCGCAGCCTGGAACGGCAATACGATATCGGCCAATTGTTCCTGAACATTTCCGGCTGCATCAACGCCTGCGGCCATCACCATGTGGCGCATATCGGCATTCTCGGCGTCGATAAGAAAGGCGAGGAATTCTACCAGATCACGCTCGGCGGCTCGGCCACCAACGACGCCGCCATTGGCGATATCGTTGGTGCGGCGTTGTCGTACGACAAAGTGGTCGATGCGGTGGAGACCATCATCCAGACCTATCTGGGCCTGCGCACCAGCGCCGCCGAGAAGTTCATCGACGCCTACCGCCGGGTCGGCATGGCCCCGTTCAAGGATGCTTTGTATGCCGTTGCTTGAGTCTGGCCAGCCAGTCGCCGACCGCTTCACCGCCGTTGCCGACGACGCGGTGCTGCCCGACGCCCCCGCGCTGATCCCGCTGGCCCGCATCGCATCGGTGGATGCGGGCCGCAATGCCGAATTGGGCGTGCAAGTAACCTCCAGCACTGCGCCCGAGGCCATCGCGCCGTATCTGGACCGGGTCACGCTGGTGGCCATCGAGTTCCCGAAATTCCGCGATGGCCGCGGCTTCACCATCGCCCGCACGCTGCGCGAGCGATACGGCTACACCGGCGAAATCCGCGCGGTCGGGCATTTGCTGCCCGACCAGTACAGCCACGCGCTGCGCTGCGGCTTTACCAGCGCCGTGGTACCGGACGGTGCGGACCTCGCGCCGTGGCGGGCAGCGTTGCAGGTAGTGACGTTGGCGTATCAGCCGGATGTGACGGGCTCCGACCCGCTGGACGGGCTGCGCCGCCATCGGCGTTACGGGTAGTTTTCGGCGCCGATGGGTTGCCCCCATCGGCACTCATCCGCCCCCCTGTCCCACACCGGACAACTGCGCTAAACCGCGCGCTTGCCCGGAGGTTTGCCTTGAGCACGACAGTCGCGTCCCGCGTCCCACCCAGCGCCACCGTCCACGGCGCCAACAGCCTGCGCACCGGACCGGATGCGCGCGGCAAATTCGGCGGCTTTGGCGGACGCTTCGTCGCCGAGACGCTGATGCCGCTGATCCTGGAAGTGGAACAGGCCTACGAGACCGCCAAGGCGGACCCGTCCTTCCGCACCGAACTCGACTATTTGCTGAAGAACTATGTCGGCCGTCCCAGCCCGATGTGGTTCGCCGAGCGGCTGACCAAGCTGTACGGCGGCGCCAAGATCTACTTCAAGCGCGACGAGCTGAACCACACCGGCGCGCACAAGATCAATTCCTGCGTCGGCCAGATCCTGCTCGCCCGCCGCATGGGCAAGACGCGCATCATCGCCGAGACCGGCGCCGGCCAGCATGGCGTAGCGACCGCCACGGTCTGCGCGCTATTTGGGCTGCCCTGCACGGTTTACATGGGTGCGACCGACGTCGAGCGGCAGGCGCCGAACGTGTTCCGCATGAAGCTGCTTGGTGCCGAGGTGAAGGCTGTCACCTCCGGCGCCGCCACGCTGAAGGATGCGATGAACGAAGCGTTGCGCGACTGGGTCGCCAATGTCACCGATACGTACTACCTGATCGGCACCGTCGCCGGGCCGCATCCGTACCCGATGATGGTGCGCGACTTCCAAAGCGTGATTGGCGAGGAAGCCAAGCTGCAATTGCACGAAGCCGAGGGCAAACTGCCGGATGTGGCGGTGGCGGCCATCGGCGGCGGCTCGAACGCGATGGGGCTGTTCCATCCGTTCCTCGACGATCCGTCGGTGCAGTTGATCGGCGTTGAAGCCGCAGGGCATGGCCTGGACACCCACCAGCACGCCGCCAGCCTGTCGCGCGGGCGGCCGGGCGTGTTGCACGGCAACCGCACCTACCTGTTGCAGGACGAGGACGGTCAGATCGAAGAGGCGCACAGCATCAGCGCCGGGCTGGACTACCCCGGCATCGGCCCGGAGCATTCCTGGCTGCACGAGATCAAGCGCGTCGAATACGTCGCAGCCACCGATAACGAGGCGCTGGCTGCATTCCAGCAATGCTGCCGCGCCGAGGGCATCATCCCGGCCCTGGAACCGGCGCACGCGCTCGCCCATGTGGCAAAGATCGCGCCGGCGATGAGCCCGGAAAAGATCATTCTGATGAACCTGTGCGGTCGTGGCGACAAAGACATCTTCACCGTCGCCGGCCATCTGGGGGTGAAGCTGTGACCCACGCTTTCCCGCATCGCATTGCCGCCCGCTTTGCCGCGCTGAAGGCCGAGGGCCGGGGCGCGCTGATTCCGTTCCTGGAAGCCTGGGACCCGGATGCCGCCACCTCGATGGCGATCCTGCGCGGCATGCCCGGCGCCGGGGCCGATTTGATCGAGATCGGCTGCCCGTTCACCGACCCGATGGCCGACGGGCCGACCATTCAGCGCGCCGGGCAGCGGGCGCTGAAGGCGGGTGCGAAGATGGTGCACACGCTGGCGATGGTGCGCGAATTCCGCCGTGAGAACACCACCATCCCGGTCATTCTGATGGGCTACCTGAACCCGATCCTGTCGTATGGCGCGGAACGCTTCTGCGTCGATGCCGCCGCATCGGGTGTCGATGGCTTGATCGTGGTCGATCTGCCGACCGAGGAAGCCGATATGATGGCGCCGTTCGCGGCGGCCAACGGGCTGGATATCATCCGGCTGGTAGCGCCGACCACGGACGCACAGCGGCTGCCCAAGGTGCTCGATGGCAGTTCGGGCTTTGTCTATTACGTCAGCATCACCGGCATCACCGGCACGCGCAGTGCCAGCCTCGCCGATCTGCACACCGCGCTGCCCAAGGTGCGCGCCCACACCGATCTGCCGATTGCCATCGGCTTTGGCGTGCGCACCCCGGCGCAGGCGGCGGAAGCCGTGCAGGTGGCCGACGCGGCGGTGGTCGCGTCGGCGTTGATCGACACGCTGCAAGGCAGCCTGGATGCTGATGGCCGCCCCGGCCCGAACACGGTGCGGCTGGTGCTGGACCAGATTCGCGGCTTGGCCGACGCAGTGCGCGGCGCGCGCGTGGCGGCTTAGGGGAGCGACGATGAGCTGGCTGACCGAATACGTCCGTCCGAAAATCCGCACGCTGCTTGGCCGGCGCGACGTGCCGGAGAACCTGTGGGTCCAGTGCCCATCCTGCCAGCAGATGATGTTTCACGCCGAGCTTGAAAAGGCGATGAAGGTCTGTTCGTCCTGCGGCCACCACATGCGTCCCTCGGTGGCCGAGCGGTTACGCTGGACCTTCGACGACGGCGCGTTCACCCGCATCGAACTGCCAAAGGTGCCGGCCGACCCGCTGCGCTTCCGCGACAGCCAGCGTTACACCGACCGGCTTAAAACGGCGCGCGACAAGAACCAGTCCGACGACGCGCTGGCCGTGGCGCATGGCAGCATCGGCGGCCAGCGTGCGGTGGCCGCCGTGATGGATTTCGACTTCATGGGCGGCTCGATGGGTGCGGCCGTGGGCGAAGGCATCGTCGCCGCCGCCAAGCTGGCGGTGCTGCAAGATGCGCCGCTGGTGGTGTTCACCGCATCTGGCGGCGCGCGCATGCAGGAAGGCGCCGTCTCGCTGATGCAGATGCCGCGCACCATCATCGCAACAAGGTTGGTCAAGGAAGCCGGGCTGCCGTTCATTGTGGTGCTGACCGATCCGACCACTGGCGGCGTGACCGCGAGTTTCGCCATGCTGGGCGACATTCAAATCGCCGAGCCCGGCGCGTTGATCGGTTTCGCCGGGGCCCGGGTGATCGAGCAGACGGTGCGCGAAAAACTGCCAGACGGCTTTCAGCGCGCCGAATACCTGCACCAGCACGGCATCGTCGATCTGGTGGCCAAGCGCGGCGATCTTCAGGCTACGCTCGGGCGCATCATCGGCTTACTGCGGGTCAAGGAACTCGCGCAGGCGGCCTGAGGATGAGCGACGCTCCGCGCGGCGGGCGGTTCGACGCCATCGTCGAGCGCCTGCACGCGCTGCATCCGCGCATGATCGACCTGAGCCTGGAGCGGCTGGAACGGCTGCTAGCAACGCTCGGCAATCCCGAGCGGCGGCTGCCGCCGGTGATCCATGTGGCGGGCACCAACGGCAAGGGCAGCACCTGCGCCTTTCTGCGCGCGATGGCCGAGGCGGCCGGGCTGCGCGTGCATGTCTACACTTCGCCGCATCTGGTGCGCTTCAACGAGCGCATCCGCATCGCGGGCGCGCTGGTGAGCGACGCCGATCTGGCCGACGCGCTGGAGCAGATCGAGCAAGTCAACGCCGGCGCCTCGATCACGGTGTTCGAGGTCATCACCGCCGCCGCCCTGTTGCTGTTCGCCCGTGCGCCGGCCGAGCTTTGCGTGCTGGAAGTCGGCCTCGGCGGGCGGCTGGACGCCACCAACGTCATTCCCCCGGCAGCGGCGGGCGCCATCACGTCGATTTCCATCGACCATCAGGATTGGCTGGGCGACACGCTGGCACAGATCGCCGCTGAAAAGGCTGGGATCATCAAGCCGGGCATGTGGGTCGCCACCGGGGCCCAGCCAGCCGAGGCCCTGGCGGTGATCCAGGCCACCGCGGACCGGGTTGCCGCCACGCTGCTGGCGCGCGGCCGGGATTGGACGGCCGAGGCAACGGCGGAAGGGATGCGCTACGCCGATGGTTCCGGCGTGCTTGACCTACCGCGCCCGGCGCTGCCGGGGCCGCACCAGATCGACAACGCGGGCATTGCGCTGACGGCAATGCGGGCAAGCGGCCTGCTGATACCGCCAACGGCGCAGGCGCGCGGTTTGGCCAGCGCCGAGTGGCCTGCACGGATGCAGCGGCTGCACGGTCGGCTGGCCGCCATGCTGCCGGCGGGCTGGGAGATGTGGCTCGATGGCGGGCACAATGCCGGGGCGGGCGAAATTCTCGGCCAGCACTTGGCATCGTGGCGCGATCGCCCATTGCACGTCCTCGCCGGCATGAAACGCTCCAAGGATGCCGGAGGCTTCATCCGCCCGCTGCTGGCGCACGCCACCACGCTGTGGGCGGTGGCTGAACCGGGGCAGCATCTGGCGCAGCCGGTGGAAGATATTGTGGCGGCGTCCGGCGGGGTGGCCCGCATTGGCCCGACCGTCACCGATGCGCTGCGTGCCATCCCAAAATTTGGCGAACCGGCACGGGTGCTGATTTGCGGCAGTCTGTATCTGGCGGGCGAAGTGCTGAAGGCCGACGCCAGCTAGTTCAAAACACCAGCCGCCCGCCGACCAGTAACAGCACGCAGGCCAGCGCCGGACGGATAAACCCATCCGGCACCCGTACCGCAATGATGCTGCCCACAATGATGCCGGGGATCGAGCCGGTCAGCAGCGAGGCCAGCAAATTCCAGTCGATATGGCCGAGCCAGAAATGCCCCGCACCCGCCAGCAGCGTCAGCGGCACGGCGTGGGCGATGTCCGAGCCAACAATGCGGCTGGCCGGCATACGCGGATACATCAGGAACAGCGCCGTCACCCCGAGCGCCCCGGCGCCGACCGACGACAGCGACACCAGCACGCCCAGCACCACGCCGGTCAGCACGGTCAGCCCGGCGGCATTGCGCGGCCCTTCGGACGGGACAAACCGGGCGAGGTACGACAGCAGCCAGCCGCGCGTCAGCAACAGCACGGCGGTGATCAGCACCGCAACACCCAGCACCGTGGTGATCAGCTTGGTGGCGCCGCCGCCGCCGCCCAGTTGCGACAGCACCAGCACGGTGACCGCAGTCGCCGGAATGCTGCCGCTGGCCAGCCGGGCGACGACCCGCCAGTCGATGTTCTTGTTGAAGCCGTGCACCGCCGTGCCGACGCTTTTGGTCATCGCCGCGTACAGCAGATCGGTCCCAACGGCGGTGGACGGATGGATGCCGAATAGCAGCACCAACAGCGGCGTCATCAACGAACCGCCGCCCACCCCGGTTAGCCCGACCAGCAGCCCTACGGCGAACCCCGATACCGAATAGAGCGGGTTGATCGCAGCCAACAATCCCATGCTTTCGCCTACAATGACCGTTCAGCGGACAGTGGCGGAATCATGGCAACGAAGCAATCACGATGCTGCGAGCCTCAAACTCCGCGATTTCCTTGTATTTTCGATACGATCAAAAATTGCCTAGCTTTCCGCTGGAATTTTATCTGATCCGCGAAATATAACCGGCAGCATTGCGGCGCAAGCAGCCGCCGGACGGTCCCGGCGGCTATCGCGGATGGGTTTCAGAGCGCCGAGGCGACCCATTCCTTCAGCACGCTTTTCGGCGCGGCGCCGACCTTGGTGGCAACCTGCTTGCCGTCCTTGAACAGGATCAGCGTTGGGATGCCGCGCACGCCGTAGGTGTTCGGCGTATTCGGGTTCTCGTCGATGTTCACCTTGGCCACGGTCAACTTACCGGCGTATTCGGCGCCGATTTCTTCCAGCGACGGCGCGATGGCGCGGCACGGGCCGCACCATTCGGCCCAAAAATCCACCAGCACCGCGCCCTCGGCCTTCAACACGTCGGTGGCGAAGCTGGCATCGGTAACCGGCTTGGTGTTCGCGCTCATTCTAGGAACCTTTCGAAGAATTCTGGTTGGCGAGGGAGTTGGGCGGCCTGCGGCGCAAGATCAAGCTGGCGACTCCGCGCCGGGGGCATGGCGGTCCAGCAAGGCTGCGGGAAGGTGCATGACGCGCGGGCCGCTCGTCCAGACCAGCGCGCAACTCACGGCGCGCTGCGGGTAGATCGCTTGCAGCACGGCACGGTAGGCGGCCATCTGGCGCAGATAAAGCACCGGCACCTGCGCCACGCTGGCGGGCGCCGCGCGGTTGGTCTTGTAGTCGGCGATCAGCACGCGGCCTGGCAGCACCGCGAGCCGGTCCACCAGACCGCCGACGATGCGCCCCGCCACCATGCCGGTCAGCGGCACCTCGGCGCGCCCGTGTGGGCCGAACAGGTCGGTCAAATCCGGATGCGCCAGCACCGCCAGCACGTCGCCGGTCAGTTCCGCCGCATCGGCTTTGCCCAATCCGTGCCCCGGCCCTGACAGGTAGCGCAGCGCAGCATCCCGGCGATCCGCCTCGGGCAGTTCGGGAAGATGCTGCAGCAGCGCGTGCGCCAACTGGCCGCGCCGGAAGCGTGGCGCGCTGCCCAGTTCATCGAGCGGCGAGGCCGCCTGCGGCACCGGGCCGAGCGCTGCATCCTGCGGACGGCTCGGCGCCAGCGGCTGCGGCACCGCCGGTTCGGCGGGCGGTGCGGCCGGTTGCCACAGCGGCGCGCCGCCGGTCCAGCCGGGCAGCGGGGCAGCACTGCTGTCTTGCGCCCTGGCGGTGGCGTGTTCGGGCGCGCGGGCCTGCGGCGCGGCATGGGTCAGCAGCGCGCCCTCCCACGGCTCCGGCACCGCGTCGAACGGCACGGCCTCGGCTTCGAGCGCCGCGAACCCGGCGCTGACCAGATTGTACCAGCAACCGCCCGGCGGCGTGCGCCGTGGCTGCCAGCCGCACACCACCAGCCGGTCCTCGGCGCGGGTCAGCGCCACGTACAGCAGCCGGTTATGTTCCTCGGCGCGGCGCGCGGCGGCAGCGGCGCGCAGCGCGTCCAGACTGGCGCAGTAGAACTCCTTGCGCGGAGCCCAGACCGGCAATCCGTTCTCCGTCCACAGCAGCGGCCCGTCGTCCGGCGGCAGCGCCGTGGTGTCGGGCAGGATCACCAGCGGGGCCTGCAAGCCCTTGGCGCCATGCACCGTCATAATGCGCACCTGATCGCCCGCCCCTTCGGCCTCGCGCTTCACCTCGGCCCCCGACTGGCGCAGCCAGTGCACGAAGCCCTGCAGCGACGGCGGGTGGCTTTGCGCGTAGGCCAGGGCGGCGTTCAGCAGTTCGTCCACCGGCTCCGCCGCCTCCGGCCCCAGCCGTGCCAGCAGCTTGGCTCGTCCGCCCAACGGGCCGAGCGCCTCCACCAGCAGCGCGTGCGGTGTTGCGTAATCCACCCGGGCCAGCAACGTGGCGATCAGATCCGCCGCCGCGCGCCATTCGGGGCGCTCATCCGCCCGGCTGCGCAGCGCATCCCACAAGCTGCCCCGGCGCTGCGCCGCAAGATCGAGCAGCGAGTCGTCGTCAATGCCGCCGAGCGGGCTGGTCAGCACGCAGGCCAGCGACAAATCGTCGTCCGGCAGCAACAGCGTGTCGCACAGCACCAATAGATCGGCGACCGCCGGTTGCGCGGTCAGCACCATGCGGTCCAGGCCCGCCACCTTGACGCCGCGCACCTTCAAGGCCCGCACCAGCGCGCGGGTAAAATCGTTGCGCCGCCGCACGAGCACCAGCACGTCGCCAGCGGCGAGCGGCCGGCCTTTGCTTTCCAGCAGCACGCCGCCGCCGGTCTGCTCGGCGATCCAGGCCGCCAGCCCGTCGGCCAGTCGCTGCATGGCGCTGCGGGCGCTCAGATTCTTATCCGGCACCGACCACGCTTCGGCCGCCGCCACATCCGGCGCAGGCGTCAGCGGCCACAACTCAACCCGCCCGGCATGGCCCGCCCGGTCGGCGAAATGGCGCAGCGTCTCGCCCGGCGGCACCACGCCCGCTGCCGCCTCCGGGCTGGCGAACACCGCATCGGCCAGCGCCAGTACAGGCGCGGTGGATCGGAACGACACATCCAGCGCCACGTCGCGCCACGCCGCCCCGGCATCCATGACGCGCTGGCGCAGCAAGCCGCGCCAGCGCTCGAACTCATCCGGGTCGGCGCCCTGGAACGAGTAGATCGACTGCTTGCGGTCGCCGACAGCGAACACCGTGCGCGGCCGGTCCTGGGAGCCTTCGCCCGCGAAAAACTCGGCGGTCAGGGCGCCCGCGATGTCCCATTGCGCCGGTGCGGTGTCCTGCACCTCGTCGAGCAGCAAATGGTCCAGGCCGCCATCGAGCTTGTACAGCACCCAGGCGGCCCCCGGATCGATCAGCAGGCCGGAACTGGCGGCGATCAAATCATCGTAGTCGAGCAACGCGGCGCGGGACTTGCGCGCCGCGTATCCGTCGATCACCGGGGCAGCCAGACTGGCGAGTGCAGCGGAAATCGCGGCGGTTCCGGCGGCCCGGCGGGCGTCCTCGATGCCGGCGATGCGCTGCTGTTCCTCCGCCAGAATATCGGCCAACTCGGGGCGGTCCTTGGCCAGCTTGACGTTCAGCAGCGCCCCCATGCCGCGCGGCTCGCCATCGCCGCGCATGAATTCCTCGCACCACTTGCCCCAGCAATCGCCGCGCTGCTCGGCATCCAGTGCAAGCCACGCCAGCATCCGCGCCCCGCGCTCAGCCGTGGCGGGCGACGCCTTTTCTGCGATGACCTTGCAGGCAGCGCGCAGCTTCGCCTCGCCCGGCCAGTTCACCGCGCGCGCCATCAGCGCCGCTTCGTCCGGCTCGCCGCCCAGCGCCGCCGCCAGCCGGTGCCGCAATGGCTCCGCACCGTCCGCGAGGGCAGCATGCAGCCGCTCGCGATGCTTCTGCATCCCGGCGGCAAGCTTGCCGAAACCATCCGCCGTCGCCAGCCCAGCCAGGGTTTGCAGGGCGGCGGCGCGTTCCACCGAATGCGCCTGCCCCAGCATGTCCTCGCGCGCATCGCGCAGCGCCAGCCGCGCCTCGATGTCGTCCACCAGTTGAAAATGCGGCGACAGCCGGGCTTCGAGCGGAAAACGGCGCAGCAGCGACTGGCAGAAGGCGTGGATGGTGCCGATCCGCATGCCGCCCGGCAGGTCCAGCACGCGGGCGAACAGCGCGCGCGCGGCGGTGCGGCGGGCCTCGTCCGGTGCAATGTTCAAATCGCGCAACGCCTTGTCCAGCGCCGCATCCGGCATCGTCACCCAATGGCCCAGCGTGTGCTGCAAGCGCAGCGCCATTTCGGCGGCGGCGGCCTTGGTGAAAGTCAGACACTGAATACGCGACGGATCGGTGCCAGGCTGCAACATCAGCCGCAGCAGCCGGTCGGTCAGCAGCTTGGTTTTGCCCGACCCCGCCGAAGCGGCGACGAAGGCCGATACGCCGGGGTCGGACGCCAGCCGTTGCTCGGCCTGCGCGCGCTCGCGGGCGCTGACGGCAAGAGTGGTCATTCGGCGTCTCCCGATACATCCCACTCGGCACGGCGCGCCAACTGCCCGTAATCGGAAAAGCGCGGCACCCGGCCGGGATGCGGGGTGCTCAAATACGGCTGTTCAACCCTGTCGAAGGCGGCGATCAACTCGCCCAGCTTTTCGGCGGCGACGCGCACCACCTCGGCGATCTGGTCCGGCTTGCCTTGAAACAGCGAGCGCGCCTCGCCCGGCTCGAAACCGCCGGTCAGGTGCCAATACACCAGTTCATCGACCATGCCGGTGAACGCCGCGCCAAAGGCACCGTCCTGCGCCATCGCTGCCTCCAGCGGCAATTGCGGCGCGAACCCCGCTTCGACAGCCTTTTGCGCGGGCAGCGCGCCGGTTTTGTAGTCCAGCACGGCAATGCGGCCGTCAGCGAAGCGTTCCAGCCGGTCGGCGCGGCCGCGCAGCACGAAATCGAGCGGGGCGGGCAGCCGCCATTCGCCGGTCTGTTCGCTGACGATGGCGGCGGGCGGGCGCAGGCTGCGGCGCAGCACCTCCTGCCCGGCCACCCAATCGGCGATGCGCAGCAAACGCGGCAGCCACCATTCGTACAGCGCCCGGCGCACGCCAGCCTGGGACAGGGCCAGTTCCATCGACCGGCCAAGCCGCGCCGCGCCGTCGGCAGGCCAGCCCGCCCCCACGTCAGCAAGGAACAACTCCAAGCCCTTATGCACCAGCGCGCCGTAGTCGATGGCGTCGGTTTCCTGTTCCAGCGGATCGAGCGGGCGCAGCTTCAGGATGTGCTTGGCGTAGATCGCATACGGATCGGCCAGCAGCGTCTCGATCTCGGTCACACTCAGGCGATGCGGCCGCAACGCCACCGCCGGGCGCGGTTGCGGCGGGCGCACCGGGCGCGGGCCGCCCTGTGGCTGGTCCAGTTGCCGGGCCCAATCCGCCGCCGGATGGCGTGGCAGCGCCGCGTTGCGCCCGGCCAGGAACGCATCCAGCCGCGCCAGCCAGCGCGACGGCACCGAGGGCGCGCCGTCGCGGCGGCGCGGGCAGGACAGCACTGCCACCGGTGCCGCGCAGGCGATCTGCACGAAATCATGCGCCGCGAGACCGATCCGCTCCTCCGGGCTGGGCAGCTTGGCGGCCTTGCGCATCGGGCGGCTGAGCCATGGGCCGGGGTCGGTCGTGGGCGGCCAAACGCCCTCGGCCAGCCCGCCCAGCACCACGACATCGACCGCTTGCAGCCGGGCTTCCAGCAGGCCCCAGATGAACACGCGCGGATGCTCGGCGGCGGCATCGCGCCCACGCAATGCCCGGCGGCTACGCACAGTTTCGCCGTCGAGCAGCGCATCGAGCAGCCCCGGCAGCGCGCCTGGCGGCTGATCCGGCAGCACCGCCAAGGCTGCGCGCGCCTCGGCAAGCAGCGTGGCCAGCGCCTCGCCTTCCTCATGCGTCCACAACCGCGCCGCACCCGGCGTCTCGCCGGTGGAGGCCAGCGCCTCGGCGGCTTGCAGCAGCGCTACCAGTGCGGCTTCGGGCGGCACGCTGGCGCTGGCCATCACCCGCAACAGCGGATCGAGCGCGGTTTCGACGGCGCTCAGCAGCGTTTGCGCGACGTCCGGGGCGCGTCCGTTCTGGTCCAGATGGCGGCGCAAACCCGCCACACCGGGCGGCGGGCGTGGGCCGCGCAGTGCCGCGCGTTCCAGCGCCCGGGTCGCCGCGCGGCAGGCAGCAGGCGCAATGCCGGCGGCGGCCAGCGGATGTTTCAGCAGCGCCAGCAGCGGCACCGGGGCCAAGCCTTCGGCCACCGCGCGGGCAAGCAATCGGAGGAACACGGCGGGCGGGGTGTGGCCCAGCGGCTCGCCGGCGCTGTCGTCGGCCACCACGCCCCAGCGCAACAGTTCGGCGGCGACGCGGCCCGCCAGCACCCGATCCGGCGTCACCAGGGCGGCGCGCTGACCGGGGATTTCCAGCGCATTGCGCAATATCAACGCGATGGCGGCGGCTTCCTCCTGCTGGTCGGCTGGTTCCAGCCTTGTCAGGCCGCTGCAATCGGCCGGCGCCGGGTCGCGCCACACCGGCAGTGCGGCGGCGGGCAGCAACGCCTTGGCCAGCATGGCCACGCGGCCCGCTGGCGCGACGCTGGCTGCGTCCCACGGTTGCACGTCCGCCCGCGTCGCGTGCAAATCGGCCAGCAGCCGCCGCAACGCCGCTTGCGGATGCGCCGCGTCCAGCGCCTCCCAAGTTTCGGCGGGCAAATCGTGATCCAGCCCGGGCAGCACGACCAAGCCGTGCGGCAGCCGCGCCACCACACTTAGCAGGTGCGCGACGGCCGGAATCGCCGCCGTGGTGCCCGCGATCCACACCGGATCGGCGGGCGGCACGTGCTGCCACGCCGCCGCCTGGGCGCGCAGCAATTGCACCTGCCGATCCGCTGGGTTCAGCATCCGCTGATCGGCGAGCCATGCGGGCCACGCCTCGGTGACGATTTTGAGGAAATCCAGCGTGATCCGCCAATGGTCGGCAAACGCCGCGTCGGCCGCGGCATCCAGCGCCTGCGGCAAATCCACCCCGGCCCGCTCGGCCTCATCCATCAGCACCGCCAGTTCGCGCGCCAGCATCCAGGCGCGGTCGGCAGTACGGGCGCCGCCCTGTGTCTCGGGCAATGCAAGGACCATGCGCGACAACGCGGCCAGCCGCAGCATGTCTGGCACCGGCGGCAGCAGATCGAGCGCCCCGCTCAGCGCCAGCGGGGTTTCATCCAGCGCGCCCAGGGCGGTGATGCGCGGCAGCAGCAGCGGGCGGCCGCCGGACACGCGCAAAAACGCCTCGGCCAGCGCGCGGGCGGCGCGGCGGGTTGGCAGCAGGATCAGCCCCCGGCTGCGGTCGCCCGGCGCAGCCAGCCAGCGCGCGGCCAGCGTGTCGAGAAACGGCAGGTTGGCGGCGATCGAGCGCAGATTCATGGCAATCGCTCTGGCCAGCCGGTCAGCGTGGCGATGCGTTCATCGCCGCTGCCATGCGCGAAGGCGATAGTCAGCGCGTGCGCTGGCCGCAGATGGCCAAGCCGGTCCGGCCATTCCACCAGCACCACATCGCCCGCCGCCTCATCCCAGCCGAGTTCGTCCACCGCCGCCGGACCGTCCAGCCGCCACAGGTCGAAATGATGCACCCGCCAAAGCGGCAGATCGTAGCTTTGCACCAGGGTGTAGCTCGGGCTGGGCACCTCCAGCACCGGATTGCCCGCCGCCGCGCGCAGAAATGCCCGGGCAAACGCCGATTTCCCAGCGCCAAGCGGACCTTCCAGCAGAATGGCATCCCCAGCCTGGGTCAGTGCCGCGATGCGCGCGGCCAGCGCCTCGGTGTCAGCCAAAGTGGGGAGAATCGTTTGCACCACCGCAGTCTGCCCCAGCGCCGCCAGCGGGAACAGGCGCGGCTTTGCGGCGCGGCGTGGCGCGGTTAGGCTGGGCCCATGACAGACGCAATTACGGCCGACGTGGCCATCATCGGCGCAGGCCCCGTGGGCCTGTTCGCCGTGTTCGAGTGCGGCATGCTGAAGCTGACCACCGTCGTGGTGGACGCGCTAGCGGAGGCCGGCGGGCAATGCACCGCGCTTTATCCGGAGAAGCCGATCTACGACATTCCTGCGCATCCGGCCATCGAAGCAGGCGAGTTGATCGCGCAACTGGAACGGCAGATCGCGCCGTTCAATCCGCACATGCTGCTCGGCCGCCGGGTCGAGCATTTGTCCGGCGGTCCCGGCGATTTCACCCTGCGCACCGACAAGGGCGAGACCATCCGTGCCAAAGCCGTGGTGCTGGCCGCAGGGGCCGGTGCGTTCGGCCCCAATCGTCCGCCGCTGGACGGATTGCCGGGGTTCGAGGCATCGGGCGGCGTGCAGTACTATGTTCGCCGCCGTGAGGATTTGCGCGGCAAGCGGGTGGTGATCGCCGGTGGCGGCGACTCGGCGGTGGATTGGGCGCTGGCGCTGCGCGGCATCGCCGCCAGCATTTCGGTGGTGCATCGTCGCGCCAAATTCCGCGCTGCACCGGAAAGTGCTGCCCAACTCGACGCGGCCGCCGCTCGTGATGAGGTCGAGATGGTGATCCCGTATCAGTTACACGCGCTGCACGGCGCGGCCGGGCAATTGGCGTCCGTCGAGGTCGCCGATCTGGAGGGTGCCACCAGGCACCTGCCCGCCGACGTGCTGCTGCCGTTCTTCGGGCTGTCGATGGACCTCGGCCCGATCACCGGTTGGGGCCTGGCGCTGGAGCGGCATCATGTCGCCGTCACCCCGGCGACCTGCGAAACCAGCGCGCCGGGCGTGTTTGCGGTGGGCGACGTGGCGACCTATCCGGGCAAGCTGAAACTGATTTTGCAGGGGTTTTCCGAAGCGGCGATGGCGGCGCACGCCATCCATCCGATCGTGCATCCCGGCACCGCGCTGCACTTCGAATACTCGACCAGCAAGGGCGTGCCGGGTGGCTGACGGCCATTTGACTTCGCGCTCCGGCATCCCAACGTGTAACGCATGAAACGCCGCATCCTGCTCGCCAGCGCGCTGTCCGTGTTTGCCCGCAACGCCCGCGCCGCCGACGCGGTGCTGGGCGCGCAAGACCGCGCCGATATTGCGCGGATCGAGAATTATCTGGACGGGTTGCGCACGCTGAAGGCCCGCTTCCTGCAAATCGCGCCGGACGGCAGCACCAGCCAGGGCACCACCTGGATGGACCGGCCCGGCAAGATGCGCTTTCAGTACGACCCGCCGAGCCCGCTGCTGCTGGTGGCAGGCCACGGACTGTTCGTGTTCTACGACCGGCAATTGAAGCAAATCAGTAACTTGCCGCTCGGCCAGACGCCGCTGGGTTTGTTGCTGCGCGAGAATTTGCGGCTGTCCGGCGACGTCACCGTCAGCGAGGTCTACCGGGAACCGGGCGAAATCCAGGTCAGCCTGACCCGCACCAGCAGCCCCGGCGATGGCAGCATTACGCTGGTATTCGCCGACAAGCCGCTGGCGCTACGGCAATGGTCGGTGTTCGACGGCCAGCGCCAGGAAACCCGGGTCAGCCTGTTCGAGATCCAGACCGGCGGCAGCTTCGACCCGGATATGTTCACGTTCGTCGATCCGAAAGTCGTTCCGGGCGGGGATAAATACTACCAATAGCGGCGGCGGGCTCCGATTGCTGCACCGCAAAAACAGCTTCATTTTTTTTTCACGATGCCCGATCATGTTCTTCTCATGAAACCGCTCGTTGGCATCTCCTGCTGCACCAAGCTGTTCGGCCTGTATGGCATGGCCAACCATGCCGCGTCGGACACCTATATCCGCGCCACCGATCTCGTGGTCGGCGCGGTGCCGGTGCTGGTGCCCGCCAACGGAGAGACCTGCGATATCGCAACGTTGCTGGCGCGGCTCGATGGGCTGATTCTCACCGGCAGCCGCTCCAACGTGCAACCCGCTGCGTATGGCGGCCCGGCGCATCCGGACGGCACGCCGGAGGACACCAAGCGCGACGCGGTGACGCTGCCGCTGATCCGCGCGGCCATTGCCGCTGGTTTGCCAGTGCTGGCCATCTGCCGGGGGTTGCAGGAATTAAATGTCGCACTCGGCGGCTCGCTGCACCAGCGGCTGCAAGACCTCCACGGCCGCATCGACCATTCCACGCCGTTGCAACCCTCGTCCAAAGTGCGCACCGGCAAGGCGCACGCGGTGCGCGTCGTGCCCGGCAGTTGGCTGCACCGGGTGGCGGGCGCGCGGGACATCCCGGTCAACTCGCTGCACAATCAGGGCATCGACCGGCTGGCTCCTGGCCTCGTGGTCGAAGGCACCGCGCCGGACGGCACCGTCGAGGCAGTTCGCGTGGCCAGCGCCCCCGGATTTGCGGTGGGGGTGCAATGGCACCCGGAATACGACTGGCAGCACGACGCCGTGTCGCGCCGTATTTTTGAGGCGTTCGGCAACGCGGTGGCCGAACGGCTGTCGCCCGGCGCACGCGCTGCGGCGGCGGACTGACGCTACTCGAAAGCGTTCGCCGCCGGACCGCGAATCATCGCCAAAAATTCGCGCCGCGTCGCCGGATCGTCGCGGAAGGCACCGAGCATCCGGCTGGTCACCATCGAGACGCCCGGCTGGTGCACGCCGCGCGTGGTCATGCACTGGTGCCCAGCCTCGATCACCACCGCGACGCCGCGCGGCTGCAATACGTCCTTGATGGTGTTGGCGATCTGCGCCGTCAGCTTTTCCTGAATTTGCAGCCGCTTCGAATAGGCTTCGACCACGCGGGCCAGCTTGCTGATGCCAACCACCCGCCTATCCGGCAAGTAAGCCACGTGGGCGCGCCCGACGATGGGCACCATATGGTGCTCGCAATAGCTTTCCACGCGAATGTCGCGCAGCACGACCATCTCGTCGTATCCGTCGGTTTCGTCGAAGGTCCGCTCCAGCAGCGCGACCGGATCGGTATGGTAGCCGGCGAAGAATTCCTCGTACGACCGCACCACGCGCGACGGGGTATCGAGCAGCCCTTCGCGGGCCGGGTCGTCGCACGCCCAGCGCAACAGCGTGCGAACGGCCGCCTCCGCTTCCTCGCGGGTTGGGCGGCTTGTTGCGTCGGCCTTCCCAGCCTTCTCGTTGGTCGAGGTGATCACGTTCACCGTTCTGTATCTTCCTGACATCACACGTCCTACGGACCCGCCCCGTATCGACCGATGTGGGGGGGAGGTCAATCTCCACAAGGCACACTCAGTGCAATCGTCCACCCTGATGCGGGCTGTCCAAACTGAACGCTGGAATCACCACATCGAACGGCTCACCGGTCTGCGTCCATATCATGTGATACGCGCCAGACATAAATCCAGTTGGCGTATCGAGTGGTGTGCCGGAGGTGTATTCGAAACGCCCGCCCGGCTTCAGCACTGGCTGCTGGCCGATGACGCCGGGGCCGTGCACACGCTGCACACGTCCCCGCGCATCGGTGATTTCCCAGGTGCGCAGCATCAGCTGCGCCTCCCCGGTCCCCGTGTTCGTTATGCGGACGCGATAAGCCCACACGTACTTGCCCGCGTCCGGCTCGGACTGCTCCGGCAGAAAGAAACTGCGCACGGTCACGGCGATGCCGTACGTCGTTTGGGTGTAACCGTCGTCCATTGCGGCTATCAGACCGGCAGAATTGCCCAGCTGTCTAGCCCCGCTATGCCGAATCTCGCATGCCGGCCAGCGCCCCAGCCAAATCGTCAAGCAGGTCGGCGGCGTCCTCCAATCCGACCGACAGGCGCACCACGCCGTCGCCAATTCCCAGCCGCGCCCGCTCCTCGGCACCGATGCGCATGTGCGTGGTGGTGGCAGGATGGGTAGCCAGCGACTTCGAGTCGCCAAGATTGTTGGAAATCTTCACCAGCCGCAGCGCGTTCATCACCTTGAACGCGGCGTCCTTGCCGCCGGCGACATCGAAGGTCACCAGCGAGCCGCCAGCCGACATTTGCGACATCGCCAGCCGATGCTGCGGGTGATCGCTGCGCTCGGGGTACAGCACCCGCACGATGCCCGGCTGAGCGGCAAGGAAATCAGCCACGGCTCCGGCGCTGGCGGTGGCGGCGTTGACACGCAAGGGCAGCGTCTCCAGCCCTTTCAGCAGCATCCATGCATTGAACGGCGACAGCGCCGGGCCGGTGTTGCGGATGAACGGCTGCAACGTGTCTTCGATCCATTTGCGCGGGCCTAGCACGGCGCCGCCCAGCACGCGGCCCTGACCGTCGATGTGCTTGGTACACGAATAGATTACGATGTCCGCGCCGAGCGTCAGCGGCTGTTGCAGCAACGGCGTGGCGAACACATTGTCGACCGCCACAAGGGCGCCGGCCTTATGAGCGAGCTCGCTGACCGCCGCGAGGTCGATGATGTCCAGCATCGGGTTGGACGGCGTTTCCAGCAGCACCATCTGAGTGGGCTTGGAAAGCGCCGTGCGCCACTGCTCCAGATCGCCGCCATCGACGAACACGCCTTCGATGCCGTAGCGCGGCAGCAGCGTGGAGACGATCCAGTGGCACGAGCCGAACAGCGCGCGCGAAGCCACCAGCCGGTCGCCACGCTTCAGATGGCTCATCAACGTCGCGTGAACTGCGGCCATGCCGGTGGCGGTCACCCGGCACGCCTCGGCGTTTTCCAGTAGCGCCAGGCGCTGTTCCAGCATCACCACCGTTGGGTTGCCGAACCGCGAATACTGGTAGTGCTGCACGGTGCCGACGAAGGTCGCCTCGGCCTGTTCGGCGTTGTCGTAGACAAAGCCCGAGGTGAGAAACAGCGCTTCGGATGTTTCGCCGTACGGCGTTCGCTCGGTGCCACCATGCACCAGCAATGTCGCGGGACGGAAACGGGGAGGAACGGTCATCGTGCGGGCCCTGTGAACAAATGGGCCGGCCGTAGCTGCGAGCAGCCGTCCGGACCATTTCCGGCAACTGCTGGCCTCTTTAGCGCGTTTATTTTACCTCGCCGCAATCCGGCCGGACAAATCACGAGGGGCAGCCGAGGCTGACACCGGCACCGTATGGCTGGCGGGTTGCGCCGTCAACGGCACTTTCCTATACATGGGGTTGCGCGCGGCGGGCCGCTCGGCGGCGCGGGTGTAGTTCAATGGTAGAACGGCAGCTTCCCAAGCTGCATACGAGGGTTCGATTCCCTTCACCCGCTCCAAGCCTTGCCAGCTTTGGCGCGCTCTCCTGTTAACATGGGCGTGACCGCAGCCGCCGGACCCGGCACAATCGTGCGGGGGAACGCTGCACGCGGCGCGGCCGGGCAAAACGAACGGCGGGAGAGATATGTGGCCGACACAGTCAACGCCGACACACTGAACGCTGACCGCATCAACGACGACGTAGACCGCGCGGCGGCGGCGTTCGGCGGCGGCCCTTTCCACTACCGCACATTCAGTCCCGTCAGAATCGGGCCGGCAATGGTTGGGGAACGCTTGGCCGGGGCCATGACAATCCCCGCAAGGCAGGCTGGCGACGTGGGAGGGCGGGCCGGTGTGGAACAATTCGCCGACGGCATGGCCGCGGAAGGAACGGTCAAGATCGGGAGCGCCCGGATATGGCCGGCCAACCGGACCGGGCTGATGGCCCGCGCGGCGGCCCCCCGCGCGGTGGACCCAGTGCCGCCAGCCGAAAGTAGCCCGGGCGCCACATCATTCCCATCGCCGGAGGCTGCTCCCGCAACTGCGGTATCCGAGCCGGTCGCGGCGCCACCGCCGGCCATCGTCTCCAACTTGTTGCTTGCCCCGCCAGAGTTGCCGCCGGCGCCGTTGGCGGAAACTGTCGAATCGGAACGCGCCGAACCGGAATTGGCTGCGCCAGCGCCGCCCGAACCACCACCGGCAGAGGCAGAAGTCTGCGAGCCGGGGCCAGCCGAGCCTGAGTTGGCCGAACCTGAGTTGGCCGAACCTGAGTTTGCCGGGCCGGAATTAGCTACGCCGCAAGCCGCGTTGCCCGAAACGGCGGTGGAGGCGGCAGCTTTCCCCGCATCGCCCGATCCGGTGGAGCGCGCGCCCAGCCTGGATTCGCCAACATTGGACGATCCCATGTTGGACGAACCGGCGTTGCACCAGCCGGAGACGGCAGAAACCAGTGCCGCCAAGGTATCGCCGCCGCAATTGATCGGGCCGGGCTTTCCCACTTTGGTCGATACCCTGCCCAATATTCCGCTCAGCGAGTTTGTTGAACCGCCGCTGGCACAGACCGCGTTGGCGCTGTCACCTGGCTTCAGCTTGGCTGACCGGGTCATAGCCGCCGCATCCGCGCTGCCTGCGGCCCCGGCTGTAGCATTCGCCCCAGCGCTACAGCCCGCCGGCCAGCCGGTCGATCGGCCAGCATTCACTATGGCGCTCCTCTTTGCGGAGCCGGGTGTCTTTGCAGCCCCGCCAATGCGTGCTTGGCCTCAATCACCACCGCCATTGCGCCGCCCGCCGGAACGGCCAGCCAGCCCGTCGCGTGCGGATCAACAGGCACTGCAAATGAACTGGGGCAACGCCGATGGCGCAGATAGTCCGGCGACCGACGTGCCAGCGTTCGAACCCATCGCCGTCCAAGCTGTGGCGGCCCCGGTTCCGCCACCTGCCGCCGCCCTCGACGAGTCCGCACTCTTCCGCCGGCTTTGATCTGTCATCGCGCCACGCCGCCACCGTCTAGGCAATCGATGCAGAAACGGGCATTGCAGCAGCAGCGCGCCGCCACTGCCGCGCGGCGCGGGCGGCGGGCCGGCAGCAGGACGTTGAGCGACATGCATTTATTGCGACCAGTCATCGCAATCGGCCCAGCCGCAAGCCCGCAAGCATGACGGCTGCGAATCGCGCCGCTGTCCGCTTGGCCGCCGCCGATGCCGCGATGGCCGGTCTTGGGCTGTTGCTATTGCTGGGCATCGCCAGCGTTCCGCTCGATGCCAGCCAGCAGGTCTGGTTCGGGGCCGGCGCGTTGCTGCTGTCCCTGGCGCTGAACCGCCGGCCTGGGCGATTTGTCAGTGTGCTGCTGGTGACGATCTCGCTCGCAGTCACCGGGCGTTACGTTTTTTGGCGGCTTAGCGAAACGCTGCAATTCGACACGTGGCTGGAGGCCATCCTCGGCACCGGACTGCTGCTCGCCGAGGCGTATGCGGCGGTAATGCTGCTGCTGGATTATCTGCAAAATGCCTGGCCGCGCGGCCGCCAACCGCGCGCGTTGCCGGACGACCCGGGGAATTGGCCGGTGGTGGATGTATTCATCGCCACTTTCAATGAGCCGCTGCCCAGCGTGCGCGCCACCGTGCTGGCGGCGATGCTGATGGATTGGCCGCAGGGCAAGTTGCACGTGCATATCGTCGACCGCGCCAAGCGGGACGATGTGCACAATTTCGCAGTCGAAGCTGGCTGCAGCTACCTTACCGAACGGAGGACCCAGCCGCGCGGGCTCGACCGCAATCCGCTGGATATGCTGCCCAGCAGGGCCGACACGCTGAACGCGGCACGCGGACAAACGACCGGCCCGTTCATCGCCGTGTTCGACTGCGGCCATATCCCGACCCGCGCCTTTCTACAGTTCACGCTGGGTTGGCTGGCGGCAGATTCCAATTTGGCCTTGGTGCAAACGCCGCGCTATTGCTACCTCGCCGATCCGTTCCAACGCAGCCTCGCCGACGAAACGCGCGTGCCGCCGCAAGCCAATCTGGTCGAAGGCTTGCTGCAAGACGCCAGCGATGCGTGGGGGGCAACACTCTTCTGCGGCTCGGGCGCCGTATTGCGCCGCAGCGCACTCGACGCAGCGCGCGGGTTTGCTCTTGAACCGGCGAGCGCCGATGCGATCACCACGTTCCAGTTGCACCGGCTCGGCTGGGATAGCGCTTACTTGCGCTGGCCGCTCGCCGCCTGGACGCGCGCTGAGTCGCTGGCGCAGTTCATCGGGCGGCGCCAGTTGCAGGTGCGCGGCATGTTGCAATTGCTGCGCCTGCACAACCCGCTGATAGCGCGCGGCCTAACCATGGGCCAGCGGCTCTGCTACGCCCAGGGCATCACGCAAGCGCTGTTCGCGCTGCCCCGGCTGACGTTCCTGACGGCACCGCTGGCCTACCTGCTGCTGGGCCAGACCATCATTCCTGCCGCCCCGCTGGCCGTGGCTGCCTACGCGCTGCCGCATTTGGCGCTGGCAGTGGCGGCCCGGTCGCGGCTGCGCGGCCGCTGGCGGCACGCGTTCTGGACGCCGGTGTATGAATTGGCGCAGGCGCCGTTCATGCTCCGCACGGCGTTTGAAGCGCTCATTCGGCCACAGCGGCCGGCCACCGTGCTCACCGCGCCACCGGCCGCACCGGTCGGCAGCAACAAATTTGCGGGCGATACCAAGGCCCAAGTGCGCGCGGCACTGCCGCAACTGTTTCTGGCGACGCTGCTGAGCGCCGGCATTCTGCGCGGCTTGGTCGGCATTGCGCTATCCGGCGGCGAATCGCTTGGATCCCAGGCGATGTTGCTGAACACCGCCTGGGCCTGCGCCAGCTTGCTCACCGTGCTGGCCGTGCTGGCAGCCCGTGGTGAGGCGCCCGAAGGCATGAACGCCGTTCCCGCAGCGCTGCCGGTCGACATCGTGTTGCCGGACGGGCGCAATCTGAGCGGCGAGAGCCAAACTCTGTCGCTCTCCGGCGGCAACCTGCTGGCGGCGCGGCCGATTGGCTTGATGGAAGGCGCCAGCCTGCGGCTGACGTTCACCATCGGCGGGACGCCGATATCGCTGACAGCTCGCGTCGCAAGCTGGGAAGCCAACGGCGCCTTGAATATCGAGTGGCGAACCGGATCGCTGGACGACGAAGCGCGGCTGATCCGCGTCGTGTACGGCCGGGCCGACGCCTGGACCGGCTGGGCTGCGCAAGCGGCCGATAAGCCTTGGCTCAGCCTATGGCGGCTGGCAAGCGCTGCGGGCGGGCTGTTCCGGCGGCGCAAGGCGGAGGTGGGCGGCGTGCTGCTGTGGGCGCTGCTGGCAACAGCGCCCGCGCTGGCGCAGCAAAATGCGCCGTCACCCAAGCCAGCAAGACCTGCGGTGAGCGGCATGACAGTGCGCGTGATCCCGCAAGCGATTGCGCCGCAAGGCTTGCCGACGATTATTGAATCCGCGCCGCTGCCGCCGCTTCCCGCGCCAGCTCCGGCACCGCAGCCAGTGGCGCATCCCGTGGTCGCAACGCCTCCCGTTGCCGCTCCCACGGCAGCGGCGCCGGCCGCCGCTGAGCCAGTGATCCGCACCAGCGTGCGCCGGGCGGTCTATTCACTGCGGCAGCTCGGCGCGGCCGGGCCGCTGGCGCTGCGTGGCACGAACCCGATGCAAAGCGTCGCGTTCGGCGTGCGCGCCGATGAAGTGGTAACCTCGGCCAGGCTGACGTTGCGCGGCGCGCTGTCGCCATCGCTGATCGCCGATGCCAGCAACATCACGGTGACACTGAACGACCAATTTGCCGGCACTATCCCGGTGACGCCCGATCAGCCGGCTTACGTGCTGGAAATGCCAATCAGTCCGGTGTTCTTCCAAGACGCCAACCAGCTGAGTTTCCGCCTGACCGGACGGACCGCCGACGCCTGCAACGACCCGCTGAGCGGACTGCTGTGGGGCACGGTCTACGCCACCTCGACCCTGACGATGACCCTCGAACGGTTGCCGCCGCAGCGCGATCTGGCCCGCCTGCCGCAGCCGTTCTTCGATCCGGCCAGCCCGGAATTGCTGTCGCTGCCGTTCGTGCTGCCCGCCAGCCCCGGCAACGATGCGCTGCGCGCCGCCGGGATCGCCGCGTCATGGTTCGGCCAGCTTGCCGGGACGCGGGGCGCGAATTTCCCGGTGCTGTCCGAGCCGCCGCCGGAAGGCAACGCCGTGATTGTGGTCGCGGGTGACGCCAAGGATGCCGCCGGGCTGTCCGCCATTGGCGGCCCGACGCTCGCGGTCATCCCCAATCCGAACGACAGGTTGTCCAGCCTGCTGGTCATCGCCGGGCGCACCGGCGAGGAAGCCGTGGCAGCCGCCACGGCCCTAGCGGCAGGCAGCCGCACGCTGAGTTCGGCGCTAGCGCTGGTGCAAGCGCCGCCGCTCGCGGCCCGCCAGCCGTACGATGCGCCAGCGTGGATCGCCACCGACCGGCCGGTAAAGCTCGGTGAATTGGCCGGCGCGGCGGCATTGCAGTTCAGCGGCTATTCCGGGCAGTTGCATGTGCCGTTCCGGACTGCGCCGGATTTCTACACGTGGCGCGGGCGGCCCTTCGACTTGACGTTGCGCTATCGCGCGCCGGGCGCCCCGGCGATCGACCCCGGGCCATCGCGGCTCGATGCCGGGTTGAACGGGGTCTATCTGGACACGCTGCCGCTGTCCGGCGGCGGGGGGTTGCTCAGCGCGCATGTCGCGGTGCCGCCCGGGACGCTGACCGGCGCCAACGATCTGCAATTGATGTTCGACGCCCGGCCCGTTCGGCGCAGCGCTTGCGATACGCCGCCGCAAGACCTGCACATGGCCGTCAGCGCGGACAGCACCATCGACCTCAGCCGTGGCTACCGGTTCACCCAATTGCCAAATTTGGCGTTCTTCGTCAGCGCTGGTTTTCCGTTCACCCGCATGGCGGACCTAGCAGAGACCGCGATCGTGCTGCCGGAGCGGCCGAGCGGAATCGAGTTGAGTGCGTTCCTCGGCCAAATGGGCCGATTCGGCGCGCTAACCGGCACCCCCTCGGTCAGCGTGGCGGTGACTCGGCCCGACGGCATTGCCGCGTTCGCCGGGCGGGACGTGCTGCTGCTGGGCGCTGTGCAGCATCTTGGGACGGCGGCCGCCGCATTGCTGACCGAGTCGGCCGTGCGCCTCGACGGTGCGCAAGTGTCCGCAGCGGCGTCCGGGCTGGTCGAGCGCTTATTGGGCAACAGCGGCAGCGGCCAAGCGGCAGCGGCCCTGGGCAGCGGTCTGACCGGCGGTGCCGTGGCGCTCGCGGGGGGGCAAAGCCCTCTGGAACATGGACGATCCGTGGTCGCACTGCTCGCTGCAACGCCTGAAGGGTTAGACAATGCGGGCACAATGCTGCGCGACCCGGCGCTGGCTGGGCAAGTTCAGGGCGATCTGGCGCTGTTCAATGGCGGCAAAGTGTATTCGTATCGCGTGACAACGCCGTTCACGGTTGGCACGCTGCCCGTCTGGCTGTGGCCGTCTTGGTATTTGCGCGACCAACCGATCGGTCTGTTGCTGCTGATGCTGGCTGGGTCAGTGCTGTTCGCTGCTGGCTGTTACCGGGCGTTGCTACGGCGGCGGACCTCGCCGCCCGAGAGCGGCAACCCCAGGACATGAGGAGGGCGCGGTGAAAACTTCCAATTCGCAGCGCTCAACGCTCAGCGGCCGGGTCGCGCGGCGGCTGGTCATGCTCTGTCCGGCAGCCATGTTCATTGTCACGATCTGGCTGGTGCTGCCACCGGGCGCGGCGCCGCGCTCCGCCGCGCCGGCGCAGGCCGCAGGCGAACCGCAAACCGCTGCGGCTGCGATGGCGACTGCACCCGACAGCCAAGCCGTTCCGCCAAGCGCGCTCAGCGTGCTGTTGCTGCGCGCGCGCTATTGGCGTGACCAACAGCAGTTCGATCAGGCATTGGTGAGTCTGGATCGGGCGCTCAGCTTGGCGCCGGATAGTGCCGAGGCATTGACCTTGCTGGCTGAAGTGCAGGCCGCGATTGGCAATGTGGCGGCGGCCGACGCGGCGCGCGCCCGGCTCTCGCACAGCATTGCCAATGCCACCGCCGCATCGCCCGCTGTGGCTACCCCAGTTGTGCCCGCCACCCCTTCGAAAGACACCCTGCTGGCTGAGGCGCAGGAACTGGCACGGGCAGGCAAGACCGGCGAGGCGTTGCAGCGCTATGACGCCGCACTGCAAGGCATCCCGCCGCCCGCCGCGTTCGCCGACGGCTACTACAAGACCTTGGCCGGCTCGCCGGACGGGTTAGATCGCTTGGCAAGTCTGACGCAGGATCCCGCCACGCCACCGCAGGCCACGCAGGCTTGGCGGCGCGCGTTGCTGGCACTGCCAGACGCACCTGAGTCGGCAGCGCCGATCAATGCCTATCTCGCACGGCATCCGGCAGACGGCGAGGTTGCCGCGAAACTTAACGCACGCCAGCAGCCGCAACCTCTGACGCCCCCGGCCGCCACCGCCGAGGCTGACACGGCCGAGGCTGCCACGGCTGGCGGACTTGGGTTGCTTAAACTGCGCGAAAAGAAGCTCGACGAGGCCAAGAGGTTGCTGGCGCGGGCCATGCAGCTCGATCCGGCGCATCAAACCCGGTGGCAGCCGGCGTTGGCTGCCGCCAGCGCGCCGGCGACCGCCGCGCCGCCGGCGATCGCCGCGGCTAAGCCCCGTGCCGCACTTCGCGTCCCTGCCGCTGCCCCTGCATCAGCTTCTGCGCCCATCGCGGCCGCCCCTGCGGTGTTTGACAATCAACCCATGGCCATCGCGACGGCGTTACCAGATGACGACGCCCGGGCGACAAGCCTGGCCGGCGAGGCCCGGCTGCGCCGCCACCCAGGCGACCCGGAAGCGTGGCGCGCCGCCATTTCCGAGGCCTTGCTGCGCGGCGACCGCGAAGCTGCTGGCGTGCTGCTGCGCGACGGTCTGATCGTCTCGCCCAATGAACCCAGCCTGTGGGTCCAGTCGGCCGAATTGGCGGAGGCCTACGGCGACGTCGGCCGGGCGATGCGCGACCTGCGCCGCGCCCGAGAGTTGCGCACGCAGCAGCTTGGCGAAACCGCCGCCGGTGATCCGGCGGCAAGTCTAGCGGTGCCGCCTTTGCTGCAGGCTGAGCAGGCTGCTCCGTTTACCCCGCAACAGATAACTGCGGCGGGACGGCCTCCGGCCTATCAACCAAGTGCTACGGAACGGCCGCCGCAGCGTGGCTTGCTCGACCTGCATGCCGCACCCATCACCGCACCGGTCGCGGGCAGCCGCCTGGCGCCGGCAGCCAACGATCCGCTGACCCGCGAGATCGATAGTTCGATGGCACTACTGCAAGGCCTCACGCCACCGAGCGGCGCGCAGTCCGCTGAAGCAGCGTCCGCTGAGGCAGCGTCCGCTGTCGCAGCGGACAAGAACGAACATAGTGCCCCGGCGCTGGGTTTGCAGACCGGCGTGACGCTCCGCGCGCGCGACGGCAATTCAAGCCTGGACCGCCTGGGTGAACTCGCGATGCCGTTGGAAGCGTCCTACTCGCGCGACGGGTTTGGCCGGCTGAAATTCAGCGCGATACCCACCGCGCTGTATGGCAGCGCGCCCAACGGCGCGGCGCAGCGCTTCGGCAGCACCGCGCTCGGCATGGCTGGCTCAGCCGCCGGACGCCAATCAGCCGAAGGTGTCGGGCTGGCCCTGGCGTTCAGCGTGCCCAGCCTGACCGTGGACGCAGGCACCACGCCGCTGGGTTTTCGGACCGAAAATGTGGTGGGCGGGGTGAATTGGACCCCGCAACTCTCTGACCACGCCCGGCTGCAAGTCAGCGCTGAGCGCAGGGCGGTCACCGACAGCGTGTTGTCATATGCCGGAGCCGCCGACCCGCGCACCGGCGAGGTTTGGGGCGGCGTGACGCGCGCACGCGGCGGACTGAAAGCCACGTTCGACGTGGGGCCAGCCGAGATTTACGCCAGCGGCGGGTTCAGTGTGCTGACCGGCACTCATGTGCAGAACAACACTGGTTTCGACCTGGGAGCCGGTGGCAGCCTGCCGGTGTACAAGACGTCAACGCAAGAATTGCGCGCCGGACTCGATCTTATATATTTCGGATACAAAAATAACGCGCGGTATTACACATTCGGTCAGGGCGGCTACTTCAGTCCGCAATCCTACATGGCGGCAATGTTACCGGTAACTTACCGCTATCAGGTCAACCCAGACCTTTCCTACGAGGCCAGCGCGGCCGTCGGGCTGCAAACGTTCCGCGAAGGCGCATCGCCCTACTTCCCAGCCGACGCATCCCTGCAAGCGCAACTTGCCGCCCAGCAGGCCAATCCTGCCACCGCCGTGCCGGGCGCGCAGACGGCATACAGCGCCCGCCGCCAGACCGGTGTCGCAGGCAACGCGCATTTGTCCGCCGACTACCGCGTGTCCGCCGGCCTGCATCTGGGGGCCGAACTGGACTACGCGCGGATGGGGGATTTCGACAGTGCGCGGGCAATGCTGTTCGCCCGCTACCTGTTCAACACGCCGGGCCAACCGTAACCGGGCTACTCCGCCGCACTGCGCAACGCCGACCCAGCCGCCAGCGGGCAAAGCGGTATCGCGGCCGCAAGCAGAGCGGCCAGCAGCAACAGATGCGGCCGCGCGGTCAGCCCGCCGCTGGCGGCGTCCGCCGCGCCCACGCCGAAAATCAACACCGGCACAGTCAGCGGCAGCACCAGCAACGGCAGCAGCACGCCGCCGCGCCGCGCGCCGAGCACAATGGCGGCACCGACGGTGCCGAACAGGCTCAGCAGCAGCGTGGCGGGCAGCAGGCCGAGCAACAGCACCGGCAACGCGTCGTCGTTGATCCGCAGCATCGTGGCGATGGGGGCGGCGGCGATCAGCAGCGGCAGGCCGGTGGTCAGCCAGTGCGCGGCGGATTTGGCCAGCGCCACCAGCGGCGCAGGCAGGCCAGACAGTAGCAGGTGATCGAGCGAGCCATCCTCCAGATCGGCGCCGAACAGCCGGTCGAGCGGCAGCAGGGCGGCGAGCAGCGCGCAGACATAGACAATGCCGGGCGCCATGCGGCCGAGGGTTTCCGGGGCCGGGCCGATGGCCAGCGGAAACAGGGCTGCGGCCAGCACGAAGAACAGCAGGGCCGCGACGGTATCACTGCCGTGGCGCAGCGACAGGCGCAGTTCGCGCCGCAGGACGATCAGGAACATGCCCATCACGCCAGCGCCAGTTCGCCGGCATCCGGCAACGGCAACGGCAAATGCGTCGCCGCCAGCACCACGCCGCCGCCTGCCCGATGTTGCGCCAACATGCTGCCGAACCGTTCCACCGACGCGGTATCCAGCCCCAGCGTCGGTTCGTCCAGTAGCCAAATCGCCGCTGGGCGCAGGACCAGCCTTGCCAGCGCCAGCCGCCGCCGCTGCCCAGCCGACAGCATCTTGGCTGGCAGATCGGCAAGCTGGGTTAATCCCACCGCCGCCAGGGCGGGCTCCAGCGCCACGCGATTGCCCCACACCGCGAGATTTTCCGCCACCGTCAGGCCGGGTTTGATCGCGTCCAGATGGCCGACATAGGTCACCCGCGCCGCGTGTTCGGCGAGATCGGCGAACACGTCCTGACCGCCCCACAGCAACCGCCCGGCCTCGGCGCGCACCAGCCCCGCGATCAGTCGCAGCAATGTGCTTTTGCCCGATCCGTTCGGCCCGACCAGCAACAGCGCGCCGCCGTTCGCCACCTTGAACGACAGCCCGGCAAACACCAGCCGCTCACCCCGGAATGCCGCCAGCCCGTCCGCTTCCAACACCCGGCACATTCCCCTTGCTGCGCTGCATCAAATACGGCGAACGGCGAGTGGACCCGCCGCCGCCGCTGTGGTTAAAGCCATCCGCCGGTAACAAACACCGCCCGCCCGCCGCGTGGAATACCTCGCGGCCCGCCGCTGGGCGCATAGAGGGCTTCGCCGCATGAAAGCAATCGGGCAGGACACCCTGAACACCCGCCGCACGCTGACGGTGGAGGGACGGGACTATGAGTATTTCTCCCTGCCCGAAGCCGCCAAGACGCTTGGCGACATTTCCCGCCTGCCGGTCAGCCTGAAAGTGCTGTTGGAAAACGTGCTGCGGTTCGAGGACGGGCATACCTACCATGTCGCCGACGCGCAGTCGGTGGCCGATTGGCTGAAGGCCGCGTCGTCGGCCAACGAAGTGCCGTTCAAGCCCGCCCGCATCCTGATGCAGGACTTTACCGGCGTTCCCGCCGTGGTCGATCTCGCGGCGATGCGTGACGGCATCCTGCGGCTCGGCGGCAACCCGGCGCAGGTGAACCCGCTGGTGCCGGTCGATCTGGTGATCGACCATTCGGTGATGGTGGACGTGTCGGCCACGCCCGATTCGCTGCAAAAGAACGTCGAAATCGAGTTTGAGCGCAACGCCGAGCGCTACACGTTTCTGCGCTGGGGCCAGACCGCGTTCGACAATTTCCGCGTCGTGCCGCCCGGCACCGGCATCTGCCATCAGGTCAACCTGGAATATCTGGCCCAGGCGGTGTGGACCGCCGAGTTGGACGGCCACACCTTTGCCTATCCGGACACGCTGTACGGCACCGACAGCCACACCACCATGGTCAATGGCATGGGCGTGCTGGGCTGGGGCGTCGGCGGGATCGAGGCGGAGGCGGCCATGCTGGGCCAGCCGATCGCCATGCTGATCCCGGACGTGATCGGCGTCCGGCTGACCGGCAAGCTGCCCGAGGGGGCGACGGCGACCGATCTGGTGCTGACCGTCACCCAGATGCTGCGCAAGCACGGCGTCGTCGGCAAGTTTGTTGAATTCTATGGCCCCGGTCTGGAAGACCTGCCGCTGGCCGACCGTGCCACCATCGCCAACATGGCGCCGGAATACGGTGCCACCTGCGGCTTCTTCCCGGTGGACAAGCACACGCTGACCTATCTGCATCTGTCGGGACGCGACACCCACCGCATCGCGCTGGTGGAAGCCTATTGCCGCGCGCAGGGCATGTGGCATGACGCCGAAACGCCGGACCCGGTGTTCACCGCCACGCTGGACCTCGATCTGTCCTCGGTGCTGCCGAGCCTGGCCGGCCCGAAGCGGCCGCAGGACCGGGTGCTGCTGAAGGACGCATCCACCGCGTTGCAGACCGAACTGACCAAAAGCCTGGGCGTGGCCGCCGATGCGCTCGGCACCAGGGCCGCGGTGGCCGGGACCAATTACGAGATCGGCCATGGCGACGTGGTGATCGCGGCCATTACCTCCTGCACCAACACCTCCAACCCGTCGGTGCTGGTGGCCGCCGGACTGGTGGCGCGCAAGGCCCGCGCGCTGGGGCTGACGCCGAAGCCGTGGGTGAAGACCTCGCTGGCGCCCGGCTCCCAGGTGGTGACCGAGTATCTCGACCGCGCCGGGCTGACCGAGGACCTCGACGCGCTGGGCTTCAACACGGTGGGCTATGGCTGCACCACCTGCATCGGCAATTCCGGCCCGCTGCCGGACGCCATTGTCGACGCCATTGAGGACAACAAGCTGGTCGCGGTGTCGGTGCTGTCGGGCAACCGCAATTTTGAGGGCCGGGTGCACGCCAACGTGCGCGCCAACTACCTCGCCTCGCCGCCGCTGGTGGTGGCGTATGCGATCCTCGGCACCATGACCGTGGACATCAGCACGGCACCGCTCGGCACCGGCAAGGACGGCAAGCCGGTGTTCCTGAAGGACATCTGGCCCAGCAATCAGGAAATCGCGGCACTGGTCGCCGCCAGCCTGACCCGGGCGCAGTTCCTGGCGCGCTACGGCGAGGTGTTCAAAGGCCCGCAGCAGTGGCAGGCCATCGCGGTGGAAGGCGGCTCCAGCACCTATCGCTGGCAGCCGGGCAGCACCTACGTGAAGAACCCGCCGTATTTCGACGGGATGACCATGGAGCCGGCCGCCAAGGGCGACATCAAAGGGGCGCGCATCCTAGCGGTGCTGGGCGACAGCATCACCACCGACCACATCAGCCCGGCCGGCAACATCAAGAAATCCTCGCCCGCCGGTGAGTTCCTGCTGGAGCATCAGGTTCGCCCGGCCGACTTCAACAGCTACGGCGCGCGGCGCGGCAACGACGAGGTGATGGTGCGCGGCACCTTCGCCAACATCCGCATCAAGAACGAGATGCTGGGCGGCGTGGAGGGCGGCCTGACGCGCTACGCGGGCCAGGAGATGCCGATCTACGACGCGGCGCGGCGCCATGCGGCGGACGGTGTGCCACTGGTGGTGATCGGCGGCAAGGAATACGGCACCGGGTCGTCACGCGACTGGGCGGCCAAGGGCACCATGCTGCTGGGCGTGAAGGCGGTGATCGTGGAAAGCTTCGAGCGCATCCACCGCTCCAACCTCGTTGGCATGGGCGTGCTGCCGTTGACCTTCAAGGACGGCATGGACCGCAGGAGCCTCGGCCTGACCGGCGAGGACGTGCTGGACATCGTCGGGCTGGACGATCTGCGCCCGCGCATGGATTTGTCGCTGGTGATCCATCGCCCGGATGGCTCGGTGGACACGGTGCCGGTGCTGTGCCGCGTCGATACGCTGGATGAGGTGGCGTATTACCGCCACGGCGGCATTCTGCACTACGTGCTGCGCGGCATGGCCAAGGCGGCCTGATCCGGCGGGCGCCGCCGCATAGCGGGGCGCTCGGGGGCTTCCGGGCGCTCATCGCTGTCGATCTGCGGCAGGCCAGCGTCGCCGAAGGGCTGCGCGCGGCCTTGTCGGTCGCGGTCATCGTCGCCCTCAACGAGGCGCTGAGTTGGCCGCCGATGATGGAAGCGGCGCTGGCGGCGCTGCTGACCTGCCTGTGCGACCCTGGCGGACCCATCCGCCAGCGGCTGCCTGCCATCCTGGCCTTCGGGATTTTGGGCGCGCTGGTCACCGTCGCCTACGGCGTGCTGCGCCACGCGCCGCTGCCGCTGGTCATTGTATTGGCCAGCATCGGCATTTTCTGCTCGGCCTTCGCCCGCGTGCTGGGGCAGGCGTGGCAGCAGGTGGGCAATCTGCTGACCGTGGTGCAAGTGCTGGCGCTGACCCGCACCATCGACGACTGGCGCACCGGGGCGGAACTCGGCGGCGCGTTTGTCGCGGGCAGCCTGTGGGCCGGGGTGCTGACGCTGGTGCTGTGGCGGGTCTATCCGTTCCTGCGCGCCCGGCGCGCGGTGGCCGACGTGTACCGCGAACTGGCGCGGCTGGCGGCCGATTTGCGGCAGTTGCTGCGCAACCCGGCCACCAGCGAATCCGAATGGGACGCACATGCCCGGCTGCACCGCCGCACCGTGCGCGACGCCATCGAACGCGCGCGATCCACGGTGCTGGCCAAAACCCGGGCGCGCGGCCCGGTCAGCGGCCGGGCGGCGCAAACCTGGCTGCGGCTGGAATTGGCGGATCAGATATTCGGCGCACTGATCGGATTGTCCGACCTGCTGGCCAGTGCGCCCGTCCCGGCCACGCGCTCGGCGGCAGACCGCGTGCTGCGGCTGCTGCGCCCGCAACTGGTGGTGCTGGCGGCACATATCGTCAGCGATGCCCCAACCCGGTTGCCGCGCCTGGAGCGAGCCGCCGCCGCCCTGGTGGCCGCCGCCCCGCCGGGCTGCGGGGTGGAAGGCGTTGCCAGCGCGCTGGCCGAGCGGTTGCAGGGGGCGATCACACTGGCGGCCCAGGAGAACTGGCTGACCGATCCCGTGACCGGCGAACCGGCGCGGTTGGCGTGGAAGCGCGTGCGCAGCACCATTCGCGCTAATCTGAACTGGCATTCCGAGGCGCTGCGCCACGCGCTGCGCGCCGCCGCCACTGCCGCCCCGGCGTTCGCGTTCACGCTGCAATGGCCCGGCCCGTATCAGCACTGGCTGACCATCATGCTGGTGATGACCATGCAGCCCTACGTGGCGCTCACCTACGCGCGCGCAGTCGAGCGGATCGTCGGCACCATGCTAGGCGGCGTCATCGCAGCACTGCTGGCCACGGTGTGCAACACGCCGCTATTGATCGCGCTGGCGCTGTTCCCGCTGGCGGTGATCGCGCTATCGCTGCGCCCGGCCAGCTTTGGCCTGTTCATCACCTGCCTGACCCCGCTGGTGGTGCTGCTGTCCGAACTCGGCCATCCGGGCCAGAGCGAGCTGACCATCGCGGCAATGCGGGCGCTGTATGCGCTGATCGGCGGCAGCCTCGCGGTGCTCGCCACCCTGGTGCTTTGGCCAAGTTGGGAGCCGGACCGGGTGGTGCGCGATCTGCGCGTGGCGTTCCTCACGCACGGTGCTTACGCGGCGGCGGAAATCGCCGCATTGCTCGGCGAAGCCAACGATGCGGTGGTGGACGCTGCCCGGCGCGCCGCCGGCATGGCCAGCAACAACCTGGAATCGACCTTGCAGCGCGCCTTGCTGGAGCCGGGCGGCGCGGGCGATGCGCTGGGTGCGGCGCTGACCATCGACGCGGCACTGCGCCGCATGGCCGGGCGCATCACCGCACTGCATCTGGCTGAAACCGCCCGGCACGATCCGGAGCCCTGGCGCGCCTGGACCGCATGGATCGATGCCGCCACCGCGAAGCTGGCAGCGCGCGACCCGGTGCTGCCGCCGCGCCCGGCCTTGCCCGCCGGCGACCCGCAGGCCGGGTCATTGACCCGCATTGCCCGGCAATTGGAAGTGGCGGCCTCGGCGGTAGGGCGGCTGGCTTAGCCCGCCTGCGGGCAGCGGAGAGGATTTTGCGCCAGGACATGACGCCGTCCGCCGGTATTGCGGTGGCGCGGCGCCATTCGGCGGACCATGTGCCGCTGGGGATGATCGGCGGCAAGGAATACGGCACCGGGTCGTCGCGCGACTGGGCGGCCAAGGGCACCATGCTGCTGGGTGGGAAGGCGGTGATCGTGAAGAGCTTCGAGCGCATCCACCGCTCCAACCTTGTCGGCGTGGGCGTGCTGCCGCTGACCTTCAAGGACGGCATGGACCGCCGGAGCCTCGGCCAGACCGGCGAGGAAGTGCTGGACATCGTGGGCCTCGACGATCTCAGCCCGCGCATGGACCTGTCGCTGATGATCCATCGCCCCAATGGCAGCACCGACAAGGTGCCGGTGCTGTGCCGCGTCGATACGCTGGATGAGGTGGCGTATTACCGCCACGGCGGCATTCTGCACTACGTGCTGCGCGGCATGGCCAAGGCGGCCTGACGGGCAGGAGCAAATACATGGTGGATCGCTCGGCGCCCCGGGCGCCCCACCCGCGTGGCGGAGGCGTCAGGGTAGTGAATGGGTTTGGCGCGTTGGACGGTAGTGGAAATCACCAAGCCCAAGTATTTTATAGCCGCTCCGTTTTCCAAATCTGCCTGCAATCGAGGCATTGGTATCGATCATGTTCTAGTAGTTTAGTCTAGAAATATTAACGATATTCGAGAACTATTTAGCATCACGAACACGCACCCATTCTCTTTTCAGAATTATGTTCGTAAGTCGTACTATATAAGATATTGCGTTTAAGTGGTCAGCGTCCAAACTGTTTGCGATTTCTTTGTCAATTCCAAATATACGGCGCAGTTGCGCCTTTTCTTCATCTCCTATTTCAATATGGGATTCAGGTGGACGGAATAAGTTCCTACAAATGGCCTTTCGTTTCATACACGTTGTATTTATAATGTTTTGTGTTGATTGTACGGATTGCGACGCATCAAACACCTCTTTCTTTAACTCATCTCTAATAAATTCGTCTGGTTGAATAATATCTTTAGGAGGAATGCATCGCCGAATTAGCAACATCAGTAATCTATGGTCTTTTTCCGAGGGATTCAAAAGTAATTCTAATTGCATATGACGCCGTTTTAATTTAGCCACTTTCGCGCTGTCATGCAAAAACGCCGGACCAACATCTGAAAATATGATCGTTATATCAGCAAAAATTTCAGAGGTCAGTTTTCGAACTTGATCAATCCATTCCTGCCTTGATTTTGCACGAACTTGAGCTCGAATACTAAATTTAGCAACGTATATCGCGATTAAGGCAGTAATAATAGCTAAATAAGCAGTCAAATTATTTGAAATCTGGATGATAGTGCTA
>JANYDF010000114.1 GCA_025359905.1 Rhodospirillales bacterium
GTCGCCGGGTTCGTCATCCTGTCCACCGGCGAAGACCCGATCGAGGCGGTGACCGCCATGATCCAGGGGGCGTTCGGCTCCGGCGAAGGCATTGGCTATACGCTGTACTACGCAACGGACATGATTTTTACCGGCCTTGCGGTCGCCGTGGCGTTTCATTGCGGGCTATTCAATATCGGCGCCGAGGGCCAGGCCTATCTTGGCGGCTTGGGGCTGACGCTGGCCTGTCTGTACTTGGACTGGCTGCCGTTCTGGCTTTTGTTCCCCATTGCCGTCATCGCGGCAGCGGCGTTCGGCGCCGCCTATGCCGCCTTGCCCGCTTGGTTACAGGCCAAACGCGGCAGCCACATCGTAATCACCACCATCATGTTGAACTTCATCGCCTACGCGCTGATGGAGTGGCTGCTGGTCAATGTGCTGATCAAACCGGGCCAGATGTCGCCGGAAACCCGCTCCTTCGCGCCGAATGCGCAGTTGCCGCCGGTGCAGGCCATGCTGGGCAGCATCGGCATCGACATCGCGCAAACCCCGCTGAACGCGGCGTTTCTGGTGGCGCTGGTCTGCATGGTGCTGGTCTGGGTGCTGATCTGGCATACGCGCTGGGGCTACGGCGTGCGCGTGGTCGGCGCATCGCCGCGTGCGGCGGTCTACGCCGGAATTGAGCCGGGGCGGCGGATCATTCAGGCCATGGTGCTGTCTGGCGCGCTGTCGGCGGGCGTGGCGCTGAACGAAGTCATGGGCGCGCAGCACAAATTGCTGGTGAATTTCCCCGGCGGTTACGGCTTCACCGGCATCGCGGTGGCCTTGATGGGCCGCAACCACCCGCTCGGCGTGTTGATCTCGGCGGTGCTGTTCGGTGCGCTGTATCAGGGCGGGGCCGAGTTGTCGTTCGATATGCCGGCGATTTCCTCATACCTGATCGTGGCGTTGCAAGGCTTGGTGATCCTGTTCACCGGCGGGTTGGCGTTGATGCTGCGCCCCGTGCTGGTGCGCCTGTTCGGGCGGGCCTGACATGAGCATGCTCGACCAACTCCCCTCGCTGCTCGCCGCCACCGTCCGGGTCGCCGTGCCGCTGGTGCTGGCAGGCTTCGCCGGATTGTTCTCCGAGCGTGCCGGCGTGGTGGATATCGGCCTGGAAGGCAAAATGCTGGCGGGCGCGTTTGCCGGCGCGGCAGTGTCGTCCATCACCGGCAATGTCTGGCTCGGCCTGCTCGCCGCCGTGGCGCTGGCGGCAGTGCTGGGCGCGTTGCACGGGTTTGTCTGCATCAGCCAAAAGGGCAATCAGGTCGTCTCGGGGCTGGCGATCAACATCATGGTCGCCGGCCTGACCATGACGCTGGGGCTGGCGTGGTTCGCCCAAGGCGGCCAGACGCCGCCGCTGCCGCCCTCGGCACGGTTTTCCGAGGTGATTTTCCCTGGCACCGAATTGTTATCCGGCATACCGTTCTTCGGCGCGATCTACGGCCGGGTGATCGGCGGGCAGAATATCCTGGTCTACCCGACATTCTTGATGGTGCCGCTGGCGTGGTGGGTGCTGTTCAAAACCCGCTTTGGCCTGCGCATCCGCGCAGTCGGCGAAAGCCCGGCGGCGGTCGATACCGCAGGCGTTTCAGTGGTGCGGTTGCGCTACGCGGCCACCATCATCGCGGGCATGTTATGCGGCGTGGCTGGGGCCTACATCGCCACCGCGCAAGGTGCCGGGTTCGTGCGCGATATGACCGGCGGGCGCGGCTATCTGGCGCTGGCCGCCTTGGTGCTGGGCAAATGGCGGCCGTTCAGCACGCTGTGGTCGTGTTTGCTGTTCGCGGCGTTGGATGCGCTGGCGATCCGCCTGCAAGGTGTCATCATCCCCGGCCTCGGCCCGGTGCCAGTCGAGTTCGTCCAATCGGTGCCGTACATCATGACCATCGTGCTGCTGGCCGGATTCGTCGGACGCGCCACGCCGCCGAAGGCCAGCGGCTACCCATACGTCAAAGAACGCTGAGATGCTGCTGCCGCAGGAAATCATCCGCCGCAAACGCGACGGCGGCGAACTGACCGAAGCCGAAATTGCCGGCTTTGTCGCCGGCATCGCCAATAACGGCATCAGCGACGCGCAGGTGGGCGCGTTCGCCATGGCCGTGCTGCTGCGCGGCATGACCACCGCCGAGACTGTGGCGCTGACGCTGGCGATGCGCGATTCGGGCGAGGTGCTGGACTGGCGGGCGCTCGGCGTGACCGGCCCGGTAGTGGACAAGCACTCAACCGGCGGCATCGGCGACAAGACCAGTCTGATCCTCGGCCCGCTGCTGGCGGCCTGCGGAGCCACGGTGCCGATGATCTCCGGGCGCGGTCTGGGCCATAGCGGCGGCACGCTGGATAAGCTGGAGGCCATTCCCGGCTACCGCGCTTTCGCCGATCGCGACACCTTCATCCGCGTGGTGCGGCAAGCGGGCGTGGCCATCGTCGGCGCCACCGCCGATCTGGCCCCGGCCGACCGCCGACTGTACGGCATTCGCGATGTGACCGCGACCGTCGAGAGCATTCCACTGATCACCGGCTCGATCCTATCGAAGAAATTCGCGGAGGGCACGCAGGCGCTGGTGATGGATGTGAAGTTCGGCTCTGGCGCCTTCATGACCGGCCTGGACAGCGCCCGGGCGCTGGCGCGCTGCATTGTCGACACCGGCAACGGCGCCGGCGTGCCCACTGTCGCGCTGCTGACCGACATGAATCAGGTGCTGGGCCGCACGGCGGGCAATGCGCTGGAGGTGGCCGAGGCGTTGGATTTTCTCAGCGGGCGTGCGCGAGAGCCGCGCTTGGCGGAGGTGACGCTGGCGCTGACCGCCGAGGCGCTGGTGCTGGCGGGCCTCGCACCTGACCAGACAGCGGCGGGCGCGATGGCGTTGGCGCGGCTGAACGACGGCAGCGCCGCCGAAGTATTCGCCCGCATGGTCGCGGCACTTGGCGGGCCGCAGGATGTGTTCGCGCCCGGCGTCTTACCGCAAGCGCCAGTGCAGCGGACCGTGTTCGCCACGCAGGATGGTTTCCTCACGCGCATTGACGCCCGCGCCGTCGGCCTTGCCGTGGTGCGCATGGGTGGCGGGCGCACGCGCGCCGATCAGGCGATCGACCCGCGCGTCGGGTTTTCTGCGTTTGCCGGATTGGGGGAGCCGGTCGGTGCCGGGCAACCAATCTGTACGGTCCATGCGGCGGACCAAGCCGCAGCCGAGACGGCCGCCGCAGAAATCGCTGTGGCAGTCTCGGTCAGCGACACCGCGCGGCAGATCGCGGGGCCTGTGCACGAGCGCGTGGCGTAGCGGCCATTCAGTCGACCGGCATGTCGCCTTTGGCGCGAAGCCAGCGGCGGGGCGGCAATTCACCGGTGAAGCGGGCAACAGCGTCGCGCACCGCCTGCAAGCCCTGCGCGGTTCCACCGGGCTGGGCGGCGTGGCCCGCAATGTATTGCTCGGCCAGCGCACGCGCCTCCGCGCGCCAATCGTTGTGCGCGTCCCAGAACTCGCCGGGAATATTCAGCATGTTGGCCAGCAGATCGCCGTCGAAATAGGTGATGCTGACAAAAACGTTGCCGCGCAGCAGCTCCAGCGCCAGCGGCACCAGATAACGCAATCCGACTTGCTGGCCGATGCCCAGGCGTAAATCCTCGCCGGTCAGGTCGCGCAGTTTCTTGCGCCGCAGCGTGTGGCAGGCCCGCACCAGCGGCGAGCCAAAACGAGCTTCGCCCCAGTCGCTGCCCTCAAGATGCTGAATTGACGCTTCGAGATCGAGCGGTTTGCCAGGCAATTGCGATTCTCCGAGTGCGGCACTCGCAGCCGAAACGTAGCATGCTGGCGCGCGGCCTGCATGCTGTTTTCGATACGCGGCCAGTTACGCGGGCAGCGCCTTGACGAAGGCGTCGTATTCGGCGTCGGCCATCGGCACCAAATGCTTCTGTTCCGGATACGCGCCGGAATCGACATCCGCCTTGAATTCCTTGAACGCCGCGATGCGCTCGGCTTGCAGCCGGTCGAACTCGGCGCGGAAGTTGCGATACACCTTGGCGTGACGCGGGCGATGCAGCTTGGTGTAGCCGAGCACGTCCTCGGAGAACAAATACTGCGCGTCGCCGCCAACGCCAGCCCCCATCGACAGCAGCACGAGCGAGGTACGCTTGGCGATCTCGGCGGTCACCTGCGGCGGCACCACTTCGATTTCCACGCCGACCGCCCCGGCGTCTTCCAACTGCTTGCACAGCTTGTAGACTGCCAGCGCGCTGGCGGCGGTCTTGCCAACCGCCTTGAAACCGCCGGTCCAGGTCGCCTTGGACGGGATCAGGCCGACATGGCCGATCACCGGGATGCCCTCGGCGGCGAGCTTGCGCACGATTTCGAGGCTGGCGGCGCAATACACCGCATCGCCGCCAAGCTGGATGGCCTTGTGCGCGGCGCGCAGATAGTCGTCGGCGGTCACCAGATCGCCATACAGCAAACCGACCTGGACAAAGCAATTCCCGGCGGCGGCGCGCATTTCCGCGTTCCAGATCGGCTGAATGATGGACAACACATCAATTCCAGCAGCAGCGGCGGCCTTGGCTTCATCGGTGTTCTCGACGAACAGCATACTCAGCTGGCGTTTGCCCTTGGCGGCGCGCAGATCGGCAATCGTCATACGGTTATGGCGCATCGTTTCCTCACGTGTTGATTGGCTCCAGCATAGCCGGGCCGCTTACGAATTCCAGATCGCTGATTTGGCCATTCAGCCCTGCGGGCGCATTTGTTCGCGCGGCAACCGGATTGGCAAGCTGTCGCGGATCTGTGCGTCCACCGCGTCGGACACATGGCGCGGGAAATGATGCGTCAGAATGTCGCGGGTGCGTTTGGCGGCGCGTTCCAGCGCAGTGCTGGAACCTTGTTCCACCCATTCCTTCGGACTGTTGCGGTCTCCGACGAGTGGGTAGATGTAATCGCGCTGCATCCGTTGTAACGTCTGCGCGCTGCCCAAATAATGCCCTGGGCCGTCCAGACAGGTAGAGCGGATGGTATCGAACGACAACGATTCGTCATTGACCTCGATGCCGCGAATAGTGCGCAGCGCCGCACCGATGATGTCGTTGTCGATCACCAGACCTTCCAGCGAAAAGCCCAGCAGACTGGCCATCATGCCGCCCGACTCGTAAATCAGGTTGGCCCCGGAATTGCCGACCAGCGCGTGGTTGTAGCCCTTCTCGGCCCCAGCCTGCGCGTCCATCACCTTGCTGTCGGTCATGCCGGAGGCGGTGCCGCCGGTCAGTTCATAGAAATGCGCCATCTGTCCGGCGGCGGCCGACAGCAGCGCCTGTTCCGGACTGCCGCCGGACATCGCCCCGGTGCGCAGGTCGGACACAAAGCACCACAGGCCGAATATCGCCGGATGGCCAGGATTGATCGCGTTGACGTAGACCAGACCGGCCAACACCTCGGCGACCTCCTGCGCCAGTGCTCCGGCCAGCGAGGCGGGCGCGGTCGCCCCCGCCTGCCCAGCCGACAGCAGCAGGATCGGCATCCCGGCGCGCACCGAGACTTCCATGGTGCGGCAGGCATCGACGGCGAATTTCATCGGCGGCACGACAAAGCAGTTGGATTGCGACACGAACGGCCGCGCCCGCCACGCCTTCTCGCCGCCCGCGATGGCGTGCAGCATTTGCAACGACCGCTCGAAGTGCTCGGGCGCCACCCAGCTTGTGCCGACGTGTTTGCTGGTGCCCATCACCGCCGCGTAGCAGGTGTTGATGTCCATCTCCTCGGCGTCGGGCAGGTCGCGCGGCACCACGGTGCGCTGATAGTAATGAATATGCTCCAGCGAATCGACGATGCGCGAACTGTCGTACAGATCGCGCAATTTCGACTCGCGGTAGCCGCCGGTCACTGGGTCGACAATGTTCACCGCAGCCCCGGCGGTGCCGAAATAGACCTTCTTGTCCCACGGCTCCATGTCGTGGCGCGGATCTTGCCCGTGCAGCACGAAGCGGCGCCCGGCGCGGGCCAGCGTGTCCTCGACCAGCGCACGCGGAAACAGCAGGCGGCCCCGGTCGCTCATCTGGCAGCCAGCCGCGAGCATGAGTTCGACGCCCGTGGCCGGCGCGTCGGCCATGCCGACCTTTTCCAGCAAATTGAGCGCCGCGTTATGGATTTTCAGCACGTCGGCATCGGTTAGCGGCGTGTAGCGTCCGCCGCTCATGCCGGGGCGGACCGGGCGCAAATCCTGCGCCAGCGGGGCGGCGCGCAACGCCAACCGCGCCTGCCGGCCACCGCTGCGGCGGGCCTCGCCCGTCTGTGACTCGCCCATCCCGACGTTCCTCTCCGGATTTTTTATATGGCGCGCCAGCGTGCCCGATAGTTGGCCAAGCCGTCCAGTCCGCCATCCGGCACCAAATGCGCCGAGGAAGCGCACGGCGCACGCTCTCCCCACTGCGCCAGCGCCAGCGCGCCCGCCCCGGTGCCGGTGCCATCCTCGGACGCCACGACGCTGCCGCCCGGCCGCAGTGCCGCCAATGCCGCCAGAAACACCGCGTCGCCCGCCGATGGGCCTTCGACCACATAGGGCGCGTGCGCGCCGAGCAGGTCCAGCATAGTGTCCACCACCAGCGCCAGATACAGGCTGGCCAGCGCCACACGCTCGGCGGGCGATGCGGGCGGCGGGCCAAGAATCGCCCCGCGCTGCCCGGCGAACGGCCCGCTTTCTGGCGCGAACGCCGGGCGCACCAGCGTGCCTGCCGCAATCACCCGCGCTGCATCGTCCAGCGTCGCCTTGGCTCCGGCGGCATCGCCCGCCACCAGTGCGAATTCGCGCCCGCCCATGAACCGCGCGGTCGGCACCGGGTCGGTGAACACATCCACATTGGCCAGCATGTCGCGCGCCGGGTCGAGCCGCGACAGTTCGGCGCCGCTGGCCATCACGATGGTCCAGGTGCCGGTGCTGATCACGGTGAACGGCGGCGTGCGGGTGGCGCGATGCGCCAGGAACGACAGGTTGCTGTCATGTCCGCCGCACACCACGCGGCAATCGGGGTTCAGGCCGGTGGCCGCCACCAACGCCGGGCGCAGCGGCCCCAGCGTGTCCCACGCATGGCGCATCGGCGGCATCCGCGCCGCCCATCCCTCACGCTCGGCCAGATCGGAAAAACGGCGCTCGGCCGGGCGCCACAACCCGGCGTGGCAGCCGATGGTGGTCACCTCGGCCGCCTTCACGCCCGAAAGCCGCCACGCCCAGTATTGCGCGTTCGGCAGAATATCGGTGACGCGGGCAAAGTCCTGCGCGAAGCGCCGCGCCTGCCAGAAGAACTGGCGGCCGAGCAGCAATCCGAGCGGCAATTTCGGGGTGTAGCTGTCATGGAACGTATCGGCCGCCGCGTCGTATTCCGCCGCCGTTTCGTCCGGGCCAGGATGCTCGTAGTCCAGCATCGGCAGCGCCAGCGACTCTCCAGCCACCAGGGCTGCGCCGCAGCCATGCGCGACGGGCACAATTGCTTCGATCTGCACGCGATCCGGCAGGCTGGCCAGTGCTTCGATGGCCCATTGCTCGATGCCGGCGGCGTCGAAATGCGGATAGGGCGGGCCGGGCAGCGACACATTCGCCCGGCTGCGCATGGCGAGCGTATGGCCCGCTTCGTCCAGCAGCACGACTTTGACGTTGGTTTTGCCGATATCGAGGACGGCGATGGTCATGCGGCGCGTCCTGTTCGGGGTGCGTCCCCTCCCCCGCCGCAACGGCGAGGGAGGGTTTGCAGGTCTTAGAAGTCGAAGTTGTTGATGTTGCTCTTGTCGTAGACGAACGGCGAGCCGAGCAGGATTTCGCTGCCGTTGACCACGGAGAGCTTGCCAAGCTTGCCGGCTTCGACCGAGGTCGCACCTGCCTTCAGCTTGCCGTCGACCACAGCGCGGGTCACGTAGACTGCGGCGTATCCGAGATCGACCGGATTCCACAGCACCACGGACTTCACGCAGCCCGAAGCCACATACGGCTTCATGGCGTTCGGCGTCGCCAGACCAACCACGGCAACCTTGCCGCACAGGTTCGAACGGGTGACCGCCTCGGCCGAGGCCGGGGTGGCAACCGAGGTCATGCCCATCAGGCCGGACAACTGATCGCCGTACTTGTTCAGCAGGGTCGAGGCCTGGTTGAACGACAGGATATTGTCTTCCTGCGCTTCAACCGTCTCCAGCCACTTCAGCTTCGGGTGGCACTTCGCGGCGTAGGCCGACATTTCAGCAATCCAGCGCGCCTGGTTCGGCGTGGTGAAGGTGCTGGTGACGATGCCGAAGCTCTTGTCTTCGCCGATTTCCTTGGCGAGATTGTCCACCATCGCCTTGGCGATGCCGTTGAACTGCGCCTGATTGACGAACCACTCGCGCGCATCCGGCGTCGAGTTGGCGTCGTAGCCGATCACGTGCACGCCCTTGCTCAGCGCCTTCTTCAGCACCGGCGCGATGGCAACCGGGTCGTTGGCGGCGAACAGCACGCCGTCCACGCCGCGCGTGATGTAGTTGTCGATGAACTTCACCTGCTCATCGATCTTGGCTTCGGTCGGGCCATCGGTCGTCACCTTGACGTTGCCGAGTTCCTTGGCCGCGTCCTGCATGCCCTTGGTGGTGGCATTGAAGTAGCCGATGCCGATCAGCTTGGGCACATCGACCAGGGTGATCGGCTTGCCCGACTTGTCCACGGAGCCGGTAACGGCGGCGCCGTCGTATGCCTTGGCGGCCATGGTGCCGGCCCCGCCGTCGCACGGCAGCGGATTGGTCGGCAGATCGTCGCCGCCGTCCCACTTGGCGGCGAAGGCGTTGCCGCTCAGCAGCGTCGCACCGAGTGCGAGGGCCATCAGCGAGTATTTCATGGTATCTCCCTTACGTTTCGTTTCGTTTTAGCCAACCGCTCGCGCGGTATTCGGTAGCCTGCCGCTTGCGCGGCCTCGCCTAACGGCCTTGCTCACGCCGCCGTTGGGCAAAGTTGGTGATCAGGATGGACAGGATCAGCACCGCGCCGATCACGACGATAGTTGCGTCGCCTTTGACGCCCGTCAATGCCAGTCCATCCTTGAGCAATTGTATCAACAGCAAACCAAGCACGGTGCCCGCGATGGTGCCGACGCCGCCGAAGATGCTGGTGCCGCCCAGCACCACGGCGGCGATCACATCGAGCTCGATGCCGGTTCCCATGTCCGAACGCGTGGTGCTGACACGGGAGACGAAAATCCACGCCGCCAGCCCGGCCATCAGGCCGGACGCTGTGTAGATAGCGAGTTTGATCCGATCCACCGGCAGGCCGGAGAACCGCGCGCCGGTCTCGTTGTAACCAATCGCGTAGAGTGAACGGCCGAACGTGGTGCGCGCCAGGATCACTGCGAAAATCACGATGGCCACCACCAGCAGCCACAACTGCGTCGGCACGCCCCAGACTTCACCTTGGCCGAGCAAATAAAACCCTTCCGGATAGCCGCGCACCGAATGCGCTTGGCTGATGCCTTCGGCCAGCCCGCGATACAGCGCCAGCGTGCTGATCGTCATGATCAGCGGCGGCACTTTCAGCCGGGTGATGAACCAGCCGTTGATGAACCCGGCCACGGTGCCGACCAGCAGCGCAAATACGATGGCCAGTTCCAGCGGGAAGCCGAAATTCTTCCAGGAATAGCCCAGCAGGATGGCGCACAGCCCCATGGTGGAGCCGACCGACAGATCGATGCCGCCGGTGACGATGACGAAGGTCATTGGCATGGCGATCAGCCCGACCTCGGTCATCAGGCGGCCCTGATTGAGCAGGTTGTCGAGCGTGAAGAACCGGTCGGACAATGTGGCCAGCACCGCCAGCGCGATGGCCAGAATGACCACCAGCACAATCTCGTGCGGCGCCAGCGGCAGCCGCTTCGGCGCGCGGGCTTCGGTGGCGCTCATCGTGCCAGCCCCCGCTGCCGCCGCCGGTAGATGTCGGCCAGCACCGTCACCAAAATCAAAATCCCCTGTGCCGCACGCAGCCAATACGGCGAGATATTGACGAAAATCAGCGCCGAACCGATGGCCGCGATCAAAATCGCCGCCAGCGTGGAGCCGATCACCGTGCCGGTGCCGCCCAGAATACTCACGCCGCCTACCACGCTGGCGGTGATGATGGTCAGTTCCAGATTGGGCGGCACGGTCGATTGAATAACGCTCGGCTGGGTAGCGAACAGCACGGCAGCGAGCCCGGTGAACAGCCCATGCACCGCGAACACCATCATCAGCGTGCGCTCGCGCGGAATGCCGCACAGCCGCGCCGCTTCGGCGTTGCCGCCGACCGCGTAGACGCTGCGGCCCTTGGCGGTGTTGCGCATCCACCATGCGGCGCCCAGCGTCAGGAACAGCATGAACAAGACCGGCATGGTCAACAGGTCGAACATCGGCTTCAGAGCCGACAAACTCTCTGGCACCGCCGCCTGCTTGCCCGGTTCGGCGGCAATGAACAGATCCAGCAGATGCCATTGCGCCAGATGGAAACTGTCCGGCATCCCGCTGATCCACACGCCGTTCGTGACGCTGATCAGCCCGCCCTTGAGAATACTCAACATTCCCAATGTGACGACAATCGACGGTATGCGCAGATACGCCACCAGCGCGCCTTGCAGCATCATCACCAGAATGGAGATCACCACCGGGATCGCCCAGGCGAAGAACACCGGCACGCCCGCCACTGCCAGCGCCCCGCTGATACTGGCCAGCACGCCGATCAGCGATCCAACCGAGATGTCGATATTGCCGGAGACGATCACCACCGACATGCCGATGGCGGCCACCGCCACATAGGCATTGGCCAGCAGAATGGATTGCAGGTTGCGGCTGGCGACGAAGCGCGGGTTGATCAGCCCGACCACAATGAACAGCGTGGCGATGCCGATCAGCAGCAGCCATTCCTGCGACAGGCTGAACCGCCACTTACGGGCAGGCGCCTGGGCGATGGTTGCACTCATGCCGCGCTGCTTTCGTGGCTGGTGCCGCCCATCATGGCTTCGGCGACCCGTTCCTGCGTCGCCTCCGCCCGGCTGAACTCAGCCACGATGCGGCCTTCACGCACCGTCAGCACGCGGTCGCTCATGCCCAGCACCTCGGGCAATTCGCTGGAAATCATCAAAATCGCCAATCCCTGTCCGGCCAACTCGCCCATCATGCGATGAATTTCCGCTTTCGCCCCCACATCGATGCCGCGCGTCGGCTCGTCGAGGATCAGCACCTTCGGCTTGGTCGCCAGCCACTTGCCCAGGACGATCTTCTGTTGATTGCCGCCGGACAGCTTGTTGACAATCTGCTCGATGCCCGCCGTACGGATGCCGAACTGCCGCACCGCCGCATTGGCCAGCTTTTCCTCGGTTTCGCGCTGGATGAAACCATGCCGCGACACGTCGCTAAGCACCGCCAGCGAGGCGTTCTCGCGCACCGTCATCGGCCGCACGAGGCCCTGGATGCCGCGATCTTCCGGAACATAGGCGATGCCCAGACGCCGCGCGTCGGCCACCGAGCGCACCGAGACCTTCTGCCCGCCAATCAGGATCTCGCCGGATTGCGCCGGGGTAACGCCGAAAATGGTTTGCGCCAGTTCGCTGCGCCCGGACCCCACCAGCCCGGCCAGCCCGACGATCTCGCCCGCGCGCACCGTCAGCGACATGCCGCGCGTTTGCGGCATCCGCACCAGATCGCGCACTTCCAGCACCGGCGCGCCGATCGGCACGTCGATCTTGGGGAACAGGCTTTCGATGCGCCGCCCGACCATCATCTGCACCAGATCGGCATTATCGGTGTCCTTCACCGCCTTGGTCGCCACGTGCTCGCCGTCGCGCAGCACCGTCACCCGGTCGGCCAGGATGAAAATCTCCTCCAGCCGGTGGCTGATATAGACAATCGACACGCCGCGTTCGCGCAGGCGGCGGACGATGGCAAACAGCCGCTGCACGTCGTGCTCGGTGAGCGCCGCGGTCGGCTCGTCCATGATCAAGATGCGCGCATCCTGCGACAACGCCCGCAAAATCTCGACGCGCTGGCGATTGCCGACCGACAGCGTGCCGACCACTTGCGCCACATCGAGGTCGTGAATGTCGAGGCTATCGAGCAGCACCTGCGCCTTGGCGCGCATCGCCGGCCAGTCCAGCGCGCCCCACTTGGTGCGCGGGGCGTGGCCCATGAACACGTTCTCGGCGACGGTCAATTCCGGGAACAGCAGCAATTCCTGATAGATCGTCGCAATACCGGCGCGGCGCGCTTCATGCGGACCGGTCATCGCTATTTCGCGGCCATCGAGTTTGATGGTGCCAGTATCGGCGGTGTGCACGCCGGACATGATTTTGATCAGCGTGGACTTACCCGCGCCGTTCTCACCAAGCAACGCATGTACCTCGCCAGGAGCGACGTCGAACGACACGCCCTTCAGCGCGCGCACGCCTGGAAACGATTTGGTGATGCCGTCCAGCGCCAGAACGGGCGGCTTGCTGTTGGATTGCATCGCTAACCACCCGCAAAGCGGGCGGGTGCAATTCGGCAGACATCGACACTATTGCAGCGCTGCACGCGCGATTCTTTCATTATAACGTTCTTCCCAGCCTGATTGAACGGCGCGCGGCGCGGGCCGTCAATGGGCAACCGCCGCCAGAAGCCGCGTTGCGCTTGACAGCCGCCCCCGGCATTGCGACCTCCGCAGGGAAGGAGGGGCCGTTTATGCCGGAGGCGCATCTGGTGCTGGACCGCCTCACCGTGCGCGGGCGCGGACAGGTCGTGCTCGATGGGCTGACCCTCCGTCTGGAGCGCGGGCAGACGCTGGCGCTGCTCGGCCCGGTCGGGTCAGGCAAGACGGTGGCACTGCTTGCGCTGGCCGGGTTCTTGCGCCCGGTGCTGGGCACCATTCGCCTTGGCGGGCGCGATATCACCGCCGCCCCGCCCGAGAGCCGCAACATTGCCATGGCGTTCGATACCGACGCGCTGTTTCCGCATCTGCCGGTCATCGACAACGTGGCGTTCGGCCTGAAAATGCATGGCGTTGGACGCGACGAGCGCCGGGCGCGGGCAGCGGCGACACTGGCGGCGTTGCGGATTGGCCCGCTGGCCGAACGGCATCCGGCGCGGCTCAACCCTTCCGAACGCCGCCTCGTTGCCCTTGCCCGCGCCGCCGCCACCAACCCGGCGCTGTTGCTGATCGACGAACCGTCCGCCCCCGAGCACGCCGCCGAGCGTGAGGCGGCGCGGGCGGTGCTGCGGGAAGCGCTGGGCCCGGACCACACCACGGCGATTTTGGCCACTCACGACCGCGCGGCGGCGTTCGCACTCGCCGACCGGGTCGCAGTTCTGCGTGATGGGCGCTTGGAACAATTCGGCACACCGCCGGACATTTACGAGCAACCCGCCACTCGTTTCGTCGCCAGCTTTACCGGCGGTTGCAACCTGCTGCCCGCAACCCTGCTGCATGAAAGCGGCGGCGAAGCGGTGATCGGCATCAATGGCAGCACCGCAGCCGCCCGCTGCCTCTCCGGCATGCGGCCCGGGCCGGTGACGCTGTGCATTCGCCCACATAAGCTGCGGCTCGATCAACACGCCACGGTGCGCGGCACGGTGGAAGCGGTGGACTATCAGGGAGCGATTTCGCGCATCACCCTGCGCGCCGGCGCCGAGCGTTGCGTGGCCGAGACCACCCAGCCGCCGCCCGGGCTCGCCCGCGGCGATGCCGTGGTGCTGGGCTGGAATGCCGCCGATAGCTGGCTTATCCCCCCAGAGGCACCGCCCTGATGCGCCGGCGCACGGTTCTGCTCATCGCCGTCATGCTGCTGGCCCCGGTGGCCATCGGCTATTTGGTGTTCTTCGGCACCCCACTTGGGATGCTGGGCCTGGAAACCGTGCAGCGCCACCGGGGCGCCAGCAGCGGCCTCGCCTTGGACCTTGCGCTGCCCAACACCTACAGCCGCATGCTGGCCAATCCGGTCTACCGGCGGCTGCTGGGTGAGACGTTCCGGCTGTCCGGCGCCTGCGCGCTGATTTGCCTGCTGGCCGGCTACCCGGTTGCTTGGGGTCTGCGGCTGGGGGCGGAGCGGCTGAAGCGCGGCGCTATCGTCGGCAAGTTTGCCCCCGGTTTGGTCAATATGCTGACGCGCGGCATGGGCTGGATGGTGGTGCTGGGCGAGTTCGGGCTCGTCAATCTGGTGTTGCGCACACTGCGGGTGGAAGCCGACCTGTCGCGCCGGTCGCACCTGCTGAGCGAATTGTCCGAACTGAGCAGCATGGTGCAGGTGTTTTTCCCGTTCATGGTGCTCGCACTCTACGGCGCCCTGGCCAAGATCGACCTGACCCTGCTGCGCGCCGCGCGCAATCTGGGCGCGACGCGGCTGCGCGCGTTCTTCGAGGTCGTGGTGCCGCTCAGCTTGCCCGGCGCGGCCATCGGTGTTGTGACCGTGTTTGCCTTGGCAACCGGGGCGTATGTCGCCGTGGCGACGGTTGGCGGAGTCAAAGTGCGGGCGATGGCCGACACAGCCTACGCGGAAAGCGCGATTCTGCTGAACTGGCAGCTTGGCGCCGCAGTGCTTGCCGTCGTGCTGATCTCGGCAGCGGTGCTGGTACGGCTGATGATCGCCGGGGTGCGCCGTGCCGACCCGGCGCTGAACAGCGCCAGGGCCGGGACGACGATAGCGGGCTGACCGCTATTTGGTGACCAGCTTGCCGATCTCGATTTCGTTGACCTGAATTGGATCAGTCTGGATCAACCCGGCGATGTAGGCGCGCTGCAGTTGCACCGCACGGTCTTGCCGCATCGCGCGCACCAATGTCTCGCGCGCCTCGGCGAACGTGGCCGGGGCCGCCGGTTTGGTGCCGAGCAGCTTGACCAGGTGCCAGCCTTCGTTGCTGCGAATTGGATCGCTGACCGCACCCTCGGCCATGCCCGACACCGCGCTGCGGATTGGCGGGATCACGGCGTCCTCGCGCACCCAGGCCAGCTCGCCGCCGTTGCCCGCCGACTGTTTATCTTCGGACAGCTTCTTCGCCACCGCCGCGAAATCGGCCTTTTGTTTCACGATCTGGTTGCGCGCCTCGTTGATGCGCCGCAACCCGTCGGCATCGCCTTGCACGCCGGCGCTCTGCGGCGCGGCAATGAAGATCTGCGCGATGTGATACTGGCGCGGCAGCATCAGTTTCGACTTATTGGCGTCGTATGCCTTTTGCAGCATATCGTCGGCCGGGAACGCCGGATCGGCCGGCACCTGGGCTGCCGCGAACGACTCCACAATCGCGTTTTGCCGGGCCAGTTCGGCGCGGAAGGCGACGTCGGGCCGCTTGTCCCAATCGTGCGACTTGGCTTCTTCGAGCAGGACCAGTTGCAGCAACCGCTCGCGCACCTTCTGGCCGAGCACCAGCGGATCGTGCTCCATGCGCTGACGCAACTCGGGGTCGGCCACTTGCATCAACTGGCGCACCTGGCTGGCCGTGACAGTCACGCTGCCGCGCTGGCCGATAATCGGGTCTGCCGCATCGTCAGCCCGCGCCGCCGGTGCGGCCAGTAGCGCTGCCGCCAGCGCCGCGGCAACCAGGGCGGACTTCATGGGGCGGCCTTGGCGCCGGTAAGGGCGCCGGTGAGCTTGGCGTCGTAAATCTTGTCCTCGTAATCCTGCACCATGTTCTCCAGCTCCGCTCGCTTCAAACCCAGCAGAGGCTCATAGCTCTTGAGCAGCAGCGAGCGGAAGTCTTGCGACTCATACATGTGCAGGATGTCATGCGCAGTGGCGATTAGCTTGCCGTTGGCGGTGGTGCAGGCGCCGAGCCGGGTGGTGGCGCCCTTCAACGCCGCGTCCAGCTTCTTGGCCTCGGCGTCCTTGGCTTGCGCCACGCCCGCCGCTTCTTGGTAGGCAGACTGCCACTTGGCCAGCGCGGTTTGCAGCGCCGCATTGTCCTTGCGCAGCGCGTCGCGTTCGTCCTGCAACTGCTTCAACTGCGCCTCATCCACCGCCGGCGCGGCCTTTGCCGCAATTTCCGCCTTGGCCTGATCGAGCGCCTGCTGCACCGCATCACGCTGCTTGGTGAGATCGCCGATCTGCGCCTGCAACCCGGCCTGCGAATCCTGCGCGGCGCGCAGATCGGCGGTTTGCCGCTTCAACGCTTCGCGCAGCCGGTCCTCGTTGGTGGTTTGCGCCTGTGCCGCCCCTGCCACCAGAGTGAAGGCTGCCAGCACCAGGACGAGAACGCGGCGCATGCTAGAACCTCGCATTCAGGTCGAATTGAAACAGGTCGTTGGCATAGGCCGGGCCTGAGACTGCCGTGGCGCTCATCCAACGCGCGCCGAGCGACAGGTTGCGGGCAATGCCGATATTGCCGCCGAGCATAAAGCCCTTGGCGTTGGTACCGCCCATGTGAAAGCTTGAGTCGGTCAGCGCATCGAGCACCGCATCAGACTCGAGATATTTGTAACCGATAAAGACGTTCCAATCCAACCGCTCGGTAATGTCCGGCTTTCCGGCGGTCAGCTTGATCATGTAGCCGGTGTCGCCGCCTTTATAGATGCTGCTGGCGCCAATGTTGTTGACTGGCCCACGGGCGATGACAGAGTTCTTGTTATAGCCAAAATTCTTGGAGAATTCGCCTTCCAGCGCCAGCGGCACGCGGAAGCCTGCATAGCCGACCCGGCCATGCACATCGAAAATGTTGAATCGTGACGCCAGCCCATAATACTCCGGAGTAGCCGAGGACGTACCGGTCAGATTGATATTGCGAATTGGGAAAAGCGTATTGCCATACTGCACAAACTGCGCCCGGGATGCATCGGTGTTGCATCCGATATTGCTTTGCACGATGGTGCAGGGCGCGGATAGCTTGCCATCGATATTCGTATAGGCAAAGAATCCGGCAGCCAGCTTGGCCTCCACGGTCTCCTTCGGCTTGAACGTGGCCCCCACCTGGCCGCCGAACAAATATTTGTCGTGGCTGGGAAATTTCGGCGTGTTGAAGGTCGAGAACGCCATGTCCGTATTGTAAACGCTAAACGCGCCCGCCGATGCGAACACATCGAGCGCGCCGTTCACCTTATAGGACGTCATGGCCGAGATGCCGTCGAAGTTCAAATCGTCGGAATACATCAGGTCGGTGGTCCAAAACGGATTGGGCGCCCGGCCGACGTACATTTTCAGCGATTGGAACGGCGTCAGCGTCAAAAACGCCCGGTCGAGCCACAGCGCGTATTTCGAGAAGTCGCCGCCCGAACCCAGCGTCTGATTGGTCGAAACCGGGCTATTGTCGTTGCCGGTCGCCACCCGCAAATCGCTGGTCACCCAGTCGTCGATTTGCGCCTGCACCCCAAGCCGGGCGCGCAGGCGAAAGCGGGTGCGATCCTGGTTGGTGTTCAAGCTGGGCGGCAGCGCGCCGGTGCTGGCGTCGTAACCGGTGCTGGCGTTGTTGATGGCGTTAAAGTCGGCCAGCGGACTGTTAGACTTGTCCTGCATGACCTTCTCGCTGCGCATGCGTACGTCGCCATACATCCGGATCCGCTTGGTCCACTCCGGCGCGGCATTCGGCGCTGCCCAGCCTTCGGTTTTGGCCTGCTGCATGACCTGCTGACGCACCTCGCCCGCGATCTGATCGCGCACAATTTGCGGAACGTACGTCACCCGCACTGTGCCGGGCGGTGGCGGTGGCGGTTCAGCAGCCGGAACCGGCGGCGGCTCGGCGGCGGGCAGCGATGCGGCAACCGGTTTCGCCGCAGGTTTGCCCTTGGCCCGGCTTTCGTCCTGCGCCTGCTTCAACAGCGAGGCCGCCTGATCCTGGGTCAGCACGCCTTTTTCGATCAGCAACTGAATAAGCCGGACCGTGGCGTTGCCATCGGCCGCCACATCGGCGCGCGCGGCAGCGGGCAATGCCACCAGGGCAAAGCCCAGCGCCGCCGCCAGAATAGCCGTGCGGGATTGCGTCATACGGGGCGAGTCCTTCTGTGAGGCACGTAAATGTTGCGGCAACGTCGCATCAACTCGAACGCGCGACGAGGTTCAGGCGGATCGGTTGCGGCATCCCGGCCGGCAGCGATTGCCCGATACTGAGTCCAGCCATCAGGCTTTGCACCGCATCGTCGGTGGCCGGGTCACCACTGCCATTGACGATCTGGATACGCGCAACTTGCCCGGACGGGCTGAGCCACGCCTTGACCACCATCTTGAAGCGGCCGCCATGCGTACGTTCGTCGCGCTTCAGCGCCTGTTTGATGGCGTCGGCCACAGTATCGGCGTAAGCGCGGAATGTGATCCCGTCGCCGCCCGTGCCACCGCCGCCGCCGCCGATTGTGTCGCCGCCGCCATTGCCGACCGCCAGGCCATAGGCGCTCGGCCCATTGCCAGCTTCGGCGGTCAGCGGGCTACTCGGCGGCGCTTTCGGCGCATCCGGCGCCTTCTTCGGCGTCGGGTCCGGCACCTTCGGCGTTTCGAGCTTCTGCTTCACCTCCTCCTTCGGCGGCGTCACCTGCGGCGGCGGCGGTGGCGGCGGCGGGGGGGGCGGCGGAGGCGGGGGCGGCAATGCGACGTGCATCACCATTTCGGTCTTCATCGGCTTCTTGACGCTGCCACCGGCCAGCATCAGCTTCGCGCCATAGCCCAGACCGCCAAACATCAGCAACGCCACCAACGCAACGGCGGCGACGCGCAATTTGGGGCCCAATCCTTTGCTCATCTGCTTAATCCGTTACGAGCCGGCTTGGCGTTGCAGGGCAAGGCCAACCGACGAGATGCCAACATGCGAACAAAGGTCGAGCACCGCCGCGACCTTCTGGTACTGCACAATCGAATCGCCCTTCACCACAATGGGCAAATCCGGCGTCACCGCCTTCAAGTCGCGCAACCGCCGGTCCAGTTCAGCCATCGTCACCGGCACCGCATCCAAATAGGCCTGCCCAGTGCTGGAGATGCTGATCACCTTGGTCTTCGGCACTGCAAGGCTGACCGTCGAACTGCCCTTGGGAATGTCCACCTTCACGCCCGAGACCGACGCCGTGGTCATGATGATGAAAATTACCAGCAGCACGTACGCAAGGTCCAACATCGGGGTGATGTTGATGTCGTCGTAGGCTTTGCCTTCGCCCTGAACTTGCATGACCCGCCCTCCCCGTCACTCGGCCGGTTGCTGGATGCGGCGCACGCGCACGCCTTCGGCGATGCGCGTGATCAACTCATCAAGGAAGATTTGCATCTCGACCGAGACTTCCTTGATGCGGACAGTGAAGTAGTTGTAGCCGAACAAGGCCGGGATCGCGACCGCAAGGCCCGCGACTGTGGCCAGCAACGCCGCCGAAATGCCCGGTGCGATGGCATTCACGTTCACGTCGCCCGCCTGCGCGATGGCGGCAAAGGTGATCATCACGCCGATCACCGTGCCGAGCAGACCGATGAACGGCCCGCCCGCGATGGCAATGGTTAGAATGACCATCAGCTTGTTGAGCCGCTGCAACTGCAACAAATACACGCCCTCGACCGATGAGCGGATCGACGCCATCGACTGCGGGATCAATGCGCCATCCTTGTCCAAACGGCCAAGATTGATCCGCTCCAGCATTTCGCTGCGGCCCATCTCGTACATCAGGTACATCGGCGAGCGCCGGTAGATCGGCCGCTTGTCCGCCGAGATCAGCGCCAGCGGGCTATGCTCGGTGTCGTCGCGCTGCCGCGATTCATGAAATTCCTTCATGAAGGCTTTGTTCGCGCGCAATTGCCCGCTGATAAACAACGCCTTGCCGACCATCACGATCATCGAGACGAAGAACAGCACGGTCAGAATGCCGATCACCACCCAAGCGTCGATAGTGACCGATTTCAGGATGATGCCGATGAAGCCACTGCCGAATGCCGAGGTTTCCTCGGGCGTATCCAGCGTCAGCAGGTTGGCTTGCGGCCCTTGGCTTTTCATCGCGATCTGCAACGCACCGATTGGGCGCATCACTTTCGAGATCTGGAATTCGCTGATCAAGCCAGCGAAATTCGGCGGCGGTGGGACAGCCGCGGGAGCCGCCGCCACCACCACTGGCGGCGGCGCAGGCGCCGGAACCGGGGCGGCAGCCGTCTTGCCCTTGGCCGCCGGCGCAGGCGAAGGGGCGGCAGCCGGCGCGGGCGCTGGCACTGGCTCGGGTGCCGCAATCACTGGCGCCGGTATCGCGCCGCCCAGCATCGAGGCGCCATTGAACGCCGGCAACGGTGCCGCCAGCTCACCGCGATTCTCGCCGTCGACGAACACTGTCACCTTGTCGCCTGCCGTCACCGTCAGCAGATGCCACGCGCCGCTGCTGATCGCAGCCCCCGGCGCAGTGCGCTGGGTGCCGCTGGCGGTGGCGAGCTCGGCGTAGGCGACGCCCTTGTCCAGGCCGATGGTGACAGCGTTCTGTCCCTCACGGATCGAGTACAGCGCAGCGGTGTTCACGTTGTCGTCGGGCCGGATCCACATCGACCACGTCATCGACTGCCCAGCGGCAATCGCGAGCGAGGCCGACGCCGGAATGCGCACCGGGGCCTGACCGTCCAAACGCAACGCGAAACCGGTGATGCCAGCGTCGTCGCGCTTACCGGGGGTCAGCGCGTTGTTGCCGAAGCCGGTGATGTCCTTGGGCAAACCGTTCTGATCGCCGAAATGGTAGACCAGTAATTGATCGGGGTCGTACGATGCGCGCGGATCGCCGCCCGCCGTGGCGTTCGGGTTGCCCCAATACATATAGAAACTGGTGGCCGTGCCCGGCGCTAGATCGGGCACGTCGATCCACACCAAACCGACCTGATCGACCAGCGTATCCAGCCGCGCGATATGGAATTTCAACGGCGTCTTGTCGTCTCCGGCGATGAACCGCAGATCGGCGCCATCCTCCTTCAGTGTTTGGAAATTGAAGTTTCCCGAATGCAGACGCAGCAAAATCTGCGTGCGCCCAATTGGCTCAGTGACCGCAGCACCTTTCGGGCTGGCGTCGGCGGTGAGCTTCACACGGTACGGCCAATCGCCGTTCCACCATGCCAGCGCACTCCCGGCGATCAGCGGCTGCAACAGCGCCAGCAGCACGGCGAGCAGCAGGGCGCCACGCAGTTTGCCCAGCAACCGGGCGGCAAGTTTGGCGTTCATTGCTCAAAAGTCTCCATACAGCCGGAACAGCACGCGATTGGCGCCGTTGCGGGTGGTGGGGCCGTGTAACAGCACCTGGGCATCGTCGATCTCGCCGCCGATATGGTCGAACAGCCGCACCGATGCGCCGATCCCCGCCGAGGCGAGCGTGTCGGAGGTGCGCTGGCCGGACTGCGGCGAACGTATTTTAACAGCGCCGGCATCGAGAAATGCGACAGCGCGCAATGTATTGACCGGTGCGCCGATGTAACGCGCCAGCGGCGGGCTGCGCACTTCGAACTGGCCTGACCCGCCATAGTCGCCGAGCGACTCGCTTTCTAGATAGCCGCGCACGGTATCCATGCCGCCCAGACTCATTTGCTCGCTGCTGATCAGCGGAGTCGGCGAAACCTGCATCTGGCCGTGCGCGTAAACCTCGATATCGTATGGCAGCGTGTGCGTGTGCGAAAAGTCGGCTTTCACAAAAGCGAAGTCTGGCCGTGCATACAGCCGCTTATTGTCGAACGACTGCGTATCGCTGCCCAGGCCGCGCATGGCCCAGATGACAGTGCCCGACGCATCGGTGCTGTTGCCAGTGCCAACCCAACTCGCCAAGTACGCAGCCGAAAACGGAACGTAGGTGATCGGCGTGTGCGATAGGCTGCCCGACAGCCCTACATCCTCGGTCAGGTTCTTATAGTCGAATCCAGCGCTCAACGAATGGGTGAACCCCTCGTCGCCCTGGAACGGCAGCAGCAGGCGCAACCCGGCGATCTTGCCGCGCCCCACCACATTTCCTGCAATTCCGGTGCTGACATTGCTGTCCGACTGAACATAGCTGGCGGTGAGCGACGCCCGGCTGTCCGGTATGCGATACGTGTAGCCGAAGGTGGCCACCTTGGCGTCACTCAGCCGCCGCGGCGCTGTCTGGAAGCCAACCGACACGCTATCGCCGCGCTGCCACAAATTGCCGTACGACAGCGAGCCTGCATTGCGCAACGCCGTGGTCTGCGCACTGCGGCGATTGTTCAACTCCAGCGAGCCATGCAGCGGCAGATGGTCCTCGACCTTCAAATCCACATCCACGGTCTCGGGATCGCGGCCCGCGTGCAGCGACGGGGTCACGGTGCGGTCGGGGAGTTGGTTGACGGCCACCAGGTCAGCCTGCACCGCTGGCATCGACGGCACTTGGCCGGGCGCCAGCGATGGCGTCATCGCCTTGATCGCGCTGGGGGCAACATAATTGGCACCGACGACGCGCAGGCGGCCAATCGGGCGCTGCACCACCACAAGCCGCACCACGCCATCGGCCCCGTCTTGCGGCGGCACCGTCGCGGAAACGGTTGGAAAGCCGTGCTTGGAGAACAAATCTTCCAGCGCCGCGCGGGCCCGTTCGACATCTTCGAGCGTCTTATCGGGACCGAGGAAAGGGTACAGCGCCGCTTCAATCTCGCGTTGCGCCAGCAGACTGTTGCCTTCGACCTGGAACTCCAGCAGGTCGACATGCCGAGCCGCTGCAGCTTGGGCCGCCGTATGCACACCGGTCAGCAGCATAAGCGCCAAGTTCCAACGTGCTGCGGTACGCGCATGCCGGCCCGCCCGCTTCGCCCCGCCTGCGCTACTCCGCAATGCAACACCCTCTCATTAGAGACCACGATCCAATGCGGATCACGCGGCCAAAACCCGGCACATCGAACCCATGCGCCAGCTATCTCACTCTTGGGCGTTCTATAGGGGAGTCGCCAGCGCCGTTCCAGCACCGGGCGGTTAAGAATGGCTACATAAGTGTGACAGAACGATGAAATTTGCTCCCAACTGAGATAATCAGCAATCTCACAATTCAGATTTCAAAGTAAGACCGCGTCATTCGGTATATGACAATTTTAAGTCGGACAAAGTCGCGCAAAATCCTTTGCAGAGAGGAGGATACATGCCGGTCGCTGCCGTCACAAAAACTTCAATTCTGAATGCTTGTTGGCAAGCGAGCTTCCCACTAGTCACCGGGTCACATCAGGCTGCTCCGCAAGGGGCGTTGATGGCTTATCAATCGATCAAGGATATCACCCAATGATCCGCACCCTTAGCCGTGCGACGTTCGTCGCCGCGCTGATCAGCGCCGCGACGACCGCGGCGATCGCCGCGCCGACCGGTTCCGCTCCGAGCTATGGCTGCCCCACCGGGGCCGCGACTGCTTCCACGACGTGCGTCAACGGCGGCGGCTCCTCGCTGGCGAAGAACGTCTATGTCGGCACCAACACTGTCACCCCGTCGCTCGCCGGCGAAATGACGCAGTATGCGTTGTCGACCGCTGGCAGCTCCGGCTTCGCCTACGAAAAGGCCGGCAGCGGCGCGGGCCAGTCGGCGTTCCTGAACAATGACCCGTCGCTGTTCGGCAACGGCAGCTTGGCTGGTGCCTACAATGTGCATTTCGGTGCCAGCGATGCTTTCATCGACGGCAGCTCGGTGCTGAACCCGTATGTCGGCGCGAACAAGCCGCTCCCGTCGGGCGGCCAGTTCATCCAGATTCCGATGTTCGCCACCCCGATCACCATCCCGCTGCGTAACGCCAAGGTTGCGTCCAACTGGACCGGCGGCGTCATCAACAGCACCCCGAAGGTCACGCTGACCGACGACGATCTGTGCGGCATTTTCTCCGGCCTGATCACCAACTGGAACCAGACCTCGGCCGCCGCCAGCCTGACCGCTGGCACGATTAAGGTCTATTGGCGCGCCGACAACCTCGGCAGCGGCACGACCTTCCTGCTGACCCAGCATCTGGCCTCGGTTTGCACCGCCGCCAACACCGCTTCCAGCGCAACCTTCACCGGCTTCGTGAAGACCACCAAGCTGGCCAAGCTGTTCGTGGGCTGGACCGGCCCGGCCACCGGCGACAAGACCACGCTCTACACCATCCCGTCGTCCTCGGCGCCGAACTTCGTGGCCGGCATCTCGGGCAGCGGCGCGCTGGCCAACGGCGTGAACAACGACGCCACTGGCTCAGCCATCGGCTACGTTAGCCCAGACTTCACGTCGATCGCTGTGACCCCGGCCGCTTCGGGCGTCGCCAAGCCGTTCACCAATTTGTATGTCGCTGGCGTGAAGAATGCCACTGACGGCGTCTCCTACCTGCCGACGCTGGCAGCCGTGACGACCGCCATCACCACCGGCGCTGGCAGCGCGATCAACCCGACCCCGCCGACCTCGTTCGCCACCGCCGCCATCCAAACCAACTGGGTGCCGCAGATCGCCGCCCCGACCGCTGGCTACCCGATCGTCGGCTACACCAACCTGCTGATTGCGCAGTGCTACAAGAACGTCAACGTCGCCAACTCGCTGAGCGGCTACCTGAAGAACCACTATAACGGCCTGTATAACGGCATGCTGAAGAGCAATGGCTTCGTGCCGCTGGTGACCTCGACCTCGAACGGCTTCGGCACTGCGATCATCACGCAGTTCCTCGGCCCGAACGGCTTCATGAACGGCACCGTCGGCCTGAACGTCAACAACGGCGCCGCTTGCCCGTCGACGATCGTGAAGCGCTAATCCGCACTTCGCCTTCCCGGCTGATTTGCGAACCACCGGCGGCCGCGCAAGCGGCCGCCGGATGCGTTTTACGGCTATTGAACTACCGGCCCGCCGCGCCGAACAACCGTGTGGCGGCGCCCAGCACCTTGGACTGATAGGACTGATTCAACGCCGGTGTATGCGAATGATAATTGCCGACCGCCTGCATCAAATCGCCGCGCGTCTCGTTCAGGTAAGTGCGCATGATCGCCCCGGCGGCCGCGATGTTGAAGCACGCATCGTCCACCAAGCGCCGCCGCACCTCGGCTTCCGCCAGCCGGCTCAGGCGCGCCAGCGGCGGCAGCCATAGCGTGTTGACCTGCATCACCCCCAGATCGTCCGACCCATCGGTATTGCGGCTCACGCTGCCCACGGCCCCACCCTCGACGGCATGGATCGACGGCAGCACGCGCGGCGGCAGGTGATACACCTGGGCCACCAAAGCCATGCAGGCCAGAAATGGAACCGCCATGCCCGATTGCTCCGGTGTCACGCCATTGCGTGAAGTGCGGTTAAGCCGTCTCGCCTAAACCGGACATGTGTTTGCCGCGTGGCTTGGCCCATCAGCACACATCCTGTAAACCCGCCGCGAAAGGAAAATCCCGCATGCAGATGCCAATTCAAGCCCTCCCGCGAGACCCGGACGCCATTGCGCGGCCGCGCCGTGAGGCGGGGTTTACCTTGCTGGAAATCCTGGTCGTCATCGCCATTCTCGGCCTGCTGATCGGCTTGGTCGCTCCGGCCGCGCTGCGCCAATTGGGCGGCGCCAAAGTGTCGGTGGCCAAACAGACCATCGAGCGTCTCGGCTCGGTCCTCGACCTGTATAAACTCGATGCCGGCAGCTATCCCACCACGGAGCAAGGTCTTGCAGCCCTGGTCGAACGCCCGACCGGGGTCAGTATCTGGAATGGTCCGTACTTGAAGGGCGACAAGATCCAGTCCGACCCGTGGAACCACCCGTTCGTCTATCGCGCGCCATCGACCCGGCGCGGCAAGGATTACGACCTGTGCTCGGGCGGCGCGTCGGGCAGTGCCGGTGAGCCGGGCAGCGAAGGCATGCTGTGCAATAACTGACAATGGGCGGGGACGGTGGATCACGGGTCCACCGTCCCCCATTCCAGCACGACATACTGCGGTGCATTCGGCGCGGTCTGCTGGTCCAGGTTCAGCCGCACCACAGCGCGGCGCACGAAGCGGGCGCCGGCGGCCACAGCCAGTGCGGTAATCGTCACCGTCGGCGCTTCCTCGAATGCCAGCGGCGGCGCGCCGCCGATTTGGGCATCGGCCAGCGCGCGGGCAATCACCGGGTCGGCCCCGGCGGATTTCGGCGACGATTCGACGTACGGCGACAGGTACGGCTTCAGCCGCACCAGTGCTTCCGGCGTCATCGCCAGCAGCATGGCCAATTCATCGACGCTGCGGAACGGCTGATTGGGCGGGCCGAATTCACGCTTGGCCGCCCGGTACTGCGCCGCCTTGGCGCCCTTCGGCAGCGGATTGTTCGCCGGGCTGCGCCAGTCGGCAATCTGATCAGCCAGCGTCACGGCCAGATTGTCATCGAGCCCGACGGACCTGGCCAGCCCGCGCAGCATCGGCACTGACGAGTTGTTGAGGGTGATTTTGCGCCCTTCGTCGACCATCTCCACATCAACGAGCGCCAGCGGCGTCTTGATCCGCCGCGCGAGGCCATCCGCCGGCCAATGATTGTTCGACCCGTCGAGCAGATGCAGCAACGCCTCGAACACCGCACCGTCGGCTGCCGCCTGGGCCACCGCATTGGCGCGCACATTGGCCGCCAGCCTGGTCTCGCCATGCCCCGCCGCCGTTACCTGGGTGCCGATCAGCGCCAGCAGCGCCATCGTCCAAAGCACAATCAGCAGCGCGAATCCGCGCTGCCGCTGGGTCAGGCGGCGCGGCCGGCTCACGGCTCCAGTTTCAGCTTGCGGCGCAGCGCGGCGCCGGGGTCGGGTGAACCGGACAGCCCGAGGCCTTGCAGGTTCTGCGGCACCGCCGCCGCATTGGGCAGTTGCTCACGCAAATCCTCGGTCAGCGCGCGCGCGTCGCGCTGGTCGTGGATCACGTGCGGGGTGATCAACACCAGCAACTCGGTGCGCTGGCGCTGATTGTTTTGCGCCCCCGCCAGCAAGCCGAGCAATGGGATGTCCTTCAGCCACGGAATCCCGGCGTTACCCTTGCTTTGGTTCTCGTTGATCAGCCCGGCCAGCCCGATGGTCTGGCCGTCCTGCACCACGATGCGCGACGTGACCCGGCGTTCGTTGAAGGTCGGCGAGTTGATTCCCGCCGTGGTCACCGTGGTGTCCACATCGCTGACTTCCTGCGCGATATCCAGCGTCACCAGCCCGCCGCTGTTGACCCGCGGCGTCACGTTCATAATGACGCCGGTTTGCTGATATTGGATGGAATTGATCACCGGCGAACCGCTGACCAGCGTGCCCTGCGAGCTTTGCGACAGGTACGGCACCATCGCGCCGACCTGCAATTGCGCGGTCTGGTTGTCCAGCACCAGCAACTCCGGCGACGACAGCACATTGACGGTGGTGACCGCCTGAAGCGCGGTCAGCGTGGCATTCAAACCGTTCGCCAAGCTTTTTATCACAAGACCGCTGCCGGGAATGCTGCCGGTACTGCTGCTCAAGGTTTCGTTCAGGCCACCGTTCTTGAAGAAAAACTGCGTACCATATTGCAGTTGGTCGTTCAGTGTTACTTCGGCAATGGTGGCGTCGATGCGCACTTGCAGCGGCAGAATGTCGATCTTGCGCAACATGCCTTCGACAGTGCTTTCCTCCTGCCCGGTCGCATAGATCAGCACCGCGTTATTCTGCGCGTTTGGAATGATCCGCATCGCGTTGGTATCGCTCTCGCCGCCGCCGCCGCCGCCCGTGCTGTCCAAACCGCCGAGCAACGGGTTCGCCGCCGTCGATGCCGCCGCTGCGCCGCCACCGCCACGGCCGCCAAGCCCGCCGCTATCGGCGCCGCCGGCGCTGTTGCCGCCCAACCCGCCGCCGCTGAGCCCGCCGCCCAGACCGCCGCTGCTCGACCCGCCGATGCCGCCGCCGATGCCCCCGCTGCTCGACCCGCCAATGCCGCCGCCCATGCCGCCGCCCTGCCCTAAGCCGCCGCCGCTGCTGCTGCCGCTGAGCGAACTGCTGCCGCCTGCGTTGCGCCCGGTCTGCGCCGCCGCCGTCGGCTGGGCGGTGATGTTGTGCGGCGTGAAGGCCTGTTGCAGCAGATACGCCACGTCATCGGCATGGCTGTTTTGCAGGTAATAGACGTGCCAGCTGCGCTCAGTCAGCCGCCGCCCCTTCTCCACCAGATTGAAGATGCGCCGCGCCTCGTCGATGTAGCGCGTGTTCGACGCCACCACGAGCACGCTGGACAGCCGCTCCAGCGGGACCACCCGCACCAACCCGGCCAGCGCGCCGCCGTTCTGGCTGCGGAAGGCGTCTTGCATGGCGGAGGCGAAGTCCTTCGGGCTGCTGCTGGTCACCGGCAGCAGCGCATAGGACTGGCCGGCCAGCACATCCACGTCGAAGCTCTGCGCCAGCGACACCAGCGCCCCGCGCGTGTTGGGGTCGCCGCTAATCAGCAGCGCGTTGCGGCCATTCTCCGCGCCAATTTTGGCGCCATTGGCAACGAACGGCGTCAGCACCTTGGCCAGCGCCTCGGCCGAGGCATAGCGCAACGGCAGCACCAAGCTGCCGGCGGTGGCGTCGCCCTGTGCCACCGCCGTGGTGGCGCCCTCGGCAATCGGCACCACACGGTACAGCCCGCCGCTCTGCACGACGGTGGATGCATTCTGGCCGAGCAACACCTGCAACGTCGCCAGCACGCGGCTGCGCGGCAGCGGTGCGGCGGTATGGAACGTCACTGAGCCCTTTACCGCCGGGTCGATGGTGTAATTTTCGTGCAGCACGCCGCCGAGAAGTTGCGACACCACCTCCCGCAAGTCGGTGTCGGCGAAATCCAGCGAAATATCGCCCTCCGCACCCTCCTGCACGTTCGGATGCGCCGGCACCGGCGTCGCGGCACCATACACGGTCTGCGCCGGCAACGCCGCGTCCGGCTCGCCGACCCGCCCGCTGATCCGCTCAGCCGCCGCCGTGTTGGCAGGCGTGCCGGGCAGCGGGCGCAGCGGCGGTTTGTGGAGTGTGGCGCAGGCGGTCAGCGCGATGAGCGGCAAACCGGTCGCTAGAAGCCGTCTGATCACGGGTCGGTCTCAATTGGTTGGGGTGGGCGTGCAGTCTGTAGCGCCGGCGCGGGCCGCTGGAATTGATTGCCTGCACGCAGCCCCAGCGGCTGCGGCAGCAGCGGCGGCTGGCCCGGAATTTGGCCCGGAATCTGGCCCGGAATCTGGCCCGGAATTTGGCCCGGCAGTTGCGGCGCCGAAACCGGCGGCGGCGGTAATTGCGGGGTTTCCGCCAATGCGGCTTTGCGGGCGGTGGCGTCGAATGCCAGATGCAATTGCACCACGCCGTCCGGTCCACTGACCGTCACTTCGCCGGGCTCGATCGCATCCACGGTATAAGGGCCGAGTGCCGTACCGAGCGTGGCGACCACCGCCTTGCCGCCGTCAGGGGCCGCGAAAATCGCCCAGCGCCCGTCACTGCTGACCATCACGCCACTCAGCCGGGGCAGCGTGGTCATGGCCACTTCGCCGGTGGCCTTGCTCACCACCGGCGTCGGCCGCCGGTCGCGGCTGAACAACGGGCGGGCCAGGATCGTTTCCACCCAGCTATCGGTATGATCGACCGGATCCTCGCTCGGCGCGCGGGCCCGGGCCAGCGGGGCGTGGCGGATCGGCACGATGCCTGTCGGGTCTTCCACCGGCCCGGCCTGATCGAATTCGGTGGCAACGGCCACGCCCAGCGCGGTCGCCAGCAAGGCCAGCAGCAGAAACGCCGGGCGGCTGCTCATGGCGCGGTTCCAGCGGCCGGGAGTGCCGCTGGCGCCTTGGCTTCAGCGGCGGTCGCGGCGCGGAACGCCAGCACCAAGAACGAAATATCCAGCGGCGGCTCGCGCAGCTTTTCGGCGGCGGGCTGGGCGTGAATTTGCAACTCGTCGACGAACATGCGCGGCGTGCCACGCTCGATCTGCTGCAACAGCTTGATCAAGACCGGCCATGTCGCATCGACGGTCAGACGCAACGAGATGCGGCGATAGGCATTCACTTGTTCCGCCGGCAAGGCCTCGGTGCTGGTCAGGTGCGCTCCGGTGCTGGTGGCCATCGCTTCCACCAGCCCTTGCAGCGATGCCGCCGCCACCGAGTCGCTCACCCCTTCCAGGGTCGCCGCAGCCGGCGCCACCGCCGTGGTCTGCGACTTCGCCGCGCGCTGCAGTTCCGGCAGCAACGCCGCCAACTCGGTCATGCGGGTGGCCAGCGCCGTCCGCCGCCCCAATTCGTCGGACGCTTCGTTGTAGGTATCGAGCAACGGCTGCACCACCGCGAGCCAGGCCGCCACCAGAACAAGGGCGGTCAGCCCAAGTGCCAACGCCTGTCCGCGCCGTCCTTCGGGCAATGCAATGGCCATCAGGGCGCCACTTCCGCCTTAATGGAGAACAGATCGGCCCCGGTTTCGCTGCGCATCACCGGTGCGGAGAACGACGCGTTGCGGATGGTCGGATCGGACGACAGCGAGGTAATCAGCTTGGCCGCCGCCGCCGATTGGCCTTCCAGCGTCACTTCGCGCTGGCGAACGACAAGCCCAATCAAATGCGTGTCATCGCCGAGGATGCTGGTCAGCGCCGCCACCGTTTGCAACGTATCGCCCAGCCGCGCCCGCTCGCTAGTGATGGCATCGCTGCCCGCCACCGTGGCGTTCAATTGCTGGCGCAACGTGTCGGCTTCCTTCACGCGCGGCTTCAAGGCGGCGATCCGCTCCTCGACCGCATCGCGGGCTTGGCCTTGCAGCCAGAACGGCAGACCGGCGGCAACCACTGCCAGCGCCGCGCAGCACAGCGCGGCGGCGGCCAATCCCCGGTTGCGCCATTGCTTGCGGCGCAAGTCCGGCTCGCCAAGCATGATGTGGCGCAAAGCGCCGTCCGGCCCCGCCGCTTCGACAATGTTCGCCACCAGCGGCAGTTGCGCCAGCGCGTCGATCATGGGTTGCAGCCGCGCACGCGGCACCAGGGCAATCGCTGCCGTCAGTTTGCCTTGGGCGCGATCGCGCCGGCGCACCGCGCAACTCCAAAACACCTCGTCGGCGGCAAACGGCGTGAAGCGGTCCATCTCGTAACGCACCACGCGGTCCAGCCCTTGCTCGGCGGCCAGCGGCAGTGTCACTTCGCGCTCCAGCACAAAACCGGCCGGCAGACGCAGCACCGTTACCGGCGCGCGCTTGGCGTTCAGCAGCGCCCGCCCGGCGCGCCATCCGGCCTCATCGAAGGTAAACCGGCCAACCGTGGCATCGCGATGATTGCGCCGGGTCAGCACCTCGCCGCCGCCATCATGCCACACCACCACGACAGCATTGGCTGGGCCGGCTTCGCTTTGCCGCCAGCCCGCTGGAACCAATTCCAGCATCTGCTGCGCCCACCAGGAAAACACCTCGTTCAGCATCGCGTGCTGGAACTCACCTTTCATGCGGCCGCCCGCATGGCCATGACGATCGTAATACGGGCAGCAAGCGCGCGCGGATGCCGCGCAGTTACGGTGGCGGGAAAGCCTAGCACGCTGCGCCCCGTTTCGCGCCCCGCTTGGCGCTAAGACGCGAACCCAGGGCCATGCGTCAAGTGTGGAAATGTTCACGCGGCCCCGCGTGGCGCCATCGCGCTGCATCGCCGGAATTTATATGACAAATGCATTGCAAAGAAACACGTAGTTGCAATGCACTCATCATCCAAGCGTCATCAAGGTTTCACAGCATTACGCCTAGTTTCCGCACGCCTTTGCTGGTTAGGAACTAACAAACAATGAAATCTCTTCGTAATATCCTGCTTTCGACGGCGACTGCCGCCGGTCTGTTCGCGCTCGCTGCGCAACCTGCCGCTGCGGGCACTGTTCCGGCGGTCGGCACCGGCTACAAGCACGTCCTGCTGATCAGCGTGGACGGTATGCACGCCATCGACCTGACCCGTTGGATTCAGAGCAACCCGACCAGCACGCTGGCCAAATTGAGCCATCGCGGCGTCATCTACTCCAATGCGCTGACCACCGGCCCGTCCGACTCGTTCCCCGGCATGATCGCGCAGGTTACTGGCGCGACGCCGAAATCCGCCGGCCTGTTCTATGACGACAGCTTCGACCGCACCATGTGGGCGGCTGGCAGCAACTGCCAGGGCGCGCCTGGCGCCGAGATCCAGAACTTCGAGAGCATCGACTGGAACCTGAACGACGTCACCGGCGGCGGCACGCTCGGCGACCCGATGTCGCAGATCAACCCGGCGAACCTGAACCTGGCGATGGTGAACGGCGCCTGCACGCCGCTGTATCCGCACAACTATCTGCACGTGAACACCATCTTCGAAGTCATCAAGAACGCCGGCATGCTGACCGCCTGGTCGGATAAGCATCCGGCCTACGAAGTGCTGGGCGGCCCGTCGGGCAGCGGCATCACCGACCTGTACACCCCGGAAATCAACTCGCAGATGTTCCTGGCCGGCGCCCCGGTGGGCGCCGACAATACCAAAAGCTACGCCGCCGTGCGCGCCTACGACTCGATCAAGGTGAAGGCCGTCATCAACTGGATCGATGGCTGGAACAGCACCCACACCGCGAAGCCGGGCACGCCCGCGATCTTCGGCATGAACTTCCAGGCGGTCAGCGTCGGCCAGAAGCTGGCCAAGTCCGGCTATGGCGACACCCCCGGCATGCTTGGCGGCTATACCGATGGCAACGCGACGCCGGGCGCTGCCCTGGCGCTGCAACTGGCCTTCGTCGATGCCTCGCTCGGCAAGATGAAGAACGAGCTGATCAAGCAGGGCCTGGATAGCTCGACCCTGATCATCGTCAGCGCCAAGCACGGCCAGTCGCCGATCGACAAGTCCGCGCGCGTCGCCATCGACGACTCGCCGTACGCCAATATGCCGGGCCACGCCTTCCACATCGCCGACGACGCATCGCTGATCTGGATGGACCCGGCGATGCAAAAAACCCAGTACGCCGCCGCCAAGGCGTGGCTGGTGGCCAACAGTGCGGCCCTCGGGATCGCTCAGGTGCTCGATCGTCCGTCGCTGACCGCGCTGTACAAGGACCCGTTCAACGACGCGCGGACTCCGGACTTCATCGCCGTTGTGAACCATGGCGTTGTCTACACCGGCGGCAGCAAGCTCTCCGAGCACGGCGGCTTCGCAGCCGACGACCGCAACGTGGCGCTGCTGCTGTCCGCCCCTGACCTCGGCGCGCGTATCGTCGAGACCGCCGCGCAAACCACGCAGATCGCGCCGACCATCCTGCGCGCGCTTGGCCTGAACCCCACCGACCTGCAAGGCGTCGTGCTGGAGAACACCAAGGTTCTGAGCCGCTAAGTCAGAGCCAACCGGCCCCCTCCGGAACGCCCCGCCGCAGCGATGCGGCGGGGCGTTGTTTTGTGCGCTATTCCTCGAAGCGCGCGCGCATCAGCGCCACGATCATCGTTGGCCAATGCCGCCGGTCGTCCTTGGCGAATTCCAGTTTCAACGACACCTGCAACGGCAGCGTCGGCTGGTTCCACACCGAAACCCAGCCGCCACCCTGCGACGGCCAGCGCCGGTAGCTGAATTCGATGTGCTCGACGCCGTCCAGCAGCACGTTCTCCACCGGCAGTGCCGGGGCAATCAGCCGCTCGGCATGCGGATGCGGCGTCCAGCGCAGCACCAGACGGTGGCGCATATCCAGGCCCAGCCCCAAATCGGCATCCCGCACCGGCAACCCGGCGAGTTGCACCGGCAATTGGCTGCTGAATGCCAGTATATGGGCATCGCCCTTGAAGTTCGGCGGTTCGTTGAACTCGCCAGGGTCGGCGCCTTCCAGCAGATTGCGCAGCACCCGCTCCACGCCGTCGATGTCGGCGCGAGTCGCCACCAGGCGGCTCTCGGTATCCCAGGCCCGCAACCCGAAGCGCACGCCTTGCGACAGCCCGACCATCAGGAAGCCGAGCACCACCAACGCCACTAGGATTTCCAGCAGCGTGAACCCGGCCTGACTATTCGTGCGCGCCATGCTCAACCGCCCTTGGCCGCGCCGGGTGCGAGGCGTTTGGTTTCCAGCACAACTTTCCGCTCGCCGCCGCCGCTCTTCCAGCTTTCGGTGACGCTGATGCCGTACAGCGTGGCCTGCGTCGCGGCGGTGCTGGCCGGATCGTCGTTCGGCCCGCGCGCCAGCGTCACCGTGCCCGCCGGGGCGATGCGGATCTTCCAATGAAAGCCGCGCCCATCGTCGCCCTGCGACTCGCGGCCCGCCAAATCGAGATGACTGATCGATGCGATATGCGAGCGGGCCAGCGACACTGCTTCCTGATACTGGCTGGCGGTCTGCGTGGCGCGCAGCCCGCCCAGCACGGCGTCGAACATCACGCCCAGCGCCAGCGCCGCGATGACGAAGGCGACCAGCACTTCCAGCAGGGTAAAGCCATCCTCACGGCGCATCGGCGACACTCACCCGTCCGGTCAGCCAATCCACGCCCACCACCATCCGCCGCTTGCCGTCGGCCAGCACGATCCGCCCGCCGCTGGAGCTGCCGTTGGCGGCAAAGCGGATTCCAGTCAGCTTCGGGCCGGGCACCGCTTCCAGCCCGCCGGCGGCGGTCAGCGTATAGTCCGGCGGCAACTGAAACGGCCGCTGCCCGGCAACGCTGATCATCCGCTGCTCGCCGTTGATCGCCACCATCACTGGCGTATCCGCCGCTATCGCCGCCCCACGCGCTTGCCGCAGCGTTTGCACCAATTGCGCCACCACCGCGCGCTGATCCAGCGTGCGGCTTCGCTGCGGCCCGCGCGTGGCGGCGATCCCCGCCACCAGTCCCAGCACCACCAGCACGATGATCATTTCCAGCAGCGTGAACCCAGCCGCCGCCGCGCGGCCGGGCGGCATTTTGCTACCCGGCGAGGTCATTGAGGCTCAGCATCGCAAGCAGCAGCGAGGCGACGATCCCGGCGATGGCGGCACCGATCAGAATGGTGATCACCGGCACCAGCAGGGAAACCAGCCGCTGCACGCCGAGCCGTGTGTTTTCCTCGTGAATTTCCGCCGCCCGCAGCGCCATCTGGCCAAGCTGCGCGGTCTCCTCGCCCAGCCGCAGCAGATAGATCAGCCGGATCGGAAACAGCTTGGAGTCGCCAAGCGGGCGCGACAGTCCCTGCCCGCCCTTGGCGCTGTTGGTCGCCTGTTCCACCGCTGCCACCGCCGCCAGATTGCCGATGGCGTCGCGCACGATGTCGAGGGCTGCAATCAGCGGCAGGCCGTTGATCAGCAGCGTGCCGATGGTGCGCGAAAACCGCGCCGCCAGCGCCTCACGCGCCAACCGGCCGATGATCGGCAGATGCAGAATGATGGTATCGGCGCGCAGCCGGATCGGTGGACGGGTCAGGGCTTGCCGGATCGCCAGCACCAGCAAAATCACGCCGAGCAGCGCGTACAGCCCGTAATTGGTGGCGTAATTGCCCAGATCGATCAGAATTTGCGTGGGCCGCGGCAACGCCGCGCCATTCTGCTCGAACAGCGGCACGAATTGTGGCAACACCTGGGTCAGCAGCAGCGCGATGGCGCCGATGGCCGCGATCACCAGCAGCGTTGGGTAGATCATCGCCGACTGGATGGTGGCGTTCAGGCTGCGCTCGCGCTCCAGCAGCGTGGCCAATCGCTCCAACGTCGGGGCCAGCGACCCGCCCGCCTCACCGGCGCGCACCAGCCCGACGTACAAACGGGGAAAACTTTTCGGATGCTTGCCGAGCGACACGGCCAGCGACGTGCCGTCGCGCACCGAGGCGCGCAGCGCATCCATCACCGTTTTGACCCGTGGGTTCGGCGCAGTTTCAACCAGGAAGCGCAGCGCCCGGTCCAAATCCTGCCCCGCGCCGAGCATGATCGACAATTCGCGGGTGATGTTGGTGACATCCTGCCGCGACAGCCGCGCGCCGCCGCCGAACTCCATGCTCAGCAGTCCGGCCAGAAAGCCGCTGGCCACTGGCTCGGCGCGCACCGGAATGCTGCCCTGCTTACGCAGTTGCTCGATCACCGCCGCCTCATTGGCCGCCTCGATGATGCCGTGCGTGGTCTCCCCGGCCGGGGTGATCGCGGTGTAGCGGAAGCTGGCCATGCCGCTATGCCTCGGCGGCGCGGATACTGCGCATGACTTCCTCGATGGTCGTCACACCCTCCAGCGCCGCGTCCAGCCCGGCGTCGAACATGGTCGGCATCCCGGCCGCCACCGCCGCGCGCTCGATATCGGCGTGGTCGGCGTGGGCGAACACCAGCCGCTCGATAGCCGGATCGGGGTGCAGAAATTCGGCGATGGCGAGGCGGCCCTTGTAGCCGGTCTGGCGGCAGGCGGCGCAGCCTTGCGGATGCCACAGCGTGATCGGGCGCTTGGCGGTGCGGCGCGCGAGGTCGAAGCGTTCGATCAATTCGGGGGCCGCTTCGGCTTCAGTCTTGCAGGCGGCGCACAAACGCCGCACCAGCCGTTGCGCCAGCACGCCGCGCAGCACGGCGGTCAACAGGTAATCCTCCAGTCCCATGTCGCGCAGCCGGGTGATCGTGGCGGCAGCGGAATTTGTATGCAGGGTACTTAACACCAGATGCCCGGTCAGCGCCGCCTGCACGGCAATCTGCGCGGTCTCCAGATCGCGGATTTCGCCGACCATGATCACGTCCGGGTCCTGGCGCAAAATGGACCGCAGCAGCGTGGCGAAGGTCAGGCCGATCTGCGGCTTGACCTGGATTTGATTGATGCCGCGCAACTGGTATTCGATAGGATCTTCAACGGTGACGACCTTGCGCGAGATCGAATTGAGCGACATCAGCCCGGAATACAGCGTGGTGGTCTTGCCCGACCCGGTGGGCCCGGTCACCAGCACGATACCGTTGGGCAGATTGAGCGCCTCGGTCAGCCGCCCGATCACCTGCGCTGGCAGGCCAAGCTTGGCATAGTCGAACGCCACGGCGGTGCGATCCAACACGCGCATCACCACCGTCTCGCCCCACAGGCTCGGGATGGTGGAAACGCGGAAATCGACTTCCTGGCCGCGCACCGCCAGCTTGATGCGCCCGTCCTGCGGCAGCCGCCGCTCGGCGATGTCGAGCTTGGCCATGATCTTGACGCGCGAGGTGATCGCCGGGATCAGCCGCGCCGGCGGGCTGTCGGCTTCCTGCAACACGCCGTCGTAGCGGTAGCGCACCCGCAGCCGATCCTCGAACGGTTCGATGTGAATGTCGCTGGCGTGGGTTTCCACCGCGCGCGAGATCAACTGGTTGACCAGCCGGATCACCGGGGCTTCGCTGGCCAAGTCCTTCAGCCGCTCGGCGTCCTCCTCCAAAGGCTCGCCGCCGTCCTCATGCCCGGTTTCCTCGGCCACTGTCTCATCGCGGTACAGCCGCTCGAACGCCGCTTCAATCTCAATGGGAACAGCGACTTCCAGCACCACGCGCTTGCCGGTGGCCGCCGCGATGGCGGCCGGGGTGAAGTCGTCGAGCGGGTCGGTCGCGGCCACCACCAGCACGTCGCCTTCAAGCGCGATCGGCAACGCGCGGGCGGTTCGCAGGAAGCGCGTGGTCAGCCGCTCGGGGAACAGCGGTTCCTCCGGGTAGCGGCTCGGCGGCACCACGGTGGTGCCGAGCAGCGCCGCGTAGGCTTCCGCCAAGCCGCGCTCGCCCACCAAACCCAACTGGATCATCACGCTGTCCAGCCGCTGCCCCGATTCGGTGGCGACGCGGCGCGCGCGGTCGAGCGTTTTAACGTCGCACTGGCCCTGTTGCATCAGCAACTGCGCCAAAGCTTCCATATCTTGCTGCGGGCCATGCCCGGCCGTAATCGCGTCCACCAGACCCTCGCTCCGGCGCCTGCGCCTGAATGCTGTATTGGTATATCAGGTGCGGGCAACGCAAGTGACAGGGCCGCAATAGTGGGTTGGTGGATTCCTTTGCTGGCCGCCCCATTCGCGGGCAGCGTGGCTGGCGTGCTGATCCGGCGGCTGCCGCTGGCCAAGCCGAACCTGTGGGGCCGCTCAGCCTGCGAAAGTTGCGGCCATACGCTGCAACCTTGGGAACTGGTGCCGCTGCTGAGTTACGCCGTGCAGCGCGGCCGCTGCACGGCCTGCGGGGCCCGGATCGCACCCGCCCATATCGCGGTCGAACTAGCCGCCATGGCCGTGGCGGCCGTGGCCGCCGCCGCGGGACTTGAAGATGTCACACTCTGGCAGGGCTGCGCGTTCGGCTGGGTGTTGCTGACGCTGGCGTGGCTCGATTGGGAGAATTTCTGGCTGCCCGACGTGCTGACCTTGCCGTTGCTGGTCGGCGGACTGGCGCTGACCTGGCTGGTGACGCCCTGGGCGTTGACCGATCACGCGCTCGGCGCCGTGGCCGGATACGCCGGGTTGCAAGCGCTCAACCTGCTCTACCGCACGTTACGCAAGCGCGACGGGCTGGGCGAAGGCGACGCCAAGTTGCTGGCGGCGGGCGGCGCGTGGCTCGGCTGGCAGGCGCTGCCCGACGTGGTTCTGCTCGGCGCATTGGCCGGGATCGGCCTCGCCGGTGTCGCCAAGCTGCGCGGCGCCACGCTGGCCGCCGCGACCAAGCTGCCGTTCGGCACCGCGCTGGCCGCCGCGATCTGGGCGGTATGGCTGGCGCAGAACTGGCCGGATTAGCGCCGGCTCACGCGCCGAAGCCCAGCACTTCGACCACGATCACCGAGGCCTCCGCCGCCTGCCGCTTGCGGCGCTGTTCGTCCGCCGAGCCGCTGGCGGCACTTTGCGCGGCGCCCGAAGTCGATGCCGCCGCCTGCAACGCGCCGACATTGGACACCGCGACCGCCGGCGCGCCCGCCGTCTTGCCGCCGACCGAGAGGTTATTGGCATTAGACACCGAAAGTGCCGCCAGCGTCAGGTTGCCAGACACGCGAATACCCGCCTCGCCCGCATCGATGGTGCCCTGCGGTGCGACAAGATCGACGTCGCCTGCCGGAATGCCCGGCACCGAGGACAGCGTGGCGATACCCGCACCGTTGGTCGGCGCCGTCGGCGCCAGCGTCAGGTCGCCTAGCTGGTCGTAGGTAATGCTCGGCGGCTGGTAGACCACCGAGGTCTTGGTGCCGATACCGGCGTTCACGTCGCCGGTGGCCGACCACAACTGGATATTTCCGCCGTAGGTCGTGAACACGCGGCTTTGGCCGAGCACGACGGAGCCGCGCGCGAAGGCTGCGATGTTGCCGGAGCCGAAGGTGATCAGACCGGTGTTGCTGCCCGGTTGCAGCCCGCCGGACAACCCCAGCAGAACTTGGCCGCCGGGCGCCAGCACTTGAATATCGCCGCCGAACTGGGTGCTGATGCCAGCGTCGAACACCACCGGCTGTCCGGTTGCGCTGTTGTTGATCACGCCGCCGACGGTGGCCGTCACCCGCCCGCTATACATCGTCACGTCGCCGCTATAGGCAAAGCCGCTTCCGGCGGCCTTGGCGGCCAGCACGCTGGCTGGCACCACTGAGTCATAGGCCGCGCTGTCCAGTGCCGCGTTCGGGTCGGTGGCGGCTGAGGGAGCCGGGGTCCACGGCAGCAAGGCGTACATCGCCTCGGTGCCGCGCACGTAGCTGTGGTAGCGGCGGCTGGACGCGCTGGTCGCCTCGCGGCCGCTGGCCTTCAATTCCTCGAAGAACACGCGGCGGGCGAACACGTCCTGTTGCAGCACTGGCAACGCCAAGAAATAGGCCAGCGCATCGGCCTGGGTGCCGGTGTAGCCGTAGGTCCGCTGCAACCATGCCAGCAATTCACTGGCGTAGGTGACCGCGACCTTGCCGCTATTCTGCGGCGCGGTCAGCGCGAAGTTCGGATCGGCCAGATTGGCGGCATTCATATACAGCGATGCAAAGCCCGCTGCATCGATCCCAGCGCCGCCGGTACCCGCGAGCGCGGTAATGGCCGCGCCGCCGTCACGGTTCTGCGCCGAAATATTGTAGACTGGGCCAATCGACTTCAACATGCCTTCATCGAGCTGATTGATCGAGCCGCCAGCATCGACTTCGAGCAATCCTGGCCCGGCGATGTAGAAATACGAACTCAGAATGTCGCGCCCTGCCGACACCAGCGAAATATCGTTGGTGCCGCTGTTCATGATCAGATTGCCGCTGCTGATTGCCGAAGGGTTGGCGGTCGCGGCCTGATTCTGCTCGTTGGCGAACACCGTGCTGCCAAGCGCCGGGTTGGCCGGATCGAGCGACGGGCGGGTGCCGGACGCCACGATGTCGCGCCCGGCCAAAATCCAGGTCGATTTCGCGGCAATGTACCAAGTGGTGGGCGTAATCCCGCTGCCTGCCGCGAAATTGAGGATTTCGCCGGTGCGGAAATCGACGATATCGCCACTGGCGGCGTAGATGCGGGCCGGTTGCGTATCGTTGGCGTGCAGATTGTCGGCCGGCGTGTCGGCGGCAAAGGCGAACAGTGAATACGGCCCGGTCGCGCCAATGAATGTATTGGTCACCGAAATCTGCTTGGCGCCCACGGTCGCGTTGGCCGTGTAGGCTGGCAGGAACGGGTTGGGCAGTGCCGAGGCCGAGGTGCCGCCGGACAGGTTGCTGTTGGCATTGGCGCCCGACATGTCGATGCTATAGCCAGCGGCGTAGATCGAACCTTGCGCGAGCAACTGCAACTGGCCGTTCGCCGCCGGGGCCAGTTCCAGCGAGCGGTTCATGCTGGTGCCGATGCTGCGCAACGTGCCGTAGTAGATACTGCCGCTGTCGGCGATCACATTCAGCGTCGCCGGATCGACGAAGCGGCTATCGGTCGGCATGTCGTTGCTGAAGCCGCTGCCGAGCGCGCCGTACAGCGGCTGCGTGGTCGGCGTGACGTTGCCGCCCAGCGATTCCAGCGTGATCGAGGTCTGCTGCGTCCACAGCGAGAACGCGGTGACGCCGCCTGCGGCTGCGGTCAGCGTCTTGCCGTTAGCCAGCGTATCGGTGAAGCCCGGCTGATCCTGCGTTGGCAGCCGCCCGGCGTCGCCTGCCCCGGCCAGCACGAGGTCCCGCAGTGTGCCGATCTGCACTTGGGCATCGCCCGCCACCACAATCAGCCCGCCCTGCTCGATGGCAACGCCCGCATTGTACGGGTTTAGCGGGCGGGTATCGACCGGATCGATGCTGCCATATTGGTAGACGATGCGGCCGATCTGCCCGGCCTGCACGGCGATACCGCCGCGCAGATCGGTCACCGTGCCGTTCAGGCCGTCGTAGCTGACGCCCTGGTTGCCTTCGTCGAGGCTGTTCAACGTGCCGCCGATCCGCAGCGTCAGCGTGCCGCCGGAGACCGCGCCGCCCACCGTGCTGACGCTGGTCACCCGCCCGGTGCTGGCCACCGCGAGGTCGAGGCCCTGGCTGCGCTGGTTGGAGTCGCGGCCCACCGTCACGCCCGCGTCGCCACCCACCAGCACCGTCAGGTTGCCGCCGCCGAGCGTGCCGATGCCGGTGAAGCCGGTCAGCGCCGCTTGCGTGCCGGTGCCTGCCGCGATCTGCGGCAACACATAGCTGCCGAAGTTGATCCACCACGCGGTGGATTGCGCGGCGACGCCTGCGGTGTTGCCGGTGCCCTGCCGCCACAGCCAGTTGCCGACCCAGTCGCTGGCCGGGGAGCCCGACGAATTCGAGCCGTAGATGTCGCCGTACAGGCCGCCCTGCGCCGCGACCAGCACATTGCCGCCATTGACCGGGTAGTAGGCCTGATAGCTTGCCGTATAGGCGTTGTACGCGCTTTTCGCCCCAAGCACAGTGCCGTCGCCCGCGCCCGCTTGCGGCAACTGGAACGCCGGGGCGATGGCCGCACTTTGCGTGCCCGCCGTGTAGATGCCGTACAGCGAGTACTGCGTGATGTCGCCGCCCGCCGCGATGCTGAGGTCGCCTTGCCCGGTGCGGATCACGCTGAACGATGGGGTGACGCCCGCTGCGCCTTTGTTCGGCGCGGTATAATGCAAATCGCTCAGCACCATATTGCCGCCGCCGCCAAGCGCCGCACTGGTTTGCACGGTGAAGCGGTTGGCCGCCGCCGTCGCGGCACCGCTGACCAGCCCGATGGACCAGGATTGCGACCCGGCGGGCAGCATGGCGGCGGTGGCCCAGATTTGCCCCTGCGCCCCGGATGCGGCGGCCGCGCGCAGGTTCTGCTTCGAACTGGCGTCGGCAAACACCACCGTGGCGCCCGACGGGATGAAGCCGCCGCCCGGCAAGGTTTGGCTGGCCGCCAGCGTCACCGCATTGTCGTTGAACGTGCGCAGGCTTGCCCCGGCCGGCCAGACCTGCCCGGCCTTCAGTTTGACCTGGAACGGCAGCACCGATCCGGCATCGAGCGTAGCCCCCGCCTCCAGCGTCGATCCGGCGGCCAGCAAGGTGCCAGCCGGGATGACGCCGTGCGCGGTGTGGATGGCCGCCGTCACCACCCAGCCGCCAGCCGGGATCGTGTAGCTGGCCGACGGATCGAGCGTTACCGCCGCCGGGATGACCACGTTCTGATTGAGCGTCGCCGCCTTGATGGTGATGGGGTAGTTCAGCGCCGCATCGTTGCGGGTCGGAATTTGGGTGTTCTTGCCCAGCACGATGGCGCCGGGCAGTTGCATTGGCAGCACCACGTCGGCGCCGAACGGCTCGGCGCCCGCGAACAGCACCCAGCCCTTGTCGTCCGGGTTGACCGGCGTGGTATCGACCGGCTGGGCGAACCCGTCCGTGACGCTGCCATTGACCGTCAGGCTGCCGCTGGCGCGCAGCACCAGCGCGCCCGCTTCGACATTGCCGGCGCCGTAGCGATAGCCGGCCAGATTGAGGTCGCCCGCGACCGTCAACCCGCCGCCCGGCGTGCTGCTGACCACCTGAACGCCGGGGCGCAGATGGAACGCGCCCTGCGCCGCGTTCCGCAACGGCTGCAACCGCGCCTGCAGCGCCGCGTTGGCGTTCACGCCGGCCATGTACGGCGCCACCGTCGCGGCATTGATGCCGTCGAGCCAGGATTGCGTCACCAGCGAGGTGCCGGACGCCGCATCGGCGGGGGCCGCGAACGACGGCAGCCAGCCATACAAAGCGAGGCTGCCGGACGGCGCGCCCGTGGCGGTAAAGATGCCCGCGATGGACAGCGAGCCGCCAACCGCGATGGCGATGTCGTTGCTGCCGGACTGCGGCGCGTTCAGATCGATATGGCCGCGTGCGATGCCGTCGGCAGAGCGAACGTCGAATTTGCTGCCCGATTGCAGACTTAGCGTGCCGCCTGCCGCCGTCACCGTGACATGCGGGGCGTTCTCGGCGTCGATCGGCGCGCCGTAGCTGTCGGTGTGCAGCACGGTGGCGTGCGCGTCGAGCAGCGCGCCGCTGGCCAGCGTGACGCCGTTCTGCGCCGCCAAATCGATGCTGCCCGGCGTGGCGCCGCTGGCGTCGATCGTGCCGGTGATGGTCAGGCTGCCGCCGTCGAGCGCCAGTTTGACCGTGTTGGCGATCAGTTCGTTGCCAACCGTCAGATCGCCGCTGCCGATTTCGAACGCGCGGGCGGCGGTGATGCCGCCTGCGGTCAACTGGGTGTTGAGCGCGGCGAAGCTGGGCAGGCTGGCGGCGCGGATGTCGATGGAGCCTTGGGTATGGCCCGAAGCTGCGGTGCCGCGAACGGTGCCGGACAACGCCACGGTGCCGCCGAGGGCTGCGATGCTCAGGTTGCCAGCCGCCGCCTTGCCCGCCGAGATATCGATGGTCGAGCCGCTGGCCTGCCGCACGTCGCCCGCCGCCGTGGACAGCGCCACGCTGCCGCCCGCGCCGTCGTTGGTTTGGTCGAAGAACTTGGTGCTGAGGCCGCCAAGCGCCAGATCGGCTTGGGCTGACAGGCTGATCCCGGTTTGCGCGGTCGCGGTGAAACGCCCGCTGGGCAGCGCCACGGTGGAGGCGAGCGTGATGCTGCCGCCGGTCAGGTCGATTTGCGCGCCCAGCCCGCCCGCGCTCGCCGAGGTGGCTCCAGCGCCGGTCAGCAACACGTTGCCCCCGGCGGTGAGCTTGAGCAGCGCGCCCGCCTGGCCGGTCAGCAACGGCGTGTTCAATGTCAGATCGCCGCCGCTGCCCGGCTGGCCGAACATCGCGGCGGGCGTGGCATAGACGGCCAGCGCGCCGGAATTGTTGCCCTCGATGGCTTGCGTAGATGACAGCACGACGCTCTGGAAGCCAGTGATGATGCGGTCGAGTTGGACCTGGCTTTGCGATTGCGCGCCCGCCGGATAGCCGAGCACGATCTTGCCCGCCGAAATCTCCAGCGTGCCGGTGCCGGTGGCAAGTCCGGTGTTGGCCATGCCGCCCGGCAATGCGCTGGCAAGCTGCGTGCCCGACCCAGCGGGCAGGCTGCTGGCGATGCCGTTCCACACCAGCGTGCCGCTGCCGGTGCTGATCGAGGCCACGTCGCCCGGGCCCGGCGCGGCCCCGGCAAGCTGGCCGCTCCAGCCATAGATGGCCGGCGTGTTCAGCACGAATTGCTGCAACCCGCCGCCCGATGCGCCGCCGCCCGACGTGCCGGTGTTCGAGTTGCCGGTGTTCGAGTTGCCGGTGTTCAGCGCCACGCCGCCGAACAGGTTGACCGACTGCGCGGCGTTCAGCGTCAGTTCGGTCACACCCGGCACGCCGCTGGCCGGATCGCCCTTCAACAGCGTGTCCAGCACATCCTGGCTGAGCAGCAGGCCCGGCGGCAGGCTGACCCGGGCGCCGAGGTTCTGCACCGTGGTGCTGACGATGTTGACGCTGGCTACGTCGAGCGTGAGGTATTTCGCGCCGTAATTGGCGTGGGCACCCAGCGCCAAGCCCTTAGTGGTGGAAAACGCCAGCGTGCCCGCCGTGGTCAGCCGCGCGCCGTCGGCGATGTTGATCGCGCCGAAGAACTTGAAGCGCGCGGTGTCCGGGGTGAAATTCAGATGCCCGTTCGACGCCGCCAGCACCGTGTAGCCGAACGAGTTGTAGTAGTAGCCGTTCGACGAATCGTACGGCGGCGCGCCCGCCCCTGCGGTGTTGATGGTAGCGCCCGATTCCACCGTGATCGCTCCGGTGGAGCCGCCGACGGCGGACGCCACCAGGAACACTTCCGGCGCGACAATATCCGCGCCAGGGCGCAACGTGACCGAGCCGGATTGGCCGCTGAATGTCACGGTCGGCGCACCGGCGTTGTTGGATGTCGCGGCGGTGCCGCCGATCACCAGCCGCGAGGCTTCCAGCGCGTCCAGCGCCGCCGAGGAGATCGAGACGAAATTGGCGGTCGCCGTGGCGCCGGGTGCCACGATCTCGAAGTCCGGCAGGCTGGTGGCGCCGGATTTGCCCTCGACAACCACCGTGCTGCCGTAGCCGCCGCTGGCCGGTGCGAAGTCCGACACGCCGGCATAACTCAACGCGGGCAACAGACTGGCGGCGATCCCGGCGGCGCTGGGATACAGCAGGGTCAGGCGCTTGGCGTCGGCAGGAATGGCGGCGCGCGGCGCGCCAGTGCTGGCGGCGATCAGGGTCTGGAATTGGCTGAAGCTGGTCTCGGCGTACTGCGAATAGGTCCGCACCACGCTGCCCGGCGTCAGCGTGACGGCGATGGCGATGGCCGATTGCTTGGGAGTGTTGGCGATGCCGGTGTAGCCGCCGACCGTGAACGAGCCGCCGGGCAGCGCCTCGGCGCCAGTGGTCACGGCGCGCGCGGCGGTGTTCAGTTCCACCCGGAACGCGCCGGGCAGCAGCGCGTAGTAGGCGGGCAGCAGCGTGTAGGTGCCCGCCGCCAGCCCGTCCGCGCTGCTGGTCAGCGTGATTTGCGCGCCGGTTGCGGGTACCGAGCCGGCGTAATTGCTGGCCTGATCCAGTGGCGCAATCGGGGCGTAGCCGCCGGTGCAGCCGGGGATGATAGCGTAGACCGGGCGGCTGGTCAGCGTTGCCTTGACCAAGGCGGTGCCGGTGAAATTACTCAGCGGCTGCAACAGCGTGTCCACCGAGCCGCCGCGCCCGGTCTGGAACACCGCACCGCTCAAGGTGCCGCCGCCGCTGATATCCAGCGTGGCGCCGTTGTCCGATTGCGCGGACTGCGCCGCCACGGTGATGCCGGGCGTCAACGCGCCGACGGTTTGGCCGTTGTAAGTATAGGTCTGGTTATCGGCGCTGCCGCCAAACGGGACGATCTGCCCGGCGGCGCTGACCGAGGTGACGCTGCCGGGGCGCAGTTCGACCAGACTGGTAAAGCTGTCCTGGTTGGCGGGCGACCCGGCCGGGCCGTCGATCACCGCACCGAGCGTGATGTTGCCTTCCGGCGCGCGCACCACGCCGCCTTGCTCCACCGTGGGCGCCGCCAGCACCAGGGTGCCGCCGGCCGAGTAAGGCAGGCTGGCGGTGCGGCCGTTCCAGGCGACCGTCAGCGTGTTGCCGCGCGCATACAGATTGGGCGACGCGCCCGGCTGGTAGTAATCCACCCCGGCATACACCGTGGCTGAGGCTTGCGTGGTTGGATAAAGCTGCGCTGCCGTAAAGGTCAGGCTGCCAGGCGTGACAAAGCTGCTGGTGTTGAAGCGGATATCGCCGCTGCTGTTCAAGCCGATGGCGGCGAAACCGTCGTAGCCGACCACGATCTTCGGCGACTTGGCCCCGCCGTCCAGCGTGCCCTGCACGCCGAAGCGGATGTCGTTGCTGATATCGATCAGATCGGCGGCGATGCTGAGTGTGGCCGTGCTATCGGCGCTGGACGGTTGCCACGCGCTGCCATTGACGGAAATGCCGGTCACCGCGTTGTCGGCGGCGTGCGCGGTGAAGCCACTGAACAGCACGTACGGGGCGGACACCGAGACGCTGGCCGTGGGTTGCGTGTCGGAGATGACACCCTGGAAGAATTTCACGCTGCCCGCCACCGCGAGCGCCACGCTGCCATCGAACGCGATCACGTCGCGGGCAAACAGCGACACGTTGGCGAAGCCGCCGCTGGCGATCTGTGCGGCGCTGATGCGCGCTTGGTCGCGCACTGCATTGGGCGTCAGTCCGCCGGGTTGCAGCGTGGCGGTGCCGAGATCGGAGGTGGTGTCCTGCGAAACCAGGATCACGCGCGGCTGCCGCGATGCGAAAGCCGGTTGGGTGGCGGCATTGGCGGCGAACAGCGGCGCTTCCAGCGTCAGCGCCAACGTGCCGCCGAGTGCACCGGCACCGCCCGCATTGGCGCGCAGTATGCCATCGAGGTAGATGCCGTTATACGACGACAACGAAACGGTGCCGCCGTCGCTGGCCACCTGGGCCGCGACGCCGCCGCCGATCACCAGCGAGCCGAGGGCGGGAATGGTGCCCGCCGCCGGATCGATGCTGGCGCTGGCGCCCGACACGTCGATCACCGCGCCGGGACGCACGATGATCTGCGCGTCGGTGGACACGAAGCTGCCAGCACCGTCGGTCTGCGAGCCGCCATACGAGCCAAGAATCACGGTGCCGCCGGATCGCACCACGCCGAAGCCGCGGCCCTGCAGATCGGTGCCGGTGGCCGCCTGCGCCGAAGCATCGAGCACGCTCTGCGCGCCGAGCCAGATCGACAAGCCATTGATATATTGCGACGGCAGGCCGAGCGTGTAGTTCTCCTGCCGCATATTCACCACGGCAATACTGCCGCCCGGCGCGCTGAGCGTGCCGGTCACGGTGATCTGGTTCAGCGCCTCCAGCTTGACCGACTGGCCGGGATCGACCGCAAGCAGCGCGCCGTCGCCAATGGTCAGCGTGCCGCCGATGGCGGAACTCGTCCCGGCATTGGCATCGGCGCGCAGGAATAGGCTGACGCCTTGGCGCTGGATCAGCGTGGCGTGCAGCCGATCTTCGATATACAGCGGCGGCTGCCAAAGCTGCATCGCCGCCGATGGGTCGCTGCCAGTCGGCACGTTGCTGCTGGCGGCGGTGAGTTGGAATACCGGCGCCACCGGTTCCACCGAGGTGCCCGCCGCGACCGCGACACCGGCGAGGCCGGTGACGTCGTAGGTGGCAAATCCGGCAGTGAAGAAATCCGGCGTCAGCCAAATCTGGCCAGAGGCGGCTGCGGGTTGGGTATTCGATATAACGACAGACTGGCCAACCAGCTTGAAGGTGCCGCCGCCGCTCACGCCGTTGGAGCGCAGCGTGCCAAGTATGGACACAACGCCGGGCGTCTTGCCGCTGGCCAACGACGGGTCGTTGCCGGTCAGCAACACGCTGCCACCGCTGCCGCCGAGCAATTTGCCGCTGGCGAGCAGCGCCGCACCGGCCGATGCGTCAATCAGGCTGCCGGCGGCCAACGCCAGCCGCCCGGTGCTGTCGAACGTCACGCTGCCGCCGTTGACGTAGGCCTGCCCGGCCAGCAGCGTCGAATCGAGCCGCGCATTGGTCCATACGCCGCGCGTGTCGATGCTGGCGCCAGCCTCCAGCGTGACCAGCGCGGTGGACAGTGTGCCCAGCCCTTTGCGGGTGACGCCGCCAAGTTGAGTCACCAGAACGTTGCCCGCCGACACCGTGCCGCCCCGCGCCGTGACCGAGGCCGCGAGGTCCACCGTGGGCGCCACCAGCGACACGCTGCCGCCGGGTGCCAGGCCGATCGGATCGGCGACCCGGATGGCATTGGAGGTTACAATGGAAAGCCCGCCAAGCCCCGCATCGCTGAGCGCCGCTGCGGACAGCCATGCCGTGCTGACGCGGGCGGCGGGGATAGCGGTGGCGAGCGATAGCGAATCGGCCAGCGCCGGAACCGCGTTCTCCAACACCACGCTGGTGGAAAACGCCCCGGCCAGCCCGCCAGCCGCATATTGGCCGAGCGCGAGCGTGCCCGTCTGCGCCACCATGTTCTGCGCCGCCGCATAGCCATCCGTAATCGACGCGGGGCGCGCGGTATTCTGGTACGGCCCACTCACCGCGCCGGCCGATAGCGTGCCCTCGAAAATCACCGTCGGCGCGCTGATGGTCAGGCTGCCCGCGTCACGGCCGGCCACGTAGCCCGCCTGATAGGTTTGCGTAGCCCCGAACATTGGGTTGGCAAATTTCTCGGTTACGTTCCAGCGGCTGTGATCGATCACGTCGCCAGTATAAATGCCGGTGTACTGCACTGTCGCCGGGGCGGTATTGGCGTTGTAGATCTGGCCGTCTGCCCCCTTCAGGTACGTCGTTTGCAGCGTTCCAGCTTGATAACTGAGCGAACCGCCGGCGATATTGAAGGTCGAATTGCTCTGCGCCACCACTTCCTTGGCGGCAAAGGCGATGCTGCCGCCGAGCGCGGTCCATTCCCCGATGGTGTGCCCGGTGGTGTTCAGATAGCCGCTGACTTCGAGCAGGCCGCCGCCTGAGTAATAGCGGTCCGTGCTATACTGCGAGCTCGCTGGCACCAGCACCAGATCGCGCAAGTCGAGCGTAATCGTTGTGCTGTTCAGGCTGCCCGCGAGGCGATTGACCGGCGCATCGCGCTGCTCGAACGACTGCACACTGATCGCCAGTTCATTGGCGGCCATCGGCAGCACGACATTGAGCTGTCCGGACACGTCCAGTGCCGCCGCCGTATCGGTTTGAATCCGGCCGCCCGCCTGCACAGCCAGTTGGCCACCCTGCGCCATGGTCAGCGAACCGGATGCGAATTCGACCGCGCCGCCCGTGGTGATCTCGATACGCGACAGGTCGAGCCGGTCGCCCAGCGTGCCGGCGTTGTTGACCTGCGGGTTGGAGGCGCTGGCCCCGGCGGAGCGCTGCGCGTTTAACGTCGCCGATTGGGAAATCAGCGCGGTGCGCTGCGAATTCAGCGCGGTGGTCTGGCTGTCGTCCGGCAGTACCGTGGTGATGCTGCCTGGGGCCAGCGTGATCGTGGCGGTGGTATCGGCTGTGTCGCTCAGCAGATGCACCGAACCGCGCACATTCACCGAAGTGGTGGCGAGCGCTACGCCCGATTGCAGCACGCGATGTCCGATCAGCGACACATCGCCGTCGGTGGCGGTTATGATGCCGCTGTTTTCGGTGCTGCCCGCGAGCCCGGCGGTGGCGACCTGCGAGCCGCGCGTGGTGGCGGTTTGGTTGCCTTGCGTACTGTAGCCTTGGCGCAGAATGAAGTTCTGGCCGGACGCCAGCACGGTTTGACCATCCGGCGTGCTGATCGATCCGGCATTGCGCGCGGTGCCGCCGAGCAGCATGACGTATCCGCCGCCCGAGGTGGCGGCCGCGGGCAATGCGGTGGCGATCTGCGCGCCCGGTTCCACGTCGATGGTGCTGGCAACCGGGGCGTTGAGGAAACTGGCGGCAAACGTTGCCCCAGACTGCGCGCCGTAGAGCGAGAACGCCACCGAGGACGCGCCGCCGTTGAGGCCCGGGGTGATGCTGGCAGGCAGATCGGCGGCGGCGGCGATCAGCGAATTGACGTTTACCTGCGACCCGGCGCCGAACAGGATGCCGCTCTGATTGATCAGGTAAACCTTACCTGCCGCAGTGATCTTGCCGAGGATCTGGCTTGGCGCGATGCTGGCAGGGATTTTGTTCAGCGCCACCCAGTTGGCCGCACTGCTGCCACCATTGGTGGTCTGGTCGAATGCCAGTGTGGTGTTGGCGCCGACGTTCAAGCTCTGCCAGGTCAGCAGCGCTTGCGGCTGGGTTTGGGTGACAGTGACGGTGGTATGGCCTGCACTGGCGGTTTGCGCAGGCAAGCTGGCGCCGATCCATAATGTGTTGCCAGCCGCCAGCGCGCCGCCCGAGATTGCGGCCGGTGCCACGGCCAAGCCACCCGCCACCAAACCATCGGGCACAATCGGGGTCACTGGCCTGCTGGCCGCCGCAGTGGCTTGGAATGCCTGAGCGGCCTTGAGCGCCGCCGCCATTTTGGTCAGATCGGCAATGGACTGGCGCGCCTGCTGCTGCGTCAGCACGGCACTGCTTCCCGCAGCGCCGGAGGCGGCAGCGGCAGCCGACGCCCCTTGCGAGCGGGCGGCGAACCATTGCGCGCTGAACATTGGCGGCTGGCCAGCGCGCGCCGGGTGCGGCAGCACGCTGGCGGCGGCCAGGGCGGTCAAGCTGACTCCTGCCAGCAAGCGCGCACGCGCCAACCGCACGCTGGACGCGCGCATGGCGGGGCGATGCACCGGCTTGGCCGGCCGGGCAAACTTGGTCATCGCGGGGCTACTCTCTGAAATTTTGCGTCTGTGCAGCTCTGCGCCTTCTACACAGCGCAGGCGGTCCACAACCGCGCGTCCGGCGAACTTCATCGTACCGTCATCGATGGCCAGCGCAGATTGACCGGCTCGGGGATTGGTCATACCGCTTTACCAACAGCAAAACCCGGGGGGAGCACATGACGGCCACAGCGCGCATCGGCATCATCGGCGCAGGCTGGTGGGCCGCATTCAACCACATTCCGGTGGTGCAAGCGCATCCGCAGGCGGAACTCGCCGCCGTTAGCCGGTTGGGTGCGGCCGAACTGCGCACGCTGCTGGACCGCTTCGCCATCGGCTACGGCAGCGAGGATGCGGCGCAAATGCTGCGCGACGTGAAGCTCGACGGCGTGATCGTCGCCTCGCCGCACACCCAGCACGCGGCGCACGCGCTGCTGGCGCTGCAAGCCGGGTGCCACGTGATGGTGGAAAAGCCCGCCGCCACCACGGCCAGCGACGCGCGGCGGCTGCAGCAGGAAGCCGCTCGGCGCAATCTGGGGCTGATGGTGCCGCATGCCTGGAACCACAAGGCGTACGTGGCCACCGCGCGCGCCTGGGTGGCGGATGGGCGGATCGGCGAAATCCGCCACGTGATCTGCCAAATGGCCTCGCCGCTGGTCGATCTGTTCGCCGGCGAGCCAATGCTGGAAACCGCCGAGCATCTGTTCCGCCCGCCGCCATCGACCTGGGCGACGCCGGGGGCGGCTGGCGGTTACGGCTGGGGGCAACTGACGCACGGGCTCGGCTTGCTCGCGTTCATCACCAGCGAACTGGCCGCCGCCGAAGTGACCGCGCTGGCCGGAATGTCGCCCGCCCAAGTGGACTACTACGACGCCGCCAGCGTGCGCTTCGGCAATGGTGCGACCGGGGTTATCTCCGGGTCCGCCACCGTGCCGAAGGGCAGCCCGTTCCAGTTGGACATTCGCCTGTTCGGCAGCCAGGGCATGTTGCTGCTGGACACCGAGCGCGAACGGCTCGAATTGCGCCGCCACGACGGCGGCGGCGACTCGCTGGCGATAGCACCGGGCGACGGCACGCCGGACGGCGTGGCCCCGGTGCATCGCTTCATCGAATTGTGCCTCGGCCAGCGCACGCCCGCCGAGATGCGCCCGTGGGGGTCGGTGACCGATATCGAAATCCTGGATGCGATGTACCGTTCGATGGCGAGCGGGCAATCCGAGACCGTGTGAGGGAGGCCACCATGCAACTCTGTCTGACATCCTGGTCGCTGCGCGCCTGTTCGACCGCCGAAGCAGTCGGCTTGACGAAGGTGCTGGGCTTCGGCGGGCTGGATTTGGGCTATTTCTATGGCCCGGCGCTGTCCAAAGACGCGGTGCTGGCCGACCCGGAGGGTACCGCCCGGCAGGTGCGCGGCCTCGGTGTGACGGTGCCGAATTTCTATCATCTGTTCGGCGACTCGCTGTCCGGCCGCAATCTGGCGGACCCTGCCGCGTTGGAGCGCAACGTGGCCGATTTCCGGCAAGTGGCGCGGTTCTGTGCGGCGGCGAACATTGCCAGCGTGTTCGTGCTGCCCGGCGTGTGCAACCCCGGCCAGGGCCGCGCCGAGGCATTGGCCCAGTCGGCGGTTGCACTCAACGCGCTGCTGCCGGTGGCCCAGGCCGAGGGTGTCACGCTGACCATCGAGCCGCATGTGCATTCGTTTCTGGAAAGCCCGGCGCTCACGCTGCAACTGTTGCAGCTTGTGCCGGGGCTGAAACTGACGCTGGACTATGCGCACTTCACCTGTCTGGGCTTCACGCAGGAGCAAATCGACGTGCTGGCCCCGCACGCGGCACACGTGCATGTGCGCCAAGCCAAACCGGGCGCGCTGCAAACCAAGCTGTCGCAAGGCACCATCAATATGCAGGCCATGCTGGGCACGCTGCGCGATGCTGGCTACGCGGGCTGGCTGGCGGTGGAATGGGTGCATCAGGATTATATGGACACGCTGTACGATGACGTGCTGACCGAGACGATTGCTTGCCGGGATGTACTGCGGGCGTGGTTGGGATAGTGGCGTCACACCTTGACGTGCCTCGTCTTACGATCTACATAATGCGATGATCCGGGGCTTCCGCGACAAGGCAGCGGCATTGGTGTTTCGGGGCGGCGTGCCGCGCAGCATGGCGCGCGATGTTGCCGTTGCCGCCCGGCGGAAACTGCTGGCCTTGGATGCTGCGGAGCAATTGGAGGATTTGCGCCTACCGCCGGGCAATCGGCTGGCAGCGCTTCGGGGCGTTCGATCTGGGCAGCATTCCATCCCGGTCAACGGACAATGGCGCATCGTGTTCGTCTGGTCGGATGGCGGGGCGGACGACGTAGAAATTGTTGACTATCACTAGACGGAGATCCGCACGTTCATGTCTAAGTCAATTTCCCGAACGGATGTGGACGCGGGACGCATCGATTTTTCGGACATCGACAGCGGCGAGACGCTGCCGTCGGTGCATCCTGGCGAAACTTTGCGGCACGAGTTTCTCGACCCGCTGGGAGTTACGGCACATGCGCTGGCTCTGGCGTTGCGCGTGCCGCCCAATCGCATCACCGCCATCTTGGCGGGCCAGCGCGGGGTGACGGCTGAAACCGCGTTACGGCTGGCACGGCATTTCGGCACCAGTGCTGGCTTCTGGCTCAATCTGCAAAAGACCTATGACCTGGAAGTGGCGGAACGCGCTGACGGCGCGCGCATTCGCGCCGAGGTAATGCCGCGCGCTGCCTGACGGCCCGGATCGCCAGCCGCCAGCGTTGCGCCGCACCGCAACCTGCGGCACCGTCCCGCCAACAGCGGTGACGGGGACTTGGGTATGGCGCGCAAACTGATCCTGGATGTCGATACCGGCACCGATGACGCGGTCGCCGTGATGCTGGCGGCGCTGCACCCGGCGTTGGAGTTGATTGGCTGCACCACGGTGAACGGCAACATCCCGGTGACGTCCTGCACCGACAATACATTGCGCGTGCTGGAGCATATCGGGCGCGGCGATATCCCGGTCTACGAGGGTCTGGCGCGCCCGATCGTGCGGCGGGATTTTCCCATTCCGCGCACAGTGAACGACGCCGCCGGCAAATATCATCCGGACGCACTGCCGGTGCCCGCCACCACGCTGCGCAAGCAAAGCGCCAGTGCGATTGAATTCCTGATCGAGACCTACCGCGCCGCGACCGATCCCATCGTGCTGGTGCCGGTGGCGCCGCTCAGCAACATCGCCGCCTGCATCGCGCTCGATCCGAAATTCGTCAGCCGCGTGCCGGAAATCGTCATCATGGGCGGCGGGCATGCGCTGGGCAACGTGACACCGTCCGCCGAGTTCAACATCTGGGGCGATCCGGAAGCGGCGGCGAGCGTGTTCGCCGCCGGGTTCGAGAAGATCACGCTGGTGCCGCTGGACGCCACGCACCGCGCGTTGATCACGGCGGCGCATTGCCGCGCGCTGCACGCGCTCGGCACGCCGGCCGGGCAAGCCGCCTCGGCGTTCATCGGCCATCGCATTGCCGTGCACGACGCGCATCAGAAGCAGGACATCGCGCACAGCACGCCAGTGCACGATGCGCTGGCGGTGGGTTTCTTGATCGATCCGGCGCTGATCACCACGCGGCGGCTGCATGTGGCGGTGGAAACCCACGGCGCGCTGACCGTGGGGCGCACGGTCATCGACACGCATTTTCGGGGCGGCCAAGCCCCGAACTGCGACGTGGCGTTCGACGCCGACGCCGAAGGCTTCGCGCAGTTGTTGCTGCGGACATTCGCCGGCCAAGCCTGACGGCTCAACCGGCGGCGCGCGCCGCCGCCACCAGATCGGCCGGGCTGGCGAACGACGCCGTTTCCAGCAGCGTGGTGCGCGCCAGCGCCAGAGCGGCGCGACGCGGCTGTAGTAAGCGTGCTCGAAGAACGCCCGGTCGAGCGGCAATTGCCAGGACGGTCCAGCGGCGCGGACATAAGGCAGCGATTGCTTGACGCACACGGCGCCCTGCGGCCCGTGCACCAGAAACACCAGATTGAGATTGCCGTCGCCCACTTCGCGGATGCGCCACGCGGCGGGCGGGCCGCCATGCCGGGAATGGCGGCGAGGAAGCCAGGCAGGCTGGCGTCGTTCAACGAGGCGTAGGTGTGCGTATCGTTCACGGGCGATCCCTCGGCGGCGGGCCTTCGAAGCGGGCGCGTCACATTCCCTGTTGCCTGCCGATGCCGCAACTTGTCAGATGGCGTCAAGAACGCCAACGGGAGCGCCCAATGAAGATCGGCTTCAACCTGCTGCTGTGGACCGGCCATGTCGATGAAACCCTGCTGCCGCAAATGGCGGCGCTGAAAGCGGCAGGCTACGACGGCGTGGAGATCCCGATGTTTGGCGGCGATACCGCGCACTACCAGAAACTCGGCCGGCAAATCCGCGATTTGGGCCTTGAATGCACGGCGATCACGATTATTCCGGACGCTAGTTATAATCCGCTGAGCGACGATCCGGCGCACCGGAAGGCGGCGGTGGAGTGGCTCAGCACTGCCACCGAATGGGCGGCGGCGCTGAATTCGCCGATCCTGTGCGGACCGATCCATCAGCCGCTCGGGTTGTTTACCGGCGCCGGGCCGACCGATCTGGAAAAGGGCCGCCTCGCCGACGTGCATCGCAAGGTCGCGGAGAACGGGGTGCAATACGGCATCCCCATCGTGGTGGAATATCTGAACCGGTTCGAGGCCTATATCTTGACCACGATGGCCGACTCACTGGCGCACGCGGCGCGGGTGGACCATCCGAATTTCGGCGTGATGCACGACACCTTCCACGCCAATATCGAGGAAAAGGACCCGGTCGGCATCGTCTATCAGGCCGCCCCGAAACTGCGGCACGTGCATATTTCCGAAAACGATCGCGGCACGCCTGGGCGCGGTCACATCGCCTTCGGGCCGCATTTCAAGGCGCTGCGGGCGATCGGCTACGACGGCTGGTGCGTCATCGAAGCGTTCGGCCGCGCGCTGCCGGCGCTGGCGGCGGCGACGCGGGTGTGGCGCGACTTCTCGCCGCCGGATCAGGTGTATCTGGAGGGGATCAATATCATCCGCGATGGCTGGAAGGCGGCGAAGTAAGCGGCGTATGGCTATCGCCGGTTACAAATTGAGGAGGCGGCGATGCCAGAAGGGCTATTTCGAGACAGCGGACAGCTTGCGGCCTTGTGCCGCAAGCACAGCATTGCCCGGGTTTCGCTTTTCGGCTCGGTGATGAAGGGAACCGCTCGTCCGGACAGTGACATCGATCTGTTGCTGGAATTCGTGCCCGGCGCCGAACCTGGATTGCTGGGCTTGGCCGGAATAGAAGCGGACTTCGCCGCTCTGCTCGGCGGGCGGCGCGTGGATCTGCGAACGCCAGCCGATCTCAGCCGCCATTTCCGTGACGATGTGATTCGAACGGCTGCAGTTCAATATGCCGCCTGAGGATCGTATCCGCGTTCGCCACATGATCGAGGCGGCGGAAATAGTTGCAACGTTCGTCGCTGGGCGCGACCGCGCTGCGCTGGATCAGGATCGCATGCTGCTGTTCGCCCTGGTCCGCGCCATCGAAATCCTCGGCGAAGCCGCCACGAAGGTCTCGGCGCAGACCCGCGAGGCATTCCCCGCAGTGCCCTGGAGCCAGATCAAAGCGATGCGCAATCGGCTGATTCATGCGTATTTCGATATCGATCACGACATTCTTTGGAAGACCGCCGTCGAGGAAATGCCGCCGCTCTTGAAGCTGTTGAACGAAGTGACTGACGACCGTTAACCACGGCTCAATTCGACGGCTTGCTGGCGTGGCAATCGCCGAAAGCCGATTGGCGCGCAAGTTCGGCTAGCAGCCGATGCTGCGACGCAATTACCCCAAACCGCGCGGTTGCTGCCCGGCGGCGATGCGGCGTTCGATCTCGCCCAACGCATCCGGCAGCGCGGCAATGCTGTCGATGGTGATATCCGCCCCGGCGGCGGCCATTTCCGCCGTGGCGCGGGCGCGGATTTCGGCGATCTCGGCCTCGGGGACCGTGGCGAATTCCGCTTGCGAGTAGCCGCAGATATTGCCGGTCAGCGCGAGACCCACGGTCCAGGTGCCGGCCGCCACCCCCTCGCCCACGCCCACCGGCGTATCGTCCACTTTCACCACCCGGTTGGCGGGCCACACGCCCATGCGGGCCAGCGCGTACCACATCATCAGCGGGCTCGGCCGCCCGGCGGGCAGGTCGCCCGCGCACACGATCACCTCCGGCGCATAGCCGCCCGCCGCCGCCACCGGGGCCAGCCGGTCCATGATCGGGCGGGTGTAGCCGGTGGTGGAGCCCACCTTGATATTCCGCGACTTCAGCACCGCCAGCGTATCTAGCGCGCCGGGGATGAAGCCCGCGTGCTCGACCACCGAGGCCACGTTCATCGGCTCAAACACGGCAAAAATCGCGTCCACGTCGGCGTTGTTGAAATCGCGGCCATGCTTGGCGCGCCATGCGGCGGCCACGCGCGGGGCGTGGCCGACCGCGTTGATATGGTCCCACTTCGCCATGCCCATCGGGCCGCGCGCGTCGGCGACCTCAATATCCACGCCGAATTGGGCGAAGGCGCGCACGAAGGCGCCCATCGGCGCACGGCTGCCGAAATCCACCACGGTCCCGGCCCAATCCAGAATCACGGCCTTAATTGTATTGGTCATCAAACGTCTCCAACATGCGGCGGTGCCGGGCGGCCAAGCAGATCGGCGAGGGTTTCCTCGGCGATGGCGAAGGCGGTCGATGCGCCGGTGCCGCTGGTGACATTGACCAGCCGCACGCCCTGCCCCACCGCCTCGATGAACGCATCGTCCGGACCCGACGGATACACGCCGACCCAACGCTCAATCACGTCCGGGGCCGGGATGTCCAGCACGGCGGACAGTTCGGCCAGCATCCGGTCATCGACGGCGCGCGGCTGAAACGGGTCGGGGCTATCGGCGTAGTGATGGCTGTCGCCAACCACCAGCGACCCGTCGGCACTTTGCACCACGATCAGATGAATGCCATCGGCCAGTTCGGCGGCCTGCTCGGCGTGCAGCACCGCACGCAGCGCAGGCAGCGACGCGGCAACGGCGTAGCCGCTGTAGCGCAGCAATCCCAGATCGCTCATCACCGCCGCCGGCAGCCGCCAGCCCGGATCGGCCAGCCGGAGCATGTGCAACTTAGACAGCGTGATGCCGCGCCGCGCGTGCACCTCGGGGAACAGCGAGACCAGATCGGGACCGGGGCAAACCACGATGTAGTGCGCCCGCACTGGGCCCGCATGAGTGAGCACCTGCCCAGCCTCCACCCCCAACACAGCGGCGCGCGGCAGGAAACGCACGCCATGCGCCTCGGCCAGCAACGCGGCCAGGCGCGGGATAGCGTCGCGGCTTTCCACGCGCAATTCGTGCGGACTGTGCAGCGCCCCGGCATGGCCAGGGCGGATCGGCGGCGGCAAATCGGGCCCACGCAGCACGCGGCAGCCGGCACCCATCGGGCTGGCGGCGAAGTCCTCGATCACGTCCAGCGCCTCTGGCCGCCGCGCCACCATCAGCAAACCGCGATGCTGCACCGCGATGCCCGCCTGCCCGGCCACTTCGGCCCAGACATCGCGCGCCCGCCAGGCCCGCCGCCACGTCAGGCCGCTTTGCTGACCGGTGACCGTGACAAAACCGAAATTGCGGATCGACGCGCCAATCGCCCGCGTCTCGCGGTCCAGCACCGCCACGCGCAGCCCGGCGCGCGCCCCGGCCAGCGCATGCGCCAAGCCGGCAATGCCGCGCCCCACCACCAGCAGATCGAACGATTCGCTCATGGCGCGGCCCTTAGCAGGATGCGCGCTGCCGCTCTATCGCGATTGCACGCACGCGGCGGATTGGCGATGTTCACCGCTGGCGGGTCGGCGCCACCAATTTGGAGCATTCAGGATGCGGACTCTCGCCATCGCCGTAACGCAAATGGCCTGCACCTGGGACCGCGCGGCAAACATCCGCCGCGCCGGCGAGATGGTGGAGCGGGCGGCGGCGCAGGGCGCGCAAATCGTGCTGCTGCAAGAACTGTTCGAAACGCCGTATTTCTGCATCGGCAAAGACCGCGCCTTCATGCCGCAGGCCACCACGCTGGCCGCCAATCCTGCCGTGCTGGCCATGCAGAAGCTGGCGGCGCGGCTGAATATGGTGATCCCGGTGTCGTTCTTCGAACGTGACGGCGAGCGGTATTTCAACACGCTGGCGATGATCGACGCGGGCGGTGAGGTGCTGGGAGCCTATCGCAAAAGCCACATCCCGGATTTCCCCGATTACGAGGAAGCGTTCTATTTTGCGCCGGGCGATACCGGCTTCATGGTGTTCGACACCAAGTTCGCCCGCGTCGGCGCGGCCGTGTGCTGGGACCAATGGTTCCCCGAAACCGCGCGCTGCCTGGCGCTCAAGGGAGCCGAAGTGCTGCTGTATCCAACGGCCATTGGCCGCCCCATCGAACCCAGCACCAGCCCGTTCAAGAATTCTAAGCCGCACTGGCAAACAGTGATGCAAGGCCACGCGGCGGCCAATGTCATGGTGGTCGCCGCCTCCAACCGGGTGGGCGACGAGCACGGCCCGGACAGTCAAACGCAATTCTACGGCGGCTCGTTCATCACCGACCACACCGGCCAGAAGGCAGTGGAGGCCGGGGAGACCGATGGCGAGGTGCTGGTGCACAGCATCGATCTCGACCACATCGCCGATCACCGGCGTGATTGGGGCATTTTCCGCACGCGGCGGCCCGATCTGTATGGGGCACTCACTGCTGGCTGAACTGGCATGACGGAGACGCTCGCAGGCTACGCCGGGCTGAGCACCGTCACCGGCTGGCGCGACACCGCGCGGCTGGAGGATTTCGGCGCACTGGCCGAGCCGCACCGGTTGCAGCTTGGCGCGCCGCTGTTCAGCCCGCTCCCGGCTCCACTGTTCAATGACGCGGCGCTGCCCGAGCGCGTGGTGCGGGAGCACGCCAATCGCATTGCCGTCCCTGGGGCCGAGTTGCTGGGCGTGACCGGGCACGAACTCGGCAGTTTCGGGCTGCTGCAACAGAACGGCCGGGTGTTCGTCGATCCGCGGATCATGCCGGACGCCCAGTTCAAGCCTGACCGGATGCCGCCGCATTGGGTGATGGGACTATTGCGGGCGGATGCCGAGATTGTCAGCAGCGGCGATCCGCTCGGCGTGGTGCTGAACCCGCATTTCGTCTGGGGGCATTTCCTGCTGGAAATGCTGGCGCGGCTGCATTTGCTGGCCGAACTGCGCACGCTGGGCCGCAATATTCGCGTGGCCGCGCCGCGCGACGCGCCCGGCTGGGTGCGCGGGTTCATCGAGCTGTACAACGCGCCCAGCGACATCCTGTGGTACACCGCCGCCAGCCAGCGCGTGCAGGCGCCCTGCTTCGTGCTGCCCAGCATGCTGATGAAAAACTACCATCTGCACCCGATGCTGAACGTGGTGATCGAGGCGCTGCTGGCCCGCTTGGTGCCGCCCGGTCCGCCCGCCGCCGACGCCCCGCGCCGTCTATATCTGTCGCGCAGCCACCACACCGGCTGGCACGCGGTGGCCAACGAGGCGGAGGTGGAAGCCACCATGCGCGACCTCGGGTTCACCATTTTTCACCCGCAGGACCACAGCTTGCAGGCGCAACTGGCGATCTACGCGCATGCCGAATGCATCGTCGCGCCGTACAGTTCGGCAGTGCACAACGCGCTGTTCGCGCCGCGCGGCACGCCGGTGTTCTGCTTCGGCTGGATGAACCATTGCCAGTCCGCCATCGCCAATCTGCGCGGTCAGCCGGTGGCCTACCTGCCGCCGGAGAGCGGCGAGCTGATTTTTCCGCCCGACAACCGTCCGCCGGGGGTATTTCAGTTGCGCGTCGATTGCCGGGCGCTGGCGCGCGACCTGCCCGCCTTTCTGCGCTTTGCGGCACAAACCGGTCAGCGCACGGAACCTGCCAGCGCCGCGCCGCTGCCGCCTGCCAATCCCTCACAAATTCCGGCCAGCATCACCGAGGCGATGCTCACGGCGGCCGCTTGGCGCTATGGCCGCGACGGCGGCGTGCCGTCCACCGGCCGGTTCCAGTTCCTGCCCAATGGGCAGATCGGCGGCTACAGCCATCCCAACGAGCAACGCTGGACGCTGGATGGCGGGGTGCTAGCCCTGCTGAACGGGCAGGGCCAAATAACCGCAGCCTTCGCAACGGTCGAACAGGCGGGCGGCAACATCGTGTTGCGTGGCCGCTTCCAGCGCAATCTTGCCGCCGGGATCGTGCTGCGGCTGGAACGGCCGCGAGGCTAGCATTCAGGCAAGCGCGACCAGCACCGGCACATGATCGGACGGCTGTTCCTCGCCGCGCGCAGCCTTGTCTGGCATGGCCGCGATCAGCCGCTCCGCCACCGAAGGCGACAGCAGCGCGTGATCGATGCGCAGCCCGGCGTCGCGCTGCCAGCATCCGGCCTGATAATCCCAGAACGTCCACAGCCGCGCCGCCGGATGCAGCGCCCGGATCGCGTCGGTCAGACCGAGCCAGACCAGCGAGCGGTACGCGGCGCGGGTTTGCGGGCGCAGCAGCGCGTCGCCCGGCGACAGCGCGCCAGGGGCGAAATCCGCGTCAGTCGGGCAGACATTGAAATCGCCGAGGATGGCGAACGGCGTCTCCGCCTCCAGCAACGCCGCCGCGCGGTCCCGCAGGGCTGCCATCCAAGCGAGTTTGTAGGCGTAACCCGCTTCGCCGCCGCTGTTGCCGTTGGGCAGATAAATGCCGATCAACGTCAGGCCGCCGGCCACGATCTCGATATACCGCGCCTGCGCGTCGCCCTCCGGCAGCCCCGGCAACGCGGTGTGCTTCACCTCGAACGGAATGCGCGCTAGCACCGCGACACCGTTATAGGATTTCTGCCCGACCACGTGGGCGGTGTAGCCCAGATCGGCGAACCCGGCGGGAAACTGCGGCGCTTCGCACTTGATCTCTTGCAGGAACAGCACGTCGGGCTGCACGCGCTCCAGCCAGCGGCGCACATGCGGCTCACGCTGGCGGATCGAGTTGACGTTCCAGGTGGCGAGCTTCACGGGCGGTGCAGTGGCGTGGCGATGGGTTTCACCCATCCTACCCCAGCGAGAAGCTGGTGCCGCAGCCGCAAGAACTGGCGGCGTTCGGGTTGCGCACCGCGAAGTGACTGCCCATCAGCTCGTCGGTGTAGTCCAGTTCCGAGCCTGCCAGCAGATCGAGACTCGCCGGGTCGATCAGCACCCGCGCGCCTGCTTGCTCGATCACCGCGTCTTCGGCGGCGGGCTGCTGGTCGAGTTCGAACTTGTACTGAAAGCCGCTACAGCCGCCCGCCAGCACGGCCACGCGCAGCGCAGCGCCCGCTTGGCTGGCGGAGATTTCCGCGATGCGCTCGGCGGCGCGGTCGGTCAGTCGGAACGGCGCGGTGATTGTACCCATGAACACAACATAGGGGATCGCGCGCCCACATTGAAGGGGGCAGCGTGAGCGTGTAGCAACCTGCCGTGCCAGCTTCTGCCCCCCCGTTCACCGACTCCCTCGCCCCGTGGGCCGTGCGGCCGAACACGTCACGCGGGCGGCTGCATCACGAACCGGAAAGCCCGACGCGCAGCCCGTGGCAGCGCGACCGCGACCGCATCGTGCACGCCACCGCGTTCCGGCGGTTGCAGTACAAGACGCAGGTGTTCGTCAATCACGAGGGCGATTTCTACCGCACCCGGCTGACCCACAGCTTGGAAGTGGCGCAGATCGCCCGCTCGCTGGCCCGCGAATTGCTGCTGAACGAGGATTTGGCCGAAGCCCTGGCGCTGGCGCACGACCTGGGCCATCCGCCGTTCGGCCATGCCGGCGAGGATGCGCTGCACCAAGCCATGAAGCCGTTCGGCGGCTTCGACCATAACGCGCAAAGCTTGCGCGTGGTGACGCTGCTGGAAGGCCGCTATGCGGCGTTCGACGGGTTGAACCTGACCTGGGAGACGCTGGAAGGTTTGGCCAAGCACAACGGCCCGCTGCGCAAGCCGCCACCTTATTTGGCCGAATACTGCCAGCGCCACGACCTCGAACTGAACACCTATGCCTCGGTCGAGGCCCAGGTGGCGGCGCTGGCCGACGACATCGCCTATCACAGCCACGATCTGGACGATGGCTGGCGGGCGCAATTGTTCACGCAGGCCGATCTGGCGCATCTGCCGGTGGTCGGCGAGGCGCTGGCCGAGGCCAAGCGCGCCAGCCTGGACGTGCCGCCGCAACGCCTGCGCCACGAGACCATCCGCAGGGTGATCAACGCGCTGATCACCGACGTGGTGGCCGAAACCCGCGCCCGGCTGGCCGACCTTGCCCCCGCCAACGCCGACGCGGTGCGCCATGCCAAGCGGACCATCGTGGCATTCAGCCCAAAGCTGGCCGAGGCCAACCGGGCGATCAAGGATTTCCTGTTCGCCCGCATGTACCGTCATTGGCGGGTCAACCGCATGACCGCCAAGGCGCGCCGCCTGACCGGCGCGCTATTCAGTATCCTGCATACCGACACCAGCCTGCTGCCCGACGAATGGCGCGGCCGGGCGGGCGAACCCGGCACCCAGCGGGCGGCTGCGGCGGTCGCCGACTATGTGGCCGGGATGACCGACCGCTTCGCCCGCGATGAACACCAGCGCCTGACCGACATTTCGGTTCCTGGCTGATATAACGGATCATAGTTATGACGAATAATATCTTTGCCGACCTGCGCGAGCGCGTGCTGGACGCCCTGCGCGCCGCCGTGCCCGGATTGCCGGACGAGGTCGCCGCCCGCGTGGAAGTGACCCCGGTGAAAGATCCGGCGCATGGCGACATGGCGACCAACGCCGCGATGGTCAGCGCCAAGGCCGCCGGGCGCAAACCAGCCGACATTGCCAGCGCGCTGCTGGCCACGCTGCGCGACGACGCGATGGTGGCGAGCGCCGAGACCGCCGGTCCCGGTTTCGTCAATCTGCGGCTGCACCCTTCAGCGTTGCGGGCCCAGATCCCAGCGATCTTGCTGGCGGGCGAGGCGTACGGCAACGGTACCGTGGGCGGCGGGCTGCCGACCAATGTGGAATACGTCTCGGCCAACCCGACCGGGCCGATGCATGTCGGGCATTGCCGGGGTGCGGTGGTGGGCGACGCGCTGGCCAATCTGCTGGCCAAGGCAGGGTTTGCCGTCACCAAGGAATATCTGATCAACGACGCCGGCAATCAGGTGGTCGCCCTCGCTTGGGCGGCGTACTGGCGTTACCTGCAAGCGCTCGGCACCACGTTGACCGAGGAACAATTCACCGCCGAGGTGCCGGGCGGCCTGCAATATCGCGGCGACTACCTGGTGCCGGTGGGCGAGAACCTGCGCGCCGCGTATGGCGCGTCGCTGGCCGGGCCGGATGCCACCATCGCCGCCCCGGATATCTGGATCGACCCGGTGCGCGATTTTACCGTGGACGCCATGATGCAGGGCATCCGCGAGGATCTGGCGCTGCTCGGCGTGGTGCAGGACGTGTTCAGCAGCGAGCGCAAACTGGCCGCGACCGGTGCCACCGACGCAGTGATCGAGACGTTGCGCGCCAAGCACCTGATTTACGAGGGCACGCTGGAGCCGCCGAAGGGCAAGCTGCCGGACGACTGGGAACCGCGCGAGCAGACGCTGTTCCGCGCCACCCAGTTCGGCGACGACGTCGACCGGCCACTGCGCAAGTCCGATGGCAGCAACACGTATTTCGCCAACGATATTTCGTATCATAACGACAAGCTGCAACGCGGCGCGAAATGGATGATCGACGTGTGGGGCGCCGACCACGGCGGCTACGTCTCGCGCATGCAGTCGGCGACCAAGGCTTTGGGCGGCAAGCTGGATATCGTGCTGTGCCAGATCGTGCATGTGCTGAAGGACGGCGAGCCGGTGCGGATGTCCAAACGCGCCGGAACCTACATCACTTTGCGCGATCTGCTGGAAGAAGTCGGCCGCGACGCGGTGCGCTTTACCATGCTGACGCGCAAATCCGACGCGCAGATGGAATTCGATATTGCCGCCGCCGTGGCGCAGACGCGTGAGAACCCGGTGTTCTACGTGCAGTACGCCCATGCCCGCTGCCGCAGCGTGCTGCGCGCCGCCACTGAGCAATTCGGCGCGGAGACTGTTGCCGAATCCGCACTGGCCAACGTGGCGCTGGACAGTCTGGACAACGAGGCGGAGTTGACCCTGATCCGCCGCCTGATGTCGTGGCCGCGCACCGTCGAAGCAGCGGCTTTGGCGCGCGAACCGCACAGGATAGCGTTTTTTCTCTATGATTTAGCGGGCGACTTTCATATGCTGTGGAACCGGGGCAGAGACGATGCTGCGCTGCGGTTTCTGCAGGCTGACCGTCCGGCGGAGACGCTGGCGCGGCTGGCTTTGGTGGCCGCGACGGCGTGCGTCATCCGATCTGGCTTGGCAGTGATGGGGGTCAGCCCCGTCGAGGAAATGCGCTGATCTGCCGCTCCACCACGGCGCGGTGAGAGCCGCGTGTGGAAGCGAAGGAGCAGCACCTTGGCCGCGCGAGACGAACTCGACATACCGATGCCCTCGATGGCGCCGAGCTATCGTGTGCAGCCCCGCAAACGGGAAGATATGGACCCGGCAACCAAACGGTTGCTGGTGTTCGCGGGCGTGATCGGCGCCGCACTGTTCGTGCTGGTCGGCGTCTGGTCGTTCACCGGCCGGCATCATGCCACAGTGCCGGTGATCGAGGCCGATAGCCGCCCAATGCGCGAGAAGCCGGCCAATCCGGGTGGATTGCAGGTCGATGGCGCGACCGATCCGCTGTCGAACGGCGATGTCAACGCCAAAACCACGGTGGCACCGCTGCCGGAAACCCCCGCCCCGCAGGCGCTGCAAGCCCAGGAACAGGCGTCGGCAGCCGCTGCCGCCGCGCCGCAAGCCGCCCCTGCGGCGGGCGCTGCCGCGACAACCGCGCAAACCACGGTGCGCCCCGAATTGCAGCCGCTGCCAGCCTTGCGCCCGCACATCACCGTGACAACTCCCAAACCAGCGGCTTCGGCACAGGCTCCGGTGGCTACTCAGGCTGCCGCTAAGCCGATGGCCATGGCGCAGGCCGCCGCGCCGCAAGCGGCAGTTCCGGCCGCCCGCTCACCGGCGCCGCAACCTTTGGCGGCACCGCAAGCCCGCGTGGCGCCGGCGCCAGCTTCCGCCCCCGCAGCCGTGCCGCCCGCCAAATCGCTGCTTGCCGCGTCGAAAGCGGCCCCGGCCGCTGGCAGTGCGCTGGTGCAGTTGGCCGCGCTGAAAACCGAAGCCGACGCCAATGCCGAGTGGGCGCGGCTGACGCATAAATATCCCGACCTGCTCGGCGGCCGCCGCGCGGTGATCAGCAAGACCGAGCATGGCGGCAACACCTATTGGCGGCTGCGCACCGCAGGCTTCGCCGATGCGTCGCAAGCCACGGCGTTTTGCGACCAGATCAAGGGCAAGGGGGCGGGCTGCACGGTGGCGCATTTCTGATCGCACTGCCGTGGCCAGCATTGCCAAGGCTGCCATCGTTGGAATATCCGGCCTCGTCCTGACCCAGGACGAGGCCGCGTTGTTTGCGGCCCACCCTCCGGCGGGGGCCATCCTGTTCCGCCGCAACGTCGACACCCCGGCGCAACTGCGCGCGCTGACCGCAGCGTTGCGGGCGGTGCTGCCGCCCGACGCGCCGATCCTGATCGACCAGGAAGGCGGCCGCGTCGCCCGGCTGCGCCCGCCGCACTGGCGCGCGCATCCGCCTGCTGGCGCGATCGGCGCGCTGTATGCCAACGATCCCCCAGCGGGGCTGCGGGCGGCGTGGCTGAGCGGAGCACTGATCGGGCTGGATTGCGCCGAGGCGGGCATCAGCGTCGTCTGCGCGCCGGTGCTGGATTTGCGGCTGCCCGGCGTGACAGAAGCCATCGGCGACCGCGCCTATTCGCCCAATCCGCAAGCAGTCGCGGCGCTTGGCCGGGCGATGGCCGAGGGCTTGCTGGCCGCTGGCGTGCAGCCCGTGGGCAAACATGCGCCGGGCCACGGTGCGGCCACGGTGGACAGCCATTTGCTGCTGCCGGTGGTCGATGACGGTGATTTCGACGCTGGGCTTGTGCCGTTCGCCTTGAACGCCGACTTTGGGTGGATGCTCACCTCACATATTCTGTATCCGGCGCTCGACCCGGTCCGCCCGGCTACGCTGTCGCCCACGATCATCGCGTCGGTCATTCGCGGCCGCATTGGCTTCGGCGGCGTGCTGGCATCCGACGATCTCGCCATGCACGCGCTGTCCGGCACCCCGGCGGAGCGCGCCGCCGCTTGCCTCGACGCCGGATGCGACGTGGCGCTGTATTGCCCCGGGGATGCCGAGGGCAACGCCGCCGTGCTGACCGCTTGCCCGGCGCTGACCGAGGCGGCGCAGCAACGGTTGAACCGCGCCGGCGCACATGCTGCCGCCTGCCGCCAGTTGCTGGACGCGGCGGCGTTGTCCGCCGAACGGCAGGAGTTGCTGGCATGAACCTTTCAGCCATGATCGTGCCGTTTCTGCTGGCGGCCGTACCGACCATCATCGCCATCACCTTGCATGAAGCGGCGCATGGCTATGCCGCGTGGGCGCTCGGCGATCCCACCGCCAAGCGCATGGGCCGCCTGTCGCTGAACCCGCTGGCGCATGTCGATCGCTTCGGCACTATTCTGCTGCCCGGCTTTCTACTTATCTCGCAGTTGGTCACGCTGGGCCGGGTGGTGTTCATGTTCGGCTGGGCCAAGCCGGTGCCGGTCGATGCCACGCGGTTCCGCGACCCGAGGCGCGGCATGATGCTGGTGGCCGCCGCCGGCCCGGCGATGAACTACTTCCTGGCCTGGGTGGCGGCGATGGCGCTGTATCTGTTGCCCTCGCTGGCCGGATCGCCGCACGCTGCGGCCAATGTGCTGCAATTCCTCTCGTATTTCATGCTGGTCAACATCGTGCTGGGCACCTTCAACCTGCTGCCGATCCCGCCGCTCGATGGCGGGCGCATCGTGGTGGGGCTGTTGCCGCTGCCGCTGGCGCGCGCCTGGGCGCGGCTGGAACGCGCCGGAATTGTGCTGGTGCTGCTGGTGGTGTTCCTGCTGCCGACCTTGCTGAGCGAATTCGGCATCCATTTCGACCCGGTGCGCGACCTGCTCGGCGCAACGATGGAACCGATCCTCAAGTTGATCCTGCGCCTCGCGGGCAACCCGGAGCTTGGCGGGGCGATGCTGGGCGATGACAGCGATATCTGACAGCGGCGGCGCCGACTCGCTGCTGCTGCGGCTGGATGGATTCGAAGGTCCGCTCGATCTGCTGCTGGAACTGGCGCGCGGCCAGAAACTCGACCTCGCGCGCATTTCCATCCTCGCCTTGGTCGAGCAATACCTCGCGGTGATCGAGGGGGCCGCACGGGTGCGGCTGGAACTGGCAGCCGACTGGCTGGTGATGGCGGCGTGGCTGGCATGGCTGAAAAGCCGTCTGCTGCTGCCCAAGGACAGCGCCGAGGCCGACGAAGCCGAGGAAGCCGCCGAAGTGTTGGCCGCAAGGCTGACCGCGCTGCAACGGATGCGCGCGGCGGCGCTGTGGCTGGGCGGGCGGCCGGTGCTAGGGCACGACGTGTTCGCGCGCGGACTGCCGGAAGATTTTTCCGTCACCGATCGCTCGCGCCTCGCGCTCGATATGTCCGGGCTGATGCGCGCCTATCTGGCAGCCGTGAAGCGCGGCGCGGGCGGCAAGCCGTACCGCCCGGCCCGCCCGGCGCTGTGGAGCGTGCAGGAGGCACTTGCCCGCCTGGCGCGGCTGGTGGGCAGCCTGCCGGATTGGAATACGCTGGAGCGGTTTCTGCCCGAGCATCTCGCCTCGCCGCTCGAACGCCGCGCGGCGGTGGCGGCCACATTGCTGGCCGGGCTGGAAATGGCGCGCGGCGGCACGCTGCGGCTGCGCCAGGACACTGCGTTCGGCCCGATCATGTTGCGCCCAGTCATGCCAGGAGACGGCGATGACGGTTGACGAGGACAGTTTGCGGCTGGCCGAGGCAATGGTGTTCGCCGCCGCCGCCCCGGTGACGGCGCGCCAACTGGCGCAGGTGCTGCCGGAGTCGGCGGACGCGCAGGCCGTGCTGAGCGCGCTGGCCGCGCGCTATGCCGGGCGCGGGGTGGAATTGGCCGAAGTGGCGGGCGGCGTGCAGTTCCGCACCGCGCCCGATCTGGCATTCCGGCTGCGCAAAGTGGTGCAAGTGCCGCGCCGCCTGCCGCGCGTGGCGATGGAGACGCTGGCGATCATTGCCTATCATCAGCCGGTGACGCGTGGCGAAATCGAGGAAATCCGCGGCGCATCGCTGTCGCAAAGCACGATGGACACCTTGCTGGAATTGGGTTTGATCGGCCCCAAGGGCCGCAAGGATGCGCCGGGGCGGCCGACGCTGTGGGCCACCACGGCGGCGTTTATGACTCAATTCGCGCTGCGCGACTTGCGCGATCTGCCGCGCCGCGAGGATTTGCTGGTGGAACCGCCCGATGCGGCGGCGCAGGACGGCAACCAATCCTCCACATAGGCAAGGTTGCACCTTGCCCCCGGCCCGGCAGTTTCCCATCCTGTCGGTTTCCTGCTAGCACATCTCGCCGATGGAGTGCTGCCACCGATGTTCGACTTCGCCTGGTCTGAAATAGCCCTGATCGGCGTCGTGGCTCTCGTGCTGATTGGCCCGAAGGACATGCCTGTCGCCATCAAGGCGGTGTCCGACATGGTTCGCAAAGCCCGCAAGATGGCTGGCGAGTTCCAAAGCCAGGTCGATGAAATGACCAAGGACACCGGCATCGCCGAAGTGCGCCAGCAACTCAATGAATTGCGCAGCATGGATATCGGCGGCGAGATCGCCAAGGCGGTCGACGCGGACGGCTCGATCCGCTCGGCGTTCAACGACGATCCGTTCCGCAACACGACGAGCGCGACGGACAGCTATACCCCGCCGCTGGACGCGCTGCCGGAAACCTCGGTTGATCCACTGACCGAGCACAGCATCGCCACTCCGGCCGAACCAGCGCCGGTGCTTGCCGCCCCGGCGTTTATTCCGCCCAGCGCGGTCCCGGCCCCTCCGCCGCCGCCCGCCGCGCCCGCTTTTGTTCCGCCCGCTTTCGTTCCGCCCGCCATAGCTTCATCAAGTGCGGCGCATGCCAGCGCCGCGCACCCGGACGCCGCCGGCGTCTGATCCAGCCGACAGGTTTTCCGTGGCCACCACAACCGATAAAGATCATATCGACGATAAACCCATGCCGCTGCTCGATCACCTGATCGAGTTGCGCAGGCGGCTCATGTGGTCGATGGGCACACTGATCGTGGCCTTCGGCATGTGCTACTTCTTCTCGCACGAGATCTTCAACTTCCTCACCCGCCCGCTGGAAAGCGTGCTGGCGGAGAAGCCGGGCGTGAATCACTCGATGATTTACACCCAGCTATACGAGGCGTTTTTCACCTACATCCGGGTGGCGTTCTTCGGCGCGGCGTTCCTGTCGTTCCCGATCATCGCCAGCCAGTTGTGGCTATTCATCGCGCCAGGGCTGTACCGCAGCGAAAAACGCGCCATTCTGCCGTTCCTGCTGGCAACCCCCGTCCTGTTCGTGATGGGTGCCGCCCTCGCCTACTATTTCGTGTTCCCGTTCGCGTGGCGCTTCTTCGCCAGCTTCGAGGACACCGGCACCGACGGCAGCACGCCCATTCAGTTGATGCCCAAGGTCGGCGAATACCTCGACCTTGTCATGAAGATGATCTTCGCCTTCGGCATCGCCTTTCAGTTGCCAGTGGCGCTGTCGTTGATGGCCAAGGTCGGCATCATCTCGTCGAAGGGACTGAAGCGGTACCGCCGCTATGCCTATGTCGGCATGTTCGTGGTCGCTGCCGTGCTGGCCCCGCCCGACGTGATCACCCAATGCGGCTTGGCCATTCCGCTGATCGCGCTTTACGAGCTATCGATCATCGCCGCCAAGATTGTCGAGCCGAAGCGAGACGAGGACTAAGACTCCGATGCACGATATTCGTACTATCCGCGCCGACGGCGCCGGGTTCGACGCCGCCATGGCGCGGCGCGGCCTGCTGCCGGTGTCGGCCGACTTGCTGGAACGCGACGCGGCCCGCCGGCTGGCGCAGACCGCGTTGCAGGAAAAGCAGGCGCGGCGCAACGCGCTGGCCAAACTGGTTGGCGAAGGCCGCCGCAAAGGCGCCGACACCAGCGCCTTGGAAGCCGAATCGACCACGCTGCGCGACGATATGGCGGCGCTTGAGCAGAACGCGGCGGCGCTGGACGGCGAAATCCGCGCCACGCTGGAACGGCTGCCCAACATCCTCGACCCGGATGTGCCGGACGGGCGCGACGAAACCGCCAATGCCGTGGTCAAGCAAACCGGCACGCCGCGCGACCTGGGCTTCGAGCCGAAACAGCATTTCGAGCTTGGCGAGGCGCTGGGGCTAATGCTGTTCGAACCGGCCGCCAAGCTGGCCGGGGCGCGATTCACCGTGGTGCGCGGCGCGCTGGCCCGGTTGGAGCGGGCGCTGGGTCAGTTCATGCTCGACCTGCACACCACCGAGCACGGCTACCAGGAAGTGCAGGTGCCACTGCTGGTCAACGACGCGACGATGTATGGCACTGGGCAACTGCCGAAATTCGCCGAGGATTTGTTCCGCACCACCGATGGCCGCTGGCTGATCCCAACCGCCGAGGTGCCGCTGACCAATCTGGCGGCGGGCGACATCGTCACCGAGAAATCGCTGCCGCAGCGCGTGACCGCATTGTCCGAGTGTTTCCGCAGCGAGGCCGGGTCGGCCGGGCGCGACACGCGCGGCATGTTGCGCCAGCACCAGTTCCGCAAGGTGGAACTGGTCAGCGTGACCAAGCCCGAGGACAGCGAGGCCGAGCACGAGCGCATGACGCGCGCGGCTGAGCGGGTGCTGGAACTGCTCGGGCTGCCGTATCGCCGGATGCTGCTGTGCGCGGGCGATACCGGGTTCAGTTCGGTGAAGACCTACGATCTGGAAGTCTGGCTGCCCGGCCAGGGCATGTGGCGCGAGATCAGCAGTTGCTCGAACTGCCGTGACTTCCAGGCGCGGCGGATGAACGCGCGCTACCGCAGCACCGACGGCAAGACGGTCATGCCGGTGCACACGCTGAACGGCTCGGGCGTTGCGGTGGGCCGGGCGTTGATCGCGGTGATGGAGAACCACCAGCAGGCGGATGGCTCCATCCTGGTCCCGGAAGCGCTGTGGCCATGGACCGGCGGGATGGAGCGGATTGCCAGCCGGTAAGACGCCGGTTAGATCATGTACTCTGGCGGCGCGATCATCTGATCCATGGTGAACGCGGGCAGATCGACCAGCTTCGGGCCGACTGGCTTCGCGGGCACGCCGACCACCGTGGTGTGCGGCGCGACATCGTCCAGCACGATGGACCCGGCGCCGATCTTGGCCCCTTCGCCCACTTCGATATTACCCAGCAGCTTGGCCCCGGCGCCGATCAGCACGCCGCGCCGCACCTTCGGGTGCCGGTCGCCGCACTGCTTGCCGGTGCCGCCGAGGGTCACGCCGTGCAGGATCGACACGTCGTCCTCGACCACCGCCGTCTCGCCGATCACCAGTCCGGTGCCGTGATCGATCATGATGCCGCAGCCGACGCGCGCGGCCGGATGGATATCGACGCCGAATTGCTCGGACAGACGGCTTTGGATGTGATGCGCCAGATGCTGCCGGTCGCGCTTCCACAGCCAATGGCTGATGCGGAAACCTTGCAGCGACAGGTAGCCTTTAAAGAACATAAACGGGGTGATCAGATCGGGGCACGCCGGGTCACGGTCCCGCACGGCGGCCAAGTCGTTCGCCGCAGCGCGGACGATCGAGGGGTCATCGTTCAGCGCTTCGCTAAACAGCGCGCTCAGTGCGCCAACGCCAAGGTCCGCATCGGCCAGCTTACGGGCCAGACGGGTGGACAGGCCATCGGCGAACGTGGCGTGGCGCAGCAAAGCGTTGGACAGTGGTCCGGCGATCAGGCCGTCGCGTTCCACCGCTTCGATGCATTCGCGGCGGATTGTGGCCCAGACATCGCCCGCCGGGTCGGCCGCAACCGCATCGCGCTCGCACAGTGCCGGGGTACGGCGAACCGCGGAGCGGTTAATGTCGGCGTGGGGGATGGCAGCATGGGTCAACCGTATCATGCGCAGTCTCCAGCGTCGCACTCAGCACGCAAGCGCTAAATAGGTCGCCTCTGCCGCGTTCGCCACCCCCCAATATAACGCCGGGTTCGCTGACCGCTCAGCGCCAGTGCGCAGGCACCCACACGAAACCGCCAGCGCGCGGGGCCCAATGCCCGGGAACGAACTCATGCCAAGCAGCTTGGCGAATCAGATAGTGGCCGCGGATCCAGACATACGCCATGCCATTCCAATGCCAGTGGCCGGGCTGCCACACGTAGCGCGGACCGGGCGGCGGCGGCGGCGGTCCTTCGGCCTCATTCGGCGGAATATCCCGCATCACTTCGGCAGCAGCGGGCAGCGCGAGACTGCCAAGCAAACCTGCGCCCAAAGCGAGACGGGCGGCGGACAATAGAAACACACGGCGCATGGCCATCTCCTGATCTCGAGTCGAGTGCAATAGTTTGTAACACAGGATGTGGCGCCGCCAATGCGGGCGGATGACGTTTCCGTCAGCCGCCCGCCAAGCGTTTATAGGTCGGCGTAGCAATGCGTCTCGGCCGCACCGCCCGGATGCGTCACAGCGCCCAGATAGGCCGGGCCGACGGTCTGGCCGAAACGCCAGATCGCGCCGCTGTTGTAGTCGGTCTTGCGCGGCTTCCAGGCCGCGCGGCGCTCGGCCCATTCGGCGTCGGTCAGCAGCGCATCCATGGTGCCCGCGACGGCGTCGATGACGATGCGGTCGCCGTTTTGCAACATGGCGAGCGGCCCGCCCAGAGCGGCTTCGGGGCCGACATGGCCCACGCAGAACCCGCGCGTGGCACCCGAAAAGCGGCCATCGGTGATCAATGCCACATGCTCGCCCATGCCTTGGCCATAGATCGCGCTGGTGGTGGACAGCATTTCACGCATGCCGGGGCCGCCCTTGGGGCCTTCGTAGCGGATGATGATCACATCGCCCGCCTTGTAGGCGCGCGCCTGCACGGCGGCGAAGGCGTCTTCCTCGCTGTCGAAGCACAACGCAGTGCCTTCGAAGCGCTGGTTCTTCATGCCGGCCACCTTCACCACCGCACCTTCGGGGCACAGATTGCCCTTCAGGCCGACCACGCCGCCGGTCGGCGTAATGGCGCGGCTGACCGGGTAGATCACGTCCTGATCGAGCGGGAACACCACGTCCTTGTGGTTCTCGGCCAGCGTCTTGCCGGTCACGGTTATGCAGTCGCCATCGAGCAAACCGGCGTCGAGCAGCGCCTTGATGATCACCGGAATGCCGCCGACGTTATGCACGTCGAGCGCCACATACTTTCCGCCCGGCTTGAGATCGGCGATGTATGGCGTCTGGCGCATGATGTCGCAGACGTCCTGCAACGTGAACCGGATGCCCGCCTCGTTGGCCAGCGCCGGCAGATGCAGCGCGGCGTTGGTCGAGCCGCCGGTCGCACCCACCACCACGGCGGCGTTGCGCAGGCTGCGTAGCGTGACGATGTCGCGCGGCCGGATCTGCTTCTCGACCAGATGCATCACCGCGCGGCCGGATGCCACCGCCCAGAGGTCGCGCTCCTCATACGGTGCGGGCGACCCCGCCGAACCGGGCAGCGCGAGGCCAATGGCTTCCGACACGGTCGCCATGGTGTTGGCGGTGAACTGGCCGCCGCAGGCGCCGGCCGACGGGCAGGCCACGCATTCCAGTTCGTGCAGATCGGCGTCGGACATGTTGCCCGCCGCGTGCTGGCCCACCGCCTCGAACACGTCTACCACGGTGACGTCGCGGCCCTTGAAGCGGCCCGGCAGAATCGAGCCGCCATACATGAACACGCTCGGCACGTTCAGCCGCACCATGGCCATCATCATGCCCGGCAGCGACTTGTCGCAGCCCGCGAGGCCAACCAGCGCGTCGTAGCCATGGCCGCGCACGGTCAGTTCCACCGAGTCGGCGATGCACTCGCGCGACACCAGCGAGGACTTCATGCCCTGATGGCCCATCGCAATGCCGTCGGTGACGGTGATGGTGGTGAACTCGCGCGCGGTGCCGTGCGCCTCGGCCACGCCCTTCTTCACCGACTGCGCCTGACGCGACAGCGCGATGTTACAGGGGGCGGCTTCGTTCCAGCAGGTGGCGACGCCGACGAACGGCTGGTCGATTTCTTCCTGCGTCATGCCCATCGCGTAATAGTACGACCGGTGCGGCGCGCGCTCCGGCCCCTGGGTGGTGTGGCGCGACGGAAGATGGGTTTTGTCCCAAATTTTGGCGGGCATGGCGGGCGTCCTGAGCGTTGAGCGGGGCGGGAGACTAGGCGTGCCCGATGTATCGGACAAGGCGCGGCAAGCCGGCGCACACGTTGCCGTCAACGCATTGCGTGGGCTAAAATCAGGGCAGAGATTGAACCGGCCTCGGCCAGCGTCACGCGCAGCGGCCCCAGACAGGACGTGCCAATGAGCGGGACAATATTCTCCGGCAGTTACCTGACCGGCGTTACGCTGACCAACACGGCATCGAATCCGGTGACCGTCGCCAGCAGCGCCACCATCGGCAACACCGGGGCGCCAGCCATCGCCGGGCCAGCCACGGTGACCGGGACAGCCACGGTGAACTGGACGATCACCAACGACGGAAAAATCAGCGCCACCGGTTCTACGATCAGCAGCGCAGGCATTTCACTCGGCGGCGGCGGGACCATCACCAACGAGGCGCAAGGTTCGATCAGCGGCTACAGTTATGGCGTGAAGCTTGGGGCGGCGGGGTCGGTCTCCAACAGCGGCTCGATCGGCGGCGCCGGCAAGAACAGCATCGGGGTGCTGGTGCCGGGCGGCCAGATTATCAACAATGCGGGTGGAACCATCACGGCCGGCTACATCGGCGCGTTCATGACCAAATTCGGCTCGGCGGACAATGCCGGGTTCATTCATTCCACCGGCGGCTATGCGCTGGGCGGCATTGGCGCAGCCAGCGTCACCAACGAGGCGACCGGCACCATCACCAGCGCCAACGTCGGCATCGCGCTGACCGGGGCTGGCACGGTCACCAATTCGGGCAGTGTCGGCAGCACCTCGGGCTATGTGCAGAACGGCGGCGACAAGGCCGGTATCGACCTGCGGGCGGGCGGCAGCGTCACCAACCTGTCAGGCGGACGGGTCACCGCCGAGTGGAAAGGCGTGTCGTTCGGCGCGCGCGGCACGTCGCTGGCCACGGCCTCGACCATCTCCAGCACGCTGACCAATTCCGGCTACGTGTTTGCGGGCAACGGGTCCAACGCTGGGGCGGCGGTGTGGATGCACACCAACGGCGTGATCCTCAACGAGAGCGGCGGCACCATCACCGGCGGGCCGTACGGCATCGTGGCGTATTACAACACCACAGTCGTCAATCAGGGCGTGATCGGGTCGGGCGGGCCGCCGGGCTACAGCACGTTCGCGGTGTTCGAGGCCAATGCGGCCTCCACTGTCCGCGTCGAAATGGCGCCGGGTGCGCGTTTTACCGGCACCGTCGAGGGCGGCGCGTCGGGCACCGGTGCGGCAATGGGCACGCTGGAACTGCTGGCCGGGGCCAACGCCGGCAGCCTGACCGGGTTCGGCACGCAGTTTGTCAACTTCGCCGCCGTGCAGATCGACGCCGGGGCCAACTGGTCGCTGGCGGGAACTGTTGCCGCCAGCCAGACCGTGGCGTTCGCGGGCAGCGGCCAATTGTCGCTGACCAACCCCACCGCCATGCAGGGCACCGTCGTTGCATTCGACAAGGGCGACTCGCTGGTGCTGGCGGGCATCACCGGCGTTACCTCGGCGGTGGTCAACGGCAGCGACCAACTGGTGATCACCGCCGGGACCAGCGTCGCTGCGACGCTGCAGCTCGACCCGTCGCGGCACGATCCGGCGGGCACCGCATTCCGGTTCGTTCAAACCGGCGGCGGCACCGAGATCGTCGCCTGCTTCGCCGCAGGCACCCGCATCGCCACAGACACCGGCGAGGTGCCGGTGGAGGCGCTGACGCCGGGGATGCGGGTGCGCTCGCCGTTCGGCGGCACGCAGCCGGTGGTGTGGACCGGGCATCGCCGCACCGATTGCCGCCGCCACCAGCGCCCGCACGACGTGCAGCCGGTGCGCGTGCAGGCGGGCGCGTTCGGCCCCGGCCAGCCCGTGCGCGATTTGTGGCTCAGCCCGGACCACGCGGTGTTCGTCTCGGGCGTGCTGATCCCGGTGCGTTATTTGGTGAACGGGCGCAGCATCGTGCAACTGGATGTGGATGCGGTGACGTATTGGCACGTCGAGCTCCAGCGCCACGACGTGCTGCTGGCCGAGGGGCTGGCGTGCGAGAGCTATCTGGACACCGGCAACCGCAGCGCCTTCGCCAATGGCGGCGGCGCCACCATGCTACACCCCGATTTCGCGTTGCAGGTTTGGCAGGCGCAGGCCTGCGCCGCGCTGGTGCGCGAGGGCCAGCGGTTGGTGGTGGCGCGGCAGGGCTTATTGATCCGCGCCGTCGAACTTGGCCACACGCTGACCAGCGAGCCGGACGTAACGCTGACCGCCGGCCCGCGCCTGCTGACAATTGCCCGCACCGGCGGCCGTTACCGCGCCGCACCGGCAGGCGGACAGGTGCGGCTCGCCTGCCGCGCGTGGGTGCCGGCCCACACCCGGCCCAACGAGTCCGACACGCGCACGCTCGGCGTGGCGATCAAGGACATTGTGTTCAACGGCGCACCGATCGCGCTGGACGATCCGCGCCTGACCACCGGCTGGCACGCGCCGGAAGCCGCATGGCGCTGGACCGATGGCGATGCCATGCTGGAACTGGAAGGCTGCGGCACGCTGGCGTTCACCGTGGCGCTGGCCGGAACCTACTGGACGGACGAGGCCGCCGTCACACCCCAGTGGCGGTCGTTGCCCCATCCATCGTCACGTTCACCCCGCTGATGTAGCTGGCGCGGTCCGAGGCCAGAAACGCGACGAAATTGGCAATATCCTCGCCGCTGGCCATCCGCCCGAGCGGGATTTTCGCCACCGCGCGGGCGCGGGCGTCCTCGACCGTGATCCCGGCCAGCGCCGCGTCGGCCTTCATGCCTTCCGCAACCCGGCTGGTGTCGGTCAATCCCGGATTGAGCCCCACCACCCGCACGCCGCGCGGCGCATAGGCGGTGGCAAGCCCGGCGGTAGCCAGCATCAGCGCCGCGTTTGCCGCCCCGCCCGCCAGATGCGTGGCGGAGGCGACCTTGCCGCCCTGCCCGATCACATTGACGATTACGCCAGCGCCGCGCGCCGCCATGCGCTTGATGACCGGGTCGATCACGTTGATATAACTGAAATATTTGGCATCCATTGCCGCCCGCCAGAATTCCGGGGTCAGTTCGTCCGGCGGTGTGCGCCGTGCGGCGCCCGCACTGTTGACCAGCACATCGACCGGCCCCAGCGCCGCCTCGACCGCCGCCGCCAGGGCTGCGGCCTGTGCCGCGTCGGTCAGGTCGGCGGCAAAGCCGAACGCGCCGCGCAATTCGCCGCACGCTGCGTCGATGTTGGCCTGCGAGCGTGACGCAATGGCCACACGCGCGCCTTCGGCACGGAACAGCTTGGCGCAGGCCAGCCCGATCCCCTTCGATCCGCCGGTCACCAGCACCACCTTGCCTGTCAGTCCGAGATCCATCGCGCGTCCCCCTGCCGGCTGGACTATTCCATGTCCGGCGTTAGCCTTGCAGCCATCGTATGCCACGGAACCAGCCATGATCGACCCGTATCCGTCCAGCCACCGCCCCGCCGGGATCGCCCCGGACGAATGGGATCTGCGCGTCCGCCTCGCCGCCGCCTATCGGGTGGTGGAGATGCTGGGCTGGAGCGAGGTGATCATGAACCATCTGTCGGTGCGCATTCCCGGCCCCGAACATCATTTCCTGATTAACCCGTACGGGCTGCTGTACGACGAAGTCACCGCCTCGAATCTGCTGAAAATCGACGTGAAGGGCAACAAAATCGCGCCGAGCGACTACCCGTTCAATCCGGCGGGCTTCGTTATTCATTCGGCGATCCATCAGGCGCGCGCCGATGCCGTCGCGGTGATGCACACGCATTCCACCGCAGGCACCGCGATCGCCACCAAGGCGCACGGTCTGCGGCATGACAGTTTCTATGCCGCACAGTTGTGTGGCCGGGTTGCCTATCACGACTATGAGGGCCTCAGCATCCGCCTCGGCGAACAGGACCGCATCGTCGCCTCGCTCGGCGACAAGCCGTGCATGATCATGCGCAACCACGGCCTGCTGACCGTGGGGCCGAGCATTGCCAGCGCGTTCTGGCAGTTGTGGCGCTTGCAGCGCGCCTGCGAGGCGCAGGTGCTGACCGATGCGATGGACGGCCCGAACGTGCATCTGCCGCACGCGCTGGCGTTGCAAGCGGTGAAAGACGCCGATAGTTACAGCAAGCACGCGGTCGAGGACAAAATGCTGGACGCGCTGGCCCGCCGCGCGTTCCGCCGCGATCCGTCATACGCGACGTAGACGGCGGCAGCCTGCATCGTCATCAGGACAAATAGATTTTCGTAACATTTGTTGACAGAATGAGATTTTGATGAAACGGTCACGCAGGGGACAAACCCTGAGGGCCTCAGAATGCCTTACCCAGTAAGTATTCACTTGAAGAACTTCGCTTGCCTTATTCGCGGCCTCACCATCATCGCAGTGACCGCCGCAGGCGGATTTTGTACCAACGCCGCTTGGGCGGCCGCGTGCCCGGCCGCCCCGGCCAGCGTGCCCGACTCACCGGCACCGCCGGTTCCGCCATTCGGGACGCCATTGCCTGCGGGCACCACGCCATCTGGCTGGCCGCCCGCTCCGGGCCTGCCGCTGCGCTGCCCGGCGGTGCCGCTGGCCGGTTCGCACGCAACCTATAACGTCGGCCCCGGCAAGCACTACACGTCGCTAAATGACGTGCCGTGGCTCAACCTGGTCGCTGGCGACGTGGTGAATATCTATTATTCGCCAACGCCTTATGCTACAAAAATCGCCCTGCGCGCCGGGGGCACGGCAAGTGCCCCGGTGGTAATCAATGGCGTTGCCAACGCCAGCGGCAAGTTACCCCTCATCACCGGCAAGAACGCGACAACGGCGACCGATGCGATCCAGCAGGGTTTCTTCACCACATCCGGCGGTTCGATAATCGAGGAATTCGGCGTGTTTACGCTCTACCGGGGCCTGCACGATGCGTATGGCTATAAGCCGTCCTTCGTCACCATTCAGAACCTGCGGATCACCGGGGCAGCGCCGGGCAACACATTCACCGATCACACCGGCGCATTGCACAAATACCCCACATTCACCGGCGGCATCTATGTCGTGGCAAGCCAGCATTTAACGGTGCAAAACGACGAGCTGTTTGGCAACGGCATTGGCGTTTTTGTCAATGACCAGAACGACACGGCGGGTAGCAGCTTCTATACGACACTGCGCGGCAACTACATTCATGACAACGGCGTTGTCGGCAACTGGAGCGTTCACAACCTGTATGTGCAAGGCACCCGCAGTCTGTACGAGGGCAACTATATTGGCCAACTGATTCCAGGTGCGCTGGGCTCCGCGCTGAAGGATCGCAGCAGCGGGACCGTGATCCGCTATAACCACATCGATGCTGCGGCACGCGCAATTGATCTGGTGGATGCCGAAGGCGGCAGCCCCTATACTGGAAGCGACAAGCTGTACAATACTGCCTGGGTTTACGGCAACGCAATCGTCGATGACTTCAGTCTGCCCGGCAGCAGTTCCGGCGACATGATCCATTGGGGTGGCGACAGCACGGTCTATAAAAATTACCATAACGGCTCGCTGTATTTCTACGACAACACCGTGATGATCAATGCATCGAAGTCGCAGACCTATTCTCTGGCGATCTTCGACATGCCAACGAATAAGCAGACCATCGTTGCCGCCAACAACGTGATCACCCATACGGGCAATTCGGACATCATCCTATGCACGAATTCCCTGCCGGATGGCACGACGGGCACACTGCGGTTCACGCAGGCGAACTGGCTGACGCCGTATACCAACGCCGGTGCCTGCACGCTCGACACCTCGGCGGCCAATATGCTGCCGGGCACGCCGGTGGTTGGAACAAATGGCCACTTGCTTGCCGGATCGCCGGCCATCGGCGCCGGAACGGCGTATCCACCTGCAACGCTGAAATTGCCAGCCCCAGCCAGTCTGGCGCGTCTGCAAGTCACCAGCCAGTTCGCACTGCTGCCCGGCACTGTGACTGTCCGGCCAACATATAAGCCGCGCGCCACGGTGACCGACCTCGGCGCGTTCCCCAGCCCCTGATCCGGGCGGGCGTGACGCAACGCCCGCCACAACGGTGCGCTGTGAGGTGGCGCGCCGTTGCGGCTGGGCCGCAGCGCCATACATCGCCATGCATAGATCGGAGCACGCGTCCCATGCGCTACAACCAACTCGGCCGCAGCGGCCTGTTCGTCTCCGAGCTTTGTCTCGGCACCATGACCTTCGGCGGCACCGGCGAGATCTGGAGCAAGATCGGCGATCTGCAACAGGACGCGGTCGATGGCATCGTGCGCGGCGCGCTGGAGGCCGGGATCAACTTCATCGACACGGCCGACGTGTATTCGTTCGGGCTGTCGGAAAAGCTGCTCGGCCAGTCGCTGCGTAACCTCGGCGTGAAGCGCAGCAGCGTGGTGCTGGCCACCAAAGTGTTCGGCGCGATGAGCGAAAGCCCGAACGATCGCGGCGCGTCGCGCGGCCACATCATGGACAGCGTGCAGGCCAGTCTGGAACGGCTGCAAACCGATCATATCGACCTGTACCAAATCCACGGCACCGACACGATCACCCCGATCGAGGAAACCCTGCGCGCGCTGGACGATCTGACCCGGCAGGGTTTGGTGCGGTATGTTGGCGTGTCGAACTGGCAGGCGTGGCGCATCATGAAGGCGCTGGGGGTTGCCGACCGGCTGGGGCTGGAACGGCTCAGCAGCCTGCAAGCCTATTACACCATCGCCGGACGCGATCTGGAGCGCGAGATTGCACCGCTGCTGACTGAGGAGAAGGTTGGCCTGATGGTTTGGAGCCCGCTGGCGGGCGGTTTGCTGTCGGGCAAATTCGGGCCGGGCAGCAATGGGCCGGAGGGGGCGCGGCGGGCCAGCTTCGATTTCCCGCCGGTCAACAAGGACCGCGCCTGGGCCTGTGTCGCCGCGATGCGTGAGATTGCCGAGGCGCACGGCGTGTCGGTGGCGCAAATCGCGCTGGCGTGGCTGCTGGCCAAGCCGTGGGTGAGCAGCGTGATCATCGGCGCGAAAACCACCGCGCAACTGGCCGACAACGTCGCGGCGACCACGGTGCAACTGACCGCCGAGGAATTGGCCGAGTTGGACAAGGTCAGCGCGCTGCCGCCGGAATACCCTGGCTGGATGCTGGCGCGGCAGGGCGAAATGCGGCGGCCGAAGCCGTTTGTGAAGGGTTAGCGCGCCAAGGCGATGAATTGCTGGAGCCGCGCTGTGTAAGTGTGCTGCGCCAGCACCCGCTGGCGTCCGCGCGCGGCGACGCCCGCCGCCAGCGCCGGGTCGTGCAGCAGGCGAGCGTAAAGCGCGTTCAATTCGTCCGCATCGCGCCACACCAGCACTTCGGCGCCGGGGTCGAAGCACTGTTCCAAATCCGGCTGCGCGTCGCTAACCACGGCGGCGCCGCACAGGTACGGATCGAACGAGCGTTGATTGAGTCCGGTCAATACGTTGTGTTCATTGCGAATATTCAGCACGCTGGCGTGGCGTTGGTAGACCGCGCCGACCTGCTCGATGCCGATGCGCTGGGCGTGGATTTCGTGAAGACCGGCGGGCGCCTGGCCCCAGCCGCCGCCGTACAGCACCATCGGCTGCGCCACCGCCGCCACCGTCTGGCGGCGCAGCGGCGTCGGCGTGGCGACGAACACCAAGCGGAGGTCGCGCGGCACGCTGCTGCCGGGCGCGGTGAAACCGGCGTTGGCGGCGTGCGGCAGAAACAGCGCGGCACTTGCCAGCCCACGCGCCCGGTGCAGCGCCAGCAAGCCTGAATCGGTGTAGCCGATGGCGGCGAAATAGCTGGCGCGCAGCACTGCCGCGTCGCCGAACAGATCGCCCACCCAGCCGAACAGCGGCGGCAGGCCGGGACTGCGCCGCAGTTCATCGAGCAGGCTGAGCGGCACGTCGTAGGTGCCGATGGCGACGATCATATCAGGCGCGAACCGCCGGATTTGCCGCGCAATCGCTTTGGCGCGCGGCGCCCCGAGCAGCGGCGCGAACAACAGCCGCTCGGCCGCCGGGTGCAGGCGCGGGTCGCGGATGACCGCGTGCAGCACCTCATGCCCCGCCGCGCGCCACGCGGCGGCAGCACTTTCGGCCCAGTTGATGATGCTGCCGCGCTTGCCGAGTACGCAAATCTTCATCCGCAGTTCCTCGGTTTTGACCCAGCAGCGAAGCCCAGCCCCGCGCGGCGGACAACCCTTGCGGCGTGGCGAACCAATTCCGCTGGGTGATACGCTGACGAACGTGGTGAGGAAACCAATAGTCGTGACAGCAACATCGGCGCGCGAGTCCGAGGTGGACGGCACCTACGCCTGGGTGCGGCTCGCCGCCTCGGTTTTGCTGTGCACCATTGGCGGAGTTGCAATGTGGTCGGTGGTGGTCACGCTGCCAGTGATCCAGGCCGAGTTTGGCGTGGCGCGCGGCAGTGCCGCCCTGCCCTACACGCTGACCATGATCTGCACCGCGCTGGGCAACGTCGTCATGGGCCGCGTGGTCGACCGCATCGGCATCATTCGCCCGGTGCTGATGGCCAGCGTGATGCTGTTCCTCGGCTATGCGGCAGCCAGTCAGTCGCAGAACATCCTGCAATTCGCCCTCGCCTCTGGTTTGCTGATGGCGCTGTTCGGCGCTTCGGTGACATTCGGGCCGCTGATGGCCGATGTGTCGCACTGGTTCATCCGGCGGCGCGGCATCGCGGTGTCCATCTGCGCCTCGGGCAGCTATCTGGCCGGGACCATTTGGCCGCCGGTGGTGCAGCATTTCACGGCGGCGTATGGCTGGCGGCACACGCATCTCGGCATCGGGCTGTTCTGTTTGGCCACCATGCTGCCGCTGTCCCTGCTGCTGCGCCGCAGTCCGGTGGCGCGCCATGCGCCTTCGATGGCTGCGGTGCGCACCGGCCAGCCGATGCCCGGCCTATCGCCGCGCACGCTGCAAATTTTGCTGATCGTGGCGGGCGTCGCCTGCTGCACCGCGATGGCAATGCCGCAAGTGCATATCGTGGCCTATTGCGGCGACCTTGGGTACGGCCCGGCGCGCGGGGCGCAGATGCTGTCGGTGATGCTGGCGTTCGGCATCGTCAGCCGCGTCGGCTCGGGCTTTGTCGCCGACCGCATCGGCGGGCTGCGCACGCTGCTGCTGGGGTCGGCAGCACAGGCGGTGGCGCTGGCGCTGTATCTTGGGTTCAACGGGCTGACCTCGCTGTACGTGGTCTCCGCGCTGTTCGGTCTGTTCCAGGGCGGCATCGTGCCGAGCTACGCGCTGATTGTCCGCGAGTATTTCCCAGCCAAGGAAGCCGGTGCGCGCATCGGCATGGTGCTCACAGCGACCATGCTGGGCATGGCGCTGGGCGGCTGGATGTCCGGCGTGATCTTCGACGCCACCGGGTCGTATCGTGCGGCCTTCGGCAACGGATTGGTTTGGAACATGCTGAATTTGGGCATCGCCGCCCTGCTGCTGGTCCGCAGCTTCGGGCGGCGCGCGGCACTCGCCTGAACGCTACCCGGCTTTGCCGATCAGCATGAAGCAGTGCACGTAGTCCATCGCGTGCCCGTCCGGCGCTGCCGCCACGTCGGCCTGATAGGCGGTGTAAAACTGATCGACCAGCGCGTGGCGCTCAGCCGCCGGGCGCGCTGGGTCGAGTGCGCCGAAGAACATGTTCTCGCTCCAAGAGCGTAACGTCGGCACGTAGGCGGCGGCAAAGGCGGCGGCGTCGCGTTCCACCGCGAAGCCGGCGGCGTATGGGCAGGGCGTGATGCGGGTCTCGCAATGCAACAGCGCCAGCCCGGCGCGGCGCACGGGGCTGTCGGGGTCGTCGAACGGGGCGCGAAATTCGGCGACCGATTTGTAGTATTGCTGGAAATTGGTGGCGGTGAATTCCGCCACTGTGATCTCGCCTGCATCGCGCAACTCGCCCCAGTGCTTGGCGAAGTTGGCGTGCATATTGCGCTGGCCAGTGTAGCCCAAATAATACCCAGCCTCGTCCTGGCAAAAATTCGCCAGCACCAGCCGCCCGCCCGGCGCGAGCTCAGCGGCGCGATGCAGCAGGATGGTCTGCCAATCCGCCGCCGCCTGGGCAGCGAACGGCGCTCGCTCGGCATCCGTGCCCAGCACCGGATGCACGGCGTTGGCCAATTTGCCCGGCAGGCGGCTCAGCCAGTGCATCGCGGTGCCGGAAAAGCCGAGTTGCAGCGACAGGCTGGGGAAAATCCGGCTGTAGAAGCTGGTGCCGCTGGCGAACGCAAACACGCCGGGCACATCGCCCAAGCCGCCCTGCACCTGGCGGAACAGGGTAGAGAAATCGTTGTGCGGCAAGTCGGTGTAGGTGATCGCCACCTGCCGGCCGGCGTCGCGCGCCCGCACCGCTGCGACCAGCGCGCGGTGCAGCCCAAGCGAGGTGCCACCGTCCGCCGCGCCATAGTCGGCCACCGTGAAAGCGCCCGCAGGCAGGGCAATTTCGCAGACCGCGCGCTCGACCAGCGGGATCGCCGAGTCGATCACATGGCGGGCGCCGATGGTGTTGGCGCTGTAGTAACCCGCGTCGCGCATGCGGATGATCGGGGTGGTCTGGCCGGTCATGGGGGTTCCTTGGTCAGTCGTCGTCGCGCGTGGCGCTGCCAGCGCCGCGCGCGCGCGATTGCTCGGAGGCGGGCACATAAGTGTGCGCCGCATAGGCTTGCAGCCGCGTCATCAGGTCCAGCGGCAAATCCGGCCGCCCGGCGGCGCGGGCAAGCGCGAACGGCAGGCCCGCCACCGCGCCGCCAAAACTCACGCGGATTGGCGCTGTTTCGAGCGCAAAAATTTCAGACCACGGCACAGATGCGGTGGCCAGCGGCCATGCCATTTCCATTGCACCAAATTGCAGCGCCACCGCCACGCCGCGCTGCGCCGCCGCCAGCACCAGCGGCGGCAGCAGCCATGCCGGGGCCACCACATGCGGCAGCGCAATCGCGCCCGATGCCGCCAAGCTGTCGGCCAGATAGCAGCCCAGCCGCAGCGGATTGGCATCCGGCGGCGGCGGCCGGTCCAGCAGCGCCAGCAATCCACGCGCCCAGCCGGCACCGTGCGCCGCCAGCCAGCGCGCCGAGCGTCCCGCGTCGTCGGCCAGCCCCCAGGCCAAGCCGCCGCCGCGCGCGGCCTTCTGCGCCAGTGCCTCGACCTCGTTCAGCGACAATTCCAACGGATCAGGCCGCCCGGCCCAACGCGGGGTCAGCGGCGCAGGCCGCCAATTCCTCGGGAAACGGCGTGCCCTGGAACAGCGAAATACGCAGCCAGCGGTCCGAACGCGGGTCGAACCGCCCGGCGCCGAAGCAGGCCAGCTTGCAGCGCAGCAGATCGATGGGCCGCACATCGGCACCGAGCAGATTGTCGCGGACCTCGGCATACGGATATGCCGCCAGCGTTTGCACCCGGCGCACCGGGGCGCGCAAATCCGGCTGATCGAGCAACAGCCTGGCAACCGGGGTTGCCCCCGGTGCCGCCGAGAGCGCCGCGCGCAGCATTCCCAGGTCGCGGGCGAAGGTCAGCGGCGACTCCAACGCAGCCCCCGCCTCATCGGCCCGCTCGCCCATACGCGGCTCCAGCTTTTCCGCCGAGACGTACCAAAACCGCGCCTGCGCCGCCGGATTGGCGAAGTCGATGGCTTGGGCCCAGCCGCCATGTTCAACCACCAAACTGGCCAGTTCGGCGCAGGTCATCGACCCGTCGATTGGCACCGCCGTGTCTTCGTCGGCGCTCATGCTGTCGCCCAGATCGTCGACCAGCGCGCCGTGCGGCTCCAGCAGCAAGGCGACGGCATATTCCTGGCCTTCCGGGCTCAATTCGATTTCGGCCCAGCGGTACAGCGCATCCCAGGGGAGCGGGCCATCGGGCAGCCCATGACGTTGCAACTGCGCCAAATCCTCGGCCAGCGCCGCGATGCGCGCCGTTTGCACCTCATCGACCGTCTGCCAATGCGCCACATTGCGCCGTGCTTCGGCAACGGCCTCGGCGAACGCCGCGCGCGCCGCCGCAGTGGCGGTGGGCAGCGAACGCACCCGCGCCAGCGCCGTTTCACGCGCCAGCATCCAGCGATGCAGCAACAGCGGATGCCTGGACAAATACGGCGCCATGCCAAGCCCGGTGGCGTTGCCAACACCGAAGCGGCGGCGCAGCGCCGGGCTGAGTTCCACCGCCGTGCGCGGCGACCGGGCGCGGGCGCAATGTTCCACCAGATCCACGGTGAAGGCGCGGGTCAGCCACACCGACAGCATTTCCGCCTGGAACGGCCCAGCAAACGCCGGATGCCCGGCGAGGCGTTCGCGATCGGCGATGCCGAACTTGCCGTTGCCGTACACGGCAGTGGTGCGCATCAGGTAGCCAACGTCCTCGACCTGCGCTGCATCCGGCTGCTGGCCGCTCGCCAAGGTGCGCGCCACGCTGTCGAACAGGCGCACGCTTTTGTTGGCGCGCGATAGGATTAGATCCCGCTCACTGAACCGCCCGGCCTCCTGGCGCGGCGCGTTGGCAGCCAGCCGGGCGATTTCGGCCGCATCCGGCACGCCATCGTACAGCACGAATGAGGCATCCCAAGCCATGGCGATCACCCGGTCGGTGCGCTGATCGGCGGGCAGGTCGTTGGAAAATGCCACCAAGCTGACGCTGCGGCCCGGCATCCGCACCGTGTAGACCGCGTGGCCGAAGCCGCCCGCGTCCATCTCCCAGACCCGGCGCGAAAAGTGCCAGCGCTCGGCGGCGGCGCGGCGCAGCAGCACGCGCAGGAAACTCAACCGTGTCGGATGCATCGCACCCAAACGGGCGAGACGCATCACGGTGTCGGGAGAACGCAACGCAATCATCGGATCATTCCGCCAAAGCCCGCACCCGCGCGAGCAGGTCATCGTGCAACGCCACGCCGTCCCGCGCCGATTTTGTCCGCGCCGCCAGACGCTTGCGGCCCGGCAGCCGGGCCCCGGCATCGGCGAACGCCCCGGCCACCAGCGCCATCCGCGCCGCGAATGCGCCGCCAGACGCAGCGTCTGGGGCAATGGCGATGAAAAACTGTCCGGTGCGCGGCGGCCCGCCCTGGTCGCCAGAAAACGGGCTGGCGATCACGCCGGGGGTCGCCCCGGTCAGGCAAGCGGCCATCACCTCGGTGAGCAACGCCAGCCCGACGCCTTTGTAGCCGCCCGCCGGGGCCATGGTGCCCGCAAGCCCGGCTTTCGCATCGGTCGTCGGATTACCATCGGCGTCCAGCGCCCAGCCGGGTTCCAGCGCGCGGCCCTCGCGTTCCCGTTTCATCACTTCGCTTTTGGCGATCACGCTGGCGCTTTGGTCGATGACGAACCCAGCCTCGCCCGGCACCGCCAGCGAGAACGGATTGGTGCCCAGCACTTTCTTGGTGCCGCCCCATGGTGCGATCGAGGCGGGCGCATTGGTGAAACCCAGTGCTACCAGCCCGCGCCCGGCAATCCGCTCGGTATGGTAGCCCAGCACGCCGCAATTATAAGAGTTGTTGACCGAAAGCGCCGCGATGCCCTGCGACTGCGCCGCCGCGATCAGCTTCTCGAACCCGGCGTCGATGGCCGGATGGGCGAACCCGGCCTTGGCGTCGGCCAGTACCAGCCCCGGTTTCGGTTGCGTCACCACCGGCACCGCGTCAGCCGCGACCTTGCCCACCTTCAGATGCAGGCAATAGATCGCCAGATAGGCCAAGCCATGCGAGGCCAGCCCGTCGCCCTCGGCTGCGGCAATGGCGCGGGCCAATGAAGCCGCCGCTTCCGGCTGCGCGCCATGCGCCACAAGCGCGCGGCTGGCGAGGGTTTCGATCTCGCCCAGCGATACCGTCGTGGTCATGCGCTGCCCTCCGGCGCGAACGATGCGGCCATGAACCGCCGCCAGTTGCCGCCTAGAATCCCAGCGGTCTCAGCCTCGGAGAACCCAGCCGCGCGCAGACCGGCGGCAAGGCCCGGAAAGTCCAAATTGCTGCGAAACCACACCGGCTGTGGCTGAAACGCCGGGACCGGAGCGGCCGGCGCGGGGCGGGTCCAGCGCCCGGCGCGCATCCATTGCAGCACGCTGTCGGGCTGATCCTGGCACAAATCCGAGCCGATCCCCAGGTTCGCCGCGCCGACAATCTCCGCCGTGCGCGCCGCCATGGCGCAGAACGACTCCAGCGTGGTGGCCGGGCCATCGGCCAGATGCACCGGGTAGCAGGACAGGCCGAGGAACCCGCCCGACTCGGCCAGCGCCCGAAGCACCGTGTCCGACTTGTTGCGCAGCGTGGCTTTCCAGGTGGCCGCGTTGGCGTGGCTGACCGTCACCGGGCGGCGCGAGGCAGCGATGGCTTCCAGCGTGGTGCGCTCGCCGGAATGCGACAGGTCGACGACCATGCCGAGCCGGTTCATCTCGCGGATGACGCCGCGTCCCATCGCGGTGACGCCGCTATCCACCGGCTCCATCCAGCCGCAGCCGAGCAGCGATTGCATATTATAGGTGAGTTGCATGAACCGGATGCCGAGCCGGTACAGCACACCAACCAGCCCCAGATCGTCTTCGATCGGCAGCGGGTTTTGCAGCCCGAATACGATGGCGGTGCGCCCGCTGGCCTCCGCCGCCGCCAGATCGGCCGCCGATTCGCCGGGAGCGATCAGGTCGGCGTGCTCGCGCAGCCGCCATTGCCAGTCCACGATGCGGTCCACCGTGGGGCGGAAGCCTCCGTGATAAGCGACGGTGACATGCACCGCCGTCATCCCGGCCGCATGCATCTGCTCGAACACAGCGCGCGACCAGTTACAGAATTGCAGGCCGTCGATCAGGGGGGGATGTTTGGCGTTCATTATGCGGCAGCGTCAAACGGCGGCGGCGGTCCGTCAAGGCGGCTTGTGGCGCTGGCGAACGGCGGGCGACGTGACTAGGGTGCGCGCCAATTGGGTAAGGGTCTGATCCGCGTGACCACACCGCTGCGGCATTTGCTGGCCATCGAGGGCATGTATCCGCCGCAAATCGCGGGGCTGCTCGATCTCGCGGAAAGCTACGTGCTGCTCAGCCGCACCGGCACCACGCCGCGCGACCGGCTGCGCGGGCGCACGCTGATCAATCTGTTTTTCGAGGACAGCACCCGCACCCGCACCAGCTTCGAACTGGCAGGCAAGCGGCTGGGGGCCGACGTTATCAACATGTCGGTCGCCACCTCCAGCGTGAACAAGGGCGAGACGCTGCTCGACACGGCGGCGACGCTGAACGCGATGAACTGCGACCTGCTGGTGGTGCGCCACGCCGCCTCCGGCGCGCCGGTCCTGCTGGCGCGCAAGGTCGATGCGGCGGTTATCAACGCGGGCGACGGCACCCACGAACACCCCACCCAGGCGCTGCTCGACGCACTGACCATCCGGCGGCGGCTGGGCGGCTTGCAGGGGCTGGTGGTGGCAATCTGCGGCGACATCCTGCATTCGCGGGTGGCGCGCTCCAACATCCACCTGCTGTCGGCGATGGGCAGCCGGGTGCGGGTGGTCGGCCCGCCGACGCTGATCCCGCCCGAAGCCCACCGGCTTGGCGTCGAGGTGTTCCACGACATGAAGGCCGGATTGGCCGGGGCCGACGTGGTGATGGCGCTGCGGCTGCAACAGGAACGCATGACCGGCGGCCTGGTGCCCAGTTCGCGCGAGTATTTCCGCTTCTTCGGGCTGGATGCCGACAAGTTGTCCTACGCCAAGCCGAACGCGCTGGTGATGCACCCCGGCCCGATGAACCGCGGTGTCGAGATCGCCAGCAGCGTGGCCGACGACCCAGTGCGCAGCGTGATCCGCGAGCAGGTGGAAATGGGTGTGGCGGTGCGCATGGCGGTGCTCGACGTGCTGGCCCATGCCGGGATCAAAGGCGGGCCGCGCCAATGAGCGATGTTCTGTTCATCAATGCGCGGCTGATCGACCCGGCATCGGGGCTGGATCAACAGGGGGCGCTGCTGGTGCGTGACGGCCGGATCGCCGATCTGGGCCAGAACCTCGGCCGCCCGGACGGGGTCGCGGTGGTTGATGGCGAAGGGGCGGTGCTGTGCCCCGGTCTGGTCGATATGCGCGTCGAAGTCGGCGAGCCGGGCGGCGAGTATCGGGAGAACATTCCCTCCGCAGCACTGGCCGCCGCGTTCGGCGGCATCACGACGGTTGCCGCCCTGCCCGACAGCAAGCCCGCCATCGATGACCCCGCCCTGGTTCGCCTGTTGCGCACGCGCGGCGAGGAGACCGGCAGCCTGACGGTGCACCCATATGGCGCACTCACCCGTGGTTGCCGGGGCGAGGAACTGGCCGAACTCGGGCTGTTGCGCGAAGCAGGCGCTGTTGCATTTACCGACGGCGCGCGGGCCATCGGCCCGGCCAAACTGATGCGCTTGGCGCTGACCTACGCCCGCATGTTCTCTGCCCGCATCGTGCAGCACCCGGAAGAACCGACGCTGGCGGCCGGCGGCGCCGCCACCGAGGGCGAACTGGCAACCCGGCTCGGATTGCCCGGTATTCCGGCCGCCGCCGAGGCGTTGATGGTGGCGCGCGACATCGCGCTGGCCCGCTTGACCGGTGGGGCGGTGCATTTCGCCCATGTTTCGACCGCCGCCGCGCTGGAACTGATCCGCCGCGCCAAGGACGAAGGCCTCGCCATCACCTGCGACACCGCGCCGCCGTATTTCGATCTGAACGAAACCGCCATCGGCAACTGGCGCAGCTACGCCAAGCTGTCGCCGCCGTTGCGCGCGGACGCCGACCGGCAGGCGGTGGCGGCGGCGCTCGCGGACGGCACCATCGACGCGGTGGCCAGCGACCACCAGCCGCGCGACCCGGACGATAAGCGCCTGCCGTTTGCCCAGGCCCAGCCGGGCGGCGCTGGACTGGCGACACTGCTCGGCATCACGCTGGCGCAGGTGCATGGCAGCGGCCTGCCGCTCGGCCGCGCGCTGGAATTGCTGACCGTCGCCCCTGCCCGCATCCTCGGCGTGCCGGCCGGAACGCTGGCCAGGGGGGCTGCAGCGGATCTGGCGCTGTTCGATCCCGACCGCAGTTGGCGCGTTACTGCGGGTGCGTTGCCCGGCCGGGCGCAGAACACGCCGTTCGACGGGCGCGCTTTGGAGGGCCGAGTGCTCGGCACCTGGAAGGCCGGACGGCGGGTATTTGGCGGCTGATAGTTGCGATAATTAACTGATTAACAATCCGTTGTCGTAATATGGGGCTTGAGCGAACAGGGTCAGTCACGGCACAGTGCGCCGGTTGCAAGGGTGGGCTTCGACAACCATGACTGCGCCGGATTCAATAGCGACGCTGATCGCACTGACTGTGATCGGCTACATGTTAGGTGCCGTACCGTTCGGGTTGCTGCTGACACGCGCGGCAGGACTTGGAGACATTCGTAACATCGGTTCCGGTAATATCGGAGCTACCAATGTATTGCGAACGGGAAACAAAAAACTGGCAGCAGCGACTTTGCTGCTCGACGCGTTGAAGGGTGCCGTCGCGGTGCTGACCGGATGGTACTTGGCCGACGGCTACGGCAGTTTCGCCGGCGGGCTGGCTGCGGTGCTGGGCCACTTGTTCCCAATTTGGCTCAAATTTCGCGGCGGCAAGGGCGTCGCCACCGGGTTCGGGGTGCTGCTCGCCGCCAGCCCATACGCCGGTTTGGCGGCCTGCGCGGTGTGGCTCGCCACGGCGCGGCTGACGCGCATCTCATCGGCCGGCGCGCTGCTGTCGATTGCCGCAGCGCCGGTGTTCGCATGGTTTGCCTCGGGGCCTCTGACAGCGGCGCTGGCGCTGTGCATTGCCCTTCTGGTGTTTGCACGCCACCACGAAAACATCCGCCGGCTGCTGGCGGGCACGGAGCCGCGCATTGGGGCCGGGCGATGAAGACGCTGCTGGATCATCTGCAGCTAGCCCGTACCGACGGCGTCGGCCCGATCACCTACCGCCGGCTGCTGCGGCGCTATGGCAGCGCTGCGGCGGCGTTGGATGCGCTGCCGTCGCTGGCGCGCGCCGGGGGGCGTGGACAGCCGCTGCAATTGCCGCCGCTCGCTGGACTGCAGCGCGAGGTTGAGCGGCTGGCCAAACTCGGCGGACGATTGCTCTTCCTCGACGGCCCCGGCTACCCGCCCCTGTTGGGCCTGCTGGAGGATGCGCCGCCGGTGCTGGCGGTGATGGGCGACCCTGCGGTGCTGAACGAGCGTGCCGTGGCGCTGGTCGGCAGCCGCAACGCTTCGACCAATGGCCAGCAATTTGCCGATGGGCTGGCGCAGGAGCTCACCGAAGCCGGCATCGTTGTGGTGTCGGGCTTGGCGCGCGGCATCGATGCCGCGGCCCATCTTGGCGCGCTGCGCACCGGCCGCACCATCGCCTGCGTGGCCGGCGGATTGGACATGCCCTATCCGCCGGAACACGTCGATTTGCAAAATCGCATCGCTCGGGTTGGCGCCGTGGTTGCCGAAGCGCCGCTCGGTACCGCACCGCAGTCCCGCCACTTCCCGCGCCGCAACCGCATCATCGCCGGGCTGTCGCTTGGCGTGGTGGTCGTGGAGGCAGCGTTGCGCTCGGGCAGCCTGATCACGGCGCGCATGGCGCAAGAATCTGGCCGCGAGATATTCGCCGTGCCCGGCTCGCCGCTCGACCCGCGCTGCCGGGGCACCAACGATCTACTCCGCCAAGGCGCCTATCTCACCGAGTCGGCAGCGGACGTGCTGGCCAATTTGCCGGACCATCCGGGCCGTGAAGGCATCGCCCGTGCGCCGCTGTTCGCACGCGGGCCAGCCCCCACCCGGATGCCACCGGCCGGATTCCCTGAGCAACCGATCATGTGGCCCGAAAGTGATGCGCCGCCACAGGAACGGGCCCAGGCGCACCGGATTGTGGTCGAACTGCTCAGTCCGTCGCCCACTTCGGTTGACGTTCTGCTCCGCCGCTGCCAGTTGTCTGCGTCCGCCGTCATGTCGGCCTTGCTCGATCTTGAGCTGGCCGGGCGCGTGGAAACGCTGCCCGGCAATCGGGTGGCGTTATTGAGCGAACCGGGGCCATAGGGTTTCCCACGAACAGGACGCCATGCCTGACGTTGTCGTTGTCGAATCGCCCGCCAAGGCCAAGACGATCAACAAGTACCTTGGCGACCAGTTTACGGTCCTTGCCAGTTTCGGACATGTGCGCGATCTGCCGCCGAAAGACGGCAGCGTGCGGCCGGATGAGGATTTCGCCATGGACTGGGCGGCCGACGAGCGCGGCGCCCGCCAACTGGCGGCCATTGCCAAGGCGCTGAAGGGCGCCAAGCGGCTGTACCTCGCCACCGATCCGGATCGCGAGGGCGAGGCGATCAGTTGGCACGTCCGCGCGATGCTCGACGAAAAGCATCTGCTGCGCGGCGTGAAGGTGGAGCGGATCACCTTCAACGAGATCACCCGCAACGCCATCCGCAGCGCGATGGCGCACCCGCGCGACCTGGATATGCCGCTGATCGAGGCGTATCTGGCGCGCCGTGCGCTGGACTACTTGGTGGGCTTTACCCTATCGCCGGTGCTGTGGCGCAAGCTGCCCGGCAGCCGCAGCGCCGGGCGGGTGCAATCGGTCGCCCTGCGGCTGATCTGCGAGCGCGAAGCCGAAATCGAGGTGTTCCGCGCGCGGGAATACTGGTCGGTGGAAGCGCACCTCACCACACCGGCCGGTGCCCCGTTCACGGCGCGGCTGACGCATCTGGACGGCAAGAAGCTCGACCAGTTCGACCTGAACACCGAGGCGCTGGCGACACGCGCCAAGCAACAGGTGCAAGCCACTGATTTTACGGTAACATCGGTCGAGCGCAAGCGCGTCAAGCGCAACCCGCCGCCGCCGTTCACCACCTCTACGCTGCAACAGGAAGCCAGCCGCAAGCTGGGTTTCGGCGCCCAGCAGATCATGCGGCTGGCGCAGCAGCTTTACGAAGGCATCGACATTCAGGGCGATACCGTCGGCCTGATCACCTATATGCGCACCGATGGCGTGCAGATGGCGCGCGAGGCGATGTTCGCCATTCGCGACCATGTGAAGGCGGAATACGGCGACAAATACGTGCCGTCCGCGCCGCGCGAGTACACCGCCAAGGCGAAGAACGCCCAGGAAGCCCACGAAGCGATCCGCGCCACCGATGTCGGCCGCACGCCTGAGGGCGTCGCCCGCTACCTGAACCCGGATCAGCGCCGCCTGTACGACCTGATCTGGAAACGCGCGGTCGCTAGCCAGATGCAATCGGCCGAGTTGGATCAGGTCACGGTGGACGCCACCGACCCGTCCCGCAAGTCCAGCCCGGTGCTGCGCGCCAACGGCTCGATCCTGGCGTTCGACGGCTTCCTCAAGTTGTACCGTGAGGACCAGGACGACGAGGCCCAGAGCCGGGACGACGAAAACAAAATGCTGCCGCCGATGGGCGAGCGCGATCCGCTGCGGCGCGGCGAAGTAGCTGCCGAACAGCACTTCACCCAGCCGCCGCCGCGCTACTCGGAAGCCAGCCTGGTGAAGAAGATGGAGGAGCTCGGCATCGGCCGGCCGTCCACCTACGCCTCGATCCTGACCGTCTTGCAGGAGCGCAACTACGTCAAACTCGACAAGCGGCGCTTCATCCCGGAGGACCGGGGCCGCTTGGTCACCGCGTTCCTGACCAGCTTCTTCGAACGCTACGTCGATACCGGCTTCACCGCCTCGCTCGAAGAACAGCTCGACGATATTTCCGGCGGGCGGGCCGAGTGGCGCGCGGTGATGCACGCATTTTGGAAGGAATTCTCCAAGGCGGTCGAGCAGACCCGTGACCTTAAAATCGGCGACGTGATCGATGCGCTCGACCAGGACCTTGGCGCGCATTTCTTCCCGGCGCGCGAGGACGGCAGCGATCCGCGCGTGTGCGCGGCCTGCGGCAATGGGCGGCTGGGGCTGAAGCTCGGGCGGCACGGTGCGTTCATCGGCTGCTCGAACTACCCGGCCTGCCAATACACGAGGCGGCTGGCCATCGAGAGCGGCGACGGCAGCGACGATACCCTGAAGGAAGGGATGCGCGCGCTCGGGCATCACCCGGACACCGGCGAGGAGATCACCGTGCGGCGCGGGCCGTACGGGCTGTATGTGCAGCAGGGCGAGCAGGAAAAGGACGCCAAGCGCAAGCCGCGCCGCACCTCGCTGCCGCGCGGCGTGGAAGGCGATGCGGTAACGCTGGAGCAGGCTATCGGGCTGCTCAGCCTGCCGCGCATCGTTGGCATCCATCCGGAGACCAAGGAACCGATCGAGGCCGGGCTCGGCCGCTTCGGGCCTTACGTGAAGATGGGCGGCGTGTTCGCCTCGCTGGACAAGGACGACGACCTGCTGGTGGTCGGCCTGAATCGGGCCGTGGATGTGCTGGCGCAGAAACTGGCCTCGGTGCGCGCACTCGGGCCGCATCCGGCGGATAAGGAGCCGGTGATCGTGCGCAAGGGCCGCTTTGGGCCGTATGTGCAGCACGGCAACATGGTGGCCAACCTGCCGCGTGAACTGACCATGGACGATATGACCATGGACTTGGCGGTGCCGCTGCTGGCCACCAAGGGCAAGGCGTTGAAGGCCAAACCGGGCCGTGGCAAGGCGGGCAAGAAGCCGGCCCCCAAGGCTGCGGCTGCAAAGGCTGCGGCCCCCAAAGCGGCGGCTGCCAAGACCGCTGCGCCCAAAGTGGCGGAACCGCCGGCTGCCAAGGCCAAGCAACCCGCCGCCAAGGCCAAGAAGCCCGCAGCGAAGAAGCCAGCGGCAAAAAAACCTGCCGCCAAGCCGCGCGCCAAGGCTGCCGGCTAAGTGGCGCGCAAGCGTCCGCCCGGAACGCCGCCCCCCGGCCTGCCCAGCCGCGACGAGATCAAGCGCTTCGTGCGCGAGCAGCCGGGCCGCGTCGGCAAGCGCGAGGTGGCGCGCGAGTTCGGCTTGGGGCCGGAACATCGCGCCGATCTGCGCGATCTGCTGAAGGCGCTGTCGGCTGAGGGCAACCTCGCCCCCGCCGGGCATCGCCGTTTCCGCGCACCGGGCAAGCTGCCCGAATCGATGGTGGTGCAGGTCACCGGCACCGACCCGGACGGCGACGCGCTGGCCCGCCCGGTTGGCTGGGAGGGCGACGGCCCGCCGCCGCTGGTGCTGATGGCCCCCGAGCCGAAGGGCAAACCGGCGCTCGCCCCCGGCGAGCGGGTGCTGGCGCGGCTGAAACCGATTGGCCCCGGCAAATACGAAGGCCGCACGCTAAAGCGCCTGACCGACGCGCCGGGCCGCGTGCTCGGCGTCTACCGCCCCAACCCGGTGGGCGGCGGCGGGCGGATCGTGCCGACCGACCGGCGCGCCAAGGCGGAATGGACGGTGCCGCCCGGTGAGGATAACGGCGCAGTCAACGGCGAGATCGTGCTGGCAGCCCCGCTACCCGGCGGCGGCTACGGCTTGAAGCCGGCCAAAGTGGTCGAGCGCCTGGGCAGCATGGGCGACGCCCGCTCGGTCAGCCTCGTGGTGATCCACACCCACGACATTCCCACCGAATTTCCCGCCGCAGCCGTGGCCGAGGCGGGGCGCGCGCGCGGCGTCGAACTCGGTGACCGCACCGACCTGCGTGACATTCCGTTGGTCACCATCGACGGCGAGGACGCCCGCGACTTCGACGATGCGGTGTACGCCGAGCCAGACGGCAATGGCTTCGCGCTGATCGTGGCGATCGCCGACGTGGCGCATTACGTGCAGCCCGGCTCACCGCTGGACAACGAGGCGTGGAAGCGCGGCAATTCCTGCTACTTCCCCGACCGCGTGGTGCCGATGCTGCCGGAGGCGCTGTCGAACGGCTGGTGCAGCCTGCGGCCGAACGAGGATCGGGGCTGCCTGTTCGTGCGGATGCGGATCGACGCGGGCGGGCGGAAAATCGCGCACCAGTTCGGCCGTGGCATCATGCGCAGCGCCGCCCGGCTGACCTACGAGCAGGTGCAGGAAGCCCACGACGCCAGGACCGAGACGCATCTACCGCTGGCGCCGCTGTATGCGGCGTTTCGCGTGCTGCTGACGGCGCGCGAGGCGCGCGGCACCCTCGATCTGGACCTGCCGGAACGCAAGGTGGTGCTGGACGATCAGGGCAAGGTTGCCTCGGTGCAGCCGCGCCCGCGTCTGGACAGCCACCGGCTGATCGAAGAATTCATGGTGCTGGCCAACGTGGCCGCAGCTGAGGAACTGGAGCGGCTGCATCAGCCGTGCATATACCGCGTCCACGCACCGCCGTCGGAAGAAAAGCTGGATAATCTGCGGCAGTTCCTGCGCGGCTTCGACATTTCGCTGCCGCCGGGCAACCAAATTCATCCGCGCGACCTGGACCGGGTGCTGAAGCAGGTGGCCGGCACGGACGAGGCGATGCTGGTCAACGAAGTGATGCTGCGCAGCCAGTCGCAAGCGGCCTATAGCCCTGACAATATGGGGCATTTCGGCCTCTCGCTGGCCCGCTATGCGCATTTCACCAGCCCGATCCGGCGCTACGCCGATCTGTTAGTGCATCGTGCGCTGATTCTGGGTCTGCGGCTCGGCGAAGGCGGCTTGAAGCCCGATGAGGCGGCGCGCTTTTCAGACACCGCCGAACATATCACCGCCACCGAGCGGCGGGCGGCGCTGGCCGAACGGGATGCGGTTGACCGCTATCTGGCGGCGCATATGGCCGATAAAGTGGGCGCGATCTTTGCCGCACGGATTTCTGGCGTGACCCGATTCGGCCTGTTTGTGACAGTTGCGGGCAGCGGTGCCAGCGGTCTGGTGCCGGTGGCATCGTTGCCGGACGATTTCTGGATGCACGACGAAGCCACCCAGACGCTGAACGGACGCAACACCCGCATCGTGTTCCGGCTGGCGCAGGAGGTCGAGGCGCGGCTGGCTGAAGCCAGCCCGGTCACCGGCGGACTGGTGTTCCACATCATGCAAGGCGTGCCAAACGGCGGGCGCAGCGGGCGTGGCGCGCCGCCCGTGCGGCCGCAGGCGGGTGGGAAAGCTGGGACCGGAGGGCGCAAGCGGCCCCGGTGAAGCATTCGCTGCTCCTGCTGCTGATTATGCTCTGCCCGGCCCTGCTGCCGGGGGCCGCGCATGCCGAGCCGTTTGCCGCCGGGCGGACGTTCGATCAGCGCATGGTCGCCGATGTGATGAGCGTGGCGCTGACCTTCATCGCGCCGCGCACGCTGGAAGCCGTGCCGATCCCGGATCTGACGATGTGGGCGCTGCGCGGCCTGACCACGCTGGACGCGCGGCTGCAGCCCGAACTGAAAGCCGGCACCCTGCGCCTGCTCGCCCCTGGCCGGGTGCTGCTGGCCCGCGCCCCGCCGGCAGACGACGACGCGCATGGCTGGGCCGTGGCTGCGGGCCAGATGGCGCGGGCCGGGTGGGACTCGTCAGAGTCCGTCCGTCACGCCGGGACCGGCGGGATCATCCGCACGCTGTTCGACGAGATGTTCAACCATCTCGATCCGTATTCCCGCTACGCCCCGCCGGAGGAAGCCCGCGAGGCGCGCAATCGCCGAGCCGGTCAGGGCGGGGTAGGCGTTCAGGTGGGCCAGTCCGGCGGCGGCTTCGTGGTACAGAGCATCGTCGAGGACGGACCCGCCTGGCAGGCTGGCCTGCGCCCTGGCGGGCGCTTGCTGGCGGTGGATGGCGAGAGCGTGCAAGGCGCCGATCTGGCGGCGGTGACTGCGCTGATTGCCGGGCCGGTGGGAGCGCCCGTGTCGCTGACGGTGCGCGAGCGCGACGGCAAGGCGCGGACGGTGGAACTGGCGCGCGCGTTGGTGCCGCCGCAGACCGTGGCATCCGAGCGGGCCGCTGACCTGCTGGTGCTGCATGTGTCCAGCTTCTCCAGCGACACCGGGGCGCGGCTGGCGCAGGCGCTGGTGGCGGGCACCGCCGGGCCGCATCCGCCGCGCGGCGTGGTGCTGGATTTGCGCGGCAACCGCGGCGGCCTGCTGCTGCAAGCCGTGGCGGCTGCCGAAGTCTTGCTGCCGCAAGGCGTAGTGGCAGCCACGGCGGGACGCGACCCGGCGGCGGCGCATCTGTTTGTGGCCAATGGCCAAGACCTGTCAGGCGGCCTGCCGATTGTGGTGCTGGTCGACGGCCGGTCGGCCAGCGCGGCGGAAATCCTGGCCGCTGCCCTGGCCGATCAACACCGCGCGGTCGTGGCGGGCAGCGCCACGCTGGGCAAGGGGCTGGTGCAAACCATCACGCCGCTGCCGGATGGCGGCGAGTTGCTGGTGACTTGGAGCCGGGTGCTGGCGCCGCTGGGCTGGCCGGTGCAGGGCCTCGGCGTGCTGCCGCAAGTCTGCACCAGTCTCGGCGAGGAGCAGCTACGGCGGCAGCTTGCGGGGCTGGCACGCGGTGACCAAGCGATGGCCCGGGCGCTGGCGCGGGCTCGGACGGCGCGCCCGCCGATTCCCCCGGCCGAAACGCTCGAAATCCGCAACGCTTGCCCAGCCGCCGAGGGCCGCGACCTCGACCTTCTGGCGGCTAACCGCTTGATTCATGACCCTAATGCGTACTCGGCCGCCCTACTTGGACCGCCAGCGTCGCCCACCGCACTGCCGCCCCCCGCGCCACGGGACTTGACGGCAGCACCTGCTTTGCGCAATTAGCCGCCCCTCTCTGAGGACCATGCCATGGCCAAGTCGAACACTGTCCAGATCAAACTCGTGTCCACTGCCGACACCGGATTCTTCTATGTCACCAAGAAGAATGCCCGCGCCCAGACCGGCAAGATGGAATTCAAGAAATACGATCCCGTCGCGCGCAAGCACGTCGTGTTCAAGGAAGCCAAGATTAAGTGATGGCGGCCGGGCGGCACGCCCGGCTTCCTGAACGCTTGAGTGAGCGCCGCCGTTAGGCGGGCTCGGCTGCCTCGGGCAATTCCACCCGGTTTCTGCCCCCGCGCTTGGCGCGGTACAGCGCAGCGTCGGCTATATGCAGCACCTGCTCCGGCGTCATGTGCGGCCGGTTGCTGAAACCAATGCCGATGCTGATGGTTAGCTGGTGCTGCACCCCAGGCAGCGGGAAAAACACCATCTCGGCCACTGCCGCGCGAAGCCGTTCGGCGGCGATAAGTGCGTCTTGCGTCGCCGCACCCGGCATCACCACGGTGAATTCCTCGCCGCCGTAACGGGCGATGCTGTCGAACACCCTGGTACGGCCGCGCAGCACGTCGGCAATCGACTTCAGGGCCTTGTCGCCAGCGGCGTGGCCGAAGCGGTCGTTGACCTGCTTGAAGTGGTCCACATCCAGCATCAGCACACTGACGGTGTTGGCCTGCCCGGAGGCCATCAGCCCGCGCAAATGCCGCATCAGGTAGCGCTGATTGTAGAAGCCGGTCAGCGGGTCGATCAGCGCCATTTCCAGCGCCTGCCCGAGATCGGAGCGTAGCCGGTCCTGATAGAATTTGCGGCGGATCTGGTTGCGCGCCCGCACCCGCAACTCGTTCTCATCGACCGGGCGGACAATCCAATCATTGGCGCCCAGATCGAAGCCGCGCAGAATACGGTCGCGCTGCTCCGGTTCGGCAATCAACAGCAGGGGAATATCGTGCGTGGCATTGTCCGCGCGCAGCCGCGAGGCGAGGCGCAGCGGGTCGTCGTGCGCCATGCTCAAACTGAGCACGATCAGATCGAACGGCACCGCCGCCGTCAGTGCCATGGCTTCCGCCTCGGACGCCGCCCGGCCGGGCAGCACGCCTTCCCGCGCCAAAGCGTCCTGAGCGGCCTGCGCGCCCAAATCCCAGTCATCGACCACCAGCGCGCGAGCGCCATGCACCGATGGCACACCAGGCATCTCGGTCGACAGACCCAGGGCGCGCGCGGTCTCACCGCGCACGCGCCACTCGTCCAGCATGCGTTTCAACCGCACCAAGGAACGCACCCGGGCCAGCAACGTATCGTATTCGACCGGCTTGGTGAGAAAGTCGTCAGCGCCCGATTCAAGGCCGCGCAGCCGCTCGCTGGGTTCGCCGAGAGCCGTGATCATGACAACAGGAATATGATGCGTGGCCGGATCGGCCTTCAAGCGGCGGCAGGTCTCGTAACCATCGAGCTCCGGCATCATGACATCGAGCAGAATCAGATCTGGTTGCCAACTATGCGCCAAACTAAGCGCCTGAAACCCATCATATGCGGTGTTGATCTGATAATATTCTGCGCTCAACTTGGCTTCCAGCAGCCGAGTATTGGCGGGAACGTCATCGACGATCAGAATTCGTGCGGACATCGGCGGGCGTTCGGCCTCGGTTCGGGCGGCAGGAAGGCTGTTCAACTATCCCGGCAGTGTGCCGGTCCGTCGCCAAACAAGATAGCCCTTGCCGCGCCGCAGCGAAAGCGTCACCGAACGAGAGCGCCACTGCGTCGATGCTCCCTTTCCCGCGAGGGCCGATTGCGCTAGCACCGCAGCAGTCAAACAGTCGACTTTGAGCGAGAGTGACACCTGAATGACACACGTGGTGAAGTCGGGCATCCAGCGCACGGAATACGCATCGCCGGTTCCCGCCGCTCCCGTCTCCAACCCGTGGATGTTCTTTCGCCGATGGCTGGCGAACCCGTTGCAAATGGGATCGTTGATCCCTTCGTCGCGAGCGCTGTGCCGCCGGGTGGTGCAGCAGGCCCGGCGCGCGGCGGACGAAATCGTCATCGAGCTCGGCGCTGGAACCGGGGTGATTTCCCGCGCACTGCTCGACTCCGGAATTCCGCCCGAGCGGCTGTACGTGGTTGAAATCGTGCCCGACATGGCCGCCCATCTGCGCCGGGTGCTGCCCGGCGTGAATGTTATCGAGGGCGATGCGCTTTGCCTGAAGGACCTCATCCCGGCGCAATTCCATGGCCGCGTCGGCACGGTCATTTGCGGCGTGCCAATGGTGCTGTTGCCATTGAGTGTGCAGCAGCAATTTGTCGATGTGATCGAATCGGTCGCCCCTGGCCGGGGCTTTCTGCATTTTAGCTACTGCGCCACCTCGCCGCTGCCGTCGTCCAAGCTCGGCATGCGCGGCAAGCGCGAGGCCTGGACCCCGCTGAACTTCCCGCCCGCCTCCGTCTGGCGCTACACGCCGCGCTGAAAGGCAGCCCCCCTGCCCCGTTGCGCGGGACAGGGGGGCCACGTGGCTAGCGTGCGGCGGCAAACTGTGTCTTGCCGAATAGCACTTCGCGCTCGGCATCCGTCATGGTGCCCTGGCGCTGGTTGCTCGACAGCACCTCGATGCCGCGCTGCACCGCTGGGCGGGCGCCAATGGCGTCGTACCAGCGCTGCACCGCCGGATAATCCGCATAGTCGATACCGCGCCGCTCCGGGAAACGCAGCCACGGCCAGGTGGCGATATCGGCGATGGAGTAGTCGTTGCCCGCCAGATATTCCGTCTGCGCCAGCCGCTTGTTCAGCACGCCGAGCAGGCGGCGGATTTCGTTGGCGTAGCGGTCCATCGCATACGGGATTTTTTCCGGCGCGTAGTGATGGAAATGGCCGTGCTGGCCGAACATCGGGCCGACGCCGCCCATCTGGAACATCAGCCATTGCAGGCAAACATAGCGCACTGCTGGATCGGCAGGCACCAATCTGCCTGTCTTTTCCGCCAGATAGATCAGGATCGCGCCCGACTCGAACAGCGCAAGCGGCTGGCCGCCGGGCCCATCGGGATCGACGATGGCGGGGATGCGGTGGTTCGGCGTGATCGCCAGGAATTCCGGCTTGAATTGGTCGCCCTTGCCGATATCGACCGGGATCACCTTGTACGGCAGTCCCATTTCTTCCAGCGCGATGTGCACCTTGTGGCCGTTCGGTGTCGGCCACGTCCAGACTTCGATCATCCCGCATCCCCCTGTTGCGATGCGGCGGATATGGGCAGCCAAGCTGCCAGAACCAGGGCGCGCGGCCTTCGGTTTCGCGCTAGCGTAGCAGTATGCGCGACACCAACAGCATCGACCGCCTTGCCCTCGCCGGACGCCTGAAGCGGGAAACCACGGCGGAGGTGCTGTTCAGCCGGGCCGATTGCGGCCGCTACGCCACCGATGCGTCGATCTATCAAATGCTGCCGGTGGGCGTGGCGGTGCCGCGCACGGCGCAGGATGTCGCCGCCACACTGGCAATCGCCCGCGAGGCCGGGGTTCCGGTTTTGGCGCGCGGCGGCGGTACCAGCCAGTGCGGCCAGACGGTGAACCGGGCGCTGGTGCTGGATTTCTCCAAATATCTGCGCCGTGTGCTGGATATCGACGCCGCCGCCCGTACCGCCACCGTCGAGCCCGGCTTGGTGCTCGGCCATCTGAACGCGGCGCTGCGCCCGCATGGCCAGTTCTTTGCGGTCGATCCGTCCACCCACGCGCGCTGCACGCTGGGCGGCATGGCGGGCAACAACAGTTGCGGCTCGAAATCCATTCGTTACGGGCTGATGGCCGACAACGTGCTGGCCATCGACGCGTTGCTGGCCGACGGCACGCCGCATCGCTTCGACGCCAGCGCGGCGGCGGGTGCGCCGCGCGTGGCGGTGCTGTTGCAACGGCTCCGCGACTTGGGCGAGGCGGAGGCTGCGGAAATTGTCGCGCGCTTTCCCAAGCTGCTGCGCCGGGTCGGCGGCTACAATATCGACGCGCTGTTGCCCGGCCCGCACCCAGCCAATCTCGCGCGGCTACTGGTTGGCTCGGAAGGCACGCTGGCGATTTCCACCGCGCTGACGCTGAAGCTGCATCCGATCAAACCGCGCAAGATACTCGGCATCTGCCAGTTCCCCAGCTTTCAGGCCGCCATGCGCGCCACCCGGCATCTGGTGGCGCTGGACCCGGAGGCGGTGGAATTGGTCGATCGCACCATGATCGACCTGGGCCGGGCCATCCCGATCTACCGCGCCACCATCGACGCCATGTTGATCGGCCAGCCGGGCAGCCTGCTGATCGTCGAGTTCCACGGCGATGCCGACGCGCCGCTGCTGGCCAAGCTGGCGGAGTTGGAAACGGCGATGGCCGATCTGGGTTATCCGGGTGCAGTGGTGCGCGCCACCGATCCGGCGTTCCAGGCCCGCATCGCCGAGGTGCGCGAGGCTGGGCTGAACATCATGATGTCGATGAAAAACGACGCCAAGCCGGTGTCGTTCATCGAGGATTGCGCGGTCCCGCTCGACGATCTGGCTGACTACACCGCGCGGCTGGAGCAGGTGTTCGCCCGCCACAACGTGAAGGGCACCTGGTACGCGCACGCCTCGGTCGGCTGTCTGCATGTCCGCCCGGTGCTGAACCTGAAGGATGGCGCGCAAGTGGCCACCATGCGCGCGGTGGCCGAGGAATGCTTTGCGCTGGTGCGCGAGTACAAAGGCTCGCATAGCGGCGAGCACGGCGACGGCATCGTGCGCAGCGAGTTTCACGCAGCCATGTTCGGCCCGCGCATCGTGCGCGCGTTCGAGGCGGTGAAAGCGGCGTTCGACCCTGCGGGGTTGCTCAACCCGAACCGCATCGTGCATCCACCGCGCATGGACGACCGCAGCCTGCTGCGCACGGCGCCGGGTTACGCAGCACTTCCCAGCGTCAATCCGGTTCTGGACTGGTCCGAACACCCCGCCGGACTGCTGGGGGCAACGGAGATGTGCAACAACAATGGCACCTGCCGCAGCTTCGATGCCGGCAGCATGTGCCCCAGTTACCGGGTGACCCGCGACGAACGCGATGTGACGCGCGGGCGGGCCAACGTGCTGCGCCTCGCCCTGAGCGGTCAATTGGGGACGGACGGCTTGGCCAGCGGCGACGTGGCGGACGCGCTGCAACTCTGCGTGTCGTGCAAAGCCTGCAAGCGCGAGTGCCCGACCGGCGTGGATATGGCGCGGATGAAACTGGAAGCCGCCGCCGCCCGCGCCGCACGGTTCGGCGTGCCCGCACGCGACCGGTTGATAGCACTCCTGCCCCGGCTGGCCCCATTTGCGTCGCGGCTGCCCGGCATCGCCAACGCGCTGCCTCGGCGGTTTGCCCGCCGCCTAGGACTGGCCGAGGGCCGCGCGTTGCCGCAATGGCGCGGCGATCCGTTCCGCGACCGTGAGGCGGACGGGCCGGATGCCGGACGCCCCGTGCTGCTGTTCGCCGACACGTTCAATCGCTGGTTCGAGCCGGAGAATCTGCGCGCGGCGGTTAAGGTGCTGCGCGCCGGTGGACTGCGGCCGATTGTGGCAGGCGCGGGCGGCAAGCCGTTGTGCTGCGGACGCACTTATCTGGCGGCAGGCATGGTGGACCAAGCCCGCGCCGAAGCGCGGCGCGCTTTGGCCGCGCTGGCAGGCGGCTTGCCGGTGCTGGGGCTGGAGCCGTCCTGCCTGTTCACCTTGCGCGACGAGTTTCCAGCCCTGCTGCCCGGCCCGGAGGCCACGGCGCTGGCCGAGAGGGCGATGCTGCTGAGCGAGTTTTTGCAGCGCGAACGCATCGCTTTGCCATTGCGCCCCTCTGCCAACACAGCGCATGTGCACGGCCATTGCCACCAGAAAAGCTTCGGCGCGTTCCCGGCCGCACTCGACACGCTGCGGCAGGTGCCCGGCCTGACCGTCTTGCCGATCACCTCATCCTGCTGCGGCATGGCGGGCGCATTCGGCTATCAGGCGGACACGCAGGCCGTCTCGCGCGCCATGGCTGAGGCTGCCCTATTGCCCGCCGTGCGCGCGGCGGCGGCGGGCGATGCGATCGTGGCGGACGGCACCTCGTGCCGCGCGCAAATCCATGGTCTGGGCGGACGGACGGCGGTGCATTCGGTGCGGTTGCTGGCGGACGCGCTCACCACTTCATAATCGCTTCCGGCTTCGGCGCGCGGCGGCCGTGGCGGGCGCTGGCCGGGGTGTCCCATTCCTGCACCGGCATGAAGCGCGGCGCCAGGAAGTGATAAGTGCGCCCGACGCGCAGCCATGCCGCGTCGTCCAGCACCGGCGGTGCGGCCGCCCAATCGGCCAGGATCGGCTCCCAGGCCCGCCGCGTGCGATACAGCCAATCGCGGTTGGAGCGGATGAAGGCGCGCTGGCTGTCGGCATTGCGCAGCATGACCATCACCTCGCCGGTTTGCGCGTCCACGTCGATAAAGCGGGCGGCGATTTGGTGCAGCGCCAGTTGGGTAAGCTTGCGGACCCGCGCCAGCATGGTCTGCCGCTCGACATTCACCGTGCCGCCCGCGCTGAGCGTGCCGAGCCGAATCCCCATCGCCTGCGCGCGCGCGAGCAATTCCTCACGCAGCGATTCGATGAACGACAATTCCTCGGCAATATCCTCCACCACCTGCATCACCGCAGGCGGGCCGGGCAGGTCGAGCGCCTTTGCCGCCTGCTCGAACGCGCGCTGCACGCGGGCGCGCATGGCGGCGTCGGTTTCCAACCGCTCAAGTGCTGCCGCATCGGCGCGCGGGTCGGCGGATGGATCGACCCAGGCCATCAATTGCAGGCGTAACTTGCCCGCCGCAATGCGCCGGTACTTGGCGTCCGGCTGCCAACTGGCCCGCCCGCTAAGCACCTCGTCCGGTAATTTGTCGCCGATGCTCAGGCCGGTTACATAGTCCAACGCCTCGGCGATCAGCCCGAGCATGCGGCCGTCGGCGCTATCGTCCTCGATCCCGAACTCGCGCTGCAAGGCGCGCAACGGCACGGCCGCATGGCGTTCCCCGAGCGGGATCACCATCACCGGCATACCGTCCGCCTCCGCCCGGCGGAAGCTGACGGTGCCGAGCGAGGTGAACAGCCGGTTCTGCAATTGGCAGATCGTAGGCGGGTCGAGCGATTCCATTTCCGGCAACCACTAGCCCGCAGCCGGGTAAATGGACGGTTAAACGGGCGCCGCCAGTGCCTGCGCCACGGCGGCGCGCAGTTTCACCCCGTCCGGCGCGCTCCAGGAACTGAACAACCCGGCGATGCGGCCGTCCCGCCCGATCAACACCTTGTTGAAGTTCCAGGCCGGTTCCCAATCCTGGGAATCCTTGACCCAGCGGTAGAACGGATGCGCCTGCGGCCCCTTCACATGCGTCAGCCCCGCCAGCGGGAACTGCACGCCGTAAATGCCCTCGCAGAACTGCTTCACCTTGGCGTTGCTGTCGGATTCCTGGTCGAAATCCTGGCTCGGCACGCCCACCACGGTCAGCCCCTTGGGCTGCATTTCGGTGTGCAGCGCCTCCAGCCCCTTGTACTGATAGGTGAAGCCGCAGAAACTGGCGGTGTTGGTCACCAGCAGCACCCGGCCTTTGAATTGCGCCAGCGGCAACGTGCCGTCCTCGATGGACGTGAACGTAAAATCCCACGCCGCCGGCGGCGCTGCCGCCGCACCAGCCGCCAGCGCCCCCGCCCCGAGTAAAACCGCGCGCCGCGTTGCGTCAGCCATAGCGTTCCTCCAGCCAAGGGTCGGCGTTGTTGTGATAGCCACGGGTTTCCCAGAAGCCCGGCCGGTCGGTGGCGCGCAACTCGATGCGGCGCACCCATTTGGCCGACTTCCACAGGAACAGACGCGGGATCAGCACCCGCACCGGCCCGCCATGCTCGCGGCTGATCGGCTGACCTTCCCAGCGATACACCAGCAACACGTCCGGCTGGTCGAACTGATCGAGCCGCACGTTGGTGGTGTAGCCGTCGTGCGCATGGAAGATCACGTGGTTCGCGGTCGGCTTGGGCCGCGCCAGGTCCAGCAGCGTGCGCGCCGAAACCCCCTCCCACCGATTGTCGTAGCGCGACCAGGCAGTGACGCAGTGCATGTCCGACACGCTCGCGGTGGGCGGCAGCGCCATGAATTGATCGAGGTTCAGGCTTTGCGGATTTTCCACCGCACCATCGACATCGAGGCGGAATTTCTGCACCGTCACGTCCGGTTGAATGCCGAGGTCGAGCACCGGCCAGTCGCGTACCAGCCGCTGACCGGGCGGCAGGCGTTGCTCATACGCGGCGTCGGCGTGGCCGGTCAGCAAGCGGCCATCGCGCGCCCAGGCCTGCTTGCTGGCGATCAGCTTCTCGCGCGGGGCTGGGGTGTCGGAGGCGTCCATCGCGTTGTCCTTTCTCATGCTCGCAAGTGGGGATGGGACCGGCGACGGCAAGCGGCGTTACAGTGCTGTGCATGCGCGCTTGACGGCACCCGCGCGGACCGCCTCACTTAGCCGGGCCGTGCCCACGGGAGGGAATAAAAAATGCGCAAGAACAGCGTCAGCGCTGCGGTCATGACCGCGCCGGGCAAATTCGAAGTCCGCCAATACCCCTACCCTGCGGTCAGCGACGACGCCCTGGTCATCGAGCTTGAGATGTGCGGCATCTGCGGCACTGACAAGCACACGTTTCGCGGCGAAACCACCCAGTTCGCGGGCACGCCGGCCGAATCGCACACCCCGTTCCCGATCATCCCCGGCCACGAGATCGTCGGCAAAGTCGCCGAAGTTGGCAAGAACGCCGCAGGGACGCTGGAATACAGCGGCAAACGGCTGGCGGTGGGCGACCGGGTGGTGATGTGCCCGGACATCCTGTGCGGCAAATGCTATTACTGCCGCAACACGTTCGGCTTCCCGCTATGCGAAAACATCAAGGGCTACGGCAACGCCTTTTGCTGCGACGATGGGCAGCATTTGATGGGCGGCTGGGCCGATTACATCTACGTCCGCCCCGACGCCTTCGTGTTCAAGGTGCCGGACGACATGGAAACGCACATCGCGGTGATGGCCGAGTTGATGAGCGTGACCTACAACCTCGATAAAGCCAAAGAACTCTACACCATAGGCGGCGAGGGCTTCGGCTCCGGCGCCACCGTGCTGATCCAGGGTGTCGGGCCGATGGGGCTGATGCATGTGCTGAAGGCGCATATTCTGGGCGCCGGCAAAATCATCGCCATCGACCGCTCGGACTTCCGGCTGCAAATGGCCAAGGATTTCGGCGCCGACGACGTGATCTCACTGAACGGCACCACGCAGCGGGAGCGCGTGCAGGCAGTGCGCGACCTGACCGAAGGGCGCGGCGCCGATGTAATCGTCGAATGCACCGGCGAGGCCTCGGCGATTCCGGAAGGCATGGAGATGGTGCGGCGCGGCGGCACCTATGTGGTGGCCGGCGTGTACGCCGATGTGCGACATCCCGATCAACCCGCACCGGCATTTGCTGGCCAACCAGATCCGCCTGATGGGGATGACCAATCACCCGCCGACCGGCTATGTCAACAGCATGAAACTGCTGAACAAATTCAAAAAGACGTTCCCGCTGGAAAAATTCGTGACCCACGCATTTCCGGTCAACGAGGTCGAAAAGGCGATGGCGCAGGCGTTCGACATCGATCGCTGCATGAAGGTGGTGCTAACGCCGAGCACGCAAGCGTAGCATACGCCTCCACCAATGAACGGTCAGCACCGCTTGAGCTCGCCCTGACGAAATAAATACTACCCCTTCTCGCGCATCAGCCGCGACTTATCGCGCTGCCAATCGCGGTCGGCCACTGCGTGACGCTTGTCGGACTTATTGCGCCCTTCGGCCAGCGCAAGCGTGACCTTCGCAATGCCCTTTTCGTTGAAGTGAATATCGAGCGGCACCAGCGTTTGCCGCAGCCGGGCAATCGCGCCGAGGAAATGGTTGATCTGCTTGTGCTTCAACAACAGCTTGCGCGGCGAGCGCGGCTCGAAGCGGCTTAGCACGCCGCCTTGGTATTCCGGGATGTAGCAGTTGAACAGAAACAACTCGCCATCCCGCTCGCCCGCCCACGCCTCGGTCAGCGTGGCGCGGCCATGGCGCAGGCTTTTCACCTCGGGGCCGCGCAGCACCAGCCCGGCCTCGACGGTTTCCTTGATCGTGTAGTCGTAGCGGGCCTTGCGGTTTTGCGCCGCGATGCCGTGGGAGATCAGGCCCGCTTTTTTCTTGTCTTTGACCGCCATGTCAGTTGAGCAACCCAACCTCGGTCAGCGCCGCACGCACCCGCGCCTTGGAGCTTTCGGCAATCGGCGCCATCGGCAGGCGCGCGTGTTCGGTGCCGTGGCCCAGCAGGCTGGCGGCGTATTTCACCGGGCCGGGGCTGGTCTCGCAGAACATCGCGTCGTGCAGCGGCACCAGCCGGGTCTGAATGGCCATCGCGTCGGCGGTGCGGCCTTCCTGCCATGCCATGTGCATCTGGCTGAGCAGGCGCGGCGCGATGTTGCCCGACACGCTGATGCAGCCGTGGCCGCCGGAGGCCAGATAGGCAATCGCGGTATGGTCCTCGCCGGACAATTGGCAGAAATCGGGGCCGCAAGCGCGGGTGGTGTGCAACGGGCGGGTCAGGTTGGCGGTGGCATCCTTCACGCCGACAATGTTCGGGTGCTTGGCCAGCCGGGCCATGGTCTCCACGCTCATGTCGACAATGCTGCGGCCAGGAATATTGTAGATAATCACCGGGATGTCGCAGGAATCGGCAATAGCCATGTAATGCAGGAACAGGCCTTCCTGGGTTGGCTTGTTATAGTAGGGCGTCACCACCAGCGCCGCGTCCGCCCCGGCCTGCTTGGCGTGCTGGGTGAGTGCGACGGCCTCGGAGGTCGAATTTGAACCTGCACCCGCGATCACCGGCACCCGCCCGGCGGCAACCGAGATGGCGATCTCGACCACGCGGCGGTGTTCATGATGCGACAGTGTCGGTGACTCGCCGGTCGTGCCAACCGGGACGATCCCGTGGGTGCCCTCGGTAATCTGCCAGTCCACGAAACGGGCAAACGCTTCCTCGTCCACCGCGCCGTCCGCGCGCATGGGCGTGATGAGCGCGACGAGCGACCCCTTGAACATGGCAGCGCAACCTTCCCCGAACCTTAGCAGGAGGCGGAAGCTAAGCGCGCGGGGGATGGGCCGCAAGGGCGCGGCGGGTTAGAAGGCGGAATGCGCGCCATGTTGTTGCCCATCCTGCCCGTTCTGTTCCTCACCAGTGCAACGTATTCGGCGCGAGCCGACGACCCAATGGCGTTCATACGCGCCGACCAGTGGGGCGAAGCGGCCGCACAGGTGGCGGGCGACCCCGATCCGGTACCGCAAAAGCTGGTGACGTATTACCGCCTGCTAGCGCCGAACGCCGCGCGGGCCAGCGAGATTGCCGCTTTCATCGCCAGCAGCCCGGATTGGCCGCAACAGCCCACGCTGGCCAAGCGCCGCGACGAAGCACTGGCCGCCGAGACGGACGACGCCGCCGTGCTGCCGCTATGCGGCGACAGCACCGAACTGGCCACCGCCCTGACCCGTTGCGCCGAAGCGCACGCCAATCTCGGGCGCACCGCCGAGGCCGCGCTGTTCGCCCGCCGTGCCTGGGTGGTGCTGCCGCCGGACGCGGCGCAGGAAGCCAAATTCCTGCCGCACTGGCAAAACGCCATCGGCCGTTCCGGTCAGTGGCTGCGCTTTGACCGGCTGGCCTGGAGCGATACCAGCGCCGCCGCGCGGCAAGCGCCGCGTCTGGATGCCGGCGACCGAGCCGAAGCCGAAGTGCGGCTGGCGCTGCGGCGTGACGATCCGAATGCGCTGACCCCGCTCGCCGCCTTGCCGGCCGACGCACGTGCCGACCCGGCGCTGGCGCTGGAACAGGCGCGCTATCTGCGCCGCGCCAATCAGGATGCCGAAGCGGTCAAGCTTTGGGCCGTGCGCGGTGCCGCAGCCGAACGCGCCGTACCTGCGGAGCACCTCACGGCGTTCTGGGACGAGCGCAACATCCTGGCTCGCCGCCGCCTGCGCGATGGCGATCCCGCTGGGGCGTACGCCGTGGCGGCAGGCCATGCCCAGCAAGGTTCGGAACAAATCGCCGACGCGGCATTCCTCGCCGGGTTCATCGCGCTGCGCAAATTGAACGACCCGGCAGCGGCGGCAGAGCACTTCCGCACGCTGGCCGTCGCATCGAAGGCCACCATCACGCAGGGCCGGGCGCATTATTGGCTGGCCCGCGCGGCGGCCAGCCCAGCGGCAGCGCGCGCCGAATACGCGCTGGCGGCCGCCTACCCCAGCACGTTCTATGGCCAACTCGCCGCCCTTGCCCTGGCCGAGGGTTCGGCCGGGATGGCCGCCCGCATTACCTCGGCGCAAGACCCGCAATGGAATTCGGCTCAGGCGCTGGACTTCGCCGGGCGCGAACTGGCGCGGGCCGCCGCCTACCTGGCCGGATGGGGCGAACCGCGCCGGGCGCAGAGTTTTCTGCTGCGGCTTGCCGATATCGTGCCCGACCCGGTTGACCGCGCCATGGACGCAAGGCTGGCCAGCGGCTTCGGCCTGGAGGAAACCGCCATCACGCTGTCGCGCCGCGCCGGGCGCGACGGGGTGATCCTGTTGCAGGCCGGCTGGCCAGAGGCGGTGCAGGTGCCGCCCAATTCCCCCGCCGAACCGGCGCTGGCGCTTGGCATCATGCGCCAGGAAAGCAGCTTCGACACCACCACGGTCAGCCCGGTCGGCGCGCGCGGGCTGATGCAATTGATGCCGGGCACTGCGGCGCAGGTCGCCAAGCAGATCGGCCTGCACGGCCCGGTGCCGAACCTGACCGCCGACCCTGAAGCCAATATGCGGCTCGGCACGGTGTATCTGCGCGGCCTGCTCGACCAGTTCGACGGCTGCGTGCCGCTGGCCGTGGCCGCCTACAATGCCGGTCCAAGCCGGGTGAGCGAGTGGCTGAGCACCTATGGCGATCCGCGCACCGGGGCGGTGGATATGCTCGACTGGATCGAACAGATCCCGTTCAGCGAAACCCGAAACTACGTGCAGCGGGTGATCGAGAACACCGTGATCTACCGCGCCAAGCGCCACGAGGCCAAGGCGCATCCGCTGGAGCAGTGGCTCAAATGACCCTTGCGCGCCTGATCGCCAGCGGTTTCGGCAGCGGTTACGCGCCGAAAGCACCCGGCACCGCCGGTTCGCTGGTGGCGGCGGTTGTGGGTGCGGCGCTGTTGTGGCTGTCGCCGTGGGTGCTGCTGGCGGCGGCCCTCCTGGCCAGCGTGGGCGGCGTTTGGGCGATCCGCGCTGCAAAGGTTGGCAACGATCCGGGCTGGGTGGTGATCGACGAATTCGCCGGGCAATGGATTGCACTGCTCGGCCTGTCCAGCGCCTCGCCGCTCGGCGTGGCGCTGGCGTTTGCACTGTTCCGGCTGTTCGACATCACCAAGCCCGGCCCGGTTGGCTGGGCAGACCGGCAGCATGGCCCGGTGGCGGTCATGGCCGACGACGTGATCGCCGGGGCGCTGGCGGCGGTGCTGCTGCTCATTGCGCAGATCGTCCGCCCGGGATTGCTCGACTAGATGTCGCGTTGGAGGCAGCATCTCGACATGCACATGGTCAATCCACCGCCGCAGAGTTTGCTCAACACGGCGGATCGCCGGGCCGCCGGGCGCGCCATCCGCCAGCGTTTGCCGCGTGGCGCACATGCCATTTGGCAAGCCCTGGCCGGGCGTCCCGACCCGGTGGCGCTCCTGCAAGCCGCCGGCCAAGGCCGCATCGCCAGCCTGCTGCCTGGGCGATATGGGCGGATGGCCGCCGATATTTTCGGCTTCCTGCGCGGTGCCGCCCCGGTGATGGCCGCCGACCTCGGCGGGATGGCGCATAGCGGGCTGATCGTGCAGGCCTGCGGCGATTGCCACCTGATGAACTTTGGCGCCTACGCCTCGCCGGAAGGTGCGGCGGTGTTCGACATCAACGACTTCGACGAAACCCAGCCCGCCCCGTTCGAATGGGACTTAAAGCGGCTGGTGAGCAGCGTGGCGGTGGCCAGCCTTGTGCGTGGCGGCACGGCCAAGTCGGCCCGCGCACTGGCCCGGCGCACCGCGCACGCCTACCGCCAGCACATGCACGATCTGGCGCATATCGCCCCGCTGGACGCTTGGCGCTCGCGCATCGATCTGGCGGCGGCGGTCGAGGACATCGGCGCTGCCGATGTGCGCAAGCGGGAGCGGCAGCGGCTCACCGAGGCGGTCGAGGCCAGCCGCGACGCCTACCGCCATCTTGTCTGGCACGGCAAATTGCGGCTGCGCGAGGATAGGCCAGGCATGTTCCGCCTGCCGCCGCACGAACAAGTCGCGCACGCCGCCTTTGCCAACTACCGCGACAGCCTGCCGGAGGAGCGGCGCATTTTGCTGGAGCGCTACCGGTTGCACGACGTGGCATTCAAGGCGGTCGGCGTTGGCAGCCGTGGCACGTTCTGCGCCATCGGGCTGCTGGTCAGCGGCGACGGCGACCCGCTGCTGCTGCAGTTGAAGCAGGCGCAAGCCTCGGTGCTGGCGCCGTATTGCGCCGATAGCCGTTACGCCAATCACGGCGAACGCGTGGTGACCGGCCAGCGCGTGCTGCAAGCCGCCAGCGACATTTTCCTCGGCTGGGCGCAGGGCAACACGCCGGACATGCACTTTTACGTCCGCCTGCTGCGCGACCAGCGGCTTGCCGCCGTCGGCAGCGCCATCGCACGGGACGCGCTGCGCTTCTACGCCAAGCTGTGCGGCCGCACCCTGGCCCGCGCCCACGCCCGCAGCGGCGACGCCGCCGCAATCAGCGGCTATCTCGGCGAGAGCGTCGCAATGGACGATGCGCTGGCCGAATTCGCCATTGCCTATGCCGGACAAACCCGCGCCGACCACGCCGCCTTGGTGGACGCCATCAATCAAGGCCACATCGCTGCTGAAGCCGTGCAGCCCGCGCCATGATCGGCGAAGCCGAACTCACCCTCGCTGAGACCGTGCTGGCCCAGTGCCGCGCGGCCGGGTTGCGGGTGGTCACGGCGGAAAGCTGCACCGGTGGGCTGATCGCCGCCGCACTGACCGCCATCGCCAGCAGTTCGGACGTGGTGGATCGCGGCTTCGTCACCTATTCCAACGCCGCCAAGACCGCGATGCTCGGCGTGCCGGCCGACCTGATCGCCGAGGCCGGCGCGGTCAGCGAGCCGGTGGCGCGGCTGATGGCCGAAGGCGCGCTAGCGGCCTCGGACGCCGATCTGGCCGTGGCGGTCACCGGTGTCGCCGGTCCGGGCGGCGGCACGGCGGCCAAGCCGGTTGGTCTGGTTTGGTTTGGCCTCGCCCGTCAAGGATTGGCCCGTCAAGGATTGGCCCGTAAAGGATTGGCCCACAAAGGATTGGCGCATAAGGGCTATGCCACACAGACACTACACCTTGTGTTGCCCGGTGGCCGCGCCGAGGTTCGCAGGGCCACGGTCGCGCAGGCATTGACGATGCTGCTCGCCGCCGCAAGGTGCTGATCCACCCCACACTCAACAAAACGTCACAAATATGACGTGCCTTGTGGTCACTTTCCCGTTATCGTGGTGACCGGAGCATGCGATGCGAATCTTGCTGGTCGAGGACAATCCCAAATTGTCGGCGCTGTTGCAGCGGCAGCTGACCGAGCACGCCTATGCCGTCGACACCGCTGCCACCGTTGAAGCGGCCCGCGAGGCGTTGGCGGTCGCGACTTACGATCTGGTGATCCTCGATCTGTCGTTGCCGGACGGCGACGGCAACACCGTGCTGCGCGAACTGCGCGCCAAGGGACGCGACGTGCCGGTGCTGGTTGCCACCGCGCGCGGCAACGTGGTGGACCGCGTGAGCACGCTGGACCGGGGGGCGGACGATTATCTGGTCAAGCCGTTCTCGCCGGACGAAATGCTGGCGCGCATTCGCGCCCTGCTGCGCCGGCCAGCGCAGACGCTGAACCCAGTGCTGACGGCGGGCAATGTCACACTGGACCCAGCGCAATCCATCGTCTGTATCGCCGATTTGCCAATCGACATGCCGCGCCGCGAAGTCGTGCTGTTGGAGGTGCTGATGCGGCGCTTCGGCCATGTGGTGACCCGGCAAGCCCTCGATTCGGCGTCGCACGGCTTTGGCGAGGAAGTGACGCCCAACGCCATCGAGGCCGCCGTGTCACGCCTGCGCCGGCGGCTGGATTCGCAAGGCGCCTCCGTCACGGTCGCCGCCATGCGCGGCCTTGGCTACATCTTGGCCGAGCGCCACGCGAGCGCGGCAGGCGGCAGGTGACCCTCGTTCAGCGGCTTGCCCTGCGCATGGCCATTGCGGCATGCGCCAGCGCTGCCGGGTTGCTGCTGATTATCGGCCTGCAATATGGCCTGGAAACTGAAACACTGCGACGTCAGACACTGGTCCTGGAAGCTGCCGCAATCGCCAAGGCCATTGCCAACGGGCAGAATCCCGCGTTGCGGCCGCTCTACGCCCAGTATCCAAACGCCTACGCGTTCCGGGTTTTCGACCAGGCGCTTGGCCATATCTGGGGCACAATGCCCTCGGCCAACTCCACCCTGCTGCCGCCGTTGCCGCCCGCGGTGGAGGACCCGGACGATCCGGTGCTGCGGCGCGACGAACAGTTCGGCTCGCTGCCGCAAAGTGCGGCGCCGCGCGACGACGCCTGGATGCTGACCGTGCGGATGACAGCGCGCGGACGCGGCTTCTGGGTGCAGACCGCGATGATCGGCGACCCGGCGTGGCAATGGCGGTTCACGATTGGAAAAGAATTGCTCGGCGACGGGTTGCTGCCGGTTGGCGTGCTGGTGCCCAGCCTGACCCTGGCGATCCTGCTGACCACCTACCGCGCGCTGCGGCCGCTGACCCGCATTGCCGAACAAGCCCGCGCACTGGGTGAAGCAGCCGCCAGCGGCCGCGCGCTGACGCCGCTGTCGGCGGAGCGGCTGCCGCGCGAATTCGCCGACGTGGTCAGCGCGTTGAACGCCATGATCGACCGGCTCGACCGCTCATTGGCGCGGCAACGCCAGTTTGCCTCGGACACCGCGCATGAGTTGCGCACGCCGCTGGCGGTGCTGCGGCTGAAAGTGGCCGAGCTGCCTGATCGGGCCCAAGCAGCGCAACTGGACGAAGAACTAGCCGGGCTCGCCCAATTGATCGGCGAAATGCTGCGTTTCGCCCATGCCGAGGACGTCATGGCGACCGAGCGGCAGCCGATGGATATTGCCGCCGTGGTGCGCGACGCGTGCGGCAGCTTGGCGGCGCGGGCAGTGGCGCGCGGCATCGAACTCGAACTGATTGCGCCGGACGAGGGGCTGACACTGCCTAGCCACGCCGAGTTGCTAACCGCCCTGGTGCGCAATCTGGTGGACAACGCCCTGAGCATCGCGCCGCCGGGCAGTACGGTAACGATCCGCGTTGAGCCGCCTGGCCGGGTCATTGTGGAGGACGAAGGCCCCGGCGTGCCGGATGCCCAGAAAACGGCGCTGTTTGCCCGGTTGTGGCGCGCCGAACGGCAGCGGCGCGACGGTGCCGGCATCGGCTTGGCGCTGGTACGGCGCATCGCCCAGTTGCACGGCGGCGACGTGTGGGTGGAAGACCGGCCCGGCGGCGGCGCGCGCTTTGTGGCCCAGCTTACCGGTGCTGCGGCTTAGCCGGCCGCGTGCGGCGGCGTGCCCGCCACAATGCCGCCAGCCCCAATCCCAGGACGCCCACCGTACCCGGCTCCGGCACCGCAGCGAAATTCGGCAGCGTGCCGTTGAAGGTGAAGTTGTGAATCTCGCCGCCGCCGATGAACCCGGCGGATGCCACCGTGCCGTTGATCGCGCCGTTCTGGATCGCCACGATGGCGCCCTGCGCCAGCATCGAGCTTTGCCAATTGCCAACGGTGACTTTGTTGAAGCCGGTGAAATTGAACAGCACGTCGCGCAGCGGCGAGCCGTTCCAGTTGACCCCGCTCGGCTCGACAAAATCGCTGTGAATGTCGTTCATCACATCGACGACGACCGAGCCGACGCCAGCGCCGATATTGAAGGCAATATTCGAAACGCTCGCCATTGCGGTTTCCAGCGCCGACGCGTTGACGACGATCACCGTGGCGCCCGCGCCGCCGGTGGCATTGAAGGTCAGCGTGTTGTTAGCGATAGTGTACGATCCGGTATTGGGCAGCGCGGCCAGCGCGGTGGCCAGTTGCGCCACTGGCGTGGTGTAGTCGGTGACCGGGCGCGGCGGACCGCTTGCAACCAGCCTGCCACCGCCATTGTAATTGACCGTACCGTTCACAGTATTGGCAGTGTAAAGGCTACCACCGCCATTGATATTGAAATTGCCACTTTCGGTGCCGTACAGATAGACAACTGGGCTAGCCGGCACGTTGTTATTGAAAAACGTGCCATTGCCGCTCAGATTGCCGCCAATGACCGATGAACCTTCAACATCCTGCGATTGATTAACGTCGACCGTGGTAATGAGGTTAAACGTGGACAGCACATCGGACGCCGCCAGCGGCGACGCCTGGGCAGGCCCGCCGAGCGAGAGCGCCGCCAGGAAGCCAAACGCGCCGAATTGCGCCGAAAACCGCATGCACCGAACTCCCGAACCAACCCGCCGTGGATAAACAACACGACGGTTGCCGGGTTCTATATGCATCATCCTTAGCAAAACGTCAAGAATGCGTATACGAACATTAACGCGACGCCAGGCATGCGCGGCGGATTTGTACCCACCGGGCATCGTACGTCACAATATGCGTGATGCTGCAAAATGCGCGGGCGGCGTCAGCTTCACGTCAGCCTCGGGTCGCATAACCGTCTCGTCACTGGCGGATCGATCCCCCCGCCGATTGCCGCCCCGGCCGTTAGAGCCAGGACGGCAGCCACCTAAGCCCTGACCGGTCGCCCCAGCCGGTCAGGGATTTTTTGTTTTGGTGCTATTCCCAGCAACATCTGCACCGTCATGCGCGGACTTGATCCACGCATCCTGGCCGCCCGACGATGCGTGGCATTCTCCCAGCAATCTTCGCGCAACCCTGGATTGCCGGGTCAAGCCCGGCAAAGACGGACATCCTGCTGGCGAGGCGCTTACTCCACCACGCTTTGCTTGCCCTAAGGGCTGGTCCACTCCCCGCTAGCGCCCGCGCGGAACGTGGCGTCAATCACCTGCATGTTCAGCACCGCGTCCTCAATCGGGTATTCCAACGCCGCCTCGCCGCGCACCACGCGGGAAAATGCGTCGCCTTGCAGCGCGTATTGATCGGCAATCGGGAATTCCTCCACCCGCGCCCCGCCGCCGAACAGATCGCGCCCGTCGTCGACCACAATCTGGCAAGGCCGCTGGTTCGGCGCGTTGAACGGCACCAGCACTTCCACACGGCCTTTGGTGCCGACGATAGTCACCCGCTGGTGCGGCGAAAGCTGGGTGGAGCAGGTGAAGGTCAAATGCCTAGCGCCGGGGAATTCCATCAATGCGCTGGTCAACCGGTCAGTGCGCATCACCGGGTCACGGTCGATCAAGGCAGCGATGCGGCTGGGTTCTGCGCCGAAGATATAGCGTGCGGTGACAATGGCATAGCAGCCGATATCCATCAGCCCGCCGCCGCCGATATCAGCCTGATTGCGCACGTTGGCCGGGTCGAGCAGAAAATACGTGAACAGCGTCTGCACCGCCCGCACGTCGCCGATTTCGCCGGATTGGGCGATGGCGCGGGCGCGCTGCCATTGCGGGTTCTGCCGCACCATGAACGCCTCGGCAACGATCTTGCCGGTGCGCTCACGCGCATCGATCAATAGGCGGGCTTCCTCGGCAGTCAGCGCAATCGGCTTCTCGCACAGCACGTGTTTGCCCGCTTCCATCGCCTTGATGGTCCAGGGCACATGCAAATGGTTGGGCAGCGGGTTGTAGATCGCCTCGATGGCCGGATCTTCCAGCAGTTCCTCGTAACTGCCGTAAGCGCGCGGAATGCCAAGCTCATTGGCGGTGGTCTGCGCGGTCGCCAGATCGCGTGAAGCGATGGCGTCGATCCGGCAGCGCTCGGAGCGCTGCATGGCCGGAATGACTTTCGCGGTGCCAATATTGGCGGTGCTGATGACGCCCCAGGCGATTTTGTTTGCCACGTTCGCTCCTCCCGTTGGATTACGGGAGGAGCAATAGCGCGGGCGGCGGTTTGCCGCTAGGCAGCCAAGAGCTCGGCGGCCGAGGTGATCACCTTGGTGACCATGCCGTAGGCGATGGCTTCGTCGGGCCCCATCCAGTAGTTGCGGTCGGTATCCAGCGTGACCTTCTCAAGCGTCTGGCCGGTTTCGTCGGCAATCAGCCGGTTCAGCCGCTCACGCATTTTGCCGATCTCGCGGGCTTCGATGTCAATGTCGGTCGCGGGGCCCCGCACGCCGCCCATCGGCTGATGCAGCAGGAAGCGGGTCTTGGGCAGGCAGAAACGCTTGTCCTTGGCACCCGCCAGGAAGATCAGCGCCCCGGCCGACGCCACCCAGCCAGTGCCGATCACCCGCACCGGGCATTCGGAGCCGACGAAGCGGATCATGTCGTGGATGGTGTCGCCACTTTCCACATGCCCGCCGGGCGAGTTGATGTAGACGTCGATGGGCTTGGACGACGCGCCCGCCAGCGCCAGCAGGCGGCCGGTAACATCGCGGGCCAGCTTATCGTTGATCGCGCCGAACACCAGCACCTTGCGCTGGCTGAACAGCCGCGATTCGAGCTCGTTGATCGGCGAGGAAAGTGTTTTGTTGTCGTCCGGCTCCTTCGGCTGCGGGCCGTCCGGCTCGGGCACATCGGGGTCGTCGTCGTCATTGCGGATATAGGCCATGCTTGTCCTCCTAGACGGTGAGGTTAAGTGGCCCGCCGCTGAGAACAAGTCCACCCTGCCAGATAGCTGATGCGTCAATGCGCCCCGCCGGTCGCCATTTTCGGCTTGGCCATCAGCAGCGTCAGCGGAATGGCGACGAAGAACGCCGCCGCCATCAGCAGCAGCACGTCGTTATACGACAGCGTCAGCGCCTCACGCTGCACCATCAGCGCCATGCGGCGCAACGCGCCCGCTTGGGCGTTGCTGTTCAGGCCGGGTGTTAGCGCCCAAGTCATCTCATTGAGCATGTTGATCGCGGCCGGGCGCGACCACGTGACCTGCTCGTTCAAATGCTCGGTGTGGATTGCCATGCGGGTCGAAGCGATGGTGTTGATCAGCGCCAGCCCGATGGCCCCGCCGAGGTTTCGCATCAGGTTGTACAGCCCGGACGCATTCTTCACCTGCTGCGGCGGCAAGGTGCCGAGTGCGAGTTGGTTGGTCGGCAGCATGACGAACATCATCGAGAAGCCGCGCAACGCCTGCGGCAGCAGCATTTCCCAAAACGACGACTGGTTGGTCAGGTGCCCAAGCCACCACAGCGACACGCCGAACATCAACAGCCCGGCGGCCAGCATGCGGCGCAAATCTACCTTGGCCGCCAGTTTGCCGGCGATGGGGGCGGCCATGAACATGGTCAGTCCGGTGACGAACATCGTCTCGCCGATTTGCAGCGAGTTGTAATGCCGCACCCGGCCCAGAAACAGCGGGGTGACGTAGACCGAGCCGTACAGCCCAATCCCCATCACCAAGGAAAACGCGCAGCCATTGGTGAAGTTGATATTGCGGAACGCCTTCATATCCACCAGCGGATCGGCCTGCGTCAGCATACGCCACAGAAACAGTCCGCCGCTGACCACGGCTACCAGACACAGCCAGCCAATCGTCTCGTCTTGCAGCCAGTCGTTCTTGTTGCCTTCCTCCAGCACGTATTCCAACGAACCCAGGAAGACGCCCATCAACGCCAGCCCCAGCGGGTCGAAACTGCGCAGCAGAGCGTAATTCGGCTTGTCGATATGCAGCAGCAGCCACACTGCCACCACGACGGCGATCCCGAACGGAATGTTGATCAGAAACAGCCAGTGCCATGACAGCGCCTGGGTCAGCCAGCCGCCCAGCGTTGGCCCGATGGTCGGCGCCAGCGTCGCGGTCAGGCCGATCACCACCGACATTTGCGCCCGCTTATTGGGCGGGAACAGCAGGAACGTGGTGGCGAATACCGTCGGGATCATCGCCCCCCCGGTGAAGCCTTGCAGGGCGCGGAAGACGATCATTGCGCTCAGCGAGGTCGAGAACGCACAGGCCAATGAGAACAGTGTAAAACCTGCGCAACTCAGCACGAACAGCACGCGCGTGGACAGCAGGCGCGACAGCCAGCCGGATAGCGGGATCATCACGATCTCGGCGATCAAGTAGCTGGTCTGCACCCAGGCGGCTTCGTCTGGGCTGGCGGACAATCCGGCCTGGATCTCACTGATCGAAGCGCTGACGATCTGGATGTCCAGAATCGCCATGAACATCCCGAACACCATGGCCATGAACCCGGCCCAGTCACGCCACGTGAGTGGCCTCGTGCCCGGCGGCAGCGGCGGCGCCATCGGGGTTAGCCCGCCCCGAACAGCGCCGCGAGGCTGCCGAACAGGCCATGGCGCACCGCTTGCGGGCCGCGCGTATCGACCTCAGCCGTAACCGACAGCCCGGCGCGCAGCCATGCCGCCTGCGCGGCGGTGGCGGCGGGAATAACGATCCTGACCGGCACGCGCTGCACCACTTTGGTAAAATTGCCGGTGGCGTTTTCCGGCGGTAGCAAGGAAAACAGTGCACCAGTGGCTGGCGCCAGACTATCCACCCGCGCTTCGATGGCGTCCGCACTGTTGATATCCGGGGTCAACAGCACCTTCTGGCCCGGCTGAATGGCGCGCAGTTGGGTTTCCTTGAAGTTGGCCACCACGTAAAGCTGACTGCGCAGCGGTGTCACCGCGATCAACTGCAACGCCGGATTGATATGCTGGCCGAGTTGCGCCGCACGATTGCCCACGATGCCGTCGAACGGCGCACGGATCACGGTATAGCTCAGGTTGCGCTCAGCCAATTGCACGGCCGATTCCTGCGTCAGCTTATGCGCTTGCGCCTGCGCCACTGCGGCGCGGGCCACGCCGAGCGCCTGGGTGGCGCTGTCGCGCTGGGCGCGTGCGGAGGCGACCGAGGCGACCGATTTGCGCTGATCGGCGATCTTGGTCTCGTTGGTCTGGCGCGACGCCCACCCGGCGCTGGCCAGCGTGCCGGTGCGCCCGGCATCAGCATCGGCGCGCGCCCACTCGGCCTGCGCCTGATCGATCATCGCATCGGCCTGGGCGATAGCCGATCCGGCCTGCTCCAACTGCCGCTGCGCCGTCTCGATGCCGGCGGCGGCTTCGGCGGCGGCGGCACGCGCCTGCTCAAGCCGCAATTTCCAGTCCGCTGGGTCAAGCGTGATCAACGGGTCGCCCGCGTGGACAATCTGATTGTCGGTTACATGAATGGCCGCCACGTCGCCTTCGAGTCGCGCGCCGAGCACCGCGATATCGCCTTGCACATAGGCGTTGTCGGTGCTCTCGATCCAGCGGCCTTCGCGCAGCCACCAGTTCAACGTCAGCCCGAAGCCGAGCAGCACCACGGCCAGAGCCGCCACCTGGATCGCCCGCTTGCGGGTCCGGCCGGGTGCTGGCGAAACAGTCATGTTGGGGGCCGCCGGGGCTGGCGCGGGCTTGTCGCTCACGGCATTCATCCGCTGATCCTTACGGTAAACCGAACGGTTCAGTTCAGCTGCCCGGAACATGAGGGCGGTGCTGCAGTGCGTCAAGACTAAACTGAACCGTTCAGTTTCGTCTTGACGACACCGTGACCGCAGCGCCACTTATCCGGCATGGGACAGTCCCTGAGCGACGCGGCCACCGAATGCTCCCCCAAACGCCTCCAGGTGCTGGACGCGGCGGAGAAGCTGTTTCTGGCGTATGGCTATGGCGCGGTCAGCATGGACGCGGTGGCGCGCAGTGCCGGCGTGTCGAAAGCCACGCTGTACGCGCATTTCACATCGAAGGATCAGCTATTCGCAATGATCGTCTCGGAGCGCGGCGTGGTGGCCCAGATCGAGGATCTATTGCCACCGGGGCCGGTGACGGATTTGCGCGCGGCGCTGGAAGCGATCGGCCAGCGGGTGCTGAGCTTCATGATGAGCCCGCGCACGCTGTCGATATTCCGCATCACTATTGCTGAAAGCGTCCGATTTCCGGAACTCGGCGCGGCCTTTCACGCGGCGGGGCCGCAGCGCTTCTGCGACCGGGTCGGCGGCTGGCTGACCGTGCAGCAAGCCGCAGGGCTGATCGGCCCAGCCGATCTGGACGTGGCCACCCAGCAATTCATGGCGCTGTTGCGCAGCAGTCTATTCCTGCGCGCCAGCCTGGGGCTGCCGCCCGAACCCACGACGCACGATATTCAAGCCACTGTGGCGGCGGCCGTCGATACTTGGCTCGCCGCGTTCGGCGCGAAAGTGGCGTAGCCCGCGAGCTCTCTCCCCTCCGCGATACGGCGGAGAGAGAGCGGCAGGCCGCCGAACAGCCGTGGGTTAATTGTTGGTGGCCGGAGCAGCCGGCGCGGCGGCGGCCGGAGCTTTGGTCTTGGTCTTGGTGGCGTGCTTGGTCTTGGCGTAGCCGCGGATGTCCTCGACGGTCACGTAGCCTTTGTGATCCTTGTCGATCTTGCTGAAGCTGCTGGTGACGTAGCCCCACTTGGCGGCGGTGGCCTGATCCTTGGTCAGATGGCCATCATGCGTGGTGTTGGCGGCGTCGAAGCGCTGTTGCAGCGTCTGGCTGTGCTTCTTGGCGGTTGCCTTCGGCGTAGTGGCGGGCGCCGCCGCTGCCGGGGCAGCGGATGCCGGGGCAGCGGATGCCGGAGCAGGTGCTGCGGCCGGCGCCGGGGTCGCAGGGGCGGGCGCGGTCAACGGCGCAGAGGTGATCGGGGCGGTGGTCTGCGCGGACGCCTGAACGGCGAACAGCAGCAGGGCAGCGGCGGGAAGTGCGAAGCGCATCGAATCGAGTCTCCTGGCGGAATGCGGCGGCACCTTAGCTCAGATGGCGCCGCAGATGGGATGGCGAAGCTGTTGGTCGCCGGATATTGGTTGGGCTGCGTGGTTACGCCGCCAGTACCTGCTGCATTGCAGCGACCGCCTCATCCACCTGTGCCCGCGTCACGTCAAGATGCGTGCACGCGCGCCCGCGATACGTGCCCATCACCGAGACCATCACGCCAAGCTGGCGCAGCGCTCCGGCAATATCGCTGGCGTTGCGCCCGGTGCCGGTGGTGTCGAAAAATACCAGATTGGTTTGCGGCGACTGGACTGCGAGGCCCGGGATTTGCGCCAAGCCGCGCGCCAGCACGCGGGCGTTGTCGTGGTCGTCAGCCAGCCGGTCGATATTGTGATCCAGCGCGTACAGACAGGCGGCCGCACAGATGCCGCCCTGGCGCAGCGATCCGCCGAGCCGCTGCTTCCAGCGCCACGCCCGGTCGATGAACGCCGCCGAGCCGCACAGCACCGCACCGAGCGGCGCACCCAGGCCCTTGGTGAAATCCAGCCACACGCTGTCGTAACCGGCGGCCATTTCATGCGCCGGCACGCCTGCGGCAACAACGGCGTTCATCAGCCGCGCGCCGTCCATATGCGTGGCGATGCCGCGCGCATGCGCCAGATCGGCCACCGCGTTCAACGCCGCCAGCGGCCACACCGTGCCGCCGCCCAGATTGGCGGTTTGCTCCACTTCGACCAGCGTTTGCGGCATGTCGTAGCGCGAGCCGCCATTGAACGCCGCCAGCAGCGTGTCCGCCGTGTACTGCCCGCCCTCGCCTTCCAGCGGCATGATCTGCGCGCCGGTCAGGGCGGCGGCGCCGCCGCCCTCAGCGGTCAGGATATGGGCGGTGCGATGCGCCAGCACCGCGTCGCCGGGGCGGCAATGCGTCAGGATGGCGACCTGGTTGCACATGGTGCCCGACGGCAGAAAGATCGCCGCTTCTTTGCCGAGCAAGGCGGCCATGCGGTCGCACAGCGCGTCGATGGTCGGGTCCAGCCCCGCCTGCTCGTCGCCGACCTCGGCCTCCAGCATGGCCGCTTTCATGGCCTGGGTCGGGCGGGTCTGGGTGTCGGAGTAAAGGTTCACGCGAACCGGCGGCAAACCGGGCGTGGGACGCGACGGGGCATGAACCATATGGGGTGCTCTCTGGGGCGAAAAGGGGAAGCTCAGGCGTCCTGCGGGGTAGCCGGAATGGCGCGCGGGGGGGCAGACGTCACGGCCGACGGGCCGTAGACTTCGCGCGCCCGCTTGATGAAGGCATTGACCATCAGCCGCACCGCTTCATGGAACACCACGCCGATGGCGGCTTGCAGGATGCGGCTGCGGAATTCGAAATCGACGAAGAAATCCACTTTGCTGCCGCGCGGGTCGGGCGCGAAGGTCCATTGGTTTTTCAGATACTTGAACGGTCCGTTCTCATAGCGCACGCGCACCGCGTGCGGCCGGTCGAGCACCACGCGGCTGGTGAAGCTCTCGCGGAACGGGCCGAAGCCGATGGTCAGGTCGGCCACCAGTTCCGCCGCCGTCTTGCTGCGGATGCGGGCGCCAACGCACCACGGCAGGAACTGCGGATACTTGGCCACGTCGGCCACCAAGTCGAACAACTGTTCCGAGGTGTACGGGATCACTTTGGTTTCAGCGTGCGTCGGCATGGCTTAGGCGCTGGCCCCGGCTAACTGGTGACTGCGCGCCGCCTGCAACGCCGCGAAATCAGCGTCAGCGTGATACGAACTACGGGTCAACGGCGTGGCCGACACCAGCAGGAAGCCCTTGGCGCGCGCCACCCTGGCGTAATCATCGAACCCCTCCGGCGTGACGAACTCGGCCACTGCGGCGTGCTTGACGGTCGGCTGCAAATACTGCCCGAGGGTGAGGAAATCGACGTCCGCCACCCGCAGATCGTCCATCACCTGCATGATCTCTGGCCGCGCCTCGCCCAAGCCCACCATCAGCCCGGACTTGGTGAAGATCGCCGGGTCGAGCCGCTTCACGTTGTCGAGCAGGCGCAGCGATTGGAAATAGCGCGCGCCGGGCCGGATCGTGGGATACAGCCGAGGCACGGTTTCCAGATTGTGGTTGAACACATCCGGCCGCGCCGCCACCACAACCTCGACCGACCCCGTCTTGCGCAGGAAGTCCGGCGTCAGCACTTCGATGGTGGTCGCGGGCGCTGCCGCGCGAATGGCGCGGATCACAGCGGCGAAATGCGCGGCGCCGCCGTCGGGCAGATCGTCGCGGTCTACCGAGGTGATGACCACATGGCGCAAGCCGAGCTTGGCCACCGCGTCCGCGACCCGATTCGGCTCACCGGCGTCCAGCGCGTCCGGCTGGCCAGTAGCCACATTGCAGAAGCTACAGGCCCGCGTGCAGGTCTCGCCCATAATCATCATGGTGGCGTGCCGTTGCGACCAGCATTCGCCGATATTCGGGCAGGCGGCTTCCTCGCACACTGTCACCAGCCCATTGGCGCGCATCAGCGCATGGGTCTCGTGATAGATCGGGCTGTTCGGGGCCTTCACCCGAATCCAGGACGGTTTGCGCTGGATCGGGTTATCGGGCCGGTGCGCCTTCTCAGGATGGCGGACCAGTTTCGGTTCGCCCGCGCGATGGTCGACCAGGACTCGCACGGTCATCGTCAATCATTCCCTAGCGGATTGTGCCGCCTAGAAGTGGATGGCGCGGCCGTACGCGTCAAGCACCGCTTCGTGCATGGTTTCGCTGACCGTGGGATGCGGAAACACCGTGTGCATCAGATCGGCCTCGGTGGTTTCCAGCGTGCGGGCGATCACGTAACCCTGGATCATCTCGGTCACTTCGGCGCCGATCATGTGTGCGCCGAGCAATTCGCCGGTCTGCGCGTCGAACACGGTTTTGACCAAGCCATCCGGCTCACCCATGGCGATGGCCTTGCCGTTGCCGATGAACGGGAAGCGGCCGACCTTCACCGCGTGCCCCGCCGCCTTGGCTTTGGCTTCGGTCATGCCGACCGAGGCGACTTGCGGGCGGCAATAGGTGCAGCCGGGGATGTTGCCGAAATCCATCGGGTGCGGATGCTTGCCCGCGATGGCTTCCACGCAGATCACCGCCTCATGGCTCGCCTTGTGCGCCAGCCACGGCGGGCCGCACAGATCGCCGATGGCGTACACGCCCGGCTCGCCGGTGCGGCAGAATTCGTCGATCAGCACATGGGTGCGATCCACTTTTACCCCGGTGCCTTCGAGACCGAGGTTTTCCACATTGCCGACAATGCCGACGGCGGAAATCACCCGGTCCACCACGATTTGCTGCGACTTGCCGTCCGCTTCAACGGTGACGGTCACATTGTCGGCCCCTTTGGTGACGCCCTTCACGGCGGCCGAGGTGATGATCTTCATGCCCTGCTTTTCGAACGCCTTGCGGGCGAGCGCCGAGATTTCCTCGTCCTCGACCGGCAGCACGCGGTCCAGCATTTCCACCACGGTCACTTCGGCGCCCATGTTGCGATAGAAGCTGGCGAATTCGATGCCGATGGCCCCGGAGCCAATCACCAGCAGCGACTTCGGCATCGCGGTGGGCACCATGGCTTCCTTGTAGGTCCAGATCAGCTTGCCGTCGGCCTCCAGGCCCGGCAATTGCCGCGCCCGTGCGCCGGTGGCCAGCACGATGTGCTTGGCGGCGAGCGTGGCAACCGGTTTGCCGTCCTTCTCGACCGCAACCGTGCCCTTGCCGGCCAGTTTGCCCGCGCCGTCGAACACGGTCACCTTGTTCTTCTTCAGCAGATGCGCCACACCGGACGACAACTGCTTGGCGACGCCACGCGAACGCTTCACCACCTTGGCCAAGTCGAAGCGGATATTGTCGGCGGCGAAGCCGAATTCATCCAAATGTTGCAGCATGTGGTTGACTTCGGACGAGCGCAGCAGCGCCTTGGTGGGGATGCAGCCCCAGTTGAGGCAGATGCCGCCCAAGTGCTCGCGCTCCACCACGGCGGTTTTCAGGCCGAGTTGGGCCGCACGAATGGCCGCGACATAGCCGCCGGGTCCGCCGCCGATCACCACGAGGTCGAAGGTTTGCTCGGCCATGTCATATTCCTTCCTGCTACGTTCGGTCTCGTCACCCCGGCGCAGGCCGGACTGATCGGTTCAGGCGGCCAGCGCCGTCAGCGCGTCGCCGGTCAGCCGTTGGCCAGTCCAGCCCTCGATCGGCTTGGCCCCGATGCTGCGGTAGAACCCAATGGCAGGCGCGTTCCAGTCCAGCACCGACCAATCCATGCGCTTGCAGCCTTGCGCCAGCGCAATGCCGGCCAAGTACTTGAACACCGCGCGGCCAATACCGCCGCCACGGTGCGCCTCATGCACATAGACGTCTTCGACATACAGGCTCGGCGCACCGCTAAACGTGCTGAAACTGTAGTGCCAGAGCGAGAAGCCCACCGGCCCCGAGTCCGTCTCGATGATCAGCGCCTCGGCGCGCTGCTTCGGCCCGAACAGCGCGCGCTGCAGCGCTGCCTCGTCGGTTTCGACCTGATCGAGCATGTTCTCATAGGTGGCCAATTCCCGGATGAAGCGCAGGATCAGCGCCTCATCGCCGGGAACGGCGTCACGAAACCGGAAGCTGCTCACAGCATCAGACTCAACGGATCTTCGACGATGCGTTTGAACTCGGCCAGCCATTCGGCCCCGAGCGCGCCATCGACCACGCGGTGATCCACGCTCAGCGTGCACGTCATCACGGTGGCAATCGCCAACGCGCCGTCCTTGACCACCGCGCGCTGGGTGCCAGCGCCCACGGCCAGGATGCCCGCTTGCGGCGGATTGATGATGGCGGCGAAGCTGGACACGCCATACATGCCCATGTTGGAGATCGAGAAGCCGCCGCCCTGGAATTCCTCAGGCTTCAACTTGCCCGCCTTGGCGCGTGCGGCGAGATCTTTCATCTCGTTGCTGATCGCTGACAGACCCTTCAGGTCGGCCTTGCGGATGATCGGCGTGATCAGTCCGTCGGCGATCGACACCGCCACCGAGATGTCCACATCGTGGTACAGAACCGTGTTGTCCTCGGTGTAGCTGGCATTCACCTTGGGGACACGGCGCAGCGCGATGGCGGCAGCCTTGATGACCAAGTCGTTGACCGACAGCTTGAAGGCGTTCGGACCGTCCTTGGCGCTGCGGGCATTCAGATCGGCGCGCAGTTTGAGCAGCGCGTCGATTTCAATGTCCATCGACACGTAGAAATGCGGCACCGTCTGCTTGGCTTCGGACAGGCGGCGGGCGATGACTTTGCGCATGCTGCTGTTCGGCACCAGCGTGTGCGGTGCGGTGATAACGGCTGCCGGCGCTTTCGGGGCCGATGCAGCGGCAGGGCCCGGGGCAGCGGCAGGTGCCGGCGCTGCGGCAACCGCCGCCGGCGCGGGCGGACGCGACTGCGCGGCTTCGATGTCGGCCTTGACGATCCGGCCGCCGGGGCCGCTGCCAGTCACGCTGCCAAGGTCAATGCCCGCTTGCAGCGCCATCCGCTTGGCCAGCGGCGACACAGCGATGCGCTCGGACGAGGCTGCCGCTGGGGCGGAATGCACGGCCGGGGCGACGGCCGCGAGCGGCACGGCAGGTGGCGTTGCAGCTGTGGCAGCGACTGACGCCGGAGCGCTAGGCGCCGCGGCGGGCACCGACTCGCCCTTCTCGACCAGCACGGCAATCGGGTCGTTGACCTTCACGCCTGCCGTGCCGTCCGGCACCAGGATCTTGCCCAGGATGCCCTCATCGACCGCCTCGACCTCCATGGTCGCCTTGTCGGTCTCGATCTCAGCGATCACGTCGCCCGCCTTGATCACGTCGCCTTCTTTCTTGAGCCAGCGCGCCAGCGTGCCCTCGGTCATCGTCGGGCTGAGCGCCGGCATCAGGATATTGGTGGCCATTGGCTGCGGTTCCCTCGTTCGGCGCTTTGTCTCAGAATAGCTTCTTCACGGCGGTCACAACCCAGTCGGGCTGCGGCAGCGCCAGCTTTTCCAGATTGGCGGCATATGGCAGCGGGACGTCCAGCCCGGTGACGCGCACCGGTGGCGCATCCAGCCAGTCGAAGCACTGCTCAATGATCTGCATATTGACTTCGGCGCCGATGCCAGCAAACGGCCAGCCTTCTTCCACCGTGACAATGCGATTGGTCTTTTTCACGCTGGTCACGATGGTTTCGGTATCCAGCGGGCGCAGCGTGCGAAGGTTGATCACTTCGGCGCTGATGCCCTGTCCGGCCAGCAAGCCGGCCGCCTTCATCGCCACGCCGACCATGATGGAGAACGCCACGATGGTCACATCGGTGCCGGCACGCTCGACTTTCGCCTTGCCGATGGGCAGCACGAAATCATCGGCGGTCGGGCAGTCGAAGGTCTGCCCGTACATGATTTCGTTTTCGAGGAACACCACCGGGTTCGGGTCGCGGATCGCCGCGCGCAGCAGGCCCTTAGCGTCGGCGGCGGACCATGGGGCCACCACTTTCAGGCCGGGGACGTGCGCGTACCACGAGGCATAGCACTGGCTATGCTGCGCGCCGACGCGCGAGGCGGCCCCGTTCGGGCCGCGGAACACGATGGGGCAACCCATCTGGCCGCCGGACATATACAGCGTCTTGGCCGCCGAGTTGATGATGTGGTCAATCGCCTGCATCGAGAAGTTGAATGTCATGAACTCGACAATCGGCTTGAGGCCGTTCATCGCCGCACCCACCGCCATGCCGGTGAAGCCGTGTTCGGTGATCGGCGTATCGATCACCCGGCGGTCGCCGAATTCAGCTAGCAGGCCCTGGCTGATTTTGTAGGCGCCCTGATACTGCGCGACTTCCTCGCCAAGCAGGAACACGCGGTCGTCGGCGCGCATCTCGGCAGCCATCGCATCGCGCAGCGCTTCGCGCACCGTGATCGGCGCGGTTGGCCCCCAATCCTTGTCCTCGCTGACCGGGGCGGCGACCGGGGCGACGACTGGGGCGACGACTGGGGCGGCGGCAACGGGGGCTGGGTGCGCCACCGGCGCCGGGGCAGCGGCGACGGACTCCGCACCGCCGGCCAATTCGGCAATTGGCGTGTTCACCGCGACGCCCTCAGCACCTTCCGGCACCAGAATCTTGGCCAGGATGCCCTCGTCCACCGCCTCGACCTCCATGGTCGCCTTGTCGGTCTCGATCTCGGCGATCACTTCGCCCGCCTTGATGTCGTCGCCGACCTTCTTGAGCCAGCGCGACAGCTTGCCCTCGGTCATCGTGGGCGACAGCGCCGGCATCAGGATTTGGGTGCCCATCGCTCAGCCCTCCAACAGAATATCGGTCCAGAGTTGCGACACATCCGGCTCTGGGCTGGACTGGGCGAAATCGGCAGCCTCCTGCACGATGCGCTTCACCTCGTCGTCAATCGGCTTGAACGCAGCGTCCTCGACGCCGAGCGCTTCGAGCTTAAGACGGGTGTGCTCCAGGCAGTCCCGCTCGGAGCGCATTTTCTGCACTTCCTCGCGGGTGCGGTACTTGGCCGGGTCGGACATCGAGTGTCCGCGATAGCGGTAGGTTTTCATCTCCAGCAGGAACGGGCCCTTGCCGGCCCGGCAGTGCGCCACCGCCTGCAACGCCGCCTCACGCACCGCCTCGACATCCATGCCATCGACCTGCAAGCCCGGAATGCCCCACGGCGCGCCGTTCTTGGACAGATCGCGTGAGGCGGTGGAGCGCTCGACGCTGGTGCCCATACCGTACTTGTTATTCTCGATCACGAAGATGGTCGGCAGCTTCATCAGCGCCGCGAGGTTGAAGCTTTCGTACACTTGGCCCTGGTTGGACGCGCCGTCGCCGAAATAGGTCACCGATACCCGGTCGTTGCCTTTGTACCAGTTCGAGAAGCCCAGGCCGATGCCCAGCGCGACTTGCGCGCCGACGATGCCGTGGCCGCCGAAGAAGTTCTTCTCCTTGCTGAACATGTGCATAGAGCCGCCCTTGCCGCGCGAATAGCCGCCCGAGCGCCCGGTAAGTTCGGCCATCACACCTTTGGCATCCATGCCGCAAGCCAGCATGTGGCCATGATCGCGGTAAGACGTGATCAACTCATCGCCCTGGCCGAGTGCGGTCTGCATTCCGACCACCACGGCTTCCTGGCCGATATACAGGTGGCAGAAACCGCCGATCAGACCCATGCCATATAATTGACCGGCCTTTTCTTCAAAGCGGCGGATCAGCAACATGTCCCGGTAAGCTTGCAACAGCTCTTCGCGGTTCATCGCGGAATTGCTCTCGCGCGGTTTGCCGCGCTTCTTCGCCTCAGCCGCCTGCGCCATGCCTACGCTCTCCTGCTCGGTTGCCGGACTAATGCGGCACACCTAACGGCAGCATTTGCGCGCGGCAAGCGTAATCGCAGGGGAAAACCCTGATGTTGCAATGCAATAGGGTGGGTTAACCGAAAAGCGGTTAACTGCTTGTCCCGCTATCGGGTCCGCCGCTGCTGCGCGCCGGGTGTTGCCGGCGACGGCGGCGCGTCCGACATTAAATTGCGGCTGAGCGGCGAACTTCGCACGGTCCTTGCCGCCGCTAGAACAGCTTGCGGCCCTTGTCGTACTGCACAATCACGTCATTGGGGTCGGATAGATCGAGTTGCGCGCGGGCCCGCTCGTCCAGCGCATCGATATCCAGCCGCGATAGCAGGCCCGTGACGCGGCGTTCCCACACCGCCGCCTCGGCCGATGCGTTTTCCTGCCCGGCTTGCGCCTGCTGCAATTCCAGGCGGCGCTGCGGCAGACCTTGCAAGCCACGGTCGCCCTGCGCGGCGTTGGAAATGAAGTAGCCGATCAGCGCCATGAACACCGCCAGCGGAATGGCCGCCCGCGCCTTGCGCCGAATTGTCCGCCCGAACGCCATCCAGCCCCCCGCAAATGCTGCCAGCCGCACCTGCGACTCGGCGACACCCAAGCACATTTTGCCGTGTCTTTGCACGGCCAAAGTCTGGCCAAGGTTCGGACAAGTTTGCCGCGTTAGATGCCAATGCGGCCCAGATGGCCGCTGCGGAGACATAGCCATGACGACGCGCACGCTGATGCTGAGCCTACTCACCGCCGCAGCGTTGCTGGTCATCCCCAGCTTGGCGCACGCGGCCCACGATGGCGCCGACTGGCAACATCATGGCGGCGGCGGCGGCGGCCACCAGGGACATCAAGGCGGATGGGGCGGTGGTGGCGGGCACCAAGGCAGCGGCTATGCCGGTGGAGGTGGCGGCCATCACGGCGGCTGGGGCGGTGGCGGCGGTTGGGGCGGCCACGACGGCGGCGGCGGGCGGCGCTGGGATCGGCAGGAGTGGCGCGGCGGCGGCGGCGGGTGGCAAGGCGGCGGATGGCAAGGCGGCGGATGGCAAGGCGGCGGGTGGCAAGGCGGCGGATGGCAAGGTGGTGGCGGGGAATGGGCTGAAGGTTACGGCTATGAGCCGTGGCGCCACCATCATCACCGTCGCCCCTATTGGGAGCAGCCGTATTGGCAGTATGCCCAGCCGCCGGTCTATGACGGCAGCTATTATTATCCGTATCCGTAAAGTCTAGCCGGTCCGCGCTGGCTTCCCAGCGCGGACCAACCGCTGCAATCAGCGGCGCAGAATGCCACGGCCAGCGAAACGCGCCGCTGCCCCGAGTTCGGCTTCGATCCGCATCAACTGGTTGTACTTCGCGGTGCGGTCGCTGCGCGCCAAGCTGCCGGTTTTGATCTGGCCGCAATTGGTCGCCACCGCGAGGTCGGCGATGGTGGCGTCCTCGGTCTCACCCGAACGATGGCTCATCACCGCGCGGAACCCGGCGCGTTGCGCCATGTCGACCGCTTCCAGCGTCTCGGTCAGCGTGCCGATCTGGTTGACTATGACCAGAATAGCGTTGGCCGAGCCGAGTTCGATGCCACGGCGCAACCGCTCCGGGTTGGTGACGAACAGATCGTCGCCGACGATCTGCACGGTCTTGCCCAGCCGATCGGTCAGCAGCTTCCAGCCGTCCCAATCGTCTTCCGAGCAGCCGTCCTCAATGGAGGAAATCGGGTAACGCGAAGCCAGATCGGCCAGATAATCGACCATCCCGGCGGAGTCGAAGGTCTTGCCCTCGCCTTCCAGCACGTATTTGCCGTCGTGATAGAACTCGGTGGCGGCGCAATCGATGGCGAACATCACGTCTTCGCCAGGGCGATAGCCGGCTTTCTCGCAAGCGCGGCTGATGAACGCCAGCGCGTCGTCGGCCGATTTCAGGTTCGGCGCGAAGCCACCTTCGTCGCCCACATTGGTGTTATGCCCGGCGTCGTGCAGCGCCTTTTTCAGCGCGTGGAAAATCTCGGCGCCAATCCGCACCGCGTCCGCCACGCTGGAGGCGCCGACCGGCTGAACCATGAATTCCTGGATGTCGATGGGGTTGTCGGCATGCTTGCCGCCGTTGACGATGTTCATCATCGGCACCGGCAGGGTGCGGGCAAACACGCCGCCGACATAGCGATACAGCGGCATGTCCACATCCGCCGCCGCCGCCTTGGCCACCGCAAGCGATACGCCGAGGATGGCGTTCGCACCCAGACGCGCCTTGTTCGGCGTGCCGTCCAAATCGATCAGCGCCTCGTCGATGGCAACCTGCTCGCTGGGGTCCATGCCGCCAATGGCTTCGAGGATCTCGCCCTCGGCAAACGCCACCGCCTTCAGCACGCCCTTGCCGCCGTAGCGCGACTTGTCGCCGTCGCGCAGTTCGACCGCTTCATGCGCGCCGGTCGAGGCGCCCGACGGCACCGCGGCACGGCCCGCCGCCCCGCTGTCCAGCACGACATCGACCTCGATGGTGGGGTTGCCACGGCTGTCGAGGATTTCGCGGGCGACGATATCGGCGATGGCGCTCATGCTGGCGCGCTCCTTGTAACGGATGACGAACGGCGGGTGCGTATCACCTTGCGGTGCAGCGCGCCAAGGGCGCAGCGATGCCGGCGTTACGCCGTGAGTTCCAGACCGCGCGTGGCCAGGGCGACAACACGCGGAATCGGTTTCTCGCCTTGTTCATAATAAGCAATGGTTCGCCGGCTCAGCCCCAGGGCCGCCGCCGCCGCGTCCAGCGAATATGCATGCGCCTCACGCCAACGGCGAAATGCCTCAGCGGTCATCGTCGCTCCGGACTGCTCCTGCGCCAGCCGCCACAGCGTGCAAACAGCGCCGGCCTTCCACCGCACGCGCAATGTGAGCGGTGCGGTCCCCGCGCTTATGCCGATAATCCGAGGCAATCTTTTGCGTTGCATGGTCATCCGCCTCTCAGAAGTGCTCGTCGAGGGTTGCCCAAGTCGCTTCCAGCATCGGCCTTTGCACGCGCGCCCAGGCGAGCATTTCGGCAATTTCAGCATCGCGCGCCTGCCCAGCGATCACGGCCAGATCGGCAATACGCACCAGCTCCTGAAACGTGGGCCCTCACGAAAACCCGAGGAACCCCGGCATCGCCGAAATCGGCCCCGCTTTACCCAGCGCCGCCACGTCCGGCACCGGGCGCGCGGTGCGGGGATCACCGGCCAATGCCTGCTCCAGCGCCGCCGCCACTTGCAGCACCAGCGCATCGCCGCCGCGCGGGCCGGTGATTTGCAGGCCGAACGGCAGGCCGTGGGCGTCGCGCCCGACCGGCAGGCTCAGCGCCGGATGGCCCGGCAGCGTCACCGCGTAGACCAGCGCCAGCCAGTGGAAATAACTTTTCGTTGCCACACCATCGATTTGCGTCGGGTACAACTCCGACCACGGGCGCGGCGAGATGGTGACGGTGGGCGACAGCACCACGTCGTAATTCTGGAAGAAGTCCTGCCAGCGCCGGTACAGTGCGGTTTGCAGCGCCAGCGCGCGGGCCACGTCGGCGGCAGAGTAGCGCAGCCCTTCCTCGACATTGGCGCGCACGTTCGGCCCGACATCCTGCGGGCGGGCCGTCACCTTTTCCAGATGCGCGCCGAGGAAACTGGTGGCGCGCAGCACGGCGAACGCTTCGTCCGCACCCGCGCAATCCGGCGTGGTGAAATCAACCTGGCCGAACAGCCCGGCGAACAGGCCGGTCTTCTCGGTCAACGCCGCGCGCACAATGCTCTCGGTCGGCGCAAAGCCGAAATCCGGGGTGATCGCCACGCGCAACCGCGACAAGTCGGCCGGCGCCAGCGGGTGGAACTCGCTCGCACTCCGCACCTGACGGCCATGCACGCTGAACGCCAGCGGGTCGCGCACATCGTCGGACACCATGGCCGACAGCATCAGCGCCAAGTCGGGCACGTTGCGCGCCATCGGCCCGTTCACCGCCAGCGGCGACCAGCCGTGGCCGTGCTTTTCGGTGGCGACCAGACCCGGCGACGGGCGGAAGCCGACAATGCCGTTGAACGCCGCCGGATTGCGCAGGCTGCCGCCCATGTCGCTGCCGCTGGCCAGCGGCACCATGCCGGTGGCCAGCGCCACCGCCGAACCGCCGGACGAACCAGCCGCCGAGCGCGACGGATCGAACGGATTGCCGGTCGCGCCATACACGGCGTTGCGGGTGTTGGCCCCGGCCCCGAACTCCGGCGTGTTGGTCTTGCCGAGCACGATGGCCCCGGCTGCGCGCAGGCAGGCCACGCTGCGGTCGTCGATCTCCGGCACGTGGTGGGCAAAGATCGGGCTGCCGAAAGTGGTGCGCAGGCCTTCGGTTTCCTCCAGATCCTTGATGCCCACCGGCAGGCCGTGCAGCGCGCCGAGCGCGTCGCCGCGCATCACCGCCTGCTCGGCCTGCTTCGCGGTGGCGAGCGCGCGGCCGAAATCGCGCGCCACCATGGCGTTGACTGCGTGATCGACCGCCTCGATACGGGCGATGCAGCTTTCGGTGAGCTCCACCGGCGAGAGCCGCTTGGCGCCGATCAGGGCACGGGCATCGAGCGCGGTCAGGTCGCAGGGTTCGGTCATGGGTGGCTCGTGCAATGGGTGACGCATTGCAGGCCATGGGCGAGGCGGGCGCAAGATGGTTGACGGGGACCCGGCTGGTAAGTTGCCATTACCCAATGACGAGAATCATCTTCGCCATCGTCTATGACGCTCAACAGCGGACAGCGCACCGGCGAATTGTTCGGTCAATGAAGCTAAATATGCCGTCATTGCCGGGCATGACCCGGCAATCTCTCAAGCCACGAAAAGCTGACGCCTGACAAAATCGACCGCCGGGTCAAGCCCGGCGATATCCAACCCGTTCTGCTAACTACTCAATACCCCAACGCCATCCCATCCTTGCGCGGATCGGACCCGCCGATCAGCACCCCGCGCTGGCGGTCGATCAGGATCGCCTGCCCGCCGCCGTGCGGACGGTCGATACGGTCCACCAAGTGGCCCAGGCGCGACAACTGATCGATCAGCGCGACGGGCACGCCGCGTTCGGCTTCCACTCGGCCGGCAAACGGCATCACGCGCGGCAGGTCGATGGCTTCCTGCACGTCCAGCCCGTAGTCGAAGTGATTGGCCAGGAACCAGGTTTGCCCCATCGGCTGATAATGCCCGCCCATCACGCCGTAGCTCAGCACCGCTTCGCCGTCCTTGGTGACCATGCCGGGGATGATGGTGTGCATCGGGCGCTTGAACGAGGCGATGCAGTTCGGATGGCCCCGCTGGAGGCGGAAACCCAGGCCGCGATTATGCAGCATGACGCCCGACTTCTCGGCCAGAATGCCGCTGCCGAAGCTTTCGAACAGCGAGTTGATGAAGCTGACCGCGTTGCCGTCGCGGTCCACCACCGTCAGGTACACAGTGTCCTTGTGGCGCGGCAGTTCCGCCTCGCCGGCGCGCGGCAGGTCACGCAGCGCCACATCGTCGCGGATCAGCCGACGCAGGCCGTCCAGATATTCCGGGCTGGTCAGATGCGCCACCGGCACCTCAGTTTGCAGCGGATCGGCCAGGAAGGCGTCGCGGTCGCGGTAAACCATGCGGGCGGCTTCCAGATGGCGGTGATAGCGCGTCACCCCCATCGCACCGTCGGGTGCCGGGTCCCAGCCGCCGACGATGCCGAGCAGCATCAGCACCAGCAGTCCCGAGCCGTTCGGCGGGCACTGCCACACATCGTAGCCGCGATACTTGGTGTGAATCGGTTCGACGAAATGCGCTGCGGTGCGGGCGGCGGCGAAGTCCGCCTCGGTGTGCAGACCGCCACGGGCGCGCAGAGTGGCCACCATATCGGCGGCAATCGGCCCCTCGTAGAACGCCGCCGCGCCGCCGCTGGCAATCGCCTTCAGCGTTTCGGCCAGTTGCGGCTGTACAAAGCGGTCACCGGCCACTGGGGCCTTGCCGCCGGGGAGGAATTTTGCAGCACCACTGGCCTTCAGCTTCTCGACCACATGCGCCCAGTCCATCGCCACGCGCGGGGTGACGATGAAGCCTTCCTCGGCAAAGCGGATCGCCGGTTGCAGCAATTCGCGCAGGCTGCGGGTGCCGTGCGCCGACAGCAGCGTCTCCCACGCCGAGACCGCGCCCGGCACCGTGACGGCGTGCGGCGAGATATTGGACAGCGCGGTGATGCCCTGCGACTCGAAATAGTCGATGCTGGCCCCGGCCGGGGCGCGGCCCGAGCCATTCAGCGCGATAACCTTGTTTGTGCCGGCGGGGGCATACAGACAAAAACAGTCGCCGCCGATGCCGGTGGATTGCGGTTCCACCACGCACTGCACCGCCACCGCCGCAATCGCCGCGTCCATCGCGTTGCCGCCAGCGCGCAGCACATCCAGCGCGGTCAGCGTCGCGGCGGGCACCGAGGTCGCCGCCATGCCGTTGGCTGCATAGGCCGGGCTGCGGCCCGGCAGGTGGAAGTCGCGCATGTGTCACCCTCGCCCGATCTCTGGTGACAACTTGCTGGCACGCCCGCCCCCCATTGGCAACTGGGCGGCTTCGCAGGAAACTGCGCGGCTTAACCGCAGAGGGACTCCGTCCCGTGGCCACCATTGAAGACTTCGACAAGCTGGACATTCGGGCCGGGCGCATCGTGGACGCCAAGGCGTTCCCCGAGGCGCGCAAACCGGCGTTCAAGCTGTGGATCGACTTCGGCGAGGAGCTCGGCACCAAACAGTCCTCGGCGCAGATCAACGTGCATTACCGGTTGGACCAGTTGATCGGGCGGCAGGTGCTGGCAGTGGTGAATTTCCCGCCGCGCAAGATCGGCAGCTTCGTCAGCGAGGTGCTGACGCTGGGCGTGCCGGACGAAGACGGCGCGGTCGTGTTGATAAAACCGGACTTTCAAGTTCCGAACGGGGGGCGTTTGTTCTGATGGCCACGCATTATTACACGGTCACCTGGGACCAGTTACACCGCGACGCCCGCGCCTTGGCTTGGCGGCTGATGCCGCTGCGCCCGTTGACCGGCATCGTAGCGATCACCCGCGGCGGGCTGATCCCGGCGGCAATTATCGCTCGCGAACTCGACGTGCGGCTGATCGAAAGCGTGTCCATCGTGACGTATGACGAGGAACACAAAGGCGAGCCGCGCGTGACCAAAGCCCCGTCGGCGGCGGGCGACGGCGAAGGCTTTCTGATCGTCGACGATTTGGTGGACACCGGCACCACCGCCCGCGTGGTGCGCGCATTGTTGCCGAAGGCGCATTTTGCCTGCGTCTACGCCAAGCCGCTCGGCAAGGAACTGGTCGACAGTTTCGTCACCGAGGTTTCGCAGGACACCTGGATTTTGTTCCCGTGGGACACCGAGCCGCAGTTCTCGGTGCCGCTGGCCAAGCGCCCGCCGGTGACCTGACTGGCGCGCGGAAACTAAGCAAAGCGCGCGATCTGGGCGTTGCAGGCAAAGCGTAGTAGACCACCTTTAACAGGTATGCCCGCGCGTACGGAACGAAGCGGGTCAATGGGGAGAGAACGATGCAAAACGCCCGACGTTCGCTGCTGGCCGCCGCTGTGCTGGCCGCGCTGACCGCCACCCTGCCACTGACCGCACGCGCCGCCGACCCGATCAAAGTGGGCCTCAGCGGCCCGTTCACCGGCGGGTCCGCCTCGATGGGCGTGTCCATGCGCGATGGGGTCAAGCTTGCGGTCACTGAGATCAACAAAGCCGGCGGCGTGCTGGGCCGGCCAATCCAATTGGTTGAGCGCGACGATGAGGCGCGCAATGAACTGGGCGTGCAGATCGCCCAGGAACTGATCAACAAGGAACAGGTCGCGGCCACGCTGGGCTACATCAACACCGGCGTTGCCCTGGCCAGCCAGCGCTTTTACCAGGAAGCCGAAATTCCGGTGCTGAACAACGTCGCCACCGGCACCATCGTCAGCCATCAGTTCGAGCCCGGCAAAGCCGAGCATAACTATATTTTCCGCACCTCGGCGAACGACGCTATCCAGTCCAGCATGATCGCCGAAGAAGCGGTGGTGCGGCAGGGCTTCAAGGCCCCGGCGATCCTGGCCGATAGCACCAACTACGGCCAGCTTGGCCGCAAGGATCTCGTCGCGGCGCTGGACAAGCGCGGCATGAAGCCGGTTGCTGAAGAGAAATTCAACGTCGGCGACACCGACATGACCGCGCAGCTGCTCAAGGCCAAGCAAGCCGGGGCGGATGTGATCCTGACCTACGCCATCGGTCCGGAACTGGCGCAGATTGCCAACGGCATGGCCAAGCTGGGCTGGAAGCTGCCGATGATTGGTAGCTGGACGCTGTCGATGGCGACGTTCATCGACAATGCGGGGCCGAACGGCGACGGCGCGATGATGCCGCAGACCTTTATCCAGTTGCCGAGCACGCCGAAGCGCAAAGCTTTTATCGAGGCGTATCAGGCCGCCTACAAAATCGACCGCATCGCCAGCCCGGTTTCGGCCGCGCAGGGCTATGACAGCGTGTATCTGCTGGCTGCCGCCATCACCCAGGCGGGCGGCACCGAGGGCGACAAAATTCGCGCCGCGCTGGAAGATCTGAAAGGCAAGGTTGAAGGCGTGGTGACCACCTACGATCATCCGTTCACGCCGACCGACCATGAGGCGATCAGCGGCAATATTCCGGTGTTCGGGTTGGTGAAGGCCGGCCGCGTGGTGCCGGCGCATCCCGAGGATCTGGAAGGCGACAAGGCGCTGCGCGTCAAGACCAGCGGCTAAGGCGGCCGGGCGGTCCGTAGCGGGCCGCCCCTCATTGCGCGACGGAGCCTGTATGCAAATCCTGGCACAGCTAATCGTCAGCGGCATCGCCGTTGGCATGATCTACGGTGTGATCGCGTTCGGTTATCAGTTGACCTTCGCCACCTCGAAGACATTGAACTTTGGCCAGGGCGAAGCGTTGATGCTTGGCTCTCTCGTTGGCTGGTCGCTGGTGGCGTACACCGGCTACCTGATCATGCTGCCGGTGGTGCTGGCGTTCGGGCTGCTGCAAGGCGCCGTGGTGGAACGCCTCGGCGTGCGGCAGGCGATCAAGACTAAGTCCGAAGCGGGCTGGATCATGGCGACCATTGCGCTGGGCATCATCTTTCGCAATCTGGCGGAGAATATCTGGGGCCGCGATGCGCTGAAATTCCCCTCGCCGCTGCCGGAAGCGCCGCTGTCGTTCATGGGCGTCAATGTGCTGCCGATGGAACTGGTCATCGTGGTCGGCGCGCTGGCGATGATGCTGGCGGTGGAAGTGTTCAACCGCCGCTCGATCTATGGCCGCGCCTTCGTCGCCACCGCAGGCGACCGCGATGCGGCCGGGCTGGTTGGCGTCAATACCTCGCTGGTGATTACCTTCTCCTACGCCATGTCGTCGATGGCGGCCGCTTTCGCCGGTGTGTTGATCGCGCCCGTAACACTGACCGGCGCGTCGATGGGCGGCGTGCTGGGCTTGAAGGGCTTCGCGGTGGCGATCATCGGCGGGCTATCCAGCGGCTTTGGCGTGGTGGTCGGCGGGCTGATCTTGGGCATCACCGAGAATCTGACGGGGTTTTATCTGTCCACTGGTTACAAGGATGTGCCGGGATTGCTGCTGCTGCTGCTGGTGCTGTCGCTGAAACCCTCCGGGTTGTTCGGCAAAGCCGCAATCAAGAAGGTTTAGGGCGATGCTGAACAGCAGCCTGAAAGCCTTGGCGCTAGCGGCCCTCGCGGTGTTCCCATTCGCGATCAGCAGCCCGTATTACCTGCACTTGCTCGTCGTCATCATGATCTATTCGGTGGTGACGCTCGGGCTCGACGTGGTGTTTGGCTACACCGGTGAGGTTTCGGTGGGCCATGCAGCGCTGTTCGGCATTGGCGCTTATACGGCGGGTGTGCTGGCGGACAGCCTGGGCATCAATTTCTGGTGGGCGCTGCCGGCTGGGGTTATCGTCGCTGCCGGGTTCGGCGCGCTGCTGGCCCTGCCCGCCCTGCGTGTCACCGGCCCGTACTTGGCGATGGTAACGCTGGCATTCGGCACCATCGTACAAATTCTGATTAATGAAATGACCTTCCTCACCGAAGGCCCGCTCGGCATCGCGCTGAAGCGTCCGCTGGTGTTCGACTGGCGGCCATTCGCCGATGTGCTGCCATTCTTGAAAATGCCCGCCAAGAAAATGGCCGACGTGCAGTTCTACTACATTGTCGTCATTGCCCTGGTGCTGACGCTGCTCGTGGTCAGCCGTCTGCTCGCTTCGCGCTTCGGCCGGGCGTTCGAGGCGCTGCGCGACAGCCCGATCGCCTGCGACTGCATGGGCGTGTCGGTCTACAAACACAAAGTGCTGGCCTTCGTGATCAGCGCGGGCTTCGCCGGATTGGGCGGCGTGCTGTTCGCCTATTCCGAGCTGTACATCGCGCCAAACAACTTCGGCTTCGACCTGTCGATCACCTTCCTGCTGGCCGTCACGATGGGCGGGCGCAAGTCGCGCGCCGGCCCGATCATCGGCGCCGCCGTTGTGGTGTTCCTGCCGAATCTGCTGGCCGACATTCAACTATTCCGTATCGCGGCGGGCATCGTGGCCGCCGTGGCGGTAGCGGGTGGTGCGGTGCACATGTTCCGCAAACCGGAGGAGCGGGGGCGCATCGCCATTCCGGTGGCGCTGTGCGTCGCGTTCTTCGTGTTCGCGCTGTACCTGGAACGCATCACCGACTACAAACTCACCATCTTCGGCCTGATGATCCTGTTCGTGGTCTACTATTTGCCCGATGGCATCTACGGTTTCGTGCGGCAAATCCTGCCGTCGCAGCGGCTGAAGCACGGCATCGCAGGCAACGAAGCCGCCGCCTGGGCAAGTGCGGCACCCGCCACCGGCGGCGAAGCGCTGCTTGAAGTGCAGCAGATCGTCATGCAATTCGGCGGCTTGAAGGCGCTCGACCGGGTGGATCTGTCGATCCGCGCGGGCACCGTGCACGGGCTGATCGGCCCGAATGGCTCCGGCAAAAGCACCATGATGAACGTACTGACTGGCATCTACACGCCGACGGCGGGCAGCGTGGTGTTCCTCGGCAGCCCGGTCGGCGGGCACACGCCGTCCGACATCGCCGGGCGCGGCATCGCGCGCACCTTCCAAAACGTGCAGTTGTTCGCTGAGTTGACGCTGCTGGAAAACGTCATGGTCGGGCTGCATCATACCTACAAGGGCGGCATGGCCGGGGCTGCGCTGTGCAGCCCGCGCGAACGGCGTGAGGAACTGGCCGCGCGCACCCGCGCCGCTGGATTGCTGCGGTTCGTCGGGTTGGACGGCGCCGCCCACGAAGAAGCCCGCAACCTGCCGTACGGCAAGCAGCGCCTACTGGAAATCGCCCGCGCGCTGGCGCTCGACCCCAAATTGCTGCTGCTCGATGAACCCGCCGCCGGTCTTACCGCGCCAGACATTCAAGACCTGATGCGGATCATCCGCAAAATCCGTGACCATGGCATCACCATGGTGCTGATCGAACATCACATGGATGTGGTGATGAGCGTGTGCGACACCGTCAGCGTGCTGGATTTCGGCCAGAAGATTGCCGAGGGCACACCGGGCGAAGTGCAGCGCGACGAGAAAGTGCTCAGCGCCTATCTTGGTGGCAGCCATGCCACGGTGGCGGCCTGACATGCTGATTGTGCAAGGATTGGTGGCGGGATACGGCCGGGTGAAGGTGCTGCACGGCATTTCGCTGGAAGTCGCCGAGGGCCAGTTGGTGACGCTGATCGGCTCAAACGGCGCCGGCAAGACCACCACGCTGCGGGCGTTGTCGGGCATGATCAAGCCCGAGGCGGGGAAGATCACGCTGGCCGGGGCCGATATTACCGGTCTGCCGAGTTTCCAGATCACCAAACGCGGTCTGGCGCATTCGCCGGAAGGCCGCCGGGTGTTCGCCAACCTGCCGGTCGCCGACAATCTGCTGCTCGGCGCGTTCACGCGCCTCACCGGCAGCCGCCCGAAAGGCGATGTGCTGCGTGACCGTGACCGGATGTACGAGCTATTCCCCCGCCTCGCCGAGCGCCGCGCGCAATATGCCGGCACGCTGTCCGGCGGCGAACAGCAAATGCTGGCGATGGCGCGCGCCTTGATGCTGAACCCGCAAGTACTGCTGCTCGACGAACCCAGCATGGGTCTGGCGCCGAAACTGGTCGAGGAAGTGTTTGTGATCATCGCACGCCTGAAGCGCGAGCGGGTGACGATGCTGCTCGTCGAACAATTCGCCGCCGCCGCACTCGATGTCGCGGATTTCGGCTATGTGATGGAAAACGGCCGTCTGAGTGTATCGGGCCCGGCCGCGGCGTTGAAAACCGACCCCGCCGTGCGCGCCGCCTATCTGGGTGCCGCACACTAGCGCGGGATGACCGTAGGTGGACCACCAAAGGTTTGACTCGCGCACTGCACGCGCCGCCATCGTGGCCGGAATGCTACGGCAACCCCAGTGGATTCACGCCGCACTTGCGCGTAACATCCTGGGGGACAGGCTTGCGTCACAACCGGGCGGCAGCCGCACCTGATGCGGTTGTGGGCTGCCCGGATGCCGCTAGGATGTATAAATTCCTCAGGGGGGAGACACGCCAGCAACCGATGCCGGTTCACAGACGCCCAGGCAAATTGCGCTGGCCGCCAGAAGGCTGCACCGCCAGCCCGTGTGGCAAGCCGCTTTCGTTGGGATGACGCCTGTTCGCCGTGGCGCACAAACCCCTGGCGGCTGACTAGCCGCATTGCCTTTTCAGGCCAACATGGTCCCCGCTCTCGGACCAGAACAATCACCGCAGCCAAGTTTGGAGAATAATATGGACGGAAATGACGGTCAGAGCGCTGGCCGGTGCCCGGTTATCCACGTAGCCCCGAAGCACACCGCGTTCGGCGGACGGTCCAATCGCGATTGGTGGCCGAATCAGCTGAACCTCAGGATCCTGCATCAGCATTCCTCGCTGTCCGATCCGATGGGCGGCGGCTTCGACTCCGCCAAGGCGTTCAAACAGCTTGATCTCGCGGCGGTGAAGCAGGACCTGTACGCGCTGATGACCGACTCCCAGGCTTGGTGGCCGGCTGATTACGGTCATTACGGCCCGTTCTTCATCCGCATGGCGTGGCACAGTGCGGGCACCTATCGCATCGGTGATGGCCGTGGCGGCGCCGGGTCGGGCCAGCAGCGCTTCGCTCCGCTGAATAGCTGGCCGGACAACGCCAGCCTCGACAAGGCGCGCCGCCTGCTTTGGCCGATCAAGCAGAAATACGGCAACAAGCTGTCATGGGCCGACCTGATCATCCTGACTGGCAACTGCGCGCTGGAATCGATGGGCTTCAAGACCTTTGGCTTCGGCGGCGGCCGTGCCGACGTGTGGGAGCCCGAGGAAGACGTCTACTGGGGCCAGGAAGACACCTGGCTCGGCGACAAGCGTTACAGCGGTGACCGGGTTCTGGAAGATCCGCTGGGCGCGGTGCAGATGGGCCTGATCTACGTCAATCCGCAGGGCCCCAACGGCCAGCCGGACCCGCTGGCGTCGGCGCGGGACATTCGCGAGACGTTCAAGCGGATGGCGATGAACGACGAAGAGACCGTGGCGCTGATTGCCGGTGGTCATACCTTCGGCAAGACCCATGGCGCCGGCGACGCGGCGCATGTCGGCCGCGAACCCGAAGGCGCCAGCATCGAGGAACTGGGGCTCGGCTGGAAGAACAGCTTCGGCTCCGGCAAGGGTGCCGACACCATCACCAGCGGGCTTGAAGGTGCGTGGACGCCCGATCCGATCAAATGGGACAATGGCTATTTCGACGTGCTGTTCGGCTACGACTGGGAACTGACCAAGAGCCCCGCCGGCGCGTGGCAATGGACGCCGAAAGACCCGGCCGCGGCAACCACCGTGCCGGACGCGCATGACCCCGCCAAGCGCCACGCGCCGATGATGCTGACGTCGGACCTCGCGCTGAAGGTGGATCCGGTCTATGCGCCGATCTCGAAGCGGTTCCACGAGAACCCTGAGCAGTTTGCCGATGCGTTCGCCCGGGCCTGGTTCAAACTGACCCATCGCGACATGGGGCCGCGCATCCGCTACCTCGGCACTGAAGTTCCGGCGGAGGAACTGGTGTGGCAGGACCCGGTGCCGGCGGCCAGCCACCCGGTGACCGGCGCGGCCGGCATCGCCGCGCTGAAGGCCAAGGTTCTCGCATCCGGGCTGCCGCTCTCCGATCTGGTTGCGGCCGCCTGGGCCTCGGCCTCGACTTTCCGTGGCTCGGACAAACGCGGCGGGGCCAACGGGGCGCGCATCCGTCTGGCGCCGCAGAAGGACTGGGCCGTCAACCAGCCGGCCCATCTGGCCACCGTGCTCGCCACCCTGGAAAGCATCCAGACGGCGTTCAACGCAGCCGGGAGCGGCGGCGAGCAGGTCTCGCTGGCCGACCTGATTGTGATCGGCGGCGCCGCCGCCATTGAACAGGCCGCGAAGCACGCCGGACAGACCATCGAAGTTCCGGTGACGCCGGGCCGTTCGGACGCAACCCAGGCACAGACCGACGTTGAGTCGTTCGCCGTGCTTGAGCCGAAAGCCGATGGCTTCCGCAACTACCTCCAGGCGCCGCAGCCGGTCTCGGCTGAGGAATTGCTGGTGGACCGGGCGCAACTGCTGACGCTGACCGCGCCGGAGATGACGGTTCTGCTTGGCGGCCTGCGCGTGCTGAATGCCAACACCGGGCAGTCCCAGCACGGCGTGTTGACGTCGCGGCCAGGCGTGTTGACCAACGACTTCTTCGTCAACCTGCTCGACATGGGCACGGTGTGGACCGCCGCCGCTGGCGCCGAAGGCGTCTATGAAGGCCACGACCGGGCCACGGGCCACCTGAAGTGGACCGCGACCCGCGCCGACCTGGTGTTCGGTTCGAACTCGCAGTTGCGCGCGCTCGCCGAGGTCTTCGCCTGCGACGATGCGCCCGGAGCCTTCGTGCGCGACTTCGTGGCCACCTGGACCAAAGTGATGAACCTGGATCGCTTCGACCTCGCCTGATCCGGACCAAACGTCACCCGGCGCGGTTGCGCCGGGTGACGTGTCTTGCCCAGCCCACAGCCGCGCATGGCTGAACCGGTCAGACTGATCGCGCGAGGAGTTTTCGCTGCACCATGGCCTCCGCCCCCCGCCCGCCCGGCTTCGACACGCTCAGCCTGCACGCGGGCCAGGTGCCCGACCCGGTGCACGGGGCCCGGGCGGTGCCGGTCTATCAAACCACGTCGTACGTGTTTCAGGACGCCGATCACGCAGCGGCGCTGTTCAATCTGGAACGCCCCGGCCACATCTACAGCCGCATTTCCAACCCGACGGTCGCGGTGCTGGAAGAACGCCTCGCGGCGCTGGAAGGCGGCGTGGGTGCCGTCTGCACCGCCAGCGGCATGGCGGCGCTGCATCTGGCCATCGCCACGCTGCTGAATGCCGGCGATCACATCGTCGCCTCTGCCTCGCTGTATGGCGGCACGGTCAACCTGCTGGCGGCGACACTGCCGCGCTTCGGCATCACCACCAGTTTCGTCAAGCCGCGCGACCTCGATGCGCTGCGCGCCGCGATCCGCCCCGAAACCCGGCTGGTGATCGGTGAGACGCTGGGCAATCCCGGCCTGGAAGTGCTGGACATCCGGGCGGTGGCGGACATCGCCCACGCGGCCGGGGTGGCGTTGCTGATCGACAACACCTTTGCCACGCCGTATCTGTGCCGCCCGATCGAACTGGGCGCCGACATCGTCATGCACTCGGTGACCAAGTGGATCGGCGGCCACGGCATCGCCATTGGCGGCGTGCTGGTGGATGGCGGCCAGTTCGACTGGGACAAGTCAGGCAAATTCCCGACCCTGTCGGCACCCTACCCCGGCTATCACGGCCTTATTTTCACCGAGCAATACGGCCCCGCCGCTTTCATCATGCGCGCCCGCACCGAGGGCCTGCGCGACTTCGGCGCCTGCCTGTCGCCCACCAACGCGTTCCATTTGCTGCAAGGCGTGGAAACCCTCGGCCTGCGCATGGCGCGGCATGTGGAGAATACCGCGAAAGTGCTGGACTTCCTCGGGGCCAACCCGGCGGTGGCCTGGGTGCTGCACCCCACGCTGGCCAGCCACGCCGACCACGAGCTGGCGGCGCGGGTACTGCCGAAAGGGGCGGGTTCCATCGTCAGCTTCGGCATCAAGGGCGGCCGCCCGGCCGGGCGCAAGTTCATCGAAGCCGTCCGCCTCGCCTCGCATCTGGCCAATGTCGGCGATGCGAAAACCCTGGTGATCCACCCGGCCAGCACAACGCACCAGCAAATGACCGCCGAACAACTCGCCAAGGCTGGCGTCGGTGAGGACATGGTGCGCCTGTCGGTCGGCATCGAAGCCGCCGAGGACATCATCGCCGACCTATCCCAGGCGCTGCGCGCCTCGCAAAAAGGCTGAGCGCGATGTTGATCGAGGTTGCGGGCCATAACGCCCACATCGCCACCGGCGGCGTTACGCTGGACACATCGCGCCCGGCGATGGTGCTGATCCACGGCGCCAGCCTCGACCATTCGGTGTGGGCGCTGCAAAGCCGCTATCTGGCGCATCACGGCCACGCGGTGCTGGCGGTCGATCTGCCCGGCCACGGCAAGTCCGGCGGCGCGCCGCTGACAAGTATCGCCGCCATGGCCGAATGGATCGCGGCCCTGCTGGATGCCGCCGGGATCGCGCAAGCAGCCCTGATCGGCCATTCGATGGGCTCGCTGGTGGCGCTGGAAACCGCGCACCGCTTCCCGTCGCGCGTGCGGGCGCTCGGCCTGATCGGCACCACGGCGGCAATGCCGGTGGCGCCGGACCTGCTGAACGCCGCCGCCGCCAACAGCCACGACGCCATCGCGATGCTGTCGCGCTGGGGCCACGGCTACGCGGCGGCACTGGGCAATTGCAAAGCCCCCGGCATGTGGATGACCGGCAGCGCCGAGCGCGTGCTGGAACGCGCCGCCCCCGGCCTGCTGCATACCGACCTGCTGGCCTGTGCCAACTACGCCGGCGGCCCGGCCGCCGCCGCCGCCATTACGTGCCCCACCGTGATCGTGCAGGGCACCCGCGACGCGATGACCCCGCTGAAAGCCGCCACCAGCCTGGCCGCCGCGATCAAGGGCGCGAAGCTGACGGTGCTGGATGGGGCGGCGCATATGCTGCTGGCCGAACGGCCGGATGCGGTGTTGCAGGCGATTGCGGCGCTGTAGGGTCGGCGCGCAAAAAAGAAGGGCGCCCGTTGCCGAGCGCCCTGCATAGGTGATGGTAAGGTTGGTAACAACAATCTGGCCGCAATTGCCTACCAAGTCAATCTGCATTAAATGTTTACACAGCCACGCTCTCCCACTGCCGCGACCGTGCCGAGGTCAGCACCGCGTCGGTCACCCGGTCGGTCGCCAGCCCCTCGCGGAACGTCGGGCTGGCCACCGCCCCGCCGTCCAGCGCGGCAATAAAGTCCGCCGCTTGATGGATAAACGTGTGCTCGTAGCCGATTTGCAGGCCGGGCACCCACCAGTGCTTCATGTAGGGATGATCGCCGTCCGAAATATGCACGTTGTGCCAGCCGCGCGTGCGCCCGGAATCGCTGTGATCGAAGTATTGCAGCCGGTGCAGATCGTGCAGATCCCAGGAAATCGACGCCTTCTCGCCGTTGATCTCCAGCGTGTACAGCGCCTTGTGGCCACGCGCATACCGCGTCGCCTCGAACGTCGCCAGCGATCCATTGTCGAACCGCGCCAGGAACGCGCTGGCGTCGTCGATGGTCACCGGCTGCACGGCACCGGTCAGCGTGTGGGTGCGCTCCTTGATGAAGGTCTCGGTCATCGCCGAGACCTCGGTGATGCCGCCGTTCAGCCACATCGCGGTGTCGATGCAGTGCGCCAGCAAATCGCCGGTCACACCGCTGCCCGCAACACTGGCATCGAGCCGCCACAACCCGGCGCCGCCCTGCGGCAGATCTTTCGAAATCGTCCAGTCCTGCAAGAACTTGGCGCGATAGTGGAAGATCCGGCCAAGCTTGCCTTCGTCGATCAACTGCTTGGCCAGCGTCACCGCCGGCACGCGGCGATAATTGTACCAAACCATGTTGGGCACGCCGGCCGCTTCCACGGCCGCGACCATTTGCAGCGACTCGGCGGCGGTGCGGCCGAGCGGCTTTTCGCATAGTACCATCTTGCCCGCCGCTGCAGCGGCCAGCGCGATGTCCAGGTGGGTGTCGTTCGGGCTGGCGATGTCGATCAGGTCGATATCGTCGCGTGCCACCAGTTTGCGCCAATCCGTCTCCACCGAGGCATAGCCCCAGTTATCGGCAAACGCCTGCACCGCCGTGGCGTTGCGGGCGCAGATTGCCTGCAACACCGGGCGGCGCGGCAGGTCGAAAAACTGGCTGACCTGCTTGAAGGCGTTGCTGTGGGTGCGGCCCATGAACCCGGTGCCGACCATGCCGATGCGAAGCGGTTGCTTGCTGCTCATCTCGCGGCCCCCTACTCGCGCCAGCCGTGCGCGTCGCGCACTTTGATCATCGCCGCCAGAATGCTGTTCCAGGTCTCCGGCAGCGCCATCGTCTCATTGGGGAACATGCAGCCGTCCCAGCAGATATGATGGAACGCCTTGGTCGGTTGGCCATCGGCGCCGCGCAGCCAGTAACCGGCGTCGTGCACGATATCGAGCTTGCCGTTCGGATCTTCCGGCAGGCAATGGCGGCCGGTCTTGTCGTGGCTGCCCATGCCCTTCACCGTGGCGTCGTTCTGCGCCACATGGAAATCGATGGTCCACGGCCGCAGCGCGTCGGTCATCGTTTTCAGCGCCGCACTCAGTTCATCCCGGTCCCAGTTGAAATCCGGCCCAACAATTCGGTTTTCCGGCGCATTGAAGCCCTGGGTGTAGAGCAGCGTGTGCGCCATGTCAGCCTGAAAGCCGATGATGCCTTTGCGGTCGGTCTGTTCCAGCAGCTCCAGCATGTGCTTCCAGCCATGCATGCCGCCCCAGCAAATCTCGCCCTCGGCGGCCAGTTGCTCGCCGTAATCCGCCGCCACGTCGCAGGCAGCGCCGAACGTCTTGGCCATGATCTTGGTGTTGCCCACCGGATCGGCCGCCCAGGCGTCCACGCCGGTCGCGGTGTCGATGCGGATCACGCCGTATTTGCGTACGCCGAGATCGCGCAGAATGGCGCCGATGCGGCAGGCTTTGCGCACGTTCTCGACAAACCGCGCCCGCTCCTCCTCGCTGCCCATCGCCGAGCCGCCGCCGACCGGCGGCCAGACTGGGGCGACAATGGAGCCGACCTGCAAGTTGAGCCGATGCAGCTTATCGGCGAGCGGTTTGATGTCTTCCACCGTCGCGTCGATATTGGTGTGCGGATCGGCGGCGAAGATATCGATGCCCTCGAACTTCTGGCCGTCCACCTCGGCGGCGGCGGTGAGTTCGATCATCGTGTCCAGGCTGATCGCGGGCTCCGAATCTGAGCCTTTGCCGACCAGACCCGGCCACATCGCGTTGTGCAGCTTGGGGAAATTATTGCTGGCCGCCGTCATGTCCGTTGCTCCCGCCATTGGCTTTCGTTGCCGGCAGTAGAGCGCCGGAACGGCGGGGTTTCAAGCGAGCGCAGCAGCATTCAGTTCGGCGATACCGGAATCGCCACCTCATTTCGCCGCAGTTGCGGCAATGTCCAGGGCGGATCGAAGAACCACGCCACCGGTGCCCCGGCGGGCCGCCAAGCGCTGCCTTCCAGGGCTGCCACCAACTCGCCGGTCTTTGCCGCCACCGCGCCCGGCGCCGGTGTGCCCGCGAAGCGAAGCACCGCCATGCTTTCCGGCGGCACGCTCACCAACTGCACCAGCTTATCGTCCGGCGACGGCAAGGCCGCCATTGTGGATCCCGCAGGCATAAAGAAGCGGATGCGCCAGCGCCCTGCCTCGTCCTGGGCCTGCGCGACCGGCGTGGTCATGGCAATCTTTGCACCCGCCAGCTCCCCCGCCGGTTCCTGCGTGACCGGCGCCGTCATGGCAATCTTGGCGGCAGCGTGATTGGCGCCGGCGATATAGTCGAACAGCCGGCGAAAGCCGGTATTGCGCGCCGCCAGTTCCTCGCCTTCAACCACCGTCTCGGCAGCGACCCGCGCGCCGTACTGGCGAATTTCCACCAGCCCGATATGGCCGGTCACGGTGAATTTCGGTTCCTCAGTATCGCGCACGCCGACCGCCGTGCAGGCGAACAGCGACAGCGCGGACAACAAGGCGGCGACCCGTGCAAACATGCTTTTGCGCTCCCGGCAAGCTTGGCGGTGGCAGTGTAGCAAACACCACGCGAAAAGGCGCGGCTGCAACGCCTCGGCGGGCATCGCCTGCCATTTCGCCACCCTGGCGCAGCTCAGAATGAAGCTGGGCGGGCGGCGAGGGATTCGGGGCTCGTACCCTACTCCGAATCCATCGATTGCCGAGCGCCGGATTGATGTACATCAAGGCGATAATCTGCGGCTACCCCAACATAAAAAGTAGTTAATTCTGGCGCATGGCGTCTGCCAGATCAATCCCGTGTCGTGCAGAACTTAGTCCAGTGGTTTGTCTGAATTGCGCGGCTACCAAAATATGGCGGCGCAGCGCCGGGTCTTGTTATCACACAACACCAAAGGAGATCACCCTATGCCAAATTTTCGTCACGCGCTGCTTGCAGCCGGGTGCATCGCATTGCTCGGTGCAACGTCTCATAAAGTCCATGCGGCGGAATGGCTGCAAGGCACCCCGGATGAAAAAGCTGACAAACTTGCCGAGATTCAGCCTGGCCTGGGCACCGTTATGCTGGAGTATTCGTTCCGGTTCGGCACAATGTATTATGCCGCGCAAGGCGGCAACTGGAAATTGGCTGACTATCAGATGAAGGAAATGTTGGAAATCCAGGAAGTCGGCGAAACCACGCGCCCGGCCCGCGCCAAGCCGTTGAAGGACTTCGAGGAGAAATTCCTCAACCCGCTTGAAGCCGCGATCAAGGCGGCGAACCTGAAGGACTTCAACGCCAAATTTGCCGCCGCCCAAACGGGCTGCAACGAATGCCACACCGACCAGAAATTCGGCTTCATCCACTACGAGTTGCCGAAAGTCTCGCCGTCGCCGCTATCGAACAAGCCGTAAGCCAGCCTGATGCCCCGCCGCTGTCAAATCCAGCGGCGGGTCAGCCGCCGGTCAATTTTTCCTCCATCGCGGCCCGCATCAAATACTTCTGCATCTTGCCGGTTACCGTCATCGGGAATTCATCCACGAAGCGTACGTAGCGCGGCACTTTGTAATGCGCGATCTGGTCGCGGCAGAAATCGCGCACCTCAGCCTCGGTCATCGCCTCATCGGCGCGCAACTTGATCCAGGCGCATAATTCTTCGCCGTACCGCGCATCCGGCACCCCGAACACCTGCACATCGACGATCTTCGGGTGCTGATACAGAAATTCTTCGACCTCGCGCGGATACACATTCTCACCGCCGCGGATCACCATGTCCTTGATCCGCCCGACGATGGCGCAATAGCCCTGCGAATCGATGGTCGCCAGATCGCCGGTGTGCATCCAGCCCGCCGGGTCGATGGCCTGTTTGGTGCGCTCGGCGTCATCCCAATAGCCCAGCATCACCGAATAGCCGCGCGTGCAAAGCTCGCCCGGCGTGCCGACCGGCACCACCCGGCCATCGCTGCCGACGATCTTGCATTCCAAGTGCGGATGCACCTTGCCCACGGTCGACACCCGGCGCTCGACCGGCGAATCGAGGCCGGTCTGGAAGCTCACCGGGCTGGTTTCGGTCATGCCGTAGGCAATGGTGATGTCGCGCAAATGCATCTGGCTGATCGCCTTGCGCATCACCTCAATCGGGCACGGCGAACCCGCCATGATGCCGGTGCGCAGGCTTGAGAGGTCGAAGCTGTTGAAGTCGGGGTGCGACATCTCGGCGATAAACATGGTTGGCACGCCGTACAGCGCGGTGCAGCGTTCCTCGGCGATGGTTTGCAGCACCGCCAGCGGGTCGAAGCCCTCGCCGGGGAACACCATCGCGGCCCCGTGGGTCACGCACCCCAGCACGCCCATCACCATGCCGAAGCAGTGGTACAGTGGCACCGGAATGCACAGCCGGTCGTCCTCGGTCAGTTGCAGCCCTTCGGCAGTGAAATAGCCGTTATTCAGGATATTGTGGTGGGTCAGCGTGGCGCCCTTCGGCGAGCCAGTGGTGCCAGAGGTAAACTGGATGTTGATCGGGTCATCGAATTGCAGCGTGCGCCCCAGATCGATCAGCCGGGCCCGTTCGTCCTCGCCGGACAGCGCAGGCACCGCTTCGAACGCAAAACTGCCGGGCAGGCCGTGCGCTCCGATCTGGATCAGGATTTCCAGCGACGGCACCTTCGCCGCGCGCAGCTTGCCGGGCGCGCAATGCGCGAGCTCAGGCAGCAAAGTGGTCAGCATGGCGGCGTAGTTGCTGGACTTGAACGCGGTGGCGGTCACCAAAGCGCGGCAGCCGGCCTTATTGAGCGCAAAATCCAGCTCATGCAGCCGGTACGCCGGATTGATGTTGACCAGGATCAGCCCGGCCTTGGCAGTGGCGAACTGGGTGATCACCCATTCGGCGTTGTTCGGCGACCAGATGCCCACCCGGTCGCCCGGCCGCAACCCCAGCGCCAGCAGCCCGGCGGCGAAGGCGTCAACCTCGATCTGCAATTCGCGCCATGTCAGCCTTATGTTCTGCTGGCGTACCACCAAGCCCAGCCGGCCGCCCCACCGTTCCACAGTACGGTCGAAATGCTGGCCAATGGTGTCACCCAGCAGCGGCTTGTCCGATACCGTGCTGACATAGCTCATCGTGCCCATCGCCCGCCTCCCGACCGTCCAACGCGCTATGGTTAGCCGCAGCGGGGTTCCCCGACAACGCGATTTGGCTTCGAAGCAGCGGCCGGATGGGCAATTGCTATAATTGCAGTAAATGCAACCAAATTTGTGCCAAAATTGATACAATCCGTCGATATTTGCGGATCAGCTTAGCGAACGCATCACAAGCTGCTCAGCCCGCGTAGCCGAGGCTGCAAGAGGCAGCTAACATACAGCAAGATGATTACCGGCGAACCGTTAAAGGATAACTAACAGTTGGTAAGCTGAACAATTGTTGCTAACGTCTCACACGTAAGTCCCGTGATAGTGTGGAATAATGTCGGCTGACACGCCCACCCCGCTGCCAAATCCCCGCATCCTCCTGATCGAGGATAACGTGGCCGTGGCCGAGACACTGCAGAAATTCATCGAACGATCCGGGATGCGAACCGCCTGGGCGCAAACCGGCGCGATGGCCATCGAACTGAAAAACAGCTTCCGGCCCGATGTGGTGCTGGTGGATCTCGAACTGCCAGACACCAACGGCGTCGATCTCATCGGCTGGCTGGCCAGCCAGCGCGATTGCGGGATCATTGTGGTGTCGGGCCGCGGCGAGGAAGCCGAGCGGATTGTTGGGCTGGAGCTTGGCGCCGACGATTATATCGCCAAGCCGCCGCAATTGCGCGAGATGGTCGCCCGCATCCGCGCGGTGCACCGCCGCTCCTACCCCCGTGCGCTGGCCGCGGCCGAGCAAGCGCCGCCCCCACTCATCGTTGCCGTCCCGCCAGCCCAGCCGCCGCTCCAATTCGGCCCTTGGAAACTCGACCTGATGCGCCGCACCGTCACTGGCGATGACGGCAAGCAGGCCGCAATCACGGCAGCGGAATTCGCCGCATTGCAGGAATTGGCGTCCGCCAACGGACAGGCTGTCACCCGCGAACGGCTCAGCGAGGCGGCGTTGCGCCGCCCCTGGCGGCCGGAAGACCGTAGTATCGACCAACTGATCTTCAACCTGCGCCGCAAACTTGGCGATGGAGAAGGCGGCGTGCGGCTGATCCAATCGGTGCGCGGCGCCGGGTATATCCTCATCGCCAGTTCCACCGCCTGACCCCTCGTTCGAGCGGCTTGTCCCGTCAGGCAAGTTGCGGTCCCGCCAGGAAACGTTAGGTTAGCCCCGGACCAGCGGGACAGGACCGGCTTTATGCGGATGATCGGCATCGACGTGGGTGGCACTTTCACCGATCTGGTGTTTGCCGACACCGGCTCTGGACAGGTGACCATCCATAAGGTCTCGACCACGCCCGCCGACCCGTCGCAGGGCATGATGACCGGCATGGAGCAGTTGTGCGCCCGCGCCGGAGTGAAGCTGTCCGACATCGACACCGTGCTGCACGCCACTACCATCGCCACCAACGCGGTGCTGGAACATAACGGCTGCGAGGCCGGGATGATCACCACCGAGGGCTTCCGCGACGTGCTGCATATCGGCCGCCACCAGCGCCCGCAGCACTACTCGATCCGCCAGGAAATCCCGTGGCAAAGCCAGCCGCTGGTCAAGCGGCGGCACCGCCTGACCGTCAAGGAACGCCTCACCGCCGACCGCAGCACCGTGCTGGAACCGCTTGACGAAGCAGGCGTGCGCAACGCGGCGCGGGTGTTGAAGGCCGCCGGGGTGGAAGCCATCGCCATCTGTTTCCTGTTCTCCTACCTCAACCCCAGCCACGAAAAGCGCGCGGCTGCCATCGTGCGCGAGGAATACCCCGCGTGCTTCGTCACCACGTCGTCGGATATCGCACCGCAATTCCGTGAGTTCGAGCGCTTCACGACAGCGGCGATGAACGCGTTCATCGGCCCGAAAGTCCGCAAATACATTGCGCGGCTGGCCGAGGAGTTGGCGGCGCGCGGACTGACCGCCGATCTGCGCATCATGCGCTCCAACGGCGGCATCGCCACCGCGGCGCTCATCGGCGCATTGCCGGTGCTGACGCTGCTATCCGGGCCTGCGGCGGGCGTGCTGGGCGGCGCCTGGTCGGGCGCGCTGTCGGGCCGTAAGAACCTGATTACCTTTGATATTGGCGGCACCTCGGCGGATATCGGCATCGTGCTGAACGGCGGCTTCATCGAGTCGGCGGCGCGCGACACGCAAATCGGCGGCTATCCGGTGCTGGTGCCGATGCTGGATATCCACACCATCGGCGCCGGCGGCGGCTCGATTGCGCATCTGGATACCGCCGGGGCGTTCCGCGTCGGCCCGCGCAGCGCCGGGGCGGTGCCCGGCCCCGCCGCCTACGGGCGCGGCGGCACGCTGCCGACGGTGACCGACGCCAATCTGGTGCTCGGCCGCCTGGACGCGGCGCATTTCCTCGGCGGCGGCATGCGGCTGGATGAAGCGGCGTCGGCCAAGGTGATCGGCGAGCTTGCCACGCAACTGCACCTCAATGCGCAAGCGGCAGCCGAGGGCGTGCTGACCGTGATCAATGCCAACATGGCCAACGCCATCCGCAGCCGCACCGTCGAAAAGGGCCTCGACCCGCGCGATTTCTGCCTGGTGGCCTTCGGCGGCGCCGGGCCGCTGCATGGCGCGGAAGTCGCGGCCATTCTCGGCATTCCGGAAGTGCTGGTGCCCTCGCATCCCGGCATCTGCTCGGCGATGGGGCTGATGACCACGGATTTGAAATATGACACCGTGCGCACCGTGTTCGCCCGCTCCGACCGGCTCGACCCGGCGACGCTGGCTGCCGATTTCCAGGCGATGGCCGGCGATCTGGAGGCGCAGGTGCGCCAGGATGGCATCGACCCCGCCGCCGCCACGTTCCGCCGCGCCGCCGATCTGCGCTATTTCGGCCAGGGCTACGAACTGCGCGTCGATGTGCCGGACGGCGATCTGGATGCCGCCAAACTCACTGAGATGGTTGGCGATTTCCACGCCCGCCACGCCACGGAATACGGCCACGGCTTCCCTGACAAGCCGGTCGAAGTGGTCAACGTGCGTCTGACCGGCACCGCGCCGAGCGAGACGCTGCGCGCTGTGCCGGCCCCCACCGGCGGCTCGCTCGCCGCCGCCCTCGCCCGCCGCGCGCCCTGCGTGTTCCGCACCGCCGCGGGCCTGCGCGAGTTCGATACACCACGTTATGAGCGCGACCTGCTGCCGATTGGCGAGCCGATCCCCGGCCCAGCCATTGTGCTGCAAACCGACAGCACGACGGTTGTACCGCCGGGTGCAACCCTGACGGCGCTCGCCGACGGCAACCTCATCATCCGGCTGGGAGCGTAACCATGGTCGATCCCGTCACCGTCAGCGTCATTCATGGCGCCTTGGAAACCATCGCCGTCGAGATGGGTTTCAAACTGATGCGCATGGCGCACTCGTCGATCATCCGCGAGTCGGAAGATTTCGGTGCGGCGATCATCGACCGGCATGGGCGCGGTCTGGCCGAATCGGCCCAATCCACCCCGCTGCAATCCGGCCCGATCCCCGGCTACATCCGCGGCATCAAGCGGCAGATGGAAAAGCGCGGCGAAACGCTGCGGCCGGGGGATGTTATCATGCATAACGACCCGTACGGCGGCGCCAGCCACGGCCCAGACGTGGCGTTCGTGGTGCCGGTGTTCATCGGCGAGCAACTGGTGGGCTTCACCGCCACCACCGCGCACCATCTGGATATCGGCGCGCTGACCCCCGGCAGTTGCGGCATCGTGGACGCCATCGACGCCTATGCCGAGGGCCTGCAATTCAAAGCCATCAAGGTCTACGACCGTGGCGTGCGGGTGGAGCCGGTCTGGCAAATTCTGCACGATAACATCCGGGCCCCGGAACTGGTGGTCGGTGACATGGAGGCGCAGGTCGCCGCCGCGCGCATCGGCGCCGAGCGGTTGCTGGATTTGATCGGCCGCTACGGCATGGCGACGTTCGACGCTGCCTGCGAAGCGGCGCTTGCCCACACCGAAAAGCTGATGCGCCAAGCCATTGCGTCGTTGCCCGATGGCTCATGGACGGCGCACACCTTCATCGACGGCTTCGAGGACAGCGACGACCCGGCACGGCGCGATCTGCGGATTCAGGCCACGGTCACCATCGCCGGCGACAGCCTGACCGTGGACCTGACCGGCACCGCGCCACAGGTCAGCGACCGGCCGATCAACATGCCGTTCGAAGGCACCGTTGATATCGCAGTGTGGCTGACCATCCGCTCCATTTTATTGGATACGGCGGTGTTCGGTCACATTCCGGTGAACGAGGGGCTGACCCGGCCGATCACCATCACCGCGCCGAAAGGCTGCCTCGCCAATCCGATCTTCCCGGCGCCGACCATCGCGCGCTTCTCGCCGGGCAACCAATTGGCCGACACGGTGATGAAGGCGCTGGCGCAAGTGGTGCCGGAGCGCGTCTCCGCTGGCATCGGCAATCTGCGGGTGATGGCGTTTTCCGGCGAGACCGCCGACGGACCGTGGGTGCACATGGAGATTTTCGAGGGCAGCTACGGCGGCCGCCAGGGCAGCGATGGGATGGATGCGGTGGATACACTGTTCGCCAACACCCGCAACAACCCAGTGGAGGACGTGGAGTCGCATCTGCCGTTGCGAGTGCGGCGCTATGAGTTGCGCGAGGGCGCCGTGGGGGCCGGGCGCTGGCGCGGCGGGCTGGGCTCGGTGCGTGAATTCGAACTGCTGGCCGACGGCGGCGTTTCCATTGAAGGCGATGGCCACACCTACCGGCCCTGGGGCTTCGACGGCGGCAGCGACGGGCACACCGCCAATATGCAACTCATCTCCGGCAATATCTCGACCAACATGCCGTCGAAAATGCCGTATCGCCGCCTGCGTGCCGGCGACCGATTTCAATGCGCGGGGCCGGCCGGCGGCGGCTACGGCCCGCCCCGGCAGCGCGACCCGGAGTCGGTGCGCGCCGACGTGCTGGACGGCTTACTCACGTCCGACGCCGCGCGCACGGCGTTCGGCGTCGCACTGACCGCGACATTGGCCGTCGATGTGGCAGGAACTGCGCTGTTACGCGAATGATACACCCGACGATAAGACGGATAATTCGTATTTGACCGTCCGCGCAAGTTTGCGTATGCGATCTAGCAGATGGGATATGCATCTCACGGATGGCTCGGCAGCGAGCCATCCGGTCTCATATCCTTGGCTGGATCGAACAATAGCACCCGGAAATCCGGGGAATGGAAACGTACAGTGGCGGTGCTCCAACTCCGGAACATCTCAAAGAGCTTTGGCGCCATCCGGGCGCTGAACGATGTGAATCTGACGCTTGAACCCGGTGAGGTGCTTGGCCTGATGGGTGACAACGGCGCGGGCAAGTCCACGCTAGTGAAGATCATCGCGGGCAATTTCCCACCGACAAGCGGGAAAATTGTTCTCGAAGATGGCCAGGAAGTGGTATTTCACGCACCGGTCGAAGCACGGCAGAAGGGCATCGAAATCGTTTATCAGGATCTCGCACTTTGTAATAATTTGACCGCCGCCGCCAATGTGTTTCTCGGACGCGAGGAAAAGAACAGTTACGGCTTGTTGAGTCTGCTCAATTTCCGGGCGATGTACGATCGTTCGGCCGAATTGTTCAACGAACTCAAGAGCGAGACGCGGCCGCGCGATTTGGTGCGCCGCATGTCCGGCGGCCAGCGGCAGGCGGTGGCGATTGCCCGCACCCGGCTGTCCAACTCCAAGATCGTGCTGCTCGATGAGCCGACGGCGGCGATTTCGGTGCGCCAGGTGGCCGAGGTGCTCGACCTGATCCGCCGCCTGCGCGACCAGGGTGTCGCGGTGGTGCTGATCAGCCATCGTATGCCGGACGTGTTTGCCGTGTGCGACCGCGTGTTTGTCATGCGGCGCGGCAACAAGGTGGCTGAAAAGCCGATTAGCGAATCCAGCCCGGAGGAAGTGACCGGCCTGATCACGGGAGCGATCCATGCCGCCTGAACCCTCCCGCCCGGCTGCCTCCGGCAACGTCAGCTCCGCGATCTCCGACGTCGTCGGCATCAAGGAGAGCACTGCGCTCCAACAGATTTTTTCGAATCAGGCGCTGTGGGTGGCGCTGGCGGTTGCGCTGATCATGGCGCTGATGAGCGCCCGCTACCCGGACCAGTACGGCACGCGGGAAAACTTCTTCAACATTACCCGCAACTTCTCGTTCATCGGCATCATGGCGCTTGGGATGACGGCGGTGATCATCACCGGCGGCATCGACCTGTCGGTCGGCTCGGTGATGGGCGTGGTCGGCATCGTGGTCGGCGTGGTGATGCACAGCGGCGACGGCGACCTGTTCTCGATCGTGATGGGCCTGTCCGGCGCGGCCGCAGCCGGCCTGATCGTGGGGCGCGTGTTAGTGCGTGGCGGCAAGACCTGGACTATGGCAGGCATCGGCGGTGCCGTCGCAGGCGCCGTGGCCGGAATTGTGGCGTATTTCCTGTTCGCCACTGTGCTGAGCAGTTTTGCGGCGGCCGCAGGCAACCACTGGGCGTTCGGCGTCTATTGCGGCTTGGCGGCGGGCATTCTGTGCGGCCTGTTCAACGGCGTGCTGATCACTCAAATCGGGCTGCCGCCGTTCGTGACCACACTTGCGACTTTGGCGGCGCTGCGTTCGGTGGCGGTGGTGCTGTCGCAGAACAAGATGATCTATCAGCTTGGCCCGTCGGCCGACCAGTTCTTTAGCTGGTTCGGTGGCGAGTTCATTGTCGCCAACTCGGTCTGGCTGTTGGCGATCCTGACCGTCGGGTTTGCTTTCATCCTGAACACCTCGGTGTGGGGCCGCCATCTGTTCGCCATCGGCGGCAACGAGCATGCGGCACAATTGACCGGTGTGCCGGTGGTGCGGGTGAAGTTGCAGGCCTACGTGTTCTGCTCGCTGTGCGCCGCCGTCTCTGCCATCATGCTGCTGGGCTGGCAGGGTTCGGCGATCAACGCGCTGGGCACCGGCTACGAACTGCGCGTGATTGCCTCGACCGTGATCGGCGGCACCAACCTGATCGGCGGTGAGGGCGGCGCGCTTGGCGCGTTTGTCGGCGCGGCGCTGATCGAGGTGATCCGCAACGGGCTGATCCTCGCTGGGGTCGATTCGAGCTGGCAAGGTATGTTTGTCGGCGCGTTTATTATTCTCGCGGTTCTGCTGGAGCGGGTCCGCGGGCGTAAGCGTGAATGACGCGAGAGTTGACCGCGCCATTCACTGCTGGACTAGCAACAAGAGTAGTAAAGGAAGGAAACTAAATGAAGAAAATTCTCCTCGGCGCGGCGCTCGCTGCGTTCGCTTTGACCTTCGCGGCGCATGACGGCCACGCGGCCGACAAGAAGCTGATCTTCGCGCTGGTGCCGAAGAACACCAACAACCCGTTCTTCGACCAAGCCCGCGACGGCTGCAAGAAGGCCGAAAAGGAAGCCAACGGCGCGTTCGAGTGCCTGTACATTGGCCCGGACGAGCATGGCGGCGGCGACGAAGAAGTTCAGGTCGTGGCCGACTTGATCGCCAAGAAGGTCGACGGCATCGCCGTTTCGCCGTCCAACGCGGCCGCCATGGGCCATGTGCTCGTGGAAGCCAAGAAGGCCGGCATCCCGGTTCTGACCTTCGACGCCGATCTGCTCGCGGCCGACAAGGGCCTGCGCGTTGCCTTCGTCGGCACGCACAACTACGAAATCGGCGTGAACCTCGCCAAGATGGCGCAGAAGATCAAGCCGAAGGGCGGTTCGATCTGCATTCAGTCGGGTGGTGCGGCCGCGGCCAACCATAACGAGCGTATGCAAGGCATCCGCGACACGCTGGCCGGCCGCGCGATGGCTGGCGACGCCCCGGGCGCCCGCCTGAACGGCGAGAATGGTTGGAAGGAAGCGGACGGTTGCCCGCTCTACACCAACGACGACTTCACCGTGGCCCTGCAGCAGATGCAGGACATCATGGGCAAGTACCCGAACCTTGACGCCTTCATCCCGACCGGCGGCTTCGCCGAGTTCCTCGGGCAGGCATACAAGACCACCGCCGCGAAGTGGAAGGACAAGATCGCCAGCGGCGCCCTGGCCCTGCCGTTCGCCGATACCCTGGCGATCCAGATCGACGACCTGAAGCTCGGCCTCGCCTCGGGCAATGTCGGTCAGCGTCCGTTCGACATGGGCTACAAGTCCATGTTCTACCTGAACGACATGGCGCACGGTAAGCCGGGCCCGAAGGACCCGACCTATACCGGCCTCGACGTCTGCACCCCGGAGAACGTCAACACCTGCATCGGCGGCTGATTTATTCAGCCTGGCGAACAGGAAGGGCGGGCGGGGAGCGATCCCCGCCCGCTTTTTTTGTTTGAGACCGCCGGTCTGGTCTGAACTGCATCACCAACGCTCGCCATTCTTGCTTGGGCGCGGTCATAGTCGGGCGCGGGTCTGGCAACCATAAGTCCGGCTCGCCAAAATTCTGGTTTGGGAGAAATTCGTCAATGAAACGTATCGGCATTGGTCTTGTTGGCAGCGGCTTCATGGGCCGTAGCCATGCTATCGCCTTTCATGCCGTCACCAGTATTTTTGGACCAAGCGTGGTACCCGTGTTGGAACTGCTGGCCGATGTGAACAGCGAAACTGCCGCGCGGGCGGCCAAGTCGCTGGGGTTCGCCCGCTCCACCGATGACTGGCGGGCGCTGATCGCCGACCCGGCGGTCGATCTGGTCGATATCACGGCCCCCAACTTGCTGCATAAGCCGATTGCGCTCGCCGCGATTGCCGCCGGTAAGCCGGTGTATTGCGAGAAACCGCTGGCGGCCACCGCCGCGGATGCGCAGGAAATGGCCGATGCCGCCAAGGCGGCCGGCGTGCAGACCTTTGTCGGGTTCAACTATCTGAAAAATCCGATGATGGCGTTTGCCCGCGATGTGATCCTGAACGGTGAGATTGGCGAAGTGGTGAGTTTTCGCGGCATCCATGCCGAAGACTACATGACCGACCCGCTGAATCCCTGGACCTGGCGGCTCGATCCGGCCGGCGGGCATGGCGCCGTGGCCGACATCGGCAGCCATATCCTGTCGGTGGCGCGCTTCCTGATGGGCGATATCGTCGAGGTCAGCGGCCAAGTCGTCACTGTTGTGCCGCAACGCCCTGCGGGTCCGGGATCGCACGAAATGCGCGATGTGCTGGTGGACGATCAGGCGCGCGCGCTGATCCGCTTCGCCAACGGCGCCACCGGCTCCATCGAAGCCAGTTGGGTGGCGGCGGGCCGCAAAATGACGCTGGCGTTCGAAGTGACCGGCACCAAGGGCACCATTGCCTTCGATCAGGAGCGGATGAACGAGATCCAGATCTTCTTCACCGGCCAGCGCCGTGGCCGCGAGGGCTTCAAGACCATCCTGTCCGGCCCCGACCATCCGAACTACCGCGAATTCTGCCCGGCCCCCGGCCATCACCTGGGGTTCAACGACATGAAAACCATCGAGGTGAAGGCCATTCTGGATGCGCTATCGGGCGGTGCGGCGTTCATGCCGGATTTCCAGGAAGCGGCGCGCATTCAGGCGACGGTCGATGCCATCGTGCTATCGGCGCATGAGCGGCGCTGGGTGACGGTGTAGCCCAATTTAGGGCCGAAATGCGGCGGCCACTCGCGGCCGCCGCGCATGTCGCGCGCCGCAGCGTCCCGTAAAACGTGATACGGAAAGCTTGAACGTCAGCCGCCATGGCGCATATGGTGCGGTGCAGCATAATTGAGCTGCGTTGCAACGGAGGGCCCCATGGCCTCGCATGTAATCGACTCGACTGGATCTTCCGTCTTCGCGCATATCGCGCACGCTTGGCATGGCTTCGCCGAGCGCCAAGCCGCCGCGCGCATCGTGCGTGCGCAGAAGCGCAAGGTCGCGCTTGAACTGTCGACCTATACCGACCGCGAGCTCTGGGATCTCGGCATCAGCCGCGACAACATCCCCGACATCGTCGCCGGCACGTTCCACCGCGCCTGACCTGACCTGACGCAGCCGCCGCCCGGACGAGGATCGTCCGGGCGGGCTGCCCCTCAACGGGGCAGGATTTCGGTTAGGCCGGATCGGGCAAGCGGCGCTGCGGATGCGCCGGGGTATCGCCCGCACCGATGATCTGCTGATCGAAGTCGATGACCGAGCCGGTCATCAGTCCGCTTTCGTCGCTGGCCAGATAGGCCACCGCGCGCGCCACTTCGGCGGTTTTGATCAAGCGGCCAAACGGCTGCTTGGCTTCGGCGGCGGCCAGCCAATTGGCGTCGCTGCGGTGGTATTCGGTCTGAATCCGGTGCTCGCCGGGGCTGTCCATCCAGCCGATGTTCAGGCCGTTGACGCGGATGCGGTCGGCCATCAGCGCGAAGCCGACATTCTTGGTCATGGTGGACAGCGCGCCTTTCGACGCGCAGTACGCCGAGATGAACGACTGGCCGCCATGACCGGAAATGCTCTGGATGTTGACGATGGTTCCCGCAATTTTCTCGCGGCGCATCAGCTTGGCGGCATCCTGGATCAGGAAGAACGGCGCGCGCGTGTTGACCGCGAACATGCGGTCGAACAGTTCCTCGCTGGTGTCCAGAATTGTGCCCCGATCGGTGATCGCCGCCGCGTTGACCAGCACATTGAGCTTGCCGAATTCGCTATCGGCGGCGGCAATCACGCGGCGGCAATCCGCCACATGCTCCAGATCGGCCTGCACGTAGACGGTGCGGCAGCCTGCGGCGGTGATTTCGGCTGCCACCTTGGCACCGCGATCCGCATTGCGGCCGCAAATCACCAGCCCGGCCGCGCCGCGCGCCGCGAATAGCCGGGCGATGGACTCGCCCAAGCCCTGCGTGCCGCCGGTCACCACCGCCACTTGGCCCGCGAATTGTTGTGCGAAGCTGCTATCGGTCATCGTTGTTGCCTCCCTGTGCTTGGCGAGCAATCTACGCAGATGCACAATGGCGGCAAAGCTGGGGAGAACATCAAATGCTCAATTTCGCGCTGTTCGGCGCCGGGCGCATCGGCGCCATGCATGGGGCCAATATCGCCCATAACCCAGGATCGCGGCTGCACACGGTGTACGATGTGCAAACCGGGCTGGCCGAACGGGTCGCCGCAGCACACGGCGCGAATGTGGCCGCCAGCCCGGCTGCGGTGATGGCCGATCCGTCGGTCGACGCGGTGCTGATTGCGTCCTCCACCAGCACGCATATCGAACTGCTCACCGCCGCCGTGAAAGCCGGCAAGCCGGTGCTGTGCGAAAAGCCGATCGACTTGGACATTGCCCGTGTCGAGCAGTGCAAGCGCGATATCGCCGGCAGCGATGTGCCGGTGCAACTCGGATTCAACCGCCGCTACGACGCCACGCTGCGCGCGATGCACGACGCAGTGCGGCGCGGTGAGATCGGGCAGTTGCAATTACTGGTGCTGACCAGCCGCGACGCCGATATCGCGCCGATGGAATATATGAAGGTGTCAGGCGGCATTTTCCGTGACTGCACCATCCATGATTTTGACTATGCGCGTTATGTGCTGGGCGAAGACCCGGTGGAAGTGTTCGCCACCGGCAGCGTGATGATCGAGCCGGATCTGGCGTCGTATGGCGATGTCGATACGGCGATGGTGGTGCTGAAAGCGCCGTCCGGCGCGCTGGTGCACATCAACAACTCGCGCCGCGCGGTCTACGGGTTCGATCAGCGCATCGAGGCGTTCGGCAGCAAGGGCATGATCCAGTCGGAGAATTTCCACGCCACGCATCTGCGGCGCTGGACGCCCACATCCACCAACTCGTACGACAAGCCGGTGCATTTCTTCATGCAGCGCTACGCCGAGGCTTACATGCAGGAACTCAATGAGTTCATCGCGCTGATCCACAACAAAACCGCGCCCGCCGCGAGTTTCGAGGACGGGCGCCGCGCCTTGATTATCGCCGACGCCGCTACCGAATCGCTGCGCAGCGGCCGGACAGTGCGGATCAGCTACGATTAGAGCGCCCGGTCGGCATACCGCTGGTCGGTATCCAGCACGGCGCGCAACAGCACGTTGGCGCCGGCGGTGACTTCCTCCGGCTGGGTGCTTTCGGCCTCGTTGTGCGACAGGCCGCCAGCGCACGGCACGAAGATCATCGAGGTCGGGGCCACGCGGGCAACGTACGCCGAGTCGTGGCCGGGGCCGGAGACGATGCGCCGCGCGGGCAGCCCTTCGGCCTCGGCGGCGCGCGCCACGGCGTCGATGCAAGCTTCGTTGAAGTGTACCGCGGGCGAGTCCCACACGCGCTCCACCGCTGCCGTCACCGCACCATCGGCGACGATGGCGGCGATGGCAGCGCGCACGTCGTCTTCCATCTGCGCCACCACCGCATCGCTCGGGTGGCGCAGGTCGATGGAGAAGAATACTTCGCCCGGCACCACGTTGCGGCTGTTCGGGCGGCATTCGACCAAGCCGACGGTGCCGACCGCGAGCGGGGCGTGACGCAGGGCGACGTCGCTGACCGCGACAATCATCCGCGCAGCGGCCACCATCGCGTCGTGGCGCAGCGGCATCGGGGTGGACCCGGCGTGGCTTTCAGCGCCGGTTACAGTGACTTCGAACCAGCGCATGCCTTGCACGCCGGTGACGATGCCGATGGTCTTGCCTTCGGCTTCCAGGATCGGCCCCTGCTCGATATGCAGTTCGAAATGCGCGCCGAGCTTGCGGGTGCCGACTTTTTCTGCGCCGCGATAGCCGATGGCGTCCAGCGCATCGCCGAAGCTGACGCCGTCGCGGTCTTTGCGGGTGTCGGCGTATTCGCGGTTGAACACGCCAGCGAACACGCCCGAGCACAGCATGGCCGGCGCGAAGCGGCTGCCTTCCTCGTTGGTCCAGTTGATGACTTCGATGGGCGCGTTGGTCTCGATGTGCAGATCGTTCAGCGTGCGCAGCACCTCCAGACCGGCCAGCACGCCGATCACGCCGTCGAACTTGCCGCCGGTTGGCTGGGTGTCCAGATGGCTGCCCATGGCAATCGGCAGCAGCGAATTGTCGCGGCCGGGGCGGCGGGCGAACATGTTGCCGACGTCGTCGATGGTCACGGTGCAACCGGCGGCTTCGCAGGCGGCCTTGAACCAGTCACGCACTTGGCGGTCCAGATCGGTCAAGGTCAGCCGCTTGATGCCGCCCTTCGCGGTGCCGCCGATCTGGGCGGTCTCCATGATCGTGTCCCACAGCCGCGCGGCGTTGACGGCGATATTGGCGGGAACACTCATTCGGCGGCCTCCGGCACGTACATCGGGTTATTCGGATGGTTGCCCCAGACGAGTTTGGGCTTCGCCGCCGGCTGTGGCTGCATGGTGATACAACTTTCCACCGGGCAGACATGGGCGCACAGATTGCAACCCACGCATTCCTCCTCGATCACTTCGTAGCGCCGCTTGCCGTCGACCCGCAGCGCCGCGATGGATTGGTGCGAGGTGTCTTCGCAGGCGATATGGCACAGGCCGCACTTGATGCAGAGGTCTTGGTCGATCTTGGCGATCGTTTTGAAGTTCAGATTCAAATCGCTCCAGTGCACATAGTTCTTCACAGCGCGGCCCTGGAAATCGGCAATCGTGGCGTAGCCTTTGCTGTCCATCCAGTTGGACAACCCGTCGATCATGTCATCGACAATGCGGAATCCATAGTGCATCGCCGCCGTGCAGACCTGCACGGTGCCAGCGCCGAGGGCGATGAATTCCGCTGCGTCGCGCCAGCCGGAAATCCCGCCGATGCCGGAAATCGGCAGGCCGCGCATCTCGGTGTCGCGGGCGATGTCGCCGACCATGCGCAGCGCAATCGGCTTCACCGCCGGCCCGCAATAGCCGCCATGCGAGCCCTGCCCGTCCACGGTCGGCTCCGGCGCCATCAGGTCGAGATCGACGGCGGTGATCGACATGACAGTGTTGATCAGGCTGACCGCATCCGCTCCACCCGCCAGTGCGGCGCGCGCGGGTTTCAAAATATCGGTGATGTTTGGCGTGAGTTTCACGATCACCGGCATCTTGCTGTAGTGCTTGCACCACGCGGCGACCATCTGCACGTATTCGGGAACCTGTCCGACGGCCGCCCCCATGTTGCGCTCGCTCATGCCATGCGGGCAGCCGAAATTCAGCTCGATGCCGTCGCAGCCAGTGTCTTCGACGTGCGGCAAGATCTTTTTCCAGGCGTCCTCGGTGCACGGCACCATGATGGAGACCACCACGGCGCGATCCGGCCAGTTGCGCTTGACCCGGCGGATTTCATCCAGATTGACCTGCAACGGCCGGTCGGTAATGAGCTCGATATTGTTGAACCCGGCAATGCGCTGGCCGCCCCAACTTACCGCGCCATAGCGGCTGGACACGTTCACAATCGGCGGGTCCTCGCCAAGAGTTTTCCACACCACGCCGCCCCAGCCCGCCTCGAAGGCGCGCACGACGTTGTATTCCTTGTCGGTCGGCGGTGCGGAGGCCAGCCAGAACGGGTTTGGTGAGCGGATGCCGGCGAAATTGGTGCGAAGATCGGCCATGCTAGGTCTCCTCAGCCCATCAACTGACGGTGAATGGCCAGGGCGGCGACTTTGCCGTCCTGCACGGCGGCGACAGTGAGATCGAGGCCCGCCACGCAGTCGCCGCCGGCGAACACGCCGGGCAGCGAGGTGCGGCGGTCGGCATCGACCGCGATGCGGCCATCTTCCACCGCCAGCGCCAGACTGCCGTCGCTCTTGAGCGGATCGGCGATGAACACCTGCCCGACTGCCTTCAGCACCATGTCGGTTTCCAGCGTAAAAGTATCCCCGGCCGGCACCGCGCGGCCGTTGGCGCCGGGTTGCGTGCGCATGAACTCAATCCCGGTCACCTGCCCATCGCGGCCGAGCAGCCGGTGCGGCGTCGCCCAATGGCGGATGCGCACCCCGTTGGTTTGCGCCCAGTCCTGCTCATCGGCGGTGGCGGACATGTCGCCCGGGCCACGGCGATAGACAATGGTAACGTCCTCGGCCCCCAGCCGCCTTGCCTGCGTGGCGGCGTCGATGGCGGTGTTGCCGCCGCCGATCACCACGACGCTGCGCCCGACCGGCAAGTTGGCCTTGTTGCCGGACTGCCGCAATTCAGCGATGAAATCGACCGCATTGCGCACACCAGCGAAACTCTCGCCTTCCAGTTCCAACGCCCGAACGCCGGACAGGCCGATGGCGAGAAACACTGCGTCGAAACGGCGCTGCAGCGTGGCGAGGTCGAAGTCACGGCCCAATTGCTTGTCGTGCTCGATATGAATGCCGCCGACCGACAGCACGAACGCCACTTCGCGCTGGGCGAAATCATCCGCCAGTTTGTAAGCGGCGATGCCGTATTCGTTCAGGCCGCCGGATTTCGGCCGCCCCTCGAAGATCGTCACCTCATGGCCGTGCAGTGCTAGGCGATGCGCGCAGGCCAGACCGGCAGGACCGGCGCCGACAACGGCGATGTGCTTGCCGGTGGCTGGGCCGCGTTGAAACGGCGCCGGATCGTGCTCCATCAGCCAATCGGTGGCGCGGCGCTGCAACGCGCCGATGCGCACCGGCCGCTCCTCCTCCGCCATACGGACACAGGCGCGTTCGCAGAGGATTTCGGTCGGGCAAACGCGCGCGCAACTGCCGCCCAGGATGTTCTGTTCGAAGATTGTCAGCGCCGAGCCGCGCAGATTGCCGGTGCCGATCTTCTTGATGAAGCTCGGAATATCGATGCCGGTCGGGCAGGCTTCCATACACGGGGCATCATAGCAGTAATAACAGCGGCTCGCTTCAACCACCGCTTCGTGCGGCGTCAACGGCGGATGCGCGTCGGCAAAATTAGCGGCGATTTGGGCGGGCGGCAGCCGCCCGGCGGCAATATCGGTCACGGCGGCGCGCCTCCGTTGCATTCCACTGACATGCCGAAGCTAACGGCAGGCCATGCATTCCCGTCAATGCAGAATCTTGACCGGACGGTCAGATTCGGTTTGAAATTGGCCAACGCCACGGGGACGCGCCGCACCGCATGGACTCGCTGCCCGAAACCGGGACCGCCCGGCGCGACAGCACCGCTGCCATTCTGGCGGCAGCCGAACGGGTGTTCGCGCGCGGCGGGTTCGACGGCGCGCGCATGAACGAGATTGCCACCGAGGCCGGGCTGCCGAAGGCCAATTTGCACTATTATTTCGGCACCAAGGAGCGGCTGTATCGCGCGGTGCTGGAAGCCATCCTGACGCAGTGGCTGGACGCCGCCGCCGAATGGATTGTGCCGGGCCGCCACCCGGCCGAGGCGCTGACCGGATACGTGCAAGCCAAGCTGGACCATGCCCGTTTGCGCCCGGAAGCCTCGCGCATATTCGCCGCCGAATTGCTGCGCGGCGCGCCGCTGGTGATGCCATTCCTCGCTGGCGAGCAGCGCCGCCGGGTGCAGGACATGAGCCTGGTGTTCGCGCATTGGGCGACGCAGGGGTTGATGGACCATTTGCCGCCCGCGCATGTGTTTTTCTGCATTTGGGCGATGACGCAAACCTACGCCGATTTCGACGTGCAAATCCGCGCCGTGCTGGCGCAGGACGCGCTGGACGGGCAGACTTTCGCCGATGCCGCCGCAACGGTGACGGCACTGGTGCTGAAGGGGTGCGGCGTGCGCGCCGCCGATTGAACGCAGGGGGAGAGAGCAAAATGTCGCTTTTGGTACGTGGCGGAACCGTGGTGAACGCGGAAACCACCGAAAAGGCCGATGTGCTGTGCCGCGATGGCAAGATCGTGCAAATCGGCGCCAATCTGGACGCCCCGGCCGGGGCCGAAGTGGTGGACGCGGGCGGCATGTATGTGATGCCGGGCGGCATCGACCCGCATACCCACATGGAATTGCTGTTCATGGGGCAGACCGCCAGCGACGATTTCTACACCGGTACGGCGGCCGGTGTGGCGGGCGGCACCACGATGATTATTGACTTCGCCATCCCCGGCCCCGGCGTGTCGCTGGTGGAAACCTGGAAGTCGCATGCCGAGAAAGCCAAGAAGGCCTCGGCGGACTACAGCTTCCATGTCGCGATTAGCTGGTGGTCGGATCAGGTGAAGGAGGAAATGGGCATCCTGACCCGCGACTACGGGGTGAACAGTTTCAAGCATTTCATGGCCTACAAGGGCGCCTTGATGGTCGATGACGGCCTGATGCTGAATTCCATCGGCCGCGCGCTGGAACTGGGCGCGATCTGCAACATCCACGCGGAAAACGGCGATGCGGTGTGGCATTTGCAGCAGAAACTGCTGGCCAGCGGCATTCGCGGCCCGGAAGCGCACGCGCTATCGCGCCCGCCGGAAGTGGAAGCCGAAGCCGCCCACCGGGTGATCACCATCGCGGGCGTACTGGGCGCGCCGGTCTACATCGTGCACGTCTCCACCGAGGAAGCCACCCAGGCCATCGCGCAGGCGCGGGCGCGCGGCCAGCGGGTCTACGGCGAAGTGCTGGCGCAGCATCTGGTAGTCGATGAAAGCGTCTATCAGAGCAAGGATTGGGCGACGGCGGCTGGCTACGTGATGAGCCCGCCATTCCGCGCCAAGCACCATCAAAAGGCGCTGTGGGCCGGCTTGGTCTCGGGCAGCTTGCAGACCACCGCCAGCGACCATTGCGTGTTCTGCGCGCCGCAAAAGGCGATGGGCCGCGACGACTTCACCAAGATTCCGAACGGCACCGGCGGCATCGAGGACCGCATGGGCATCCTGTGGCACCACGGCGTGGGGCAAGGCCGCATCACGCCGAACGAGTTCGTGCGCATCACCTCCACCAACACCGCGCAAATCTTCAACATCCATCCGCGCAAGGGGTGCGTCGCGGTCGGCGCGGACGCCGATATCGTGGTGTGGGACCCTTCCGGCACGCGCACCATTTCGGCCACAACACATCACCAGCGAGTCGATTTCAACGTGTTCGAGGGTATGGAGGTCACCGGCCTTGCCCGCCATACCGTCTCGCGCGGCAAACTGGTGTGGACGGATGGCGATCTGCGCACCGTGCCCGGCGCCGGGCGCTATGTGAACCGGCCGGTGTTTACCGCACCGTTCCAGGCGCAGGCGGTGCGCAATGCGCTGACCAAGCCGGTTGGCGTGCAGCGCGGCTGATGCGCCGCTTCGTTCTGCTATGCGCCGCGCTGCTGGCGGTTGTCACTCCGGCGGCGGCGCAAACGCCGCCGCCGGGGCTGGACGGCATCCTGGCGCGCGGCGTGCTGCGCGTTGGGCTGACCGGCGACTACCGCCCGTTTTCGTACCGCGACCCGGCGACTGGCAGCGTCGCCGGGCTGGATGCCGACATGGCGCAGTCGCTGGCCGATGGCATGGGCGTGAAGCTGGAGATCGTGCCGGCCACCTGGGGCAGCCTGTCGCCGGATTTGTTGGCCGGGAAATTCGATATTGCCATGGGCGGCGTGACCATCACGCTCAACCGGTCGAAAGCCGCGTTCTTCTCGGCCCCGGTGATGCGGGCCGGCAAGACGCCGATTGCGCGCTGCACAGACGCCGATAAGTTCCAAACCCTGGCGCAGATCGACCGGTCCGAGGTGTCCGTGATCGTCAATCCCGGCGGCACCAACGAGAGCTTCGACCGCGGTGCGTTGCATCAGGCGCGTATTGTGGTGTTCCCCGACAACAGCACGATCTTCGATCAACTGGTCCAAGGCCGTGCCGATCTGATGATCACCGACGGCGTGGAGGCGCGCTTGCAGCAGAAACTGCACCCGGAGTTGTGCGCCATTCATCCAGACGCGCCGTTCACCGTGTCCGAACTCGGCTACATGCTGCCGCGCGATGTGCCTCTGAAACTGTTTGTCGACGCGTGGCTGCATGGCTTGGACATCAGCGGGGCGCACGCCAAGCTGATGGCGAAGTGGCTGGAATAGACGGCGTGCGCCCGATGTCGCGCGAGGTGGCCCCGCATGGCGTTTCCGATCAGCATTACCGGCAGCTTTCGCATTCCGCGCGATGGCTACGACCGCACCACGCCTGAGCAAATCTGCTACCGCGTGGTGCATATTCTGGAAAAGGCATCGGCTTCCAAGATCAGCATGGACGGTTGCACGGTCAATTTCTATGTCGCGATGATCCGTTTCGTTTGGAAATGGAACATCCTGATGGGCATCGATTCCGGGCGCGTGACCGTCTTGGACACTGGCGACGCGCTGCTGGTGGGGTTCCGGTTCAGTCTATTGCGCGGTTTCATCTTCGGCGTCGCCGCGACTGCCGGTATTTGCTATGCGATCTATCAGAAAACACCGGCGATTCCGCTGATCTACGGTGTCAGCGCCATTTGGTGGCTGGCCGTCTTGCTCATAACGGTTTCATGCGTGAACTACATCGTCATGTGCGTGCGGCTGGTGTCGTGGCTGAAACGCGGCTGCCAAGACGGTTGGGGCAGTTGGCTATGAACGAGGGCAATATGCTGTACGTGGCCGCAGGCGCGCTGGACGTTGCCTATCTGGAATTTGGCCCGCACGGCGGACCGCCCGCCATCCTGTTGCACGTCTTTCCGTACGACGCTTACGCCTACGATGCGGCAGCCACACGGCTAGCCGCCGCCGGGGTGCGCTGCATCGTGCCGTTCCTGCGCGGCTATGGCCCCACGCGGTTCCGTTCGATGTCCACGCTGCGGTCGGGCCAGCAAGCGGCGCTGGCGGCCGATTTGCTGGCGTTGCTCGACGCGCTGGGCATCGGCCAAGCAGTCCTGGGTGGATACGATTGGGGCGGGCGCGCGGCCTGCATCGTGGCAGCCTTGTGGCCCGAGCGGGTGCGCGGGCTGGTGAGTTGCGGCACAGGCTACAACATCCAGAACATCGCAGCATCGGGCATACCCGCCGCACCCGAGCAAGAAGCGCGGTTCTGGTATCAGTATTACTTCCACGGGGAACGCGGCCGCGCCGGACTGACGCAGAATCGCCGTGCGTTCTGTCAGTTGATCTGGCAACTTTGGTCGCCAACCTGGGCTTTCGACGGCGCCACCTTCGACCGCAGCGCCGCCGCGTTCGACAACCCGGATTTTGTCGATGTGGTGATCCACTCCTACCGCCACCGCTACGGACTGGTGGCGGGCGATCCGGCGGTGTCTTACATCGAGCAACGGCTGGCCGCCCAACCGCAAATTGGCGTGCCAAGCATTGTGTTGCAGGGCCAGGACGACGGGGTCGATCCGCCTGCGCCGCAGGACCGCGACGCCGCGCATTTCAGCGGGCGGTATGAGCGGCGGATCGTGCCAGGGGTGGGACATAATTTTCCCCAGGAAGCGCCGGAGGCGTTCGTGGAGGCGGTACTGGCGCTGGTTTGAGTGGACGCCCTCACACCGGTTGCGCCGGAACCCCCAGTGCTTCAGCAGCGCCGGGAGGTGTCAAGATATTGAGTCAATATCGGTTACCATCACGCACCTCTCGCATCCGGTCCCGTGCGGGAACCGGCGGCAAAGGCATCGTCTCGGTCAGGGCACGCAGTGCCGCCGGGTCGATCGGCGTGCGCGGACGGGTCACCGTGGGCATCGCCGCCTCCTGACCATTCAGATGGTCATCCATTTGTGTTTCTATGCGGGTCGGCTAGCGCCTTTCGGGTTGACAACCGCAAGCCCGGTATCTTTCATACCGCCAACGGCAAACCTATGTGATAGGTTTAGCCAGCGGTGGGGAAATGGGTGGAAGCCAGCGTCATTGAGCGCGAAGATGCCGCGGCGGGCGGATTGACCGAGCAGGTCATCACTGCCGTGACCGCGCATATCCACGCCAATCACCTTGCCCCCGGCGATCAGTTGCCGAGCGAGGCTGCATTGGCCAGCCAGCTTGGGGTGTCGCGCACCGTGGTGCGGGAGGCGTTCGGCTCGATGGCAGCGCTGCGATTGATCGACGTCGGCAACGGGCGGCGGGCGCGCGTATCGGCCATCGACCGTAGCGTGCTGGCGCTGGTGCTGGACCATGCGGTGCACACCGATCAAATCAGCGTGCAGCAAATCCTCGACGTGCGGCGGACCATCGAATTGCGCACCGCCACCCTCGCCGCGCTGCGGCGCGACAGTGCTGACGCGGCGGCGATCAGCAGCCTCGCGGCAGCGATGCGGGCGGATTTCGCCGACGCGCGGCTAGTTATGGAACATGACATTGCGTTTCATGAAACGATCGCGCGCACCTCGAAAAACCCGATGTTCGCCCTCGTCGTCGGCAGCTTTCACGTCGTCACACGGCAAACCTGGCCGGTCGGCTGGAACAGCCGTGCCAGCGATGCCGAGCGCTGGCACATGATCGAATGCCATGAAGCCATCGCCGCCGCCATCGCCGCAGGTGAGCCGCGCGCGGCCGAGGCGGCCATGGCGGCGCATTTCGACTTCTCGGTGAAGGCGCTGCTGGCGGCGGGCATTACATGAAAATCACCGGTATTGAGACGATCCGCGTCGAGGAATTCGCCAATCTGCTGTGGGTGCAACTGCACACCGACCAGGGCATCTCCGGTCTGGGCGAAACCTTCTTCATGCCGCAGACGGTAGAGACCTATCTACATGAAGTGGTGGCGGCGAAACTGCTCGGCCGCGATGCGCGGCAGATCGACAAGTTGGCGCGCGACCTGAACAACTACCTGGGCTTTCGCGCCACCGGGGCCGAGATGCGCGGCAATTCGGCGGTCGATATCGCGCTGTGGGATTTGTTCGGGAAATACACCAACCAGCCGATTGCGCAGTTGCTCGGCGGTTTCACCCGCCCGCGCATCCGCACCTACAACACTTGCGCTGGAACGCAGTACATGCGTACCGGCAAGGGCCAGCGCGCCAGCAACTGGGGGCTGGGCGCATCGAACCGCTACGACGATTTGGACGCCTTCCTCAATCGGGCCGATGAACTGGCCGCCGATTTGCTGTCCGAGGGCATCACGGCGATGAAGATCTGGCCGTTCGACCTCGCGGCCGAGCGCAACGAGGGCCAGTATATTTCGCCCAGTGAGTTGAGAACGGCACTGGAGCCGTTCGCCAAAATCCGCAAGGCGGTCGGCGACCAGATGGACATCATGGTCGAGTTCCACTCGCTGTGGCAGTTGCTGCCCGCGATCACCATCGCCAAGGCGCTGGCGCCCTACAACACGTTCTGGCACGAAGACCCGATCCGCATGGACAGTCTGGCCAGCCTGAAGCGCTACGCCGAGCACTCCCCTGCCCCAATCTGCGCCAGCGAAACCCTGGCGACCCGGTGGGCGTTTCGGGACTTGCTGGAAACCGGTGCGGCCGGCGTCGTGATGCTCGATCTGTCGTGGTGCGGCGGGATCTCGGAGGCGCGCAAGATCGCCGCGATGGCCGAAGCGTGGCACCTGCCGGTGGCGCCGCACGATTGCACCGGGCCGGTGGTGCTGGCTGCCTCGACGCATGTGTCGTTGAATGCGCCGAATGCGTTGGTGCAGGAGAGCGTGCGGGCCTATCACCGCACCTGGTACCGTGATCTGGTCACGGCGCTGCCAGAGATTGAACATGGCTCTATAACCGTTCCGCCAGGTCCCGGTCTGGGACTGGAATTGCAGGCGGATATCGGCGAACGTTTCACCGTCTCGCGGCGTGTTTCGCATGCGGACTAAGCGGCGCGGCGGAGAAAAACGGCTACCAACAACCGAGGGAAACGGAACATGAAGAAGGGCTTACTGGCCGCGAGCGCATTGGCGCTCGGGTTGATTCTAAGCGGTGGCGCGGCAAAGGCCGAGCCGCTGAGCATTGCGTTCGTGGTGCACTCATCAGCCTCCAATACGTTCTGGCAGGCGGTAAAGAAGGGCTTCGAGGACGCTTGCGGCAAGATCGCGGCGAACTGCCAGATGGTCTTCACCCAGACCGAAGGCTCCATCGACCAGCAGGCGGCCAACATGTCGGCCGCCATCGCCCACAAGCCAGACGCGCTGATCGTCTCGCTGGTGGATAACCACGCCTTTGTCGATGCGCTGACCCAGGCGCAAAAGGCCGGCATTCCGGTGATCGCGTCCAACGTGGACGCGCTGGAAGGCCCGGAACTCAAGCTGCGTCAGGCGTTTATCGGCCAGGGCTTGTTCAAGGCCGGTCATTCGCTCGGCGAGGCGATGAGCGCCAACTTCCCCAAGGAAGGCCCGGTCAACGCGCTGATCGGCGTGTCCGCCCCCGGCCAGAACTGGTCCGAGCAGCGCGCCGCCGGCATCCAGAAGTTCATGGAAGAATTCAAGGCCGCCAATCCGGGCCGCGAAGTCAACATCAAGCGTATCGACTCGGGCACCGACCTCGGCATCGTGGCCGATCGCGTCGGCGCCTACCTGAACGCCAACCCGGCCACGACGGTGTATTTCGACACCGGCTTCTGGGCCGCCGGCGTGGCGCGCGTGCTGAAGGATCGCGGCGTGGCGCCGGGCAAGCCGCTGCTCGGCGTGTTCGACCTGGTGCCGGAAGTGCTGCAACAGATGAAGGCTGGCTACATCCAGGTCGCCATCGATCAGCAGCCGTTCATGCAGGGCTTCCTGCCGGTGATGCAAGTCTACATGCTGAAGACCGCCGGTCTGGCCCCGTTCGACGTGGACACCGGGCAGGGCGTGGTGCTGCCGAAGGACGTGGACAGCATCATGGCGCTGTCGAAGAAGTATCTGCGCTAAGGCTCGGCGCCCGGCCCTTGCTTCCCTCTCCCCCTGCTTGGGGGGAGAGGGTTGGTGAGGGGGGCGCGCCGCCACTCCGAGGGGTGGCAAGACCCACCTCACCCCGGCCGTCTCCCCCCTGAAGGGCGGAGCGGGAGCCATCATCGAGGCATGCATGAAGCGTCTGCTCAAAGTCTATATGGAAAAGCCCGAGCTTGCCGCTGGCATGCTGCTGATCCTGCTCGCCATCGTGTTTCAATTCCGTTCGAACGGCTTCTTCCTGTCGCCCGACAATCTGCGTGGCGTGCTGGGGCTGATTCCGGAAACCGGCATGGTGGCAATCGGCGTCACGCTGCTGATGATTTCCGGCGAGTTCGATCTTTCGGTCGGTTCGGTGTTCGCTTTGATGCCGATGGTGGCTGGCAAGTTGATGGAAGGCGAGATGGCGTTTCTGCCCGCCGTCCTGATCGGCCTTGCCGTCGCTGCTGGCATTGGCCTGCTGAATGGGCTGATTACGCTGCGCTTCGGTATCCCGAGTTTCATTACCACGCTGGGCATGTTGTTCATCGCGCGCTCATTGACCGTGGTGATCTCCGGCGGATTTCCGCCGTTGCTGCCTGACGAATTGCCGACCTGGCTGTTCACCCAGTTCATCGGGCCGGGCGGCTTGGTACGGGTGTCGTTCCTGTGGTTCGTGCTGGTGGCGGTTATGGCCTCCGCACTGTTGTCGCTGACCAATTTCGGCAATTGGGTGAAATCCACTGGCGGTTTCCTCGAAGCCGCCGCCTCGCTCGGCATTCCGGTGCGCAGCGTCAAGGTGTCGTGCTTCGTGATCTCCTCACTGCTGGCAGGCTTTGCCGGTTTGATCCAGGTCTTGCGCCTTGGCTCGCCGCTGCCGTCCATCGGCGAAGGTCTCGAATTGCAGGCGGTCGCTGCGGCGGTGATCGGCGGCACGGCCCTAACCGGCGGCGTCGGCACCGTGCTGGGGGCGATCATCGGCGCGCTGTTGATCCGGGTGATCGATAACGGCTTGGTGCTGTCGCAGGTCGATGGCAACTGGTTCAAGTTCGCCATCGGCTCGCTGACCATCCTGGCGGTGATCGGCAATTCCTGGCTGCGCCGCACGGCGCGCAAGATCCGCGTGGAGGTGAAGGCATGACCCCGATCATCGAATGCCGTGGTCTGCACAAATGGTATTCCGGCGTGCACGCGCTGAAGGACATCAGCCTGTCGGTGCCATCCGGCCAAGTGGTGGGCCTGGTGGGCGATAACGGCGCCGGCAAATCGACGCTGATCAAGCTATTGTCCGGCGTGCATCAGCAGGATTCCGGCGACATCCTGATCGAAGGCAAGGTTGCCAAACTGAACAGCCCGAAGGATGCGATGCGTCTGGGGATCGAGACGATCTACCAGACCAGTTCGATGGTCCCCACCATGACCATCGCACGCAATCTGTTCCTCGGCCGCGAGCCGATCCGCTTCGGGATTGGCGGCATCGGCTTCCTCGATCAAGCGCGCATGCGCGAGGAAAGCGTGCAGGCGATTGCCGACGTGGACCTGCACTTGCGCTCTCCCGATGCGCTGGTCGGCGAACTCTCCGGCGGGCAGCGGCAGGGGGTGGCGATTGCGCGCGCCATGCACTTTAAGTCGAAGGTGCTAGTGCTGGATGAGCCAACCAATCATCTATCGGTGAAAGAGACCAATAAGGTGATAGGCTTCGTGCGCGGCCTGAAGGCGCAGGGCGTGACCGGCATCTTCATCAGCCACAACATCCAGCACGTCTTTCAGTGCTGCGACCGCATCGTTGGCATGGCGCGCGGTGAGATCGTGTTCGACAAACCCGTGGATGCGACGAACATCGATGAGGTGATCGAGGTCTTGTAGCCGCTGCAGCAGCGCCTGCGTACAAGAAAACGCCGCCTCAGGCTAAGCCCGAGGCGGCGTTTCATGTTGCGGCGTTAGAACCGGATGCGCAGGCTGGCGCCAACGGTCTGCACCGTCGCATTCGGCACCAGCGATCCCGGCATCAGCACGTTGCCGTAGCTGGTGTTGCCAGCGCTATACATGAAGTCTTTGTAGTCGAACTTCTCGTAAGTATAGCCGAACAGCACCGCCATCTTCGGGCTGAAGGTGTATTCGCCGTGCAGGCTGATGGCGTTCAACGTCGAGGTCACGTTGGGCAACGCCTGCATGCTCACCGCCGAAGCGAAGGTTGGCGAGGTGATCGTGCCCAGGTAGGTCACGACGCCATCGCCCAGCGTATAAGCGGTATCGCCGTGCGAGAAGTTGTAGTCAAAGCCAAACTTCAGCACGTCCTTGATCGCTTCCCAATCAACCGACACGCCGAACGTTTGTTCGGAGTCCTGGGTCTTTTGGTTCCAAGTGACCGGGATATTCACCCCAGACACAGGTGATGCACTCCACAGGCTTGTCGTATCGAAGAACAGTTGCTGATAAGTATAGTATGCGTGAGCGCTGACGGCCGGGCTAACCTGCCAGGACACGTCCGGGCCGACCGACATATTGTGGTTGCTGCGCAACCCATATGTGCCGTTCGGATAGATGTCCGCCGCAACCTTGCCGAACAGCGACAGATTGACGTTTTGGAAGGACGACAGATCCAGCTCGCCCTTCAGTTCATCCCGCACCCGCGACGCTTCGGAGAACAGCATGAACCCAGTCGGGTCGGCTTCCGGGGGCGCGCCCAATCCTGTCCCCATGGCGGTCCAGCTCGCGCCAACCGTGTAGTTATGGGCAACCCGATTTTGGTGCGAGTAGCTCAATGAACCGAACAGGTCGTCCATCAGGCTGCTACGCACTTTCGCAGTCATGATATTCGTCGATACCAGTGACGAATCGGAGAACGTGCGGCGCATCGTATCGTAAGTGTCGCTCACCAATATCTTGGTTTGCGGCAGGATGCGATAGCCTGCCTCGGCCGTAAACATCTGGTGCGTGTAGCTGTACGGCAGGTTGACGCACAGGCCGGTGGAGAAACTACAATCTCCATTGCCGCTCGTGCTCGTATTGCTGCGCGTATTGACCTGATAGGCGTTGCTGGGGCTTTTGTTACTGTACTGATTGACCCCATAGGCCAGCCGCACATCCAAGTGATCCATCGGCTGTGCAGTCAGCGCAATATTACCGTCCAGCGTCTCAGCCTTGCCGCTGAAGCTGCTGCGCGGCTCCGACAGCGTCAGCAACGGATCGCCTGACCCAAGCGAATACGGCGCGTTCTGCAATTGCAGCCCGTATTGCACATTCGCCGTCAACCGCGTGGTCGGGCTGAAGTTGTAGCCAACGATCGCGCGCACCTGATTGGCCGAGTTCGACGGCGCCTGCACCCAGGGGGCCGTGATGGTGCCGACGCCGCCAGCCGGTGAGCCGAACCCAGACGCCACCAGGGCGAACGGATTCTGCGCATTGAACACGCCGTTGCTATCAGTGAACTTGCTGTACGTGTAGCCGAGTTGCGCTTGTAGCCGCTCGGTCGCGTAAGCCGCCGTAAGATCGTAGCGATCCGTGTCGTAGTCGATCGGCTGCGCGAAGTAGGCCATCGCGCTGGTAAAGCTGACCGCCTGCGACGGCACCGGCACTTTCGAACTGCCAGACGACGTTACACCGGGACCGCCGCCGATTTCGACAGCGCCTGCCTGGTAGCCGTCCTTGTGTTCGTGCCGGATGGCGCCGGAGATCGTCCAATCACCCCATTGATACTTGCCAGCACCTTTAAAGACGTCGCGCTGCAAATAGAGATTCTGGTTGCGCAGCGGCACCGCGCCGGCTGCCACCGGGTACCATAGGCCGAAATTGCCGGTGGGCGGTTTGGCTCCCGGTGAACCCGTCGCCGGCACCAAATTAACGTAGTTCACCCCCAAACTACCGGGTGCAACAACACTGGTGCCGTTGTTGTTGAAGATCGTCTGGAAGTTGTCGCTGCCCAAGTACGGCAACCCGTCGTACGACAGCGTGACGCCCCAGGTGCCCTGACTGCCGAACTTGGCACTCAGCGAGCGGTCCTTGAAGCCAAGATTGCTGCCTTCCAAATCCCAGTAATTCGTGCCGCCCGAATCCCACGGGTCGCGCCCGCGGTATTGGAAGTCGGCCAAACCATGCAGGCCCTTTTCCTGCACACCGCTGTAGCGGTTCAGGAACCAGGACTTGCCGCTCTGGTATTGAGCGCCAAGGTTGATCCAGTTGTCAGACGTCTGAACTGGTGCCGCCACTGCCGCAGGTTTGTCGGCGATGTCGAAGCTGTCGTCGCTCTGTGCTAGCGCGGGCAACGGCAGCAGGCACACGCTCGCGGCGAGCGCGGCCTTAAATGAATGCATGCGTGTCATAACACTGTGCTCCGCTGGCTCAGCGTGTCAGGAAAGCCCCGTTGGGACTGTTGGAGCCGTGAATCTGCGTGTGGCAGTTCACGCAACCGCGCGCCATCAATCGGACGTTCGCCGCGATCTGACCGGGCAAGCTTTGCCCAGCTAACGGCGTCGCCTGGTGACCGCTGTTGGCGTGGCACTCCTGGCACAGATACGGCGACCGCTGCACAAGCAAACGTGCTTGTGTCGAGCCGTGCGGCGAGTGGCAGGTGATGCAGCTTTCACGCACTGGCTGATGTTCCCACAGCAACGGGCCGCGCTTCTCCATGTGGCAGGTGAAGCAGACGTCGTTGACGGTGAATTCCTTCAGCAGCTTCGGCCCGGGAGCGCCATGCGGATTGTGGCAGTCGGAGCAGACAACCAAGCCTTCGCGAACCGGATGATGCGAGAACTTGAAGCTGTCGGCGCGCTGTTCTTTATGGCAGGTGAAGCACTTCTCTGGCTGCGTCGCCTTGACCAGCACCGGGTCCTTCGAGACGTGGATGGTGTGGCAGTCGTTGCAGGCCATGTCGTTACGCTGATGCTGGCTGCCTTGCCAATTCATCCGCAGACCGGATTGATGGCAGGTCAAGCATTGCTGGTTGCGCTCGGCAACCGACGATGTGCTCGGCCCCTTGAACACCACCGCAGGCTCGTTCTTGCGGCTGGTGACGTGTGCCGCACTTGGCCCGTGACAGGCTTCGCAGCCTTCCTGACCGAACGGCGAATGCGGGTCGCCTTTGACCGCGTGCGGCGTTTGCAGGATGGGCGACACTTTCGCCTCAGTGCTGTGGCATTTCAGGCAAGTTGGCGCTCCCCCACCGGCTGGCGCCTGCACTTGTGCAGCCGCCACGGCGGGCGTTGCAGTCGTTTGCGCCGCCGCCGGCAAAATGCCGGCCAGCGAGACAACGCTGCAGAGGAGCGCCACGTTTAGGATCGCGCGCATACCTCGTTCCCCTTTCCTTATTTGTTCTGCGCATCCGCTATTGCTTAACCGCAATCAGGTCGGCGGCGCCGCTATTCAGCGTTAGGCTGCGTTCGAACGACACGTAGTGGAAGCGCTCGGCCGTGTGGCCGGCGTGAATCGCCAAAGCAACGAAATAGTTGTTGCCCGGAGCAATGGCGGTGAAGGGCGCACCGGGGTTCAGCGGACGGCTGATGGTCACCGACCACACGCCGCCCTTCTGCGTTGCTTGCGCGGTGACAACGTTCTTCACTTCTTCTTGCTTGTCGAACACAATCTGGGTTGCCGCCTTGGCAGGCTGGCCAGGGTTGAGTTCAGCTTGCCAGAATTCAAGCTGGTAGCCATCGGCCTTCAACCCCGCGATCTTGTCCGGTGCCGCCAGCGTATCGCCGCCGCCTTGGCGGGTAATTTTGGCGCGCGTCTTCGGCAAATACATCGAGCGGTCCGCCCCATTGGCGGCTGGCATTCCCGCCGAATCTTCGTGACAGGCCGCCCAGCAACCGGCCCGGTTGGCTTCGGATACCTTGCCGTTGTTGAACATCACCGACACCGTGGTGGCGAACTCCTTGGCCTGCCCGGCATTGGGCTGCGCGCCCTCATTGAAATCGACATGCACGTAAATATTGGTGCCGTCGTTGGCAGTCTTTACCGTGGCGGCAATGCTGCCCGGCTTGTTGGCAATCGGCGCCGGTTCGATGGAGGGCTTCTCGCCAGACTTGAACACGCGCGGCTTACCAGTAACGATCTGCGGCCCCATGTCTTTTTCTTCGCCGACATGGCAGGTGGCGCAGTCTTTGCCCTTCCGGAAATCGTCTGCGCCGGACATTGAACTTCCGGTCAGCGCCCATTCATAGGACGACTGCCCCGGATAGAACAAAACCACTTCCTTGCCAGACACCGCATCCCAGTTGATCCCGGCGCGGGCGGGAGTGGCTGCCAGCAACAGCACGCCCAGTCCGGCCAAAGCAGAGAAGTTCATGATCGTACGGTTCATCGGTCTGTCCTTGCTATATTCAGGACTGCCGGGCGCTGGTGACGCTGCGGCATTCGCAGGTGTCACGCAGTTATTCAAACGTTGGCAGTTCTTCGACATTCGGCAACTTATGCGCGATGCCCTTATGGCAATCGATGCAGGTCTTCTCGCCGGTCAGCAGTTGGTTCTTGTGGGCCGCCACTGCCTGCGCCTTCTGCTTGTCGAAATTCATCGACTCTGGCTTGTGGCAGTTGCGGCATTCGGTCGAACGGTTGGCCGACATGCGGTCCCATTCGTGCTGCGCCAGTTCGGGGCGCACTGCGAGGAACTTCTCCCGCGTGTCGATCACCCCGAACAGCATGCCGTAGATTTCGCGCGACGCCGCCATTTTGCGGGCGATCTTCAGCGTCCAGGCATGCGGAACATGGCAATCCGGGCACGTGGCGCGCACGCCGGAGCGGTTGGTCCAGTGAATGGTGCCTTGCAACTCCTGATAGACGTTGTCGCGCATTTCGTGGCAGCCGATGCAGAACTTCTCGGTATTGGCGAATTCGAGCGCCGTGTTGAAAGCGCCCCAAAAAGCCACACCGGCGACGAAGCCGCCGAGCGTGAGGAAGGCCAGGCTGAAATGCACCGACGGGCGCGCCATGGTGCGGATGATGGAATTGCCGGCGATGCGCGCCCACAAGCCGCGCCGTTCGGAAGAAGGATTTGCCATGACGATGCCTCCTTCACGCCGGCCCTGGCGGACCGGAAAGTATGAAGAAGATCCAGAAGGCGAACCCGTAGACAGCGACAAAGCCGACCGCGATCACCGGCCAAATGAAGACCGAGAGAATGAGGAAGGACATCGCCTCCCGCGCTTTGCTCGATTGAGCCACTGCCGTTTGCATTCACCCCTCACTTCGCTTTGCGCCGTACCGCGCCCGCCGGGATGAAACGGGTAAACCCGGCAAGGTGCGTGAGCCGATCTTCGTGGCCGAACTGTCGCGCTACCCAGGTTGGGAGGGTAGAACCAGCATGACAGAAAATTTATGAGACCAGATTGGTCTCTTGCCGCAGCGAGCGCGCCGGGCGCGGCCGTTGGTTCAGCCAACGCCATAAGACCATCTAATATACTGCTATTTGCTAAGCATTTGGGGCGATGCCGCAACACTAGCCAACGGCCTGCCGCGCATCTGCGTCCGGGTGGTATGATCCCAGCGCTGCCTGCATATCGGGCCAGCGGTGATGCAGGCGCTTTGCCAGTTGGCCCACCCGGTGGCTGATTTGTTCCTCAGACAAATGACCGAAACCGATCAGCAGCATATCGCTCGCCGACCCGTCCGCCGCGTGGCGCGGAACGGCAATGTGCTCGGCCTTCAGTCCGCTTTCTTCCGCTTCCGCGAGTATCCGGTCGAGCGGACCGGCCGATTGCGGCGGAATCCAGGTCGCGGCAAAGCCTGCGGCGGCACCGCCCAAGTCGCCTGGGCCAAAATGGGCGCGCAGCGCCAGCCTCAGCGCGTCGCGCCGGGAGGCGTAGTGGCGGCGGACCCGCAAAAGGTGGCGGGAATAAGCACTGCTGGCGATGAATTCCGCCAGCACACCCAGCTCAATCCCACCGGCGCGCGCATGCAGAAGGCGGGAGGCCGACATCGCCGCATCGATCAAGTGCGGCGGCACCACCAAATACGCTGTCGTGAGCCAAGGGCCGAGCACGCCGGCAAAGTCGCCAATGTGCAAAACGCGCTCAGCGGTATCATCGGCCATCAAAGCCGGCACGCGCTCATGGTCATAGCGCAGGTCGCCGCAATGATCGGCCTCGACAATATAAGCCGATGCCGCCGCAGCCCATTCCAGCAACGCGGCCCGGCGGGCCATTGACAGCACCACCCCTAGCGGAGTCTGGTGAACGGGAGACACATGCGCCAGCGCGGCGCGGGTCGATGCCAGCAAATCCGTCACCATGCCGTCATTATCGACCGGCACCGGCACTAATCTGGCGCCATGCGTCCGCCACAGCCCACCCGCAATCGAGTCGCCGGGCGACTCGACAGCCACACGCAAGCCTGGGCTCAACAGCATGTGGACGGCTATTTCCAGCGCCTGCTGCCGCGATTGTGCGATCATGATCTGTCCGGGCAACACGCCGATTCCGCGCGCGGCGCGCAGCCACGTCGCCAGGGTGTCTTGCAGCGCCGTGTAGCCGGCGTGGGTTCTGGCCCCGTGCGTGATGCCGAACGTGTCGACCGCCGAGCGCAACAATGCCCGCCATCGCGACGCGGGGAACAAATCTGGGTCGGGGCGCCCCGTTTCGCCTTCGCTATGCACCGCTTCCCGCACTGCCCGCTCGGCTGCGTTCGGCGGCATCGGCGCTACCTCGACCGGCGCGGCCGCGACGAACGTGCCGCCAGACGGTGTGGTGTGCAGCAGGCCAGCCGCGATCAAGCGCTCGTACGTGAGCACCACCGTCATCCTGGACACGGAGTGCTGCTCGGCCAGCACCCGGCTCGATGGCATCCGGTGGCCGGGCGACAGCGCGCCCGACTCGATCAGGCCGCGCAATTGATCGTGCAACTGCTGCTGTAGTGGCAGATGGCGCTCCAGCTTCAGTGGGAACAGCATATCGTATCCGATACCGTTGCCGTTCCGGCGGAGCCGTTTGCCGCATGCAGCAGGTGAGCGCCAGTCGGCGCATGGATTTGACGCAGATGAGTTGCTGATTCCGGCGTCAATTCGTTGACATGCCGTTGCGGAAAGCTTGTGCCAAAGATGATCGGCATTTAGGCACCCGAGTGAAATTCGCGTAAGCTTGCTTTGCAGCCCCGGCGGCCTGTGGGCATTGATCTAAGACAATTGCCACATCTAGGTTTACCGCTAGCCAACAGGCTAACATGGCTGAGCAGGCCGCGATCGGCGGTGGCAGGGTTTGAATTTCAGTTTGGGTGAACGATGATCGTCGAGCTTGGGCACTTCGCCCTGATTTTGGCGTTTTGCGTGGCGGTCTGTCAGGCCATCGTGCCGCTGCTCGGCGCTTGGCGGCGGCATTACGGCTGGATGTCGGTCGGGCGATCCGCAGCCTTGGTGCAATTTCCGCTGGTGGCGTTCGCCATGGCGGCGCTGATGTACGCGTACATCGTCTCGGATTTCAGCGTTATCAACGTCATCCAGAACAGCCACACCGATAAGCCGCTGCTCTATAAAATCACCGGCGTCTGGGGCAACCACGAAGGCTCGATGCTGCTGTGGGTGTTCATGCTCGCCCTGTGCGGCGGCGCTGTGGCGCTGTTCAGCGGCAATCTGCCGCCCGCGCTCCAGGCACGGGTGCTATCGGTGCAGGGCATGATCGGCGTCGGGTTTCTGGCCTTTATCCTGTTGACATCAAATCCTTTCCTGCGCGCCGTGATGCCGCCGGAGAATGGAAACGGCCTCAATCCGATCCTGCAAGACCCCGGCTTGGCGTTTCATCCGCCGTTCCTTTACCTTGGTTATGTTGGCTTTTCAGTCAGTTTCGCCTTTGCCGTGGCCGCGTTGATCGACGGGCGCGTCGATGCCGCCTGGGCCCGCTGGGTGCGGCCTTGGGCGCTGGCGTCCTGGTGCGCACTGACCGTCGGCATCGCGATGGGCAGTTGGTGGGCGTATTACACCCTCGGCTGGGGCGGCTGGTGGTTCTGGGACCCGGTGGAAAACGCCTCGTTCATGCCCTGGCTGGCCGGGACCGCGCTGATCCACTCGGCCATCGTTGTCGAAAAGCGCGACGCGCTGAAAAGCTGGACCATCCTGCTGGCGATCATCACGTTTTCGCTATCGCTGGTCGGGACGTTCCTGGTCCGCTCCGGTGTGCTGACCTCGGTGCACGCCTTCGCCGTCGATCCGTCGCGCGGCATGTTCATTTTGCTGCTGCTGGTGGCGTCCATCGGCGGCTCGCTGACACTCTACGCGGTGCGCGCACCGTCGCTGCAAAGCGGCGGGCTATTCGCCCCGGTGTCGCGTGAGGGTGCGCTGGTGTTGAACAATCTGCTGCTGGCGACCGGGGCGGCTACCGTGCTGCTGGGCACGCTGTATCCGTTGTTCATCGACGTGATTGGCGGCGACAAGCTAACTGTCGGCCCGCCGTTCTTCAACAAAACCTTCGTGCCGCTGATGGTCCCTGTGCTCGCGGCGGTCGCGGCCGGGCCGCTGTTGGCGTGGAAGCGCGGCGACTTGCTGGGGGCGTTGCAACGGCTATGGCTGGCCTTCGCTGCTGCGATCCTGGTGGCGGTGGCCGGCTTGTATCTCACCTCCGGCGGCCCGGTATTGGCAATCCTCGGACTCGGGCTTGCCGCTTGGACGGCGCTCGGTGCGCTGGTCGAATGGGCGGAGCGGATCAAGCTGTTCCGCGTGAAGCCCGGCGATAGCTGGAAGCGCGCCGTGCATCTGCCGCGCGCGGCGCACGGCATGACGCTGGCGCATCTGGGTCTGGCGATCTCGGTGGCCGGCATCGCCGCGACCGCGTTCGAGCGTGAGCAGCTTTCGGTGGTGCGAATCGGCGACAGCATTCAACTCGCCGAATTCACCGTTACTTTGGATAAGGTGGAGCGGCAGCCGGGGCCGAACTTCGTCGCCGACGACGCCACCGTGACGGTGCGGCGCAACGGCGTGATCGAGGCGGTGATGCATCCGCAGCGCCGCTTCTTCGAACTGCAACAGCAGACCACCACCGAAACGGCGATCCGTACCAGCCTGCTGGCGGATTTGTACATCGCGCTGGGCGAACCGGACCAAAACGGCGGCTGGACCATCCGGGCATATTGGAAACCATTGATTTCGTGGATCTGGTTCGGCGCGCTGGTGATGGCATTCGGCGGCATGGTGAGCCTGAGCGACCGCCGCTGGCGCGTGGGCGTTGCGGCGCGGGCACGCATGAACGCCAAGCTGCAAGCGGCGGCGGGAGACTGAAACCATGCTGCGCAAAGTGGCTTACCTGCTGCCGGTGCTGGTATTCGCCGCACTGGCGGCCTACTTCGCCCTCGGCCTGCGGCCGGATCGCGATCCGCATTTGCTGCCCTCGGCGCTGATCGACAAGCCCAGCCCGGACTTCACGCTGCCCGAACTCAACGGCGACGGAAAACTGTCGCTGGCCGGGCTGCATGGCCAGGTTGTGGTGGTGAATTTTTTTGCCTCATGGTGCGTGCCGTGCCGGGTTGAACACCCTTTGCTGATGCGGCTGGCCGAGCAGGAGCACATTGCTTTGTATGGCATCGCCTACAAAGACAACGTGCAGGATACCCGCCGTATTTTGACGCAGCTTGGCGATCCATACCGCTCCATTGGCGTGGACCGCGATGGCCGCACCGGCTTCGACTACGGCGTATATGGCGTTCCTGAAACCTATGTGATCGACAAGAACGGCCGCATTCGCAAGCGTTTCGTCGGGCCGCTGGCCGCCGACGCGGTGAACAACGAATTATTGCCGTTGTTGCAGGAGCTGAACAAGTCATGAAACGCTTTGCTGCGGCCCTGCTGCTGGCGCTGAGTTTCGCCGGTGGCGCCAGCGCCGTGGAGCCCACCGAGCGGCTGAGCGACCCCGCCCTGGAATCTCGCGCCCGGGCGATCAGCCAAGGCTTGCGCTGCTTGGTTTGCCAAAACGAGTCGATCGACGAATCGGGTGCCGATCTGGCGCACGATGTGCGCGTGCTGCTGCGCGAACGCATCGCCGCTGGCGACAGCGACGATAAGGCCACCGCCTTCATCGTCTCGCGCTATGGCGATTTCGTCCTGCTCAACCCGCCGGTAAAGCCTGCTACATACGTTCTGTGGTTTGGCCCGCCGGCTTTGCTGGTCATTGCAATGGGCGGTCTGATTCTCGGCCGCCGCCGCCGGGCTGCCGCGCAGGAGGTGCCGTTGAGCGCCGACGAGCGGCAAGCCCTCGCCCGGCTTATGCAGGAATCTGAACAGTGATTTTGTTTGCATCGGCCTGCGGCGCATTGGCGCTGCTGGTGCTGGCCATCATTTTGTTGCCGCTGCTGCGCCGGACCCAAGGGCCTGCCGATGCCGGTCAGTTCGACCGTGCTGTGTATCGCGATCAGTTGGCTGAACTGGAACAAGACGTTGCCCGCGGGCTGATCCCGGCCGATGCGGCAGCCCCCGCGCGCGTGCAAATCGAACGCCGGCTGCTGGACACCGCGCCGAAAGCCGCCCCGCCGCCCACCGCGCGCCGCAGTCCGATTCTAGCGGTGGTGGCCTGCATTGCGTTGCTGATTGCCCCGGCCTACCTCTATTGGCGGCTCGGCACCCCGGGGCTGCCAGACCAGCCGTTTGCCACCCGCGTTATCGCCAGGGCCGCGAAGCCCGGCCAGGGGCATACCGATCTCGAAAAATCTGCCATCGCACTCGCAGCCAAGTTGAAGGAGGAGCCGAACAACGCCGAACGCTGGCTGCTGTACGCCCGCACGACGGCGGCGCTCAGCCAGTGGCACAAGAGCATGGAGGCCTATGGCGAAGTGCTGCGCCTGGAGCCTGGCGACCCGATGGTGTGGGCCGGCTTTGGTGAGATGCAGGTCATGTCGGCCGAAGGGATCATTACGCCCGGCGCGCGCGATGCGTTCACCAAGGCTGTGACCATGAACCCTAAGATTCTGGTGGCGCGCTTCTATCTGGCCATGGGCGATGCCCAGGCTGGCGAACTGACCAAAGCCATCGATGCATGGCAGAAGCTGGCCGCGGACGTGCCCGAAGGCAGCGACATGCGCGAGGAAATCGTCCGCCGGGTGGCCGATGCCAGCAAGATGGCCGGAATTCCGGTCCCTGCCCTGCCGGCCGGCCCGCCGATGCCGCCCGCCCCGGCCGAGGCTGCCGCAGAACCGGGCGGGCCGGATGCGGCGGCCATGGCTGCAGCGGCAGCCATGCCGGTGGAACAGCGCGAAAAACTGATCCGCGACATGGTCGGCAAGCTTGCCGACAAGCAAGCCAAGAATCCGAACGATACCGATGGCTGGCTGAAGCTCGGCCGCGCCTATCTGGTGTTGCAGGATCCCGCCAAGGCAGCCGACGCCTACGCCAAGGCGCACGCGTTGAACCCGAACGATCCGGCGATTGCCCTGCAACAGGCGATGGCCGAGGTGGACACGCTGCCGGAAGCCACACCGGTGCCGGACAAGACGGTGCAACTGCTCAAACAGGTGCAGGCCGCCGATCCGGCCAAACCCGAGGTGTATTGGTACCTGGGCATCGCCGCCGCCCGCAACCGCGACCGCGCCGAGGCGCAGCGCCTTTGGCAGCATCTGCTGACCATGCTGCCACCGGCCGGCGAGGACCATAAGAACGTGCAAAGCGCACTCGACTCGCTGCGCTAATCCAGCGGCCTGCCTAAGCGCCCTTCGCCGCAGGCAGGCCGCCGAGGACGCCCTGACGCTGTGCGCAGCCGGTCATGCGCATGTTGAATAGGTGCCATTCGGCACTTTTCGCCAAATTCCGACAATTGCTTTCTTCGTCGTGTGCTAGATCGACAAAGCGCGCTTGCGTGGCGTGGAAGGTCATGTGCGTTGCGGGCTGGTGATCGGCCGGCCGCTCGCGTTTTGAGGAAACTGCAAATGCAGCAATGCATATCGCACGCTGGAAGGCCCGTAGGTAAATTTGCCCGGCTATGCCGTACAATAACCACGACGTATTGCGCAAGCCAACTGCGTTTGGTACGATGAATTTGTTAAAGTATCTTTGGGCCGCGAGCAACCGTACCATCTGGTTGTTTGGCGTCCTGGCAGACTTGTCGCTCGCAGGATCATTTTCGACTTACCCAGCGTATGACCGATTCGGCTTTTTGGGTGAACGCAAAATTCTCCTATGAAACCGATTCGCTGGTCATGGCGCTGGCTCTGTTCGATGGTTCCAAAGGTCAACTGGATGAAATTCGGCTTAAATATGATATTGTCTTAAGCCGCATCGGCACGATCGCCAATTCTGATTTAAGTCCAAAACTGGACGATGCTTACAAATTGATGTTTTCGCGTGTGCGCGAGGAATTGCAGGCCATGGAGCCGCGTCTTGACGCGCTGCGCGGCGGCGATGTGGCTCAGGTCCGGGCCTTAGCCTTCGAGGCGCGGCGTCTTGCGGTTCGTATTGCGAATCTGGCGTCATTGGAATTGCAAAGCGATTCCACCTACCGTCAGAAGCTCGCTATTGCCGTTATGCACGCGCACTACGCGTTTGCGGCAGCGGCACTCGCGCTGGTGTGCAGCTTTTTCTGCATGTTGCGGGCGTTGGTCCGGCAGGCAAGGGTTCTGGAGCAAGCGCGCACGCAATTGCGGCTTGCGGTGGACAAGGCGCAAGCCGGCACGCGCGCCAAGTCGGCGTTCCTGGCCACCATGAGCCACGAAATCCGCACTCCGATGAACGGTGTGCTGGGCGCAGCCTCGCTACTGGCGCAAACCAAGCTGACCGATCCGCAGCGCCGCTCGGTCGAAATCGTCAAGACTTGCGGCGAAGCGCTCATGGCGCAACTCGACGACGTGCTCGATTTCTCGGCCCTTGAGGCAGAGCGGATCGATTTGCACCCAGAACTTTGCGATGTCCGGGCTTGGGTGGACGAGACGTGCCGGGTGATGGAGCCCGCCGCCGGGCAGAAGCGGATCGACATCGCCACCGTCGTCGACCCGGACGTTCCGCAAACCCTGATCACCGACCACCGCCGGTTGCGGCAAGTCGTTCTCAACTTGGTGTCCAACGCCATCAAGTTCACCGCCCAAGGCGGCGTCGTGGTGCGCGTTTCGCTGCGCCAGTCCAAGCCCACGGCATCGCTGCGCATTGCCGTGGCCGACACCGGCCCCGGCGTCGCCCGAGCCGACCGCAGCCGGGTGTTCGAGGAATTCACCCGCTTGGGTCAAGGCGGCGAGCCTGGGCCACGCGGCACCGGGCTTGGCTTGGCGATCAGCCGGCGCATTGTCTGCAAGATGCAGGGATCCATTGGGGTCACCGGCATCACCGGGGCAGGCAGCGTATTCATTTTGCGGGTTCCTGTTAGCGGCTTGTCCGCGCCGCCGCAGCACCGGCCGCACTCGGGCACTGCTGCCGTGATCGGCGGCGTAGCGCTGGTCCGTCGCGCGCTAGAACGCAATTTGCGATCATTGGGCTACGTGTTGACCGGCAGCACGGCGGCCACCGACATCGTGCTCGCGCATGGGTCGTTGCCAAATAGCGCGCTGCCCAGCGCGCCGATGATCGTCCGATTCGGCGCCGCCAGCCTGACGGACCGTGAAACAGCTGCGGCAAGATGGCTGCAAGGCGTGGCAAGCCAGACGTCGTTGCAGTCAGCCATCACCCTGGATCGTCACGCAGCGCCGCCGCCTGCCACAGTCCCGCGCCTCGGCCGCGTACTCAGTTTGCTGGTGGCCGATGACGACCCGGTCAGCCGCGAGGTGGAAGCGAGCATGCTGCGCTACCTCGGCCACCGGGTCACTACGGTGACGAATGGCGACGATGCGCTGGCGGCCTTACGCGCCCACGCGTTCGACTGCGCCTTTCTGGACCGGCACATGCCGGGGCTGCACGGCGAAGACATCGCCCACCATGTGCGCCTGATGAGTTCGCCAGCAGCGGCGCTGCGGCGCCAGCGATCTACAGCACGGCGCCGCCTTTCATCATCGATGCGCAGGTGCGCAGCGCCTTGCGGCAGCGTATTCCCGATGAGCAGTTTGCCGCGTTGGTGCGGGTATTCTGGGAGCATCTGGTACGCTCGTTCGAAGCAATCGACCTGATGCCGGGCGACGCGCTGGACCGGATGCTGCACACGGCGGCGGGCTCGGCGGCTACCCTTGGCTACACCGGCATCGCGGGGGCCGCGCGGCGCTGCCGGGGTGAATTGGCCAATCCAAGACGGCTTCCCAACGCGATGGCCGAACTGCATGCCACCCTAAGCGAGGCGCTGCGTTTCGAAGCGCCGCTGCTGCCCGCCGAGTTGGCCAGCCGATGCGCAAGGCTGCTGGGGCTTGGCGAGCAGAACATGACCGACAATGCGAACACGCCGATGCTGCAAGCGAGTTAGGCCCGCCAAGCCAGCATCTTTGGCTGAGGGTAGCGCGATGCTGACCGGCCCCTGCGAACGCATCGCGTTGCAGGGGAGATCAGCCGCGATTGAGCCGGGGCGGCAGCAATCGTTGCCTAGACGGCGCTTGCCGGATGGAAGCG
>JANYDF010000124.1 GCA_025359905.1 Rhodospirillales bacterium
GGTCGCGGCGTTGGCTCCGGCCCCAGCACCCGCCCCGGCGCCCGCCGCCGCCCCGGTGGCCGCCCCGGTGGCCGCCCCGGTGGCCGCTGCTAGTGCCGCACCCATCGCAGCACCCAGCGCCGCACCCGCCGCCGCGCCCGCCGCCGCTCCGGTGGCCGCCCCGGTCGCGGCCCCGGCGGCGGTGCAATCCCATGCGCCGCAGGTGCTGGCCGCCGCCGACTCCGGCGCTGCCGCACTGCGCCCGCAAATCGCCGCCGCCCTTCAGCAAGCGCATTGCGCGCTGGCCGGGGCCGATGTGCCGGACGACGGCCCGATTGTGTTGAGCGGCGCCAGCGGCGACCCGGATGGGTTGCGCGCGCAAATCGCCGCCGCCGCCGGTGGCCGCGACGTGCAGTGGCGCGGCGAGAGCGTGCGCGCCACGTTATGCAAGGCGCTGGAGGTGATGCACGGCGTGACCCAGTCCCAGACCCAAACCCAAACCCAAACCCAGACCCAGACCCAGACCCAGACTGGGACGGCGGGCGGCGGCCTGATGATCGACATGGGCAGCCGCGCCGGGGTGGCGCTGCGCGAGGATGAACTGATCCAGCCGCGCATCGTCATGCCGGACTTCACCGGCTATCTGCGGCTGGACTACGTGGCCAGCGACGGCACGCTGGCGCATTTCTTCCCCACCCAGGCCGACACCGGCCAGAAGGGCCAGCGCATCGCCGCCCAGCCGTCGCGCCCGTTGGGCGCGCATGAGGCGCTGCCGCTGGGCAAGCCGGGCAAGGACAAATCCGGTGCCGAACTACCCGCCTGGCCGGTCGGCGAGCCGTTCGGCACCGACATGATGATCGCCGTCGCCTCGTCCGCGCCGTTGAAGCTGACGGTGACGGCCAATTACGAGGACGAGAAGGGCAGCACCGCCTATCTGGCCAAACTGAACCAGGAGATCGAGCGGTTGCAGCGCGCCGGCGAGAAGGTCACCGGCACGATTGCGCTGATCCACACGCGGCCGAAATAGCGGCCGGAGCGGGGGGAATAATGGGTGCCAGCGACGGCGGCATCGCCTTGACCCAGCCATCCGGCATGCCGTGGCGGAACGCCGCTTCCAACTGGGTGCGGCGGGCGGCGGTCAGCCCCACGCCGGCGATGTCGAAGAATTCGTGGTCGTGGGTGAACATCAGGTAGGCTTGCATCTCGTTGACCGTCAGGTCCTCGTCGCTGGGCTCGTAGCCGTCGGCGGCGAGGAAGTGTTTCAGCGCCTCGCGCTCCTTGGCGGTCAGCGCGGTTTTCCAGAAATTACGCACATAGGCGGCGAAACGCGGCTCGGTGAAGAACGCGCCGTGCGATAGCTCGTGGTGCAGGATGGTGGCGCGCGCGGCGGGGGTGATGTCGGCGTCGGCCCCGGCGCGGCTGAGGCTGATCAGCGCGCCCTCGGGTTTGGCCGCTGTCAGCCAGCCAAGCTGGCGCAGCAATGCGCGCAGCCGTTCTTCCTGCGGCAACAATTTGATGCCGCCTTTGTCGGCCAGCGCGAAGAAGCGGACCAGTTCGGCGGCGGTGTAGTCGTGGCCGTAATAGTAGCTGGCCGTGGTGTCGCCGTGCGCCTTCACCGCCGCGTCCAGTTCGGCGTCGTTCAGCACCCGGTCGTGCGGCTGCCCGGCCTTTTCCACCAGGGCGGCGACCCGGTTCAGCGTCAGGCCCTGGTCCTGCAACGCCGGAAAATCCAGCACCACGATGGACGGCGCCGGGGCGAAGCGGAACACCGCCAGATCGGCTGCGGAATGCGCCGCGATCTCGGCCTCGGTGGCAGTTTTCAGCTCGAAGACCGGTAGTGTGGCGATGGGTGGCGCGGCGATGGGCGCGGCGGGCGCGGGGGCCGTGGGCGCCGGGCTGAGGGCGGCGAGTTTGGCGGGCGCGGGCGGCGGTTCCGCTGCCGGAGCGGACGCGGGCGTTGGCGGGGGCGTTGGCGGGGGCGTTGGCGGTTCCGCTGCCGGGGCGGGCGCTGGCGTTGGCCCGGCGGGCGACCCGGTGACGGCCAGGGCCGCCGGCGGCGGTGCCGGCGAGCCGCGCAGCAGCAGCCAGCCGCCGCCCGCCGCAAGCGCCACTACAACCAACGCGGCGGCAATCAGGCCCCGTGGCGCGCCCCGCTTCGGCGGTGGCGGCGGGTTGCTGCCCGGCCGGGAGCGTTGGACAACGACGGTGGCGTCGTCATCGGGGCTTGGGTTGGGCATCGTCGGCGCCTGCGCAGGTGGTCCCGCAATCATACCGACGCCGGGCGGGTGCTGCGCAACCTTGTTGCATGCGCTGGCCGCCAACGGCCTGTTGGGCGCTGGCACGGCGCGGCGGCGTGCCATAGGCTTGCCAGCAACGAATGAGACGGAGGGTGGCCGTTGGGCGGCGCAAATTCGGCGGCCGATGCGGGGCTGTTTGGCAAGTTGCCCGCGCGCGGCGATTTCGTGCGCCTCGGCTTGCCCAGCGGCTTTGTCGCCGCCTGGGACGATTGGCTGCAGCAGGCGTTGCCGCACAGCCGTGCGGCGCTCGGCGGCGGCTGGCAGGACGCTTGGCTGGAAGCGCCGGTCTGGCGATTCGCGCTGGCCCCCGGCGTGTGCGGCCCCGGCGCCGTGCTCGGGCTGATGCTGCCCAGCGTGGACAGCGCCGGGCGCTATTTTCCGCTCACTTTCGCCGCCGTATGGCCGCCTGCCGATTGGCCCCCACCCAAGGCGGCAGCCATGCCGGACGATGGCGCGGCGTGGCTGGAGGCCTGCGAGGCGGCCGGATTCGCCGCACTGGAATACGACAGCGGCCCCGAGCAGGTGCTGGCGCTGTTGCCGCCCGCCGCCAATGTCCCCAGCGTGAGCATTCCGCGCAGTGGTGCCCGCTGGTGGACCGCCGGTGCGCCGCGCGTCGCGGCGGCGGATTTCACCCTGCCCGGCCTGCCGGCCCCGGCGGCCTTCGCCATGATGCTGGACGAGCAGGCCGCACGGCCCGATATTGAGAGGCTTGCGCAATGACCAGCGGGCGCGGAACGCGATGCGAATGCCGAAAAATCAAAACGTTCGTCCGGGGCGCGACTTAATGTTATCTTTTGTCCAGCACGGTGAAGGGTCGGCCATGAGGGCGCTACAGCGATGACCGCGACGAATTGGCGCGTGCGCGCCTATGTCGCGGGCGCGATGCTGCTGATCGCTGCGGCGTCGGCGATGCCGTGGGCCGCGCGCGCGCAAACCCCAGCGCCATCTCTCGCCCAGGTGCCGCAAGGCTCTCCCATTCCGCGCATCGCGCCGCAAGCCGCGCCGCCGGCCGCGCCGCCGCTGGCCCCCGCACCGCTGCCGCCTGCAGCGCTGCCCGCCGCCACCGTGGCGGTGAACAGCGTCGTGGTCGAAGGGGCGAGCGCCTATCCGTCCGCCACCTTGCTGGCGCTGGCCGCCAATCTGACCGGCCCGGCCACCAGCCTGAAAAATATCGAGGCGGCGCGGCGGGCGATTTTGCTGCGCTACCGCGACGGCGGTTATCCGTTCGTGGTGGTCAAGGCGCGGGTCGACAAAGGCGGCGTGCTGCATTTCGCCGTCGCCGAGGGCTACATCGCCGAGATCAAGCTGGCGGGCGATATCGGCCCGGCCGGCACCCTGGTGCTGCGCTTCCTGGAGCATCTGACCCAGGAGCGGCCGGTCAACAACGCCAGCATCGAATACTGGCTGCTGCTGGCGCAAAGCATTCCCGGCGTGCAGGTGCAGCCGATCGTGCAGGCGTCCGAGCGCGAACCGGGCGCGTTCACCTTGATCGCCAAACTCAGCCGCCAGCAATACAGCGGCAATCTGGCCATCGATAACCGCGCCTTCCGCAGCACCGGAACGGGCGAGGGGCTGCTGACGCTGGGCTTGAACAGCCTGACCTCGTTCGGTGAGCGCAGCGAGGCGTCGTTCTTTCTGGCCGGTCCCAGCGGGCGGCAGATCTTCGGGCAGGCCAGCGAGGAATTCCTCCTCGGCAGCCACGGCCTCGCGGTGCGGCTGTATGCGGGCACCGGCGACACGCTGCCGTGCTGCGATCTGGCCGCCATCGGCTACGACGGCAAAACCGTGGTGTATGGTGCCGAGGTGTCATACCCGGTGCTGCTCAGCCGTCAGCAGCAATTGCACGTGCGCGGCACGCTCGACGCGATGGATTCCGAAGCGATCGAGAACGGCGCGCGGGCCAGCGGCGACAGCCTGCGGGTGCTGCGCGCCGCAGCCGATTACGTGCTGTCCGACGTGGCGCTGGGCTCCAGCATGGCGGCCAGCAATCAGGCGTCGGTGCGGCTGTCCAAGGGGCTGCCGGTGCTGGGCGCGTCGTCCAACGGCCGGCCGGATGGCGGGCGGCTCAATCAGAACACCCATTTCGTCAAAATCAACGCCGAAGCGTCGCGCGATCAAACGCTGGCCACGCTGGCCGGCGGGCCGCGCATTTCGCTGTTCGGCCTGCTCGCCGGGCAGGAAAGCGGCGACATTCTGCCGTCGGCGGAAGAATTCTACCTCGGCGGCATGCGCTACACGCGCGGTTTCTACGCCGGCGAAGTCACCGGCGACCGGGCCTTCGCGGCGACGCTGGAATTACGGGCGTCGTTCGAATTCTCCACGGATTTATTTGGCGCACCGGTCGATATCGCGCCGCAATTCTATGCTTTCTACGACTGGGGCGAGACATGGCAGAACCAGGCCACCGACGCCAACCACCGGGTGCGCAGCTTCGGCGGCGGGGTGCGCACCGGCATTACCCCCAATTTGCATTGGGATGTCGAAGCGGTGCACCGCGTCACCCGGCAGGTTGGCGGCGGCAATACCAGCCCGGAAGCGGTGAACGCGCTGTACAGCCGGATCGTCGCCCAATTCTGAGCTAGAGCCGGGGCGGCAACGCCAGGACGCAAAACGCTGGTACGAGACAGGCCGCATGGCGGCCGAAGGAGCGGAGATGGCGAAGCGGATCGGCGGCAAGGCGGCGGCTTCCAAGCTGGCAGGCAAGCCCGAGGCATTGCGGTTGCGTTTCGGTCTGCTCGGCACCACCGTGCTGCAAACAGCACTGCTGCTTGCTGTTCCGGCCAACGCGCAATTGGCGCCCAACGCCATGCCCAACGCCATGCCCAACGCCATGCCCAATGCCATGCCCACGGGTGGCACGGTGGCCGCCGGGCAGGCCAGCATCGCCCAGTCGAACGCCTTGACGCTGATCCAGCAGGGCAGCCAGCGCGCCGTCATCGACTGGACCAGCTTCAATATCGGCAGCCAGCACACGGTGCAGTTCCAGCAGCCGAACGCCTCGGCGGTCACGCTGAACCGCGTCATCGGCGCCGATCCGTCGATCATCGCCGGGCGGATCACCGCCAATGGCGAAGTGATTCTGATCAACCAATCCGGCGTGGTGTTCGCGCACGGGTCGCAGGTCAACACCCAGTCGCTGCTGGTCTCGGCGTCCAACATCTCCAATCAGGCCTTCATGGCCGGCGGCGCGCTGCATTTCGACCAGCCGGGCAAGGCCACTGCCCGCATCGTCAACGACGGCAACATCACCGTGGGCCAGGCGGGGCTCGCCGCCCTGGTGGCGCCCTCGGTGGTCAATTCCGGCACCATCACCGCCCAGCTCGGCCGGGTGATCCTGGCCGGTGCGACGCGCTACGCGCTCGACCTGTACGGCGACGGCCTGCTGGCCATCGACGTCACCGGGCAGGTGCAGCAAGTGCCGTCCGGCGCGGACGGCAAGCCGGTGGCCGCCCTGGTGACCAACAGCGGCACCATTTTGGCCGAAGGCGGCACGGTGCAGCTTACCGCCGCCGCCGCCGATGGGCTGATCCAGACGCTGGTGCAGGCCGGTGGCCGCATCGCCGTGGACAACGCGGCCGGGCAGGGCGGCACGCTGGTGTTCGACGGCGTCGGCGGCTCGGTCAGCATCGAGGGCGTGCTGACCGCCACCGGGCAGACCGGCGGACAGGTGCAGGCGTTGGCCAGCAACGCGGTGACGATGGCGGCGGGCGCGCGCATCGACGCCTCCGGCCAAAGCCAGGGCGGCATTGTGGCGTTCGGCACCACGCTGGCGCGCGCCAAGGGCGGCGCGGGCGTCACCGGCCAGCGCATCGCGCAAACCGCGTCCATCGCCGCCGGGGCCAGCATTGCCGCCGACGCGGCCAATGCGTCCGGCCATGGCGGCGCCGTCACCGTGCTCAGCACCGGCAGCACCGCGATGCACGGCAGCATCACCGCGCGCGGCGGCACGGCGGGCGGCGGCGCGGTCGAGGTGTCGGGCACCGCCAATTATGTGCTCGACGGCATCGTCGATGTCAGCGCGCTGGGCGGCGCATCCGGCTCGATCCTGATCGACCCGGACACCATCACCATCGATAACGGCCCGTCGGTGCACGGCGCGTTCACCAGCGGCGGCGGCAGCACCTCGCTGCCGGTGGGCACCGATCCGGGCGCCAGCGATCATATCGCGGTGGCCGATCTGAGCGGGCTGACCGGTTCGGTGACACTGGAGGCGAAAACCTCCATCGAAGTCGCCAAATCGCTGTCGATGCCGGCGGCGAGCGCGCTGACGCTGGATTCCGGCGGCGCCATCAGCGTCAACGCCGACATCGTGCTGGCCAGTGCGGGCAGCACGCTCAGCCTGATCGCGGGCGACGCGGCGATGGGCGGGCCGGGCAGCGGCAGCATCACCATCGGCAAGTTCAACCTGCAAGCCGATACCATCAGCCTGTCGGCCACCGGCACCGGCACCAGCGGCATCGTGCTGCAAAAGAACGCCAATGTGCAGGCGGCCACGCTGCTGCAACTGGCCGCCGGGTCCGGCGGCGTCAGCGAAGGTTCGGGCGCCACCATCGCCACGGCGGGGCTGGTCAGCGTTGGCGCCATCGGCGGCGCGGTGTCGCTGGCCGGCACCGCCAATGCGATCGCCACGCTGAACGGCTTTCAGGCCAGCGGCGCGATCACCCTGGTCAACGCGGCCGACCTGCTGATCGCAGGCCCGGTGCGCGCCACCGGCGGCGGCATCGGCGTGACCGAAACCAACGCCGTGAGCGGGACCGGCCACTTGACCATCAGCGGCGAGTTGTCCTCGGCCAGCGGCGTGACCGCGAGCGCCAGCGGGGCGATCACGGTCAATGCCGGGGCCGCCGTGCTGGCGGCGGGCGCCAACCAGGGCGTCTCGCTGAGCGGGGATTCCTTCTCGCAAACCGGCGGCCTGATCGCCGCCAACGCAGACGTGGCGCTGAGCGTCACCCACAACCATGCGCTGGGCCAGACCGGCGGCAGCATCGCGGTGGCGTCCGGCAAGACGCTGACACTGACCGGCAAGACGCTGACACTGACCGGCAACACCTTCGCGGTGGGCGGCACGGTGATCGCACCCAGCGTCAGCGGCGCGCTGAGTGTGGACGGGGTTACCTTTACCTCGGGCGGCGGCAAGCTCACCGCAGGTGCCGGCAGCATCGCCAGCGGCACGCTGGACACCGCGATGACGCTGGATTTCGGCGCCCATGCGCTGACCATGAGCGGCGGCGCGCTGCTGACCACGGCGGATCTGCTGCTCGGCGGCCTGACCCAGACCGGCGGCGTGCTGGCGGCGGGCGGTGCGGTGACGGTGGGCAGCGGCAGCGCTGGCACCGCCGGTACGGCGGGTTCGGCGGCGGCCACGCCGCACGGCAGCTTCAGCCAGACCGGCGGCACGCTGCAAGCGGACGGCAATGTCGATATCTGGTCGGCGGGTGCGGCGAGCTTCGGCGCGGGCCGTGTTGCGGCGGGCGGCACGGTGGGCGTGACCGCCAGCCTGGACGTGGCGCAGACGGCGGGCGTGGTGCAGGGCGCCGGCGGGGTGCATCTGCTCAGCCAGACCGGCAACGCCAGCCAAACCGGCGGCCTGCTGGCGGGCGGCACCAGCGCCGGGTCCGGCGTTCTTGTGCAGGCCCCGGCCGGGAGCAACAATGCCGGCAGCAACAATTTCGCCACCATCCAGATCGCCAGCGCGGCGGTGGGGGCAACCGCCATCGCCGGCAGCGTCACCGTCACGCCGGGCACCGCCGCCAGCAGCATCGCCGCCAGCGCGCCGGTGTTCGCCACCACCGCGATGACGCCGTACCCGGCGGCCACCGCGCGCACCGGCCTCACGCTGCTCGGCCAGACCGTCACCATCGACAAGCCGCTGATCGCCGGTACGCTGACGCTGTACAGCCGCAACGACGGCTCCGAAACCGCGACCGGCGCCATCGACGCGCTGGCGTTGAGCGGGGCGGCGGGCGTGGTGTCCGGCGGCGCGCCCGCCAGCGGCATCGCGGCCCTCGGCTGGACCGCCACCTCGATCGGCTGGGGCACCGCGCCGGTCACTGGCAGCCTGACGCTGACCACGGCGGGTGCCAACCAGATTGTTACGCTGAATAGCTATCTCGCCACCGGCACAATCGCGCTGGCCGCCACCCTGGCCTCGGCCGGGTTCACCACGCTGACCGTCGCTGGCCCGGTGGTCAGCGGCTACGGCAAGACCACCGGCGCGATCAGCCTCGACGTGGCGGGCGACGTGTCGGTCACCGGCCCGCTGGTGGTGGCCAACGCTTCGGCGGGATCGGCCGGCAGCGTGGTGCTGACCGCCACCGGCAACGTCGCGGTCAGCGGCAGTGCTGCGGAGATTTTCGCCCCCGGCAGCGTCGCCATCGCCGCCAGCGGCGGGGCCAGCGTCATCGCCATCAGCGGCGGTGCCGTGGTCGGCGGCGGCAGCGTCAGCCTCAGCGCCGGGGTGAAAACGCTGGACGGCGGCGGGCAGGTCGTTGCGACCGGCAGCGGTGCGACCGGCAGCGGTGCGACGTTCAGCGGCGGTGCCACCACGCTGGGCAGTGCCGGCATCGTGCTCAGCCACGGCACCGCAGGCTTCGACACGCTGACCACCGCCGGGACCGTGCAGGTGGCCGGTTCGCTGACGGCGGCCGGATTGCTCACCCAATCGGCCGGCAGCGTGACCGTGGGCAGCGTGGCGCTGGCCGCGTTCAGCCAGAGCGGCGGCACGCTGGCGGCGTCGGGTGCGATTGCCATCGGCAGCGGCAGTGCCGGCACGGCGGGCGATGCCGGTTCGGTGGCCGCCGTGATCGCCGGGTCGCTGACCCAGACCGGCGGTGCCATCATCGGCAAGCAGAATATCGACATCTGGACCGCAAGCGGCGTCAGCCTCGGCGGCAGCATCGCGGCGGGCGGCACGCTGGGGCTGACGGCGGGCGGCGATGTGCAGCAAACCGGCGGGCTGCTGGCCGGGGCGGGTGGGGTGCGCCTGCTGAGTGTGGCGGGCAACGCCACGCAATCCGGCGGTGCGGTCGCGGGCGGCACGGTGCTGGGCACCGGGGTGCTGGTGCAGGCGCCCGCCGGGTCGAACGATTTCGGCACTCTGCAAATCGCCGGCACGCCCACGGTGGCCACGCTGGCCAGCCTGACGCTGACCTGCCCGGCCTGTGCCGTGCCCGAGCAGGCGCTGCTGGCCGCCCCGGTGGTGACCGCGACCGGGTCCAGCATCACGCCGCCGGCGCCCAGCGCCATGGCGGCCTATCCGGCGGCCGGCGCGCGGGTCAATTTGTCGCTGATCGGCCAGACCATCAGCATCGACAAGGCGGTGACGGCGGGCACGCTGACGCTGTTCTCGCGCACCGATACCACCGAGACGGCGGCCGGGGCCATCGACGCCACCCAGTTGACCGGTGCGGCCGGTGTCGCCGCCGACAGCGCCAGCACCATCCAACTGGCCACCGGCCTCACCGGGCGCGGCTGGACCGCTGCCACCTTAGGCTGGACCGCGACCGCCACCGGCAACGCGGGTTTCACGGCCGGAACCAACCAAATTCTGACGTTGGGCACCTATCTGGCCACCGGCACTCTGGCGCTGACCGATGCGCTGACGTCGCCGGGTGCCGCGACGCTGAGCGTGACCGGCCCGGTGATCGGCGGCTACGGCGCGCTGGCCGGTTCGGTCAGCCTGGGTGTCACCGGCAACATCGCCGTCACCGCGCCGATTGCGGTGGCCAGCACGGCCGCCGGGGCCACCGGCAGCGTGTCCTTGTCGGCGACCGGCAGCGTCAGCGTCAGCGGCGCCACCACCGAGATTTTCGCGCCCAGCACCGTCGATATCGCGGCGGGCGGTTCGCTGGCGGTGAGCGGCGGCGCGGTGCTGGCCAGCGCCAGCCTGACGCTGAGCGGGCTCACCAAATCGGTCGGCAGCGGCGCGCAGGTGCTGGCCACCGGCAGCGGGGCGAATTTCACCGGCGGCGCCACCGCCATCGGCAATTCCGGCAGCATCGCCAGCAACGGCACGCTGAGTTTCGATGCGCTCACCACGTCCGGCGCGGTCATGGCCGCCGGTGCGCTGACGGTGGCGGGCACGCTGACGCAGAGCGGCGGCGCCACCACGGCGGGGGCGGTCACGCTCGGCGCATTGTCGCAAAGCGGCGGCACGCTGGCGGCGGCGGGCACGCTGACGGTGGGCAGTGCGGCGAGCGGCATCGCCGGGCAGTCCGGCTCGGCGGCGGCCAGCGGCGGCTTCGCCCAGAGCGGCGGCACGCTGGCGGTATCCGGCGATGTGAATATCTGGTCGGCGGCGGGTCTCACCACCTCCGGCAGCGTAGCGGCGGGCGGCACCATCGGCGTCACCGCGTCGGGCAATGTGCAGCAAAACGCCGGCGGCGTGCTGTCGGGCGCGGGCGGCGTGCATCTGCTCAGCACCGGCGGCGATGCGGTGCAGGTGGGCGGCGTGGTGGCGGGCGGCGTGGTGGCGGCTGGCACCGTGGCGGGCAGCGGCGTGCTGGTGCAGGCCCCGGCGGGGTCGAACAATTTCGGCACCATCCGCATCGCCGCCGGTCCGTCGGCGGCCATCGGCGGCGCGGTGGCGGTGGATTGCCCGGTCTGCGTGGTGCCGATCCCCTCGGTGCTGACCGCACCGGCCGGATCGTTCACCCAGGGCACCGCCAGCGTTGCCGCGCCCGGCACGATGACGGCCTATCCGTCCAACGCCGCGCGGGTCGATCTGACGCTGCTGGGCCAAAGCATCGCCATCGACAAATCCGTCGTGGCGGGCACGCTGGCCTTGTATTCGCAGAACGCCAGCACCGAGAGCGGCGGCGGCGCCATCGACGCCCAAATGCTGACCGGGGCGGCTGGGGTGGCCACCGACAGCGCCAGCACGGTGCAACTGGCCACCGGGATTCTGTCGCTCGGCTGGACTGCGGCGCAACTGGGCTGGACCAGCGCCACCACCGCCAACGCCAGCTTCGCCACCGCCGGGGCCAACCATATCCCCGCGCTCGGCACCTATCTGGCCACCGGCAGCCTCACGCTGGCCGATGCGCTGGGCGCGCCGGGTTCCACCGTGCTCAGCATCGCGGCTCCGGTGCTCGCCGGGTACGGCGGTGCGGCCGGATCGGTCAGCATGACGGTCAGCGGCGATCTGGCGGTCACCGCCCCGGTGGCGGCGGCGGGCGGGTCCGGCAACGTGTCGCTGTCGGCGACCGGCAATGTCAGCGTCAGCGGCGCCACGACGGAGATTTTCGCCCCCGGCACGGTGCGGGTGGCCGCGACCGGCGGGACCAGCACCATCGACATCAACAGCGGTGCCGTGCTCGGCGGCGGCGGCGTGACACTGGTGGCGGCGGTGAAGACCCTCGGCACCGGCGCGCAGATCGCCGCGACCAGCAGCGGGGCGGCGTTCACCGGCGCCAGCTTCACCGGCGGGGCGACCACGCTGGACGCCAGCGCCAGCGTGCTCAGCAACGGCAGTGCGGCGTTCGACGCGCTGACCACGGCGGGCACCGTGGCGGCGGGCGGCGGCGTGACGGTGACTGGCACCCTGACGCAAACCGCCGGGCTGGTCAGCGGCGGCGGTGTCAGCATGGCGGCCTTGGCGCAAAGCGGCGGCGTGCTGGCGGCCACCGGGTCGATGACCTTCGGCAGCGGCAGTGCGGGCATTGCGGGCGATGCCAGTTCGGCGGGTGCGACCATCGGCGGCAGCTTCAGCCAGACCGGCGGCAGCATCGCTGCGGGCGGCAATATCAATCTGTGGGCGCCGGGCAATCTGGCGCTGGGCAATCTGGCGCTGGGCGGCACGCTGGCGGCGGGCGGCACGCTCGGCATCACCGCGTTCGGCACGCTCGCGCAAACCGACGGGCTGCTGTCCGGCCAGGGCGGCGTGCATCTGCTCAGCATCACCGGCGACGCCACCCAGTCGGTTGGCGTGCTGGCGGCGGGCGCCGGTTCGGGGGCGCTGGTGCAAGCGCCGAAGGGCGTCAACGATTTCGGCCTGCTGCAAATCGCAGGCGCGGTCAGCGTGTCGGGCATCGGCGCGGTATCGCTCGATTGCCCGGTCTGCGCGGTGCCGCTGGCCGCCGTGCCGGTGGCGCCCACGGTGTCGGTGGCGTCCGCCAGCGCCGCCAGCATCGCCGCCCCCACCGCGATGACGGCGTATCCGGCGGCGTCCGGGCGGGCCGATCTGACGCTGCTCGGCGACAGCATCGATCTGGACAAATTCATCATCGCCGGGACGCTGGCGCTGTACTCGCGCCACGACACCACCGAGAGCGGTGCTGCCGGGATCGACGCGCTGGCGCTGAGCGGGTCGGCGGGCGTGGCCAAGGACGCGGCGGACACCATCCAACTGGCCAGCGGCATCGCCGCACTGGGCTGGAACGCGACATCGCTCGGCTGGACCACGGCGGGCAGTGCTGCGGCGGCGTTCGACACTGCGGGCAGCGTCAACCAGATCCTCAGCCTGGGCCGCTATCTGGCGACCGGCAACCTCACCTTCGCCGACACGCTGACCAGCCCCGGCGCCACCACGCTGACCATCGGCGGCCCGGTGGCGGGCGGCCCGGTGGCGGGCGGCTACGGCGGCGGTGCGGGCGGCGTGGCGCTGAGTGTGACCGGCGATCTGCTGATCGCCGCCCCGGTTACTGCCACCGGTACTATTGCGGTGCTGGCGTCCGGCAACATCACGGTCACCGGGCCGGCCACCGAGGTGTACGCGGCGGGCGGCGTGGGTTTGACCACCTTCGGCGGGGTCATCACCGCCGGCGTCAGCGCGGGCGACAACCCGGTGATCGGCGGCGGCGGCGCGACACTGGACGCGGCGGCCATCGTGCAGAACGGCGGCAGCATCGCCGCCCACGGCCCGATTGTGCTGGCGGCCAGCGGCGGGGCGATCACCCAGAACGCGGGCCTGATCGCCACCGACGGCACGCTGACCATCAGCGCCGGGGTGCTGAGCGTGGGCGGCACGCTGATCGCGCCGAGCATCGCGGGCACGCTGTCGATTGGCGGCATGGTGCTGCGTTCGGCCACCGCCACCACGCTCGTCAGCAGCAGCGACGGCGTGATCGCCGGGGCCACGCTGCAAACCGCGATGACGCTGGATATGTCGGCCAACAATCTGGCCATCGCCAGCGGCCAGGTGCTGACCGGCGGCGACCTGCTGATCGGCAGCCTGGCGCAAAGCGGCGGCGTGCTGGCGGCGGGCGGCAATGCGCGCGCCGGCAGCGGCAGCGGCACGGCGGGCAGCGCCGGGTCGGCGGCCAGCGGCGGCGGCGTCACCCAGACCGGCGTCACCCAGACCGGCGGCACGCTGCTGGCGGCGGGCAACGTCGATCTGTGGTCGGCGGGCGGCATCGGGCTGGCGGGCAGCGTGGCGGCGGGCGGCAGCCTGGGTGCGACGGCAGCGCTCGATATCGCCCAGACCGCCGGGCTGCTGTCCGGGGCGGCGGGCGTGCATCTGCTCAGCAGCGGCGGCAATGCCACCCAATCCGGCGGCGTGGTGGCGGCGGGCACCGCCAGCGGTGCGGGCGTGCTGGTGCAGGCCCCGCTGGGGACCAACAATTTCGGCACGGTGCAGATTGCCGGGGCGGCCAGCGTATCGAGCATCGGCGCGGTGTCGCTCGACTGCCCGGCCTGCGCGGTGCCGCAACCGGCCAGCCCGGCGGCGGCCACCGTCACGCTGACCCCCGCCAGCAGCAGCCTCGCCGCTCCGGCGGCGATGGCGGCCTATCCGTCGGCGGCGGCACGGGTCGATCTGACCTTGGTTGGCGGCAGCATCGCCATCGACAAACCGGTGACCGCCGGCACACTCAGCCTGTTCTCGCAATTCGACAGCACCGCCAGCGGCGGCGGGGCCATCGACGCGGCGGTGCTGACCGGTGCCGCCGGGGTGGCTGCCGACGGCAGCAGCACCATTCAACTGGCCAGCGGCCTTACTGCCCTCGGCTGGAATGCCGGGCTGCTCGGCTGGACCGTGCCCAGCATCGGCAACCTCGGCCTGACCGCCGGGAGCAATCAAATCCGCGCGCTGGGCGCTTATCGAGCGACCGGCAATTTTGCCCTGGCGGACACGCTGACGTCGGCGGGCGCCACCAAGCTGACCATCGGCGGGCCGGTGGCGGCAGGCTATGGCACGCCAGCGGGCACACTCGGCATTGCGCTGACCGGCGATCTGGCGGTGAGCGCGCCGCTGGTGGCCAGCACCGGCGTGGCGTTGTCGGCGACCGGCAGCGTTACGGTCAGCGGCTCCACCACCGAGGTATTCGGCGGCAGCACGGTCGATATCGCCGCGGGCAGCAGCATCGCGGGCAGCAGCATCGCGCTCAGCGGCAGTGCGGTGATCGGCGGCGGCAGCGTGACGCTGACGGCGGCCAGCAAATCGCTGCTGACCGGGGCACAGGTGCTGGCCACCGGCGGCGGGGTGGATTTCGCCGGCGGGACGACCAGCATCGGCGGCAGCGGCGTGGTGGCCAGCAATGGCACCGCCAGCTTCGACGCGCTGACCACATCGGGCACGGTGGCCTCGGCCGGGCTGCTGACGGTGGCGGGCCTGCTGACGCAGAACGGCGGTGCTGTGAACGGCGGCGGCGTGGTGCTCGGGTCGCTGACCCTGACCGGCGGCACGCTGGCGTCGGGCGGCGGGCTCGGCATCGGCAGCGGCAGCACCGGCATCGGCAGCACTGGCGTGGCCGGGCAGGCGAGTTCGGCCGCCGCCGCACTGAGCGGCAGCTTCAGCCAGACCGGCGGGCTGATCCTGGCTGCGGGCGATGTGAACATCTGGGCGGCGGGGGCCGTGGCGCTGTCCGGCACCATCGCGGCGGGCGGCACGCTGGGGCTGACGGCGGGCGGCACCATCCAGCAAACCGGCGGCGTGCTGTCCGGGCTGGGCGGGCTGAACCTGCTCAGCGTCAGCGGCGACGCCGCGCAAAGCGGCGGCGTGCTGGCGGCGGGCACCTTGTCGGGCACCGGCGTGCTGGTGCAGGCGCCGGCGGGCAGCAACGATTTTGGCGCGATCCGCATTGCCGCCGCCCCGGCGGTCAGCGCAGGCGGCGGCGTGGCGCTGGATTGCCCGGCCTGCGTGGTGCCGCAAGCCGCCGTGCTGGCGGCCCCCACGGTGTCGGCGAGCGCTGGCAGCGCCAGCTTCGCCGCCCCGCTGACGATGGCGGCGTTCCCGGCGGCGGCCGGGCGGGTCGATGTCACGCTGCTCGGCAATGCGATCAGCATCGACAAGACCATCAGCGCGGGCACGCTGACGCTGTATTCGCGCATTGGCACGGTCGAGACGGCGGCCAGCGGCATCGACGCGGTCACACTGACCGGGGCGGCCGGGATGCCGGCCGATAGCGGCGGCACGGTGCAGCCGGCTTCCGGTCTGGCGGCGCTGGGCTGGAGCCCGGCGGCGCTCGGCTGGACCGCCGCCAGCGGCGGCAACGCCACGTTCAACACGGCCGGCGCGGTCAATCACGTGCTGAACCTCGGCGGCTATCAGGCCACCGGCAGCTTCCAACTGGCCGATACGCTGATACCAGGGGCAGCGCCGTTGCGCGTGAGCGGCCCGGTGAGCGGCGGCTATGGCCGCGCCACCGGCAGCGTTGGCATCGCGGTGACCGGCGATCTGAACGTCGCCGCCCCCGTGGTGGCCACCAGCGGCTCGGCTGGCGCGAGCGGCAGCGTGTCGCTGTCGGCCACCGGCAGCGTGAGCGTCGCGGGCACCACGACGCAGATCTTTGCCCCGGCCACGGTCGCCATCGCTTCGGGCAGCACGCTGGCGGTGAGCGGCGGCGCGGTGATCGGCGGCGGCAGCGTGACGTTGTCGGCTCCCATCAAGACCATCGGCGGCGCGCAGGTGCTGGCAACCGGCGGCGGCGCCAGCTTCACCGGCGGCAGCACCACGCTGGATGCGGCCAGCACGGTGGCCAGCAATGGCACGCTGGCGTTCGATACGCTGGGCGTGTCCGGCACGCTGGCGGCGGCGGGCGGGCTGACGGTCGCGGGCACGCTGACCCAGGATAGCGGCAGCCTGATCGCGGCCAGCGTCACCGCGCTGGCGCTCAATCAAAGCGGCGGCGTGCTGGCGGCCGCGGGCAGCATCGCCATCGGCACGCTCAGCACCGGCACGCTCAGCATTGGTGTGGCCGGGCAGGCCAGTTCGGCGGCGGCGTCGCTCGGCGGCGGCTTTAGCCAGACGGCGGGCAGCGTGCTGGCGGGCGGGGCGATCGACATCGCCAGCGCGGGCGGCTTCACGGCGGGCGGCACCGTCGCGGCGGGCGGCACGCTGGGGCTGACGGCGGCGGGCGCCATCCAGCAAACCGGCGGCGTGCTGTCCGGCTTGGGCGGGGTGCATCTGTTGAGCCTGACCGGCAGCGCCACCCAGGCCGCCGGCGGCATTGTCGCGGGCGGCACGCTGGCCGCCAGCGGCGTGGTGGTGCAGGCCCCCAAGGGCAGCAACGATTTCGGGGCGGTGCAGATTGCCAGCGCGCCCCTGGTGACGCCGGGCGGCGGCGTGGCGCTGGATTGCCCGGCCTGCGTGGTGCCGCAACCAGCACTGCTGGCCGCCCCGGTGGTCTCCACCGCGCCCGGTTCGGCCAGCTTCGCCGGAACGCTGGCGATGGCGGCGTATCCGAACAGCACCGGGCGGGTCGATCTGACGCTGCTCGGCAACACGGTTAATCTGGACCGCGCCGTCACGGCGGGCACGCTGGCGCTGTATTCGCAGCTCAGCACCGCCGAGACCGCGAACGGGGCGCTCGACGTGCTGAGCCTGACCGGCAGCGCTGGCGTCGCCACCGATCTGGGCGGCGCGGTGCAACTGGTCAGCGGCATCACGTCGCCGTCGCCATCGGGGCTTGGCTGGACCGCCACCGCCCTCGGCTGGACGGCGGCGGCGAACGGCAGCGCGGTGCTGGCGGTCGCGGCGGGCAATCAGGTGGTGGCGCTGGGCCGCTATCTGGCGACCGGCAATTTCACCCTGGCCGATACGCTCGGCGTGCCAGCCCCCACGCTCAGCATCACCGGGCCCGTGGTGGCCGGCTACGGTGCGGCCAGCGGCGTGGTCAGCATCGCGGTGACCGGCAATCTGGCGGTGACGGCGCCGGTGGTGGCGGCGAGCGCCGCGGCCGGGGCGAGCGGCAGCGTGTCGCTGTCGGCGACCGGCAATGTGGCGCTCAGCGGGGCGGCCACCGAGGTGTTCGCGCCGGGCGCGGTCGGCATCAGTGCTGGCGGCACGCTGGCGCTGAGCGGCAACGCGGTGGCGGGCGGGGCCAGTGTCGCGCTGGCAGCGCCGGTGAAAACCCTGACCGGGGCGGCGCAAGTGGCGGCTACCGGCAGCGGGGCGAGCGGCAGCGGGGCGAGCTTTGGGGCGAGCTTTACGGGCGGCAGCACCGCACTCAGCGCGGGCAGCGCCATTTCCAGCAGCGGCAGCCTGAGTTTCGATACGCTCGCCATGTCCGGCGCGCCGGCGGTGTCGGCCAGCGGCGCGGTGACGGTCAGCGGCTTGCTGGCGCAGGGCGGCGGCTCGCTGATCGGCGGGCAGGTGACGCTCGGGTCGATGAGCCAGACCGGGGGCACACTGGCGGCCAGCGCGGTTGCGGTGGGCAGCGGCGGCGGCACGGCGGGGCTGGCGGGGTCGGCGGCGGCCAGCGGCGCGTTCAGCCAGAGCGCCGGGGCGTTGATCGTGGCCACCACCAATATCGACATCTGGACCACCGGCGGCCTTGCGGTGGCGGGCGCGATCCAGGCGGGCGGCACCATCGGCGCGACGGCGGCGTCGGGGATCGCGCAGAGCGGCGGGGCACTGTCCGGCTTGGGCGGCGTGCATCTGCTGACGCTGGCGGGCAATGCCGTGCAATCCGGCGGCATTGTGGCGGGCGGCACCGTTGCGGCGGGCGGCACCGTGGCGGGCAGCGGCATCCTGGTGCAGGCCCCGGCGGGCAGCAATAATTTCGGCAGTTTCCAGATTGCCTTCGCGCCGAGCTTTGCCCCCAACGGCGCGGCGGCCGTGACGTGCCCGGCCTGCGTGGTGCCGGAACCGGCGAGCCCGGTGGCAGCCAGCGTGACCGCGCCGGGCGGGCTGATCATTCCTGCGACCCCCAACGCGATGGCGGCCTATCCGTCCACCGCCGGGCGCACCGATGCGACGCTGACCGGCCAGACCATCACGCTGGACAAGCCGGTGACGGCGGGCACGCTGGCGCTGTATTCGCGCAACGACACCACGCAGACCGCCGCCGCTGCCATCGACGCGCGGCTGCTGACTGGCTCGGCCGGGGTGCCGGTGGACGGCCTCGGCGCGGTGCAGATCGGCAGCGGCTTGGCCGGGTTGGGCTGGACCGCCGCCGGGCTGGGCTGGACCTCGGCCAGCACCGGCAATGCCGCACTGGCCACGGCGGGCGCCAACCACATCACCGGCCTGGGCCGCTATCTGGCGACCGGCGATTTCACGCTGGCGGACAAGCTGACCTCGGTGGGCTTCACCACGCTGGCCATCGGCGGCCCGGTGGCGGGCGGCTACGGCGTGGCGTCTGGTAACGTCGCCATCGGCGTGACCGGCGATCTGGCGGCGAGCGGGCCGGTGGTGGCGTCCGGCACGGTGGCGCTGACCACCAGCGGCAGCCTGAGCGTCAGCGGCAGCACGGCGGAGCTGTTTGGCGGCGGTGCGGTCAACCTCGCGGTGGGCGGTGCGATGACCGCCAGCGCCGGGGCGGTGATCGGCGGCGGCAGCGTGAGCGTTGCGGCGGCGAGCGCGACACTGACCGGCGCGAAGCTGCTGGCGACCGGCAGCGGGGCCACGTTCAGCGGCGGCGGCACCACGCTGGACAGCACCAGTGCCGTGGCCAGCAACGGCACGCTGGCGTTCGACGCGCTGACCACTTCGGGCACCATCGCGGCGGCCGGGGCGGTCAGCATCGCGGGCGCGTTCAACCAGACCGGCGGCGCGCTGGCCTCGGCGTCCGGCGTGTTCATCGGCAGTTCGGCCAGCGGGGCCGGGCTGACCGGCAGCACGGGCATCGGAGCGCCGATCAGCCAGAGCGCTGGCGCGGTGCTGCTGGCGGGCGGCAGCATCAATCTGTGGTCGGCCAGCACGATCGGCCTCGGCGGCACCGTCGAGGCGGGCGGCACGCTGGGGGCGACGGCCAGCGGCGGGCTGACGCAAACCGGCGGGCTGCTGTCCGGGCTGGGCGGGATGCATCTGCTCAGCACCGGGGGTGCGGCGCTGCAAAGCGGCGGCAACATCGCGGGCGGCACGGCGCCGGGCGCTGGCGTGCTGGTGCAGGCGCCGAACGGGGCCAACGATTTCGGCGGCTTGATGATCGCCAGCGCGCCGTCCACCTCCACGGTAAGCAGCGTGACGTTGAATTGCCCGGCCTGCGCGGTGCCGCTGCCGGGCGCCATCGCGGCGCCGCTGTCCAGCTTTGTGGCGGGCGGCGCCACGGCGGCGCAGGCGATGGCCGGGTTCCCGTCGGCGGCGGCGCGGGTCAATCTGACGCTGCTCGGCCAGTCGATCAGCATCGACAAGCCCACCATCGCCGGGGCACTGGCGCTGTATGCCCGCGACACCGTCACCGAGACATCCACCGGCATCGTCGACGCACAGGCGCTGAGCGGGGCCGTGGGCGTGGCGCCGAACGGAGCGGGCGGCGTGCTGCTGGATGGCGGGATCACCGGATTGGGCTGGACATCGGCCACGCTGGGCTGGATCGCGCCGGCGGTTGGCAACGCCACGCTGGCGGCCGTGGGCGTCAACGGCGTCGCCGCGCTGGCGGGCTTTACCGCCACCGGCACATTCGCGCTGGACAATACCGGGGCTGGGGCCCCGGCGCTGACGCTGACCGGGCCGCTGTCGGCCAGTGCGGTGGCGCTGACCGGGCTGGACAAGCGGGTCGCGGGCGGCGTCGCGGTGCAGGCGGGCAGCGGCGGCGCGGTGTTCGCGGGCGGCACGACCACGCTGGCTGCGGGCGCCAGTGTGGTCAGTCCTGGCAGCATCGTGTTCGACACGCTGATAACGGCGGGCACGGTCAGCGGCGGCACGATCGCCATGGCCGGGCTGACCCAGACCGGCGGCAGCGTCGCCACGCCGGGCAGCATCGCCATCGGGCTGGGGCCGGTGACGCAGACCGGCGGGGTGACGCAGACCGGCGGCACGCTGACGGCGGGCGGCAATATCACCGCCAAGTCGGCCGCCGCGGTCAGCCTCGGCAGCGTCATCCAAGCGGGCAGCAGCGGCGCGCCTGCCACCTTGTCGCTGGCCGGCAGCCGGCTTGCGGTGACCGGCGGCGCGCAGTTGAGCGCGCCGAACGGCACGCTCGAACTGCTGGCGCCCACGATCGGCGTGGGGGCCGCCACTCTGACGGCGGCGCGCATCGTGCTGGCCACCAACACGGCGGGCGGCAGCATCACGGTTCCCGGCAGCATCACGGTGGCCAGCGGCGCCACGCTGGACGCCAGCGCCGGTTTCGCCAGCCCGCCGGTCTACAAACCGGGCCAAGCCGGGATTTCGGCGCCGGTCGATGGCTCCATCTTTGGGTCCAGCGGCGTCTATCTGACCATCGGATCGCCGAGCAATGCGCCGGGCACCCATAACGGCTTCAACGCCGCGTCGGGCACCGGCACGATCGACGTCGGCGCGGCCACAATCGGCGGGCCGATGCTGCGCATCGCCCTGCCGGACAACGCGGGCAGCGTGACCAATTCCGGCAGCATCGCGCTGGACGCCACCACGCCGCTGGCGCTGCCGTCCAAAACCGAGCTGGTGCTGTGGCTGGGCAACGGCAGCGCCATTGGCCAGTTGACCGGCCAGCAATTCGCCGTGTTCACCACCTCGCCCGCCGCCAGCGGGCAGTTCTTCGGCGCGGTGTCCAACGCGCTCGGCCAGACCTTCCCGGCCGGGTCGCAGGCGGGGGCCAGTGCGGCCGGGCAGGGGCTGTTCAAGCCGGGGCAGACCAAGGCGGTTTACAACCCGAGCGCCAAATTGCAGTTGGGCGGCTGCCCGATCAGCTCGATCAACTGCCGTATCGTCACGCTGGTGCAGTTGCCGCCGCAGGTCGTGCTGCCCGCGCTGGCGCTGATCGTCAGCGCGCCGATGGACGATTTCGACCTGTTGCTGCCAGGTATTGCGGACCGGGAGGACTGAGATGGGCAAGCCGATGATCCGCTGGGCTGCGTTTGGCCTGCTGCTGGCTTCGGGCCTGTTGAGCGGCTGCGAAACCCCGCCCGCCACGGTGTATGTCGCGGTGCAGGACAGCCACACCGGCGCGGTGCCGATGGGCAACAACGCGGCGGGCGAGACGTGCCGGCGGCTCAATCTCGGCAACGGGGCGGCGGACATCTATTGCGGCGAGTGGGAGCGCCCGAGTGCGCGCATCCGCCCGGGCGGCGCGCCGGACGGCGCCGATCTGGGGCGGCTGGCCAACGGCGAGGGCGCCGGGGCGGCGTGGCGCGCCGAGATCGACACACGGTTCGCCTGCCCGGCCGAGCAGCGCCGCACCACCATTCTGGGCGGCGTGCCGGCGGTGGTGATGGAGTGTCAGTACCGCAACGGCGGCTTCCCGCAGATCGTGCTGGCCGCCTCGGCGGGCGGGCGGGTGTGGTATGCCGACACCATCGGCGCCGCGTTCGAGGTCACCCAGCGCAGCATCGCGGCCCTCGCGGGCATGCGCGCCGACAATGTGGCCGCGCCCGGCGACACCGATCCGGCGATGGCGGCCCGGCTGGCCGCCAACAGCTTCAAGGCGGGCGACGCGCAGGCCTATCAGACCCTGATGCGCGAGGCGACGGACGCCAACCGGCAGGGCAACACCTCGGTGTCGGAAAAGCTGTACCGCAACGTGATCGCGTTGCAGGAAAAAGTGCTGCCCAAGGTCGAGGGCCGCGACAACCCCGATCTGGCGACGGCGGTGATGTCGCTCGGGCTGCAACTGTCCAACCAGGGCCGTTTCGGCGAGGCCGATGGCGCGTTCGCCCGCGCCGAGGCGCTGATCGGCCCGGATGGCGGCGACCCGGCGGCCCCGCCGCTGGGCAGCGACCCGACCGCGCGGGCCCGGCTGTTTCAGTACCGCGCGATCAACGCGGTCAATCGCGGCCAGCCGGACGACGCGCTGGCGCTGCTCGACAAGGCCGAGGCGGGCTACAAGGTGGTGGCCGAACCGGCGCTGAACCGGGGCGCCGGCAATGGCGGGCTGGTGCTCGAAACGCTGCAAAACACCGCCGTCGAGGCGCTGTTCGGCGTGGTCGATGTCAAACGCAACCGCGCCTGGACGCTGCGCCGCCTGGGCCGGCTGACCGAAAGCGACACCGAGGCGCAGGCGGCGGCCAGTCTGGCCATCAGCAAGCTGCCCGTCACCGGCAGCCATTGGCGCGAGCGTGAGACCGCGTTCGTGTTCCGCACCCGTGGGCTGACGCTGGCGCAGCAGGGCCAGCCGGACAACGCCATCAGCCAGTTCGACGACGCCGACCGCGACTTCGCGCTCGGCTACCGCGCCACCCGCCCGCAGGCGGAAAACAAGCTGCACGCGGCGGCTGAGTTGCTGCACACCAACCGCCCGGATCAAGCGCTGGCGCGCTGCCGCGAGGCGGTGGAAATCCTCGGGCGGCGCAAGGATGGCGTCAGCGCCGGGCTGATGGCGCCGTGTCTGGATGCCTACGCCGCCGGCGGCGCTGCCGACCAAGGGCGGCTGGCGGAGATGTTCGAGGCGGCGCAGCAGATTCGCAGCAGCCAGACCAACCAGCAGATCCAGCAAGCCGCCAAGCGGATGAGCGAGAACGCCCGCGACCCGAAGGCCGCCGAACTGATCCGCCAGCGCGAGGCGGCCGACAAGAAGGTCGATGCGCTGGAGCGGCAGCGCCAATTGGCCACCCAGCCGGCCGACGCCGCTTCGACCAACCCGGCCAAGCCGCTCGATCCGGCGGCGCTGGCCAAGCTCGACCACGACATCGAGGAAGCCACCAAGGCGGCGGCGGCGCTGGAGGAGACGCTGCAAGCCGCCTCGCCGAGCTACAACCAGCTGGTGCCCAAGGTGGTGACCGCCAAGGACCTGATGGCGGCGCTGCATCCGGGCGAGGCGTTCTTGCAGACGGTGATGGGCGATGAGTCGGGCTGGACCTTCGTGCTGCGCGACGGGCGGATCGACATCGGCAAGATCGAGGGCGGCCGCACCCGGGTGGCCAAACTGGTCAAGCGGCTGCGCGGCACGCTGGAACCGGACGACCAGGGCCATGTGCGCGCCTTCGACATGAAGGCCGCCTACGAGATGTATCAGGTGGTGCTGGGCCCGGTGGCCCCAGCGCTGACCGGGGCCAGCACGCTGACCATCGCCCCCGCCGGGCCGCTGCTGTCGCTGCCGTTCGCGGTGCTGCTGACCGCACCGGTCAAGGGCTTCGACTACGCCGGCGCGCCGTGGCTGGTGAAGCAATTCGCCATCGCCCACGTGCCCGAGCCGGGCAACTTCCTGGCGCTGCGCAAGCTGGCGGGCAGTTCGCGCGCCACGCTGCCATGGTTCGGCTTCGGCGCTGCCGCCAACGTGACCCAGGCGCAGGCGCAGGCCAGCTTCCCGGCGGCAAACTGCGGTGCGGCGGCGCAGGATCTGGCCGGGCTGCCGGAACTGACCGACGCCACCGTCGAACTCAATGCCTCGCGCAACGTGCTGGGGGCGGCACCCAACACGCTGCTGACCGGGGCGGCGTTCACCGCCGCCACCGTCGAAAAAGCGCCGCTGAAGCAATACAAGGTGCTGCACTTCGCCGCCCACGGCCTGCTGCCGACCGATCTGGCCTGCCAGTCCGAACCGGCCATCGTCACCTCGGCGGCGCAGGGCGCCCCCGATGCCAGCGGCGCGCTGCTGACAGCGGCGCGCATCGAGCGGCTCGATCTGGACGCCGAACTGGTGATCCTGTCGGCCTGCAACTCGGGCGGCGCGGGCGACAAATCCTCCGGCGAGAGCATGTCCGGGCTGGCGCGCAGCTTCTTCGCCGCCAACGCCCGCGCGCTGCTGATCAGCCATTGGTCGCTGGCCGACGAGGTGCCGACGGTGCTGGTGCCCGAGGCGCTGTCGGACATGGGCAAGCAGCCCAATCTGGGCATCGCCGGGGCGCTGCGCGTGGCGCAGTTGCATTGGATTGCGTCGCGCAAAGGCCCGTACGCGCACCCGACCTTCTGGGGTGCCCTGGCGGTGTTCGGCGATGGCGGCGGCACTGGAACAGCCAAGCCCCAGGCCGCCGCTGCTCCGGCAGGCTCAGACGCGCTCAGCCATCCAGGTTGATGACCACGACGCGGCGGTTGCGCGGCTCGGCGACCTGATCGCCGGTCGGCACCGCGAGACCCTGCTTGCCCATCCCGGCGGCGGTGAGCTGGGCGCGGGCGACGCCGTAGCGGCTGATCAGATAGTCCACCACCGCGTAGGCGCGGCGCTCGGACAGCACCTGATTGTCCGCGTCGCCGCCGGCGGTGTCGGTGTGGCCCTCGATGCGGAAATGCGCTGCCGCCAGTTGCGGGTCTTTCAACGCGGCACCCAGTCTGTCGAGCTGCTCGCGGCCGGTGCCGCTGAGCTCGGCCGAGCCGGTGGCGAACAGCACCGGCAGGCTGACGGCAGGCTGCGCCTCGGGCGGGCTGGCGGGCGGCGCGGCCGCCGTGGCTGGCGCAGGGGTGACGGGGGCAGGGGTGGCGGGAGTGGTGGCGGGGGCGGCCGACAGATGCTTCACGCCGCGCAGGCTGCGCACGATGGTGTCGGCGCCGACCACATCGGCGGCCAGCGACGGGGCGATGGTGGCCGTTGCGGCAGCCAGCAGGATGGCGGTGGAAGCCAGGGTGAGCAGGCGCATACGTCTCTCCGTAGCAGGGTGGGACAAAGATTGGGCCGCGCCATTGGACGCACCCCATGCAACGCGCCATGCGGGCCGGCGCGCCCCATGGCGCCGGCCCTGGCAGATCGGGGCGGGCTTAGCCGTCGAGGTTGATCAGCACCACGCGGCGGTTGCGCGGCTCCGGCGTCTGGTCGGGCGTGGCGACCGCGAGGCCGTCCTTGCCCATGCCGACCGGCACGAACTTGCCGCGATCCAGCCCGTACTGCTGGGCCAGATAGCTGACCACGGCGACGGCGCGGCGTTCGGACAGCGCCTTGTTGGTGGCGGCGTCGCCGGTGGTGTCGGTGTGGCCTTCGATGCGGAAATGCGCGCCGCTCAGGCTGGGGTCTTTCAACGCCAGTCCGGCTTGATCGAGTTGCACACGCCCAGCATCGGTCAGGTCGGCCGAGCCGCTGGCGAACAGCACGATCAGGCTCGATGCCGGCTTGGGGTCCGGCTTGGCGTCCGGCGTGGCGGCCACCGCCGTGGCCGTGGCCGCAGGTGTGGCGGCGGCGGTGCCGTTATGCTTGATGCCGCGTGATTTTTTGATGACGACGGCGCCGCCGCTGTCCGCCGCGTCGCCGCCTTGCGGCATCAGTTCCAGCAGGATGCTTTTGGAGTCTTTCACGCCCTGGGCGAAGGCGGGCGCGAAGCCGGGCACCGCCGCCGTCAACAGGGCCGCCGCCGTGGCGAGAGTCAGAAGGCGCATGGGTTCCTCCGCAACATGATTGGAGCGACAACTTACCGGTCCGCAGCGCGCACGTCATACCGCCAGCGCCTGCCGCTCCATCGAAATGCTGAGCTTGCAGGGCGCCGCGCCTACCGTTCCGGTACGCGCCGCTGACGGCACCCCAGCCGCTTTATATCACAATGCACTGGACAAGTAATTTGTCGTAGGGTTTTGTTGCATACGCCTCAACGCAGAAAGGCGTTTCTGGGTGGGAGAGCCTGTCCTGGGTGGAGAGCCTGTGCAAGCTGACTTTTGTCGCCATCGGACATCCGCCGCACCGGATACGGCGCGCCTGCGCCTGCCGCGAATTGTTGGCACGTCAATAATGTTCCGGAATCGTTACTGATATGGCGCTCGATCTCGCAGAACCGCTGCCCGGCCTGTTCGAGGAGGGCCCGTGCGGGCCCAACCTGGAATTCGACGGCGCATTCGGCGCCCTGGAGCGCGCCGCACAGGGCACGCCGGAACGTCAGGCGGGCGACAAGATCGTGCCCGCCGAAGACCCGGTGTGGAAAGAGGTCGCGGCACTGGCGGCGGCGCTGCTGGAGCGGACCTACGATTTGCGGGTGATGTCGCATCTTGCCATTGCCCGGCTGCATGTTTCCGGGCTGGGCGAATTCGCCAAGGTGATGGCGGCGATGGCCACGCTGCTGCAAACCCGCTGGGAGCAGGTGCATCCGCAGCTCGACCCGGAGGACGACAACGACCCAGCACTGCGCGCCAACGCGCTGCTGCCGCTGGCGCACCCGACCCGGGTCTTGCGCGCGCTGCGCACGATGCCGCTGGCCACCTCCAAGCGCGCCGGGCCGGTGTCGTGGCGCACGGTGGCGGTGGCGCTCGGCAGCGTCGAGGCGGCGACCGCGCAGGAGAAGCAGACCGAGGGCGAAATTCGCGCCGCCTTCGCCGACACGCCGCCGAACCGGGTGGAAGCGGTGCGCGAGAACATCGCCGCCGCCGTGCGCGCCACGGACGGGATTACCGCCGCGTTCGACAGCAACAGCGGCTATGGCAATGCCCCGGACCTGGGCCCGCTGACCAAGCTGTTGAAGGAAATGGGCCGCTATATCGGCCAATATTTCACCGCCGAAGCCAGCCCGCAGGCGCCCGGCGAAGCCGAAGCCGGCGATGCGGCCACCGATGACGGCCCGCCCGCCGCATGGCCCGGCGGCAATGGTGGCGGCGGCAATGGAGGAGGCGGCAATAACGGAGGCGGGGGCGGCGGCAATGCGCGCGGCGGCGGCCCGGTGACGGCGATGGCGCTGAGTGCGGTGGCCACGCGTGAGGAGGCGATGCACCTGCTCGATATCGTGTGCCGCTACTACGAACAATACGAGCCTTCGAGCCCGCTGCCGTTGATGCTGGCGCGCGCGCGCAATCTGGCGACCAAAAGCTTTCTCGAAATCCTGCAAGATTTGGCGCCGGACGGCGTGTTCCAGGCACAAACAATCGTGCAGTCGCGGGACGGCTGATCGCGTTATGATCAGCCGCACCGCGCCTGGACGAACCACGCTCCCTCGGCCGTAGCCGATGACCTGCTTTTCCACACGCACCCCCTAACGAGGCACGCTCATGGCCAAAGCCAGCAGTCAGAAATTCATCCAACGCAATCGCGCGCCGCGCGTGCAGATCGAGTACGATGTCGAGACTTACGGCTCGGAAAAGAAGGTGCAGCTGCCGTTCGTGGTCGGCGTGATGTCCGATCTGTCCGGCAAGCCGGCCGATCCGCTGCCGCCGGTGGCCGACCGCAAGATGCTTGAGATCGACGTCGATAATTTCGATGACCGCTTGAAGTCGATGAAGCCGCGCGTGGCGTTCACCGTGCCGAACACGCTGACCGGCGACGGCAACCTCGCGGTCGATATCACGTTCGAGAACATGGAGGATTTCACCCCCGGCGCGATTGCCAAGAAGGTCGAGGGGCTGAACAAACTGCTCGAAGCACGCACGCAGCTGTCGAACCTGCTGACCTACATGGACGGCAAGACCGGTGCGGAAGATCTGATTGCCAAGGTGTTGCAGGACCCGGCGCTGTTGCAGTCGCTGGCCGCAGCCCCCAAGCCCAGCGACGCGCCGGCCGGCGGGGAGGAATAAGCGATGTCGGGTCAACAAGCTTCCAGCACGCCGGGTTTTGCCGCCACCCAGGAATTCAGCGAATTCGCGGCCCTGCTGGACCGCGAGTTCAAGCCGAAAAGCGACCGCGCCCGCGATGCGGTGGCCTCGGCGGTGCAGACGCTGGCCGAACAGGCGCTGGCGCACACCACGATCATTTCCGATGACGCGCTGCGCTCGATCGAGGCGATGATCGCGGCCATCGACGCCAAGCTGACCGAGCAGGTCAACCTGATCCTGCACCACGAGGATTTCCAGGGACTGGAATCGGCGTGGCGCGGCCTGCACTATCTGGTCAACAACACCGAGACCGACGAGCAATTGAAGATCAAAGTCTTCAATGTCTCCAAGAAGGAACTCGGCCGCACGCTGAAGAAGTTCCGCGGCACCGCCTGGGACCAGAGCCCGATCTTCAAGAAGGTCTACGAAGAAGAATACGGCCAGTTCGGCGGCGAGCCGTACGGCCTGCTGGTCGGCGACTATTATTTCGACCACAGCCCGCAGGACACCCAGCTGCTCGGCGACATCGCCGCCGTGGCGGCGTCGGCGCACGCGCCGTTCATCACCGCCGCCAACCCGACCGTGATGCAGATGGATAGCTGGAGCGAGCTGTCCAATCCGCGCGACCTGACCAAGATTTTCGGCACGCCGGAATACGCGGCGTGGCGCTCGCTGCGCGAGAGCGAGGATGCGCGCTATCTCGGCCTGACCATGCCGCGCTTCCTGTCGCGGCTGCCGTACGGCGCCAAGACCGAGCCGGTTGAGGAGTTCGCCTTCGAGGAAGACACCTCGGCGCCGGAAAGCGGCGCCTATAGCTGGGCCAACTCGGCCTACGCGATGGCGACCAACATCACCCGCGCGTTCAAGCTGTATGGCTGGACCACGCAAATTCGCGGCATCGAAAGCGGCGGCGCGGTGGAAGGGCTGCCGACGCACAGCTTCCCGGCCGACGACGGCGGCATGGCGATGCAGTGCCCGACCGAAATCGCCATCGCCGACCGGCGCGAGGCGGAATTGGCCAAGAACGGCTTCATGCCGCTGATCCACAAGAAGGGCTCGGATTTCGCCGCCTTCATCGGCGCGCAATCCTTGCAGAAGCCGCAGGAATACGACGATCCGGCGGCGACCGCGAACGCCAACCTGGCCGCCCGCCTGCCGTACCTGTTCGCCACCTGCCGCTTCGCGCACTATCTGAAGTGCATGGTGCGCGACAAAATCGGCAGCTCGATGAGCAAGACGCAGCTGGAGACGTGGCTGGGTCAGTGGCTGATGAATTACATCGATTACACCCCGGATATGTCGAACGACGAGTACAAGGCGAGCCATCCGCTGGCCGAAGGCAAAGTGGTAATCGAGGAGAACGAGGAGAACCCCGGCTACTACAGCGCCAAGTTCTTCCTGCGCCCGCACTACCAGCTCGAAGGCATCAACGTCTCGCTGCGCCTCGTCTCGCGGATGCCGAAGTAAGCCTATTCGCAGCGCCGGTGACAGTGACCCTGGTCACTGCCACCGCCGCCGGCGCTGCGTAGAACAAATAAGAAGACGTGGACCGGCCTTCGGGCCAGCCAGTGACAAACCTGCCGGCGACGGACCTGTTCGGGCAACATTGAAAGGGACTAAGACATGGCAATCGACTCCTACATGGCGTTCCAGCAGTACGGCGGCACTTACCTGCAGGCGGAATCGCAGGTCGACCTGACCAACAACAAAGAGCCGCTGATGACGACGCCGACCAAGGCGTTCGTGGCCGGTCAGGTGTTCGAAGTCGAAGACTACAGCTTCGATATCGAGCAGACCCTGAACATCGGCAGCGCGTCGAGCGGTGCGGGCGCCGGCAAGGTGACGTTCAATCCGTTCTCGATCACCCGCAAGATCGACAAGGCTTCGCCGCTGTTCTTCCAGATGGCCTGCTCGGGCACTGCGTTCCAAATGGTCTCGCTCGGCATCCGCAAAAGCGTCGGCGCCTCGGCCGGCGGCGGCTTGGTCTCGGGCCAGATGTTCCTGCGCTTCGACTTCAAGCTGGTCGCGGTGAAGACGATCTCCTGGAGCCACGACGATGAGTCGCCGAAGGAGACGGTGACGTTCGAGTACGGCGGCTTGCAGGTGCGCTACAACCAGCAGGCGGCGAGCGGCTCGATGACCGGCGACGGCACCGCGCTGATCGCGGGTGGCTGGAACCGCGTCAAGAACGTCCAGGATACCGGCCCGTCCCCGATCTGACAGGAAACGGCACGTGGCGGTAGCTTCGGGATTCGCCGCCGGCACCGACGCCCGGAGCTTGCTCCGGGTGGAGGGACCGCAAGCTGCGCTGGAGCGGCTCAAGCAGGAGGTCCGCAAGGCGCCGCGCGATGTGCGGCTACGTACGTTTTTGTTCCAACTGTTCTGCGTGTTCGGCGAATGGGACCGCGCGCTGACGCAACTCGCCGTCGCATCGGAGCTCGATGCGGCGGCGTTGCCGATGGCGCAGGCCTATCGCGCCGCGATCCGCTGCGAGATGCTGCGCGAACGGGTGTTCGCCGGCACCCGCACGCCGACGGTGTTCGGCAAGCCGGAAGCCTGGGTCTCGCTGTTGATCGAAGCCAACCGGCTGTTCGCCACCGGCGCGCCGCAACAGGCCGCGCAATTGCGCGATCGGGCGTTCGAGGATGCGCAGGCGACGCCGGGCCGCATCGACGGCAAGCCGTTCGAATGGATCGCCGACGCCGACCAGCGGCTGGGCCCGATGCTGGAAGCGATGATCGAGGGCAAGTATTTCTGGGTGCCGTTCGCCAACATCGCCCGTATCGACATCGAGCAACCCAGCGACCTGCGCGATCAGGTGTGGATGCCGGCGCATTTCACCTGGAGCACCCAGGGCGAATCGCACGGCTTCATCCCGGCGCGCTATCCGGGTTCGATCCCGTCCGCGCCGGGCAGCGACGCGGCGCTGGCGCTGTCGCGGCGCACCGAATGGCGTGACAGCGGCGATTGGGTGACCGGGCTGGGCCAGCGCATGCTGACCACCGATTCCGAGGACGTCGCCATCATGGACCTGCGGCGGCTGGAGATTGCCGCGCCGTCCGCGGGCTGAGCATGGCCGAAGGCACGAACCGTGAGCGGTTGCAGCCGTCGCTGCTGGACCGGCTGACCGACCTCGCGCCCGAGAACCGGCGCGAATCGCTCGATCAGCAATCGCTGACCACGTTGCAGATGCGCCAGGCGGTGTTGCGCGATCTGGCGTGGCTGCTCAACACCTCCAACCTCGCCGCCGTCGATGAGGCGATCGACGGCTACAAGCTGGCCGCTGCCTCGACGCTGAATTTCGGCGTGCCGGGCTTTACCGGCATGGTCGGCACCTCGGACAAAACCCAGGCGCTGGAAGCGGCGATTGCCGAGGCGATCAAGCGGTTCGAGCCGCGCATCCGCCCGCACACGCTGCGGGTGCGCGCGCGCGAGGACAGCGGCAACTTGGCCGTGCCAACCTTGGTGTTCGAAATTCGCGGCGAGTTGTGGGCCCAGCCGGTGCCGCTGCAATTGTTCCTGGAAACCTCGATCGACATCGAGACGCGGCTTGCCGTGGTAACCGACGTGAAGGCGCGCGGCTGATGGACCCCCGCCTGCTGCGGCTGTACGAAGGCGAACTGGCGTTCCTGCGCGACATGGGCAGCGAGTTTGCCGCCGAGTTCCCCAAGGTCGCCTCGCGGCTCGATCTCGGCAGCACCGAAGTGGCCGATCCGTATGTCGAGCGGCTGCTGGAAGGCTTCGCGTTTCTGGCCGCGCGCATCCAGCTTAAAATGGAATCGGAATTCCCGACCTTCACGCAGTCGCTGCTACAGATGGTCTATCCGCATTATCTGGCGCCGACGCCCTCGATGGCGGTGGTGCGCTTCCAGCCCGACCAGACCGGCATTCGCGGCGTGCCGAAGGGCGTCGATCTGCCGGCCGGCACCGAGTTGCGCAGCCTGCTCGGCACCCAGGACCAAACCAACTGCGAATTCCGCACCGGCCACGCGGTGCGCCTGCTGCCGATTGAGATCAGCGAGGCGGAATATATCAGTTCGCCCGCCGCAGTGGCCGCGCTCGGCCTGCCCGAACAGAAGGGCGTGAAGGCCGCGATCCGGCTGCGGCTGAAGGCCTCGGGCGAGTTGGTGTTCAACAAGATCGGGCTGGAGCGGCTGAGCCTGTTCCTCGGCGGCCCGGAAGGCTCGCGCGAGCGGCTGTACGAGCAGTTGCTGGCCAATGTGACCGGGATTTTCGTCCGCCCCAGCGTGCGCCCGCTGCCGTGGCAGGAAAGGCTGCCGCTGACTGCGATCCAGGCGCGCGGTTTCGCGCCGCAGGACGCGCTGTTGCCGCAAGCGCCGCAGTCGTTCGACGGCTACCGGCTGCTGCAAGAATATTACGCCATGCCGGAACGCTTCCTGTTCGTCGATATCGACGGGCTGGACCGGGCGGTGGCGCGCTGCACCAGCAACGAGCTGGATATCGTCCTGCTGCTCAATCGCAGCGAGTTGTCGCTGGCGAAGAATTTCGGCGCCGACCATTTCTCGCTGTTCTGCACCCCGGCGATCAATCTGTTTGCCCGCCGCTCGGACCGCATCAACATCGTCGAGCGCGAGGTGGAACACCTGATCGTGCCGGACCGGATGCGCCCGCTCGACTACGAAGTGTTCAGCGTGCAGAGCGTGGAAGGCTACGCCGCCGACGGCTCGGCGCCGCAGCAATTCCTGCCGTTCTATGCGGCCAACGATCTCAGCCGCAATCCGGGCCATAACAGCTACTACATGCTGCGCCGCCAGCCCCGCCAGTTGTCCTCGCGCAGCCGCCAGCGCGGGCCGCGTTCCAGCTATCTCGGCCATGAGACGATGATCTCGCTGGCCGGCGGCAACGCCTCGCCGCTCAGTCACAGCCTGCGGCAGTTGGGCTTGGACTTGCTGTGCACCAACCGCGATCTGCCGATCTCGATGCCGACCGGCAAGCAGAACACCGATTTTACCATCACGGTCAGCGCGCCGGTGGCGTCCACCCGCTGCGTGGTGGGGCCGACCACGCCGCGCCCGTGCCGGGCCGACGGCGAGTATGCGTGGCGCTTTATCTCGCATCTGGGCCTGAACTATCTCAGCCTGACCGATAGCGGCGCAGCGCAGGGGGCGGCGGCGCTGCGCGAGTTGCTGCGGCTGTATGTGCCGTCGGCCACTTCGGTGATGGCGCGCCAGCTTGAGGGGTTGCTGTCGGTGCAAAGCCATCCGGTGGTGCGGCGCATTCCGGGGGCTGGGCCGGTGGCGGTCGGGCGCGGGCTGGAAGTGACGCTGCTGATGGACGAATCGGCGTTCGGCGGCACCAGCGGCATTCTGCTGGGCGCTGTGCTGGACCGCTTCTTTGCCAAATACGTCTCGATCAACGCGTTTACCGAAACCGTGCTGCGCAGCGCCGAACGCGGGGAGGTGATGCGATGGCCCATGCAGATCGGCCTGCGCCCAACGATTTAGCGCCGGATGATTTAACGCCGGGTGATTTAACGCCGGATGATTTAACGCTGGCGCCTGCGGTTCTGGACACGCCGTTCGATTTCCTGGCGGCGCTGGCGGCCAACCCCACCGCGCACGGGTTTTACCAAACCATGCGGCGGCTGGAGGCGCTGTACGCCGGCCGGCCGCGCTTCGGCCACAGCATCCGCCCGTCGCAGGATGCGGTGCGTCTGGCGCAGGAAGCCTCGGCGATTTTCGCCCCCTCGCTGCTGGCCGGATTCGAGCCGGAGCAGGACGGCCGCGCGCCGCGTTTGCTGGTGCATTTCTTCGGGCTGTTCGGCGCCGATGGCCCGCTGCCGCTGCATCTGACCGACTACGCCCGCGACCGGCGGCGCAACGCGCGCGACCCGTCGTTTCAGCGGTTCGCCGACATCTTCCATCACCGGGCGCTGTCGCTGTTCTACCGCGCCTGGGCCGATGTGCGGCCCACCATCAGCTACGACCGCCCGGCGGACGACCGCTTCGGCGTCTATACCGGCGCACTGGCCGGGCTGGGCATGGACAGCCTGCGCGACCGCGACGCGATGCCGCATCTGTCCAAGCTGCATTTCGCCGGGCGCCTGGCCAACCAGACGCGCAACGCCGAAGGTTTGAGTGCGATCCTGTCGGCGTTCTTCACCATGCCGGTGCGCATCGAAACCTTCGTCGGCACCTGGCTGGCGCTGTCGGCCAACGACCGCTCGGCCTTGGGCAGCGACCCGCGCAACGGCACGCTGGGGCGCAACGTGCTGCTCGGCGGGCGGGTGTGGACGCGCACCAACAAGTTCCGCATCGTGTTCGGCCCGCTGCCGCTGGCGGATTATCTGCGGCTGCTGCCGGGCGGGCTGAGTTTCCACCGGCTGATCCCCATCGTGCGCAACTACGCGGGCGACACGCTGCTGTGGGACGTCAACATCGTGCTCAGGCGCGACGAGGTGCCCGCTGCCGTGCTGGGCAAGCAGGGCCGCCTGGGCTGGACCACCTGGCTCGGCCAGCGCCGCAAACTGGACGACGCCGCCGAACTGTATCTCGACGCCAGCGCCGACAGCATGGCGCAGCGCATCGATTCCGCTTCACCCTCCTCCGCAAAGGCCGCCGCATGAGTTCGATCAGCCGTTCCCGCTTGTTCGGTAAGCTCAACCCGCTGGCTTACAAAGCCGTGGAGGGCGCCACGGTGTTCTGCAAACTGCGGGGCAATCCGTATGTGGAATTCGTCCACTGGATTCAGCAAATCCTGACCACGCAGGATTCCGACCTGCACCGCATCGCCCGGCATTTCGAACTCGATGCCTCCAAGCTGGCGGGCGACATGACGGCAGCCCTCGACCGGCTGCCGCGCGGGGCGACGGCGATTTCGGATTTCTCCCCCAATATTGAAGAATCCATCGAGCGCGCCTGGGTGTTCTCCACGCTGATGTTCGGCGAAGCGCAGGTCCGCACCGGGCACATCGTCTACGGCGCGCTGGCCACCACCAATCTGCGCAATGCGCTGTACGCGATCAGCCGCCAGTTCGAGAAGGTGAAGGCCGAGGCGCTGGGCGACAACTTCGCCAAGATCGTCGGCGGCTCGCCGGAAGATGCGCTGGGCGCGGCGGATGGCTCGGGGGCCGCCGGGGCGGCGCCGGGCGATGCCTCGGGGGCGATGGCCCCGGCGGCGATGGGCAAGCAGGAAGCGCTGGCCAAGTTCTCGGTGGACCTCACCGAACGGGCGCGCAAGGGCGAGATCGACCCGATTGTCGGGCGCGATCAGGAAATCCGCCAGGTGGTCGACGTGCTGATGCGCCGCCGCCAGAACAACCCGATTCTGACCGGCGAGGCGGGCGTTGGCAAAACTGCCGTGGTGGAAGGCTTCGCGCTGCGCATCGTGGCGGGCGACGTGCCGCCCGCGCTGAAGGATGTCAGCCTGCGCACGCTGGACGTCGGCTTGCTGCAAGCGGGCGCCAGCATGAAAGGCGAATTCGAGAACCGGCTGCGTCAGGTGATCGAGGAAGTGCAGTCCTCGCCCAAGCCGATCATCCTGTTCATCGACGAGGCGCATACGCTGATCGGTGCGGGCGGCGCGGCCGGTACCGGCGATGCCGCCAATCTGCTGAAACCGGCACTGGCGCGCGGCACGCTGCGCACCATCGCGGCGACCACCTTCGCCGAATACAAGAAATACTTCGAGAAAGACCCGGCGCTGACCCGCCGCTTCCAGGTGGTGCAGGTCGATGAGCCGGACGAGCACAAAGCCATCCTGATGATGCGCGGCATCACCACGCCGCTGGAAAAGCACCATCGCGTGCAGATCCTCGACGAAGCCATCGAAGCCGCCGTGCGGCTGTCGCATCGCTACATCCCGGCGCGGCAATTGCCGGATAAATCGGTGAGTTTGCTCGACACCGCCGCCGCCCGCGTCGCGGTCAGCCAGCACGCGGTGCCTGCGGCGGTGGACGATTGCCGCCGCCGCATCCAGGCGCTGGAAACCGAGCGCGACATCATCGCCCGCGAAACCGCCATCGGCATCGACGCCGCCGCGCGCGATGCCTCCGTCACCGAAGCGCTGGCCCGCGAGCATGAACGGCTCGGCGGGCTGGAAGCGCGCTGGATGTCGGAAAAGGCGCTGGTCGACAAAGTGCTCGATCTGCGCGGCAAACTGCGCGAGAGCGCCACGCCCACCGAAGGCGCCGCCCCGGCGGCGCCGATCGACCGCGCCGCCGTGCTGGCCGAACTGAAAGCCCTGCAAACCGAGCTTTCGGCGCATCAGGGCGAGACGCCGCTGATCCTGCCCAGTGTCGATGAGCAGGCGGTGGCCGCCGTGGTGGAGGATTGGACCGGCATTCCGGTCGGCCGCATGGTGAAGAACGAAGTCCAGGCGGTGCTCGATCTGGCGAAAACCCTCGGCAAGCGCGTGGTCGGGCAGGATCACGGGCTGGAGATCATCGCCAAGCGGGTGCAGACCGCGCGCGCCGGGCTGGACAATCCGTCCAAGCCGATTGGCGTGTTCATGCTGTGCGGCCCGTCCGGCGTCGGCAAAACCGAGACCGCGCTGGCGCTGGCGGAATCGCTGTATGGCGGCGAGCAGAACCTGATCACCATCAACATGAGCGAATTCCAGGAAGCCCATACGGTTTCCACGCTGAAAGGCGCACCGCCCGGCTATGTCGGCTACGGCGAAGGCGGGGTGCTCACCGAGGCGGTGCGCCGCAAGCCGTATTCGGTGGTGCTGCTCGACGAGGTGGAGAAGGCGCACAGCGATGTGCACGAAATCTTCTTCCAGGTGTTCGACAAGGGCATCATGGAAGACGGCGAAGGCCGCCTGATCGATTTCAAGAACACGCTGATCATCCTGACCAGCAACGCGGGCACCGATCTGGTGATGTCGCTGTGCCGCGACCCCGAGTTGATCCCCGAGCCCGAGGAAGTCGCCAAGGCGCTGCGCGAACCGTTGCTGAAAGTGTTCCCGCCCGCGCTGCTCGGCCGCTTGATCGTGATCCCGTATTACCCGCTCAGCGACAGCGTGCTGCGCGGCATCATCCGCCTGCAACTCGGCCGCATCGCCAGCCGGGTGGCCGAGCGGCAGAAGGTGCCGTTCACCTACACCGACGCGGTGGTGGAACTGATCGGCAGCCGCTGCACCGAGCCGGAAAGCGGCGGGCGCATGATCGACGCCATCCTGACCAACTCGATGCTGCCCGCGATCAGTGCGGCGTTCCTGCAACGCATGCTGGAAGGCAAGCCGGTCGAGGCGGTGAAGGTGGACGTGGCGGACGGCGATTTCGCGTATGCGTTCGAGTAGCGACGGCGATTTCGCCTACGCGTTCGAGTAGCGCCAGGCCGCGCGGGCGATGCCCCATCGCCCGCGCGGTCTGGCGCTACTCGAACGCATACGCGAAATCGCCGTCCGCCACG
>JANYDF010000019.1 GCA_025359905.1 Rhodospirillales bacterium
AGCAGAACCCGCCGGAACCGCTATCTTTAAGCGAAACTCAACCCGCAGTAAAGATATTCCACTTTTGCATGGCAAACAGGCTTGCCATGCGACACAGTTCTGGGACAGCCACACAGGCATCGACGCGCTTCGATCGGGGACTAGCCGGTTTCCCCACCACGATCCCCCGCACTGAGGCGCGAAGCACCACAGGCGTGATATTCTTCCCTTACCACGGCCGGCCGAGGCGAATCACCGCCGCCGCTCCGCTGCGGAACGCCCGCAACGCCGCAAGTGCGACGCACGCAGCAACGTTATTTTTGAGAACCTGCCTGCCGCCCATCGGACGCGCAGCACTGGCTGGTGGCAGTCGCGATGGGTCTGGCGTTATCTGGGCGCGGAACGGGCGGTGGCCGGCACGCGTTGCATGTTTTCTTATGCAGCGCCCTACGCCCGCGCAGGCTCAACGCCCCGCGAACCCGTTGTTCCATGGCGCGAACAAGCCTGACCGCTTGCGGCATATGCTCCGGATATCTCTCCGATAAGCAAAAACGCCGCCGGGGGACCGGGCGGCGTTTTTCGTTGGCCACAAATGCGGTTCAGGCTGTGTGGCACGATGGGCAGACGCCCCGGCACAAAGCGGCGTCTGCCGATTACGTCAAGCCAATTCGCATGTGAGAAATTTCTCCTCGCCAGTGCAAGCCTATAGTCGCGCAGTGTGGGGATGAGTCCAAACGGCGAAGTGTCGAAAATTGTCGGGCGCGAAAGCGACAATTCGCCGTTCTGAAAACGGCGGCCCGTGCGGGGCCTACAGCAATACCAGATCGTCACGGTGAATAATCTCATCCCGGCCGCGCCAGCCAAGGATCGCTTCGATCTCCTCGCTGCGATGACCAATGATCCGGGCAGCATCCGCGCTGGCATAGGCGCAAAGGCCCCGTGCCAATTGCGTACCGTCAGGGCCACGCACCTCTACCGCATCGCCACGCTCGAACGCGCCTTCCAGCGCCCGGACACCGGCGGGCAATAGCGAGCGGCCTTGTGCGAGCGCGCGAGCGGCGCCGGCATCGACAATAATCCGCCCGAGCGGGGCCAGCGTGCCCAAAATCCAGCGTTTGCGCGCGCTGCGGCCCTCCGGCGCGGGCAGGAACCACGTGCAACGCGCGCCGGCTTCCAAAGCTCGCAGTGGGTGTTCGACATGGCCGAGAGCGATCACCATGGCGCAGCCGGCGCCAGTGGCAATCCGGGCAGCGACCAGTTTGGTGCGCATGCCGCCGGAGGAGTAGCCGGGCGGTGGTTCGCCGCCCATCGCTTCGATCTCGGGGGTCAGCGCCTCGACAAGCGGGATATGCGCGGCAGCCGCGTCACGCTTAGGGTCGGCGGTATACAGCCCGTCGATATCCGACAGCAGCAGCAATTGATCGGCCTGAACCATCTCGGCGACGCGCGCGGCGAGACGGTCGTTATCACCGTAGCGGATTTCGGCGGTGGCCACCGAGTCGTTCTCGTTGATCACCGGCACGCAGCCAAAGCCGAGCAGGGTTTCCAACGTGGCGCGGGCATTCAGGTAGCGGCGGCGATCTTCGGTGTCTTCCAGCGTCAGCAGCAATTGCGCCGCCGTCAGGCCATGCGCCGACAAAGTATCGGTCCAGGCTTGCGCCAGCCGGATTTGCCCGACCGCCGCCGCCGCTTGCTTTTCTTCCAACCGGAGTCGCTTCTGCGTCAGGCCGAGGCTGCGCCGCGCTAAGGCGATGGCGCCGGAACTGACCACGATCACATCGACGCCGCGTGCACGCAGCGCCGCGATGTCTTCGGCCACGCCTGCCAGCCATGCACGGCGCGGGGCGGCTTCCTTCGCATCGACCAGCAGCGCGCTGCCGATCTTGACCACCAGACGCTTGGCGGTCGCCAGAGTCGGCGCGGAAAGACTCGGCGCGGAAAGACCCGGCGCGGAAAGACTCGGCCCGCTCACGCGACCGCCGAGGCCGCGCGCTCCTGACGGGCACGGGCGATATTCGGATACAGCGCGCGCAGTACTTCGGGCACGCCCTGGCCGCTAACGCCGGACACCACCAGCACCGGTTGGCCGCAGGCCTTGGACAGCGCCACCCGGCGGGCTGAAGTCTCGCGCGGGCTCATCGCATCTGCCTTGTTCAGCGCGACGATTTCCGGCTTGCCGGCTAACCCGCCGCCATACGCATGCAATTCCTCGCGGATGGTGCGCCATTGCTGCACCACGTCGCCCGCAGCGCCATCGACCAGATGCAGCAGCACCGCGCAGCGCTCGACATGCCCCAAGAAGCGGTCGCCCAGACCGGCGCCCTCATGCGCGCCTTCGATCAGGCCGGGAATGTCAGCCAGTACGAAATCCTGGCTGTCGTTCAGCCGCACCACGCCAAGCTGCGGGGTGAGGGTGGTGAACGGATAGTCGGCAATCTTGGGGTGCGCCGCCGAGACGGCGGCCAGGAAGGTGGACTTGCCCGCGTTGGGCAGCCCGATCAATCCGGCATCGGCGATCAGTTTCAGCCGCAACCACACCCAGCGTTCTTCGCCCGGCCAGCCTTTGTCGGCGCGGCGCGGGGCGCGGTTGGTGGAAGACTTGAAATGCTGGTTGCCGTGCCCGCCATCACCGCCACGCAGCAGCACCACGTGCTTGCCGGGACGGTCGAGGTCGGCGAGCAGTGTTTCGCGGTCATCGTCGAAAATCTGCGTGCCGATCGGGACCTTGATCACGACGTCCGGTGCGCCCGCGCCGGTCTTGTTGGCGCCCGCGCCGTTGCCGCCCTTGGCGCCGCGAAAATGCTGCGTATAGCGGAAATCGATCAGGGTATTGAGGTTCTCGACCGCCTCGAACTCGATATTGCCGCCGCGCCCGCCGTCGCCGCCGTCCGGGCCGCCGAATTCGATGAAGCGCTCGCGCCGGAACGCGATCACGCCGTTCCCGCCATCGCCGGAGCGGCAGTAGATTTTTGCCTGATCGAGAAATTTCATAGAGTTATGCCAAACGAAAACGGGGGCCGGCATGGCGCCGGCCCCCGATTCTACAGAGTCGTGGGCCGGGTAGGATTACTCGGCGGCAACCGGCAGCGGCGTCACCGAGACCTGGACGCGGCCTTCGGCGCGATGCTCGAACTGCACATTGCCATCGATCAGCGCAAAGATGGTGTGGTCCTTGCCGAGGCCAACATTGCGGCCGGGCTTCATCTTAGTGCCACGCTGGCGAATGATGATGTTGCCGGCGATCACGCTCTCGCCGCCGAACTTCTTGACGCCAAGGCGGCGGCCAGCGGTATCGCGGCCGTTGCGGGATGAACCGCCTGCTTTCTTATGAGCCATTGCTGGATGCTCCTGCGCTTAGGCCGCGATGGGGCCGGTGATGTCGCCGATTCGCAGCACGGTGACGCACTGGCGATGGCCATTCTTGCGGCGGCTGTTCTGCCGGCGGCGCTTCTTGAAGATGATAACCTTATCGAGCCGGTCTTGCGCGATTACGGTCGCGGTAACGGTGGCGCCCGCCACAACCGGGGCACCAATCGTCAGCACGCCTTCACCGCCAACGGCAAGCACATCGGTGAAAGTTACCGTGGTGCCTTCCTCCACATCGAGCTTCTCAACCTTCAGCACGGTGTTCGGGGTGACGCGGTATTGTTTTCCGCCGGTGCGGATCACTGCGAACATGGGACGTGCTATCCTGAGTAGATCGGGCGTGAGACTGACGGCAATAACGATCCTGCGGAAGGCATAACCCCCTCCGCCGGGAAGCCGGGGTTATAGCGCCACCGGCCAAGCTGTCAACGCATTCCCGCCCCGCAGTCCCGCGTGGCGCAATATGCGGCGTTGCCGCCGCCGCAGTTCCTGCCTATAAGGCCCCCCGCCGCAGCGCCGGAGAGGTGACAGAGTGGCCGATTGTGACGGTCTCGAAAACCGTTGTACGTTTACGCGTACCGTGGGTTCGAATCCCACCCTCTCCGCCAAATTTCCGGCATAACGCATTGTAATAACGCCAATTTTTCGACCGGGGGCAATTGTTACCCCCAAATCTACCCCCAAGCCATCGGTGACTTAAGGCCGTTCAAGCGCAAATTGCTGTCCCAAGAGGGCTGTGCGGATACGTAGTTGATCGTCCTGAACGGCCAGCCAGGCGCAGCGATCTGCTGAGTTGCGTCCGGCGAGCCGTCGCCGGAACTGTGACTGGCCCGCTGGGTGTCGTCATAATTCAGTCCTTGAGGTCCGCTGAATGTCTTGGCCAGCGGTCTTGGGTTGGTGCGCTTGGCTTACGCCCGGCAATTCCCTCGGCCGCATTCCACCGACTCGCCGCCAACAATCCCGCCACCATCCCGGCTTGTCGGGCGTCCGCCTGCTGCCGCTCTGCAGTGCCGGGGGGCGGCAGCAAGGCCTCGGCGGCAATCGACTCACGGTCGGCCTGCACGTCAGCGTGATTGAAGATGCCGATAAGCTCGGCGGCGCGGGCGGCGCAGAACTTGGCCAGCGCAGTTCGTCCGGCGAAACGGTCTTGATTCGCCGCGAGCAGCGCCACTATGGCCGCTTTGTGCTGGCGAAGTTCGACCAACATCTCAGGTGGAACCGCCGAACCGGGGCGGAGGCGAAGCAGATTGCGGTCAGCCACCGCTTTGACGCCAATGGCCAGCATGTCGTCCAGCAACCGGGAAGCGATCGTCAAAGCACCACCTCATCCCCCAGAGGCGCTGAATCAGCGTTCCGAGCGTTCCCAGCGTTCCGGCCCCTAAGTATCAAAGAGTTAGTGGAACGCTGGCTTCCTGCGTCAGCGTTCCCGGGCGTTCCGGGACAGTCAGGCGGGTGGCACCGGATCGCTGCGGAACGCTCGTCGGGGTCGTCAGCGTTCCCAGAATCTTGTTCGCTGTCAGGCGGTTGTGACCATGCGGAACGCTCGGAACGCTGATTGCCTATTGTGTGGCGAATCGTGATGGTGCGGCCCGCGCGGCCTCCGCTTTTCGGCAGCACTATCTCCACCCCAACACGGCGCAGCGCCGGGGCCACTCGCTTCACGCGCGTCGACAACCGCCCGGCATCCTTCGGCCAGCCTCGTTCTCGCGTAATCTCGGGGGGCACCTTGCCGTTGATTTCGCCGAGAAGCTGGGTTGCGGTGCCGTCCCACCGATTGGGATATTCGGCGACAATGGCGCGTATGGCCTCGGCTATTGGATCAGCGTCCACAACGGCCTCCACCGAAGCAGCGCGGTTGTGTTCCAGCGCGGCCAGCATTTGGGCTTGCGTCCATCCAAAGGCCGATGACGCAGCGCATGCGAGACGGGCGAAGTCAGCCATCCTTGGCATCGACGGAAGTGCCAGGTTCCGCATGTCCCGCAGTGCCGTCACAAGCCCATCAAGCAGCACAGCCAGAATGCCCGGTGCGGCGGAATCAAAGCAGCGCCAAACGTCAGCCTCGGTGAGCCGCTTGGCGTCCGGGATCATAGGGAGCGTGATTGCAATTGCCCGGTCTGCCAGATCGCCGCGCGCCAACAATGACGGAATCCCGTTCAACAGCACCGGGCGGCAGACATTGACGATGGTTTCGCCGAGGTCGCTGTACAGCGTGCGCTTGCCGAATCCCGCGCCGGTCGCCACGCGGCATAGCGAATCCGCCATGTCCGCTTCAATGAAGCTCACGTTATCCAGCGCGACAACGCGCCCATTCGTGGCGGCAATCAGGAGGTCATCTTCAGTGCGCGGCATCGCCCGCAGGTCAGCGGCGTTTGGGTCCACCAACTTCCGCAGGATGCGGGCAACGGTCGTCTTTCCGCTGCCTTGCTCGCCGTCCAGCGCCAGCACCGGGTAAGGCCCCAATGGATACAGCGAAGCCGTGAGCCAGGCCGCTAACAGGCTGCTGAACAGCGGCCGACTTGTCGCGTTTTTGTTTGGATGACGACGTCGCAAGGCTGCCGCTTGGTCGAAGCCGCGTTTGGTCGACCATCCTGTTGGCCTGCAGAGCCGTTCTGGCTCGCATCGGATTGCT
>JANYDF010000021.1 GCA_025359905.1 Rhodospirillales bacterium
AGCAATCCGATGCGAGCCAGAACGGCTCTGCAGGCCAACAGGATGGTCGACCAAACGCGGCTTCGACCAAGCGGCAGCCTTGCGACGTCGTCATCCAAACAAAAACGCGACAAGTCGGCCGCTGTTCAGCAGCCTGTTAGCCGGTCTGACCATGATGTGACAGTCAGTCGCATCGCTATCGACGCGACCATCAGGCACCAAGAGCAGTATGGCCGGCGCAATCAATCACGAGATGTACGAAGCCACGTCTCGAACCCGCAGTTCTGCTCTCTGTTTGGAAAGCAGGTTATCGTACCGATTTACGGGCTGCTGCACCCTGGGCCGATCATTCAATGAGATAGGATGTATCGGGATACTTCGTGTTTGAGCTTTGGTTGAGAGGTGGAGCGGAGTACATACCTTCCCTTGCGGGAAAGCATGCTATGTTAGCTTCGGTCGAGCCGGCGTCGCCTTCATACCCTAGCTCTGATCCTCGGGACGGGGTTGCCGTCGCCCCCTGCGGTGAATACCGCGCGGATCAGTACCTTCTTCTCGCGAAGACAGCCGCAGCACCGATGACCGAGCTAGCAATCACTGGTGCCTGCCGGTTGTGGTTTTTCACAGAGCCGGCCCGCGAAGACGCAACCGCGCCTTCTTTTTTGGTTCGTGATGCCGATGCCGGTGCGTCTCTCTCGTCTTTATCCGAGATATCCGCAGTAGGATGGGGGCTATAGCCTGAACGCCAAAGTGCGGCGCCAAGCTTCTGCATCACGCTGCAGAGGTAGATAGCGTTGCTCCGGTGGAGTTGCAAGAGTTGCTTCAATGAGACCGCCTGGCTCTGCTCCGCGCGGATCTGCTCGGAAATTTCCGATTTTCGCGCACAAACTTCGCTGACATCCTGGCCAATCACCGCGTCCTCGGCGTGCTCCGCTGCGATATCTTCAGTGGTCAATGCGCACAATTTGCACAAATAGCGCTACACTCAACTTGTGCAAATGCTGTACTTGTACCATATAGCGCATCATGCCGCACGACCTGAAAAACATCCGCCTCCCGCTGATGGTCTCCGAGCAAGAGGCAAAGGCGATCGATGACTGGCGGTTTGCCCAGCGGGTTGCAAGCCGCGCTGAGGCGGTCCGCCAGTTGATCGCCCGTGGCTTGCAACCAGATTCCGCTATGCCAGATTCCGCTATGATCGACAGCGCTCCGATGGCTTCGGATCCAGACGTGGCGGCGACCACGCCGTTACCCGTCGGCCCGTCACTGCCTGTCTCAGCACCGTATCCCTATCCCTGGTGCGATCCCCGCCTCAGCGACAGCGAAACGCAGCAACTGAATGTCAGAGTGCCATTATATATCGATATAGCGATTGAATGGCTCGCGCAGTGCTCTGCATCATCAAAGCTGGTTCTGGTCAAAATTGCTTTGAGCCGGCACTTGGTGGCCACCCTGCGTGCGCGCGGCATTGATCCCGCCCCGCTCAAGGACATGCTACCTCTTGCCTGCAATGCCGATCTCGATGCCGGTATTCCGGGGAAAAATCGCTATTCCTGGCAAAATCCGAGCAGTAGGGACGGCCGCATGCAGGCTATCAATATCAAATTACCTAAGCGGGTATACCTAGCGCTAAATTGGTTATCATTTCATATAGAAATCAAGAAAATGGATATTGTCGCCGAGGCCCTACGAAAATATGCAGATCTCCAGCTTCGCTCAATTGGTCTTGAGCTTTAATCGGCAGTGCCTGCCGCCAGCTAACCGGCGATAGGCACCAATCACAACGTTTGCTCATCGCCGAGTGCCAGCGTGATCATCGCGGCAACATAGGTTGTAAATCGGCGAGGAGTTCCGACGCCGATCGGCATCGCAAGCCACTGATCTTCCGAGGATCGCGGGGGTCACGAGATAGTGCCGATTCACAGCCTGACCGGCGCGCCCCGCCGCTCAGGTCTCTGGGAACAAGCTTGGAAACAGGATTTCGATTGCGTCCAATGGGAAGCGCAGCGAGACCGGGGTCTTGGGGGTATCCGACCCGAGAATGCCGTCGGCCACCAGCGCGCCCAGCAGATCGCGGGCGCTGCGCTCCTTGAGGCCCGTGACGCGGGCCGCCTCGCCGCGCGGCAATTCACCGCGTTGCAGGGTCTGTTCGAGGAGCGCGAAGGTTTGGGGTTTGAGCTCCCGGCGTGCGACGTAGACCTTCAGGCGCTCCACCAACGTATCGAGGGCGAACAGGCCGCTCATGAAGGTCACCTGATCGAGGCAGACCTTGAGGAACCAACCCGTGAAATCGGCCAGCGCCCGGCGCGACAGATTGCCGCGTCCGTCGAGATCGCCCTGCCGTGGCATGTCGGCGTGATCCATCATCCGCTTGTAGTCGCCGCGGCTCTCGAGGCCACGTGCCAAGCCGCGTGACACCGACCACAGGCCGTGTGCGCCGATGTCGGCCTGCACCGCCATGGCATGGCTCATCAGGCGGCTGACGCGGCCGTTCCCGTCGAGGAAGGGGTGGATGTAGTTCAGCCGGTGATGCGCGGCCGCCATCGCCAGGATGCGGCGGCCCATGCCGAGCGGCGCGAAGCGGTATCTTTGTTCGAAGTAGGCCATGAAGGCGGCGACGCGTTCGCCGGCGGGCGGGAGGTGGCGCCCGACCGCAACCTCATGATCGGCGATGGCGCGGAATTCTCCCGGCACCATGCGGATGGACCGCTGCTCGCCGCGCACGATCAGCATCGTCTCGGGGGCGTCCTGGTAGAAGGCGCGGTGCAGACCGCAGATGAAGTCCGCCGAGGCCGGTTCGGGCAGATCGCCGGCGGCATGGCGGCGATCGATGTCGCGTTGCACGCGGATATGCGCTCGCGCCTCGACCTGGAGGTTGCGTCGTTCCTCGACGGCATCGAGTTCATCGGCCACCGCGCGCTCGATCTCGCGTGGCGTCGTGTTGTGCCCCTCGATCAGGTTGGAATAGTAGCAGTTCATGATCCGCACCGCGTCGGCGAGACCTGCCGCCGAGCGCGGATGCAGCCGCGCACCGAGCGTGTTGCTGGCAGCCGACAGCGCCGCCACCAGGTCGACGATCTCGGGGCTGGTTTCATCCAGCAGGCACGGTTCGATCCGGGCCGCGGTTTCATTCGCAGGCGTCATGCCGATCTCTGAAGCGATAAAATCACTGATAAAATAACAGAAATTCCCAAATATGGCACCTGATCTGCCGATCCTGTCTCCGATCTTGTCCTGCCCTCTAATCTCCTGATGGGAAAGCCTTTTCCATGCAGCTTAGGGGGACGCGTGCCGATCCGCCCTGACTTGCCTTTTGGGGGGCTGGGTCGCACACCCTGTTGTTGGTCGGGTGCCGAGCCGTATGGCGGCACGCAGCGTCCATGCGGGTCGTGTCCCCTGCCGTGGTGTATGAGTCCATTGACTGGCCTGCCGGAGTGACGGCCGAGAGTCTTTCGTAGGCAGGCCGGTCAGTGGCCATCGCGATGGCCGTGGGTAGGGTTGGGTTGCGAGTGTCAACGCCGCTTGAATTCTGACCCACTTTGGCGCTGACCGCCGCTTGAATTCTGACCCACCCCGACGCTGTCCACGGCGGGGCTAGTCCCGCCGTGGACAACGTCGGTCAGCTCTTTTCCTTTGGCTTGGCAACGACGCCGGCACGGCGCTTGTCCTTAAGGCGGTAGCTCTCGCCGCTGATCTGCACGACGGTGGCATGATGCAGCAGCCTGTCCAGCATCGCCGCCGTCAGCACCGTCTCGCCGGCGAAGGCCTGGTCCCAACTGCCGAATGTCAGGTTGGAGGTCAGGATCATCGCGCCCTTCTCGTAGCGCTTGGCCACCACCTGGAAGAACAGGTTCGCCTGCTCGCGGCCCATTGGCAGGTAGCCGATCTCATCGATGATCAGCAGGCGATAGACGTTCACCGTCCGGTGCAGCACGTCCTTCAGCCGTCCCTGGCGCTGTGCCGTCTCCAGCAGCAGCACCATGTCGGCTGCCGTGGTGAAGCGTACTTTCCAGCCGCGCAGGGTCGCCATGTAGCCGAGCGCGATCGCCAGGTGCGTCTTGCCTACGCCGGACGGGCCAAGCAGCACGACGTTCTCCGCCCGCTCCACAAACGCCAGACCGGCCAGTTCCTGGATCTGCTGGCGTGGCGCCCCGGTGGCAAAGCCGAAGTCATAGCCGTCCAGCGTCTTGATTGCCGGAAAGCCGGCGGTGCGGGCGAACATCTCCCGCGCCCGGCCGCGCCGCACCTCGCGCTCGCCGCGCAAGGTATCTTCCAGGAAGTCGCTGAACGACGCGTCGCGCCCCGCCGCCGCCTGCGCCACGGCGCCATACAGGTCAGGCACCGCCGCAAGCCGCAACTCGGCGCACAGCGCGGTGATGCGGGCGTGCTGCAGCTCGCTCATGGCGTCATCCCCGCCGGCGATGTGCCAGCCAAAGCCGGGGCAACCAAAACGGGGGCCACCAACGCTTCGTAGATCGCAAGCGGATGCTGCAGGCCCTGGATCGGCCGCATGGGCTCCGGCGGCGTCGGTCGAGGCCGCTGCAACGCGGCCGGCACGATGCCGCCATACGGCGGCGGCACCGGCTGCAACGCCGCGCGCTCCTGCGCCAGCCGCTCCGCCGGCGCCTCGCCAGTCGTGGCATGCACCCGGGCATTGGCCACCTCGCGCAGCCAGCGCGCCGCGGCCAGATTGGCCGCCGCCGCATCGACCACGAGGCCTTCCAGCGCCATCCGGCTGGCCAGCGGCACCCAGAAGCTGCCACGCAAATAACGGATGAAGCGCTCCACCTTGCCCTTCGTGCGCGGCCGATACGGCTTGCACAACCGCGGCCGGAAGCCGCAATGCCCCGCGAAGTCCAGCAACCCGGGGTGAAAGCGATGCCGGCCCGGACCGTAGTGGTCGCGCTCCAGCACCACCGTGCGCATGTTGTCATACAGCACATCGCGCGGCGTGCCGCCGAATGCCAGGAAGGCATGCTCGTGCGCCGCCAGCAGCGTCTCCAGCCGTTCGTCGGTGACGAATTCAACATACGCCGCCCGGCTCCAGCCGAGCGTCGCCACAAACACCGATAGCCGGTCGCGGCCGCGCCGGATCGTCGCCCAGTCCACCTGCATCTGTTCGCCCGGCGCCGTCTCGAAGCGCACCGCCAATTCAGCCGGAACCACAGGCCGCAGCCCGGCCACGAATTCCTTCAGCAGCGAGTAGCCGCCCGTGTAACCGCGCTCACGCAACTCTCGCAGCAGCACCGTCGCCGCCAGTCGCTCAGGCAACGCCGAGCCAACCCGCGTTCGCACGTATTCCTCAAAGCCGCTCAACTTGCCTGGTCGCCAAGGCCGACCCCGATAGCGCACCGCATCCGGCGCGCGCAGATACCGCCGCACCGTATTGCGCGACACGCCAACTTCGCGCGCGATCTCCCGAACACCTTTGCCGTGCTTGGCCAAGACCCGGATCTCCAATGCCATCTCTCCCCCAACCATCCAGCCCCTCGCTAATCGACAGGGCCTTCAGTGCCATGGGTCAGAGTTCAACCGGCGGGTGGGTCAGTTTTGCAGCGGCGGCTACATGCGAGACGCAACTCTCACCCGAGGACCACCACGATGACCGACGACAAGATCGCCCTTCGCGCGCTTCTGGAGAAGGGCTCTGATGCGACATTTCTACGCGAGATGATCGGCTTTGCCGCCGAACGGTTGATGCAGTTGGAGACCGGCGAGCTGTGCGGGGCCGGCCACGGCGAGCGCAGCGAGACCCGGCGCAACCAGCGCAACGGCTACCGTGACCGTGACCGTGACTGGGAGACCCGCGCCGGCACCGTTGAGCTCCGCATCCCCAAGCTGCGGCGCGGCAGTTACTTTCCGGCCTTCCTCGAGCCGAGGCGGATGGCCGAGAAAGCCCTGACCGCCGTCATCCAGGAAGCCTACATCCAGGGCATTTCCACCCGCTCGGTGGACGACCTGGTCAAAGCTCTCGGCATGGAGGGGATCAGCAAGAGCCAGGTCTCCCGCCTGTGCGGCGAGATCGACGAGCGGGTGCAGACCTTCCTGACCCGGCCGATCGAGGGCGAATGGCCCTATATCTGGCTCGACGCCACCTACGTCAAAGCCCGCCGCGACCATCACATCGTCTCGGTCGCGGTGATCGTCGCCGTCGGCGTCAACCCCGACGGCCGGCGCGAAGTGCTTGGAATGACTGCGGGACACAGCGAGGCCGAGCCGTTCTGGGTCGAGTTCCTGCGCAGCCTGGCGCGGCGAGGGCTGCGCGGCGTCAAGCTGGTCACCTCGGACGCCCATGAGGGGCTGAAGGCGGCTATCACCAAGGTCCTCAGTGCCACCTGGCAGCGCTGCCGGGTGCACTTCATGCGGAACGCGCTGGTCTATGCCGGCAAGACCCAACGCCGCATCGTCTCGGCTTGGGTCGGCACCGCCTTCGCCCAGGACGATGCCGCCGCCGCCAGGAAGCAGTGGCGCGAGGTCGCCGATCAGGCCCGCCCCCGCGTGCCCAGGCTGGCGGCCTTCATGGACGAGGCCGAGACCGACGTGCTGGCCTACATGCAGTTCCCCGCCCAGCATCGCGCCAAAATCCATTCGACCAACCCCCTCGAGCGGCTCAACGGTGAAATCAAACGCCGCAGCGACGTCGTCGGCATCTTTCCCAACGAAGCCGCAGTGAGACGCCTGATCGGCGCATTGCTCCTGGAGCAGAACGACGAATGGGCCGTCCAGAGGGCGCGATACATGACGCTGGAAACCATCGCCCCGATGAGCGATCATCCCATAGTCAGCTTGCCGGCTTTGGCGGACTGACACCGCAGCCAACGCTGCTCACGAACACCGCTCCTACACCACGCGGTGCGACACGATCGAGCATCGCCCGCGCGTGTGGATCTCCGACAGCTACGGCGCCCAGCGCGGCCATGCCGGGCTCTGGCAGATGTGCCTCGCCCATCTGCTGCGCGACACGCAATTCGCCATCGATTGCGGTGACGATGGGTTCTCGCCGGC
>JANYDF010000157.1 GCA_025359905.1 Rhodospirillales bacterium
ACCCGCTCGAACCCCATTGCCACCCCCTGCCCCACGCCGACGCACATCGCCGCCAGCCCCAGCCGCCCCCCGCTGCGCTGCAATTCATCGACCACCGACAGCGCTATGCGCGCGCCGGACATTCCCAGCGGATGCCCCAGCGCGATCCCGCCGCCGTGCGGGTTGATGTGCGCCGCGCCGTCGGCGATACCCCATTGGCGCAAGCACGCCAGCACCTGTGCTGCAAACGCCTCGTTCAATTCGATCACGTCGAAACCGCGCACTTCCATGCCCAGCCGCGCGGTCAGTTTGGCCACCGCGGGCACCGGGCCTATTCCCATCACGCGCGGCGCCACGCCAGCCGAGGCAGCGCCCAGCACGCGGGCGCGCGGCGTCAGGCCAAAGCGCTGCACGGCGGCTTCGGAGGCTAGGATCAACGCGGCAGCGCCATCGTTGATCCCGGCCGCATTGCCCGCCGTGATGCTGCCGCCGGGGCGCACGATGGGGCGCAGCTTGGCCAGCGCCTCCAGCGTGGTGGCGCGCGGATGCTCGTCCTGCGCCACCGCCACCGGCCCAGCCTTGCCACCTGCGATGGTCACCGGAACGATTTGCGCGGCGAACACGCCGCCGGCCTGCGCTTGCGCGGCGCGCTGCTGCGAGCGCAACGCGTAGGCGTCTTGATCGGCGCGGCTGATGGCGAAGTCTTCGGCGACATTCTCGGCGGTTTCCGGCATCGCGTCCGTACCGTACTGCGCCTGCATCAACGGGTTGACGAAGCGCCAGCCGATGGTGGTGTCGAACAACGCGCCGCCGCGCTGAAACGGCTGCTCGGCCTTGCCCATCACCAGCGGGGCGCGGGTCATCGACTCAACGCCGCCGGCAATCGCCAAGTCGATCTCGCCGGATTTGATCGCCCGCGCGGCGGTGGCGACGGCGTCCAGACCGGAAGCGCACAGCCGGTTGACGGTAAAGGCCGCCTGGGTTTCCGGCAGTCCGGCCAGCAGCGCCGCCATACGGGCGACGTTGCGGTTGTCTTCGCCCGCCTGGTTGGCGCAGCCAAGCACCACTTCATCGACCGCACCGGCAATCGCCGGATGGCGTGCGAGCAAGGCGCGGATCGGGATGGCGGCGAGATCGTCGGCGCGCACGCTGGCCAGCGCCCCGGCGTAGCGGCCAATCGGGGTGCGCACCCCGTCGCAAACGAACACATCACGCATCGCCAGAACCTCCGTCCGCTAAGCCAGATGCACCACAATCGGCTTGTGGTCGGATTTTTCCCGGTCCAGCACGCTGGTGCCGGTGCAGGTCAGGCCGCGCACCAGGCAGCGGTCCAGCCGCAGCGGCAGCACGCCGCCCATCATATGCGTGGCATGGCGCGGCCCGGCGTCGCGGAACCCGGCCAGCAGCACCGGACCCGCCAGATTGAAATCGCCCAGGATCGCCGCCCGATCCGGCAACACGGCGGCGATGCGGCGCAGTTGGCGGCGGTTGAGCAATTGGCCGTGCGACAAATGCACGTTGGCGGCGCTGAACGTTCCAAGGTCGGCGATCTGGCTCACCCGGCGCACGATGCTGCCGGCAGGCAACGGCAGGACCATGGGTGGCACGCGCAGCGGCTGCGGAGTCCACACAGCGAGACCATGAATGCGATCGGGCAGCGGCGCGCGGGCGTAGTGGCCGCCGATCAGCGCGGGCAGCTTGTCCATTTCCAACGTGGCTTCCTGCATGAACAGTGCCGCGGGCTGCTCACGCAGAATCAACCGCGCAACTTCTTCGGCCGAAGCGCCGTGCAAGCGCAGCAGGTTCCAACTGACAATCTTCACCCTGTCAGTGTATGGCGTGAACGTGGAGTCCCGCCAACAGGCGGCGCAGACACCGCTGATTGATTGGTCCAAAGTCGGCGCCGTTTCACGAATCGGATTCAGCCCGATGAACCCAATGCAGGGCCCCAACCGCTTCAAACTCGGCGTGTTCGCCGCCAACGCCGATGGTGGGCTGACGCTGACCCGCGCGCCGGAACGCTGGCAGGCGAAATGGTCCGATATTGTGCAGGTGGCGCAGTTCGCCGACCGGGTTGGGTTCGAATTCTTTCTGCCGATCGCGCGGTGGAAGGGCTTTGGCGGCGAGACCAACAGCCGAGAGTGGAGTTTCGAGACGCTCACGTTCGCGGCGGCGCTGGCTGGGGCGACCGAGCGGATCGCACTGTTTTCCACCGTGCATGTGCCGATGGTGCACCCGGTGTTCGCCGCCAAGGCCCTGGCGACGCTGGATCATGTGTCGAACGGCCGCGCTGGGGTGAACCTCGTCTGCGGCTGGAATCCGGATGAGTTTCAGGCGTTCGGGCTGGAGCCGGTGGCCGAACGCTACGCCCAGGGGCTGGAATGGTACGACATCGTCTGCCGCATTCACGCCGATACTGGGCCGTTCGACTATGACGGCACTTACTACAAGTTGCGCGGCGTGTCGGGCAAACCTGCGCCGATGCAGCGGCCGCGCCCGGTCACACTGAATGCGGCCTTCAGCCCGCCCGGCCGCGACTTTGCCGCCCGCGCCGCCGACTTCCTGTTCACCACGTTCACCGATATCGACAGCGGCCGCGCCACCATCGCCGACATGGCGGCACGCGCTGCGGCGGCGGGGCGCAAGGTCGGCGTTTACACCACCTGCCACGTCGTCTGCCGCGACACGCAGACTGAGGCGGAGGACGCATACGAGCGTTACGCCGTGACACTGGAGGATCGCGGCGCGGTGGACCGCCACATGGCGGGCAAGGCGGCGCATTCCGGCAGCCACGACGCGCATGCCTACCGGTTGTATCGCAAGCGCTTCGCCGGCGGGGCAGGCACCTACCCGCTGGTCGGCACGGCGCAACACATCGCTGACGAAATGGTACGAATGGCCGAGGCAGGGTTTGCCGGCACGACGGTCAGTTTTCTCAATTTCGCCGCCGAATTGCCGGCCTTCGCCGCAGCGGTGCTGCCGTTGCTGCGCGAAGCTGGCCTGCGCACGCGGTGAGCGGCGGCCAAGCAGTGCCAGACCCTCTGTCATGCGCCGATTTTACTGCGCCTTGGTAGGGTGTTGCTCTATAAGCCGCCGAAATATCCCTCACCGCCCGTCCTGCACCCGCCGATCATCGTGACCGGGCGTGGCGGCTGGCCTGTCCCTGGATCGCCGCATGCCCTTTCCGCCCGCCAATCCTGCCCTCGAACGCGCCCTCGCCGCCCGTGGCTACACGGAACCCACTCCGGTGCAGGAAGCGGTGATGCAGCCGGGCACCGAGGCGCGCGATCTGCTGGTCTCCGCCCAGACCGGTTCCGGCAAGACGGTGGCGTACGGGCTGGCGTTCGCCGCTTCATTGCTCGGCGCCGAGACGCAGTTCGACCGCGCGGCGGCGCCGCTGGCGCTGATCGTGGCGCCGACGCGCGAATTGGCGATGCAGGTGCATAAGGAACTGTCCTGGCTGTACGAGCACACCGGGGCGCGCATCGTCTCGTGCATCGGCGGCATGGACGGACGCGCCGAGGCGCGGGAACTTTATGCCGGTTCGCACATCGTGGTCGGCACGCCGGGCCGGTTGTGCGACCACCTGACGCGCGGGCGGCTCGATCTGACCGGGCTGCGGGTGCTGGTGCTCGATGAAGCCGACGAGATGCTGGACATGGGGTTCCGCGAGGAACTCGACCAGTTGCTGACCACGGCGCCGGAAACCCGCCGCACGCTGCTGTTCTCGGCTACCATCGCGCGCGAAATCGCCGCTTTGGCGCGCAAGTATCAAACCGACGCGCTGCGCATCGACACGCTGGTGCGCAACCAGCAGCACGCCGACATCGAATACCGCGCGGTGCGCGTCGCCCCGCACGAGGCGCGCAATGCGGTGGTCAACGTGCTGCGCTTCTTCGAGGCGCCGACCGCGCTGGTGTTTTGCGCCACCCGCGAGGGCGTGCGGCATCTGCACGGCGCGCTGGTGGAACGCGGCTTCACCGCTGTGGCGCTGTCCGGCGAATTGACCCAAAACGAACGGACGCGCGCTTTGCAGGCGCTGCGCGACGGGCAGGCCCGGGTGTGCGTGGCCACCGACGTGGCGGCGCGCGGGCTCGATCTGCCGGACCTCGGGCTGGTGATCCATGCCGATCTGCCGGTCGATCATGAAACGCTGCTGCACCGCTCGGGCCGCACCGGCCGCGCCGGGCGCAAGGGCGTTTGCATGCTGATCGTGCCGAGCAATCGCTACCGCCGCGCCGAGCAATTGCTGCAATCGGCCAGCGTGACCGCCACCTGGGGCGGCCCGCCGACCGCTGAGAGCATTCGCGCACTGGATGCCGAGCGCCTGCTGGCCGACCCGCTGCTGACTGCCGCCGCCGAGCCGGAAGACACGGCATTGGCCACCGCGCTGCTGGAAGGCCGCTCGGCGCTGGACATTGCAGCCGCGCTCATCCGGCTGCACCGCCAGCGGCTGCCGGCGCCCGAGGAGCTGTCCGACCCGTTCCCGCCGCGCGCCGCCCGCGCCCCGCGCGAGCTTATCGCTACAGCACCGCGCGTGGCTTATGCGGAACCCGAGCGCGAAGCCTATGTCGCGCGGGAAACCGGGCCGATGGCGTGGTTCAGCATGAATATCGGCCGCCAAAGCAAGGCCGACCCGAAATGGCTGGTGCCGCTGATCTGCCGCGTCGGCACGGTCACCAAGCGCGACATCGGCGCCATTCGGATTTTCGACCGCGAGACCAAATTCGAAATCCGCGCCGAGATCGCCGCCGCGTTCACCGCCTCATTGGCCGCCAACGGGGCCGACGAGGTACGCATTCACTCCACCGTGGCCCCAGCCCCGGCTAGCCGCACCGCCATCGAGCGGACGCGGCATCCGTCGCGGCCGGTGGCGCATAAGCGGGCGCGCGCCGGCTAGGCGCTATCTGGGCAGCACGCTTCACACGGCGGCTTGGTTCAACGCCGCGCACTTCACTGCAAACGCCTCGGAAATGAAGTCGGGGCGTTTGTAGAGGCCGTTGAGCCAACTCGCCAACACGCACAACTCCTCCAGCCGCACCACCTCGTCCAGTGTACCGGGCGGGAAGCGGATGGCGAAGCTTTCGGCGACGGTGCGCAGGACTGCTTCGACGTCCTCGATCGTCAGGCCGCAATCGGTCTCCAGCACTGCGGTCCGCACCAGGATTTTTTCGTCGACCTCGTAGTCGTCGCGGATCAGCTTCACGATCCAGCGGAACATGTGCATCCAGTTGGTCACGCCGCCGATGTCACGCGCCGCCATGTCGCTCGCCGCCGATGCCGTGAATTGGTCTCGTCGTGGCAGGCTTGCGTGGACAAAGGCTTAAGGCGGCAGCCCAACACCGTTAGAACCACCAGCAAACGACCAGCAGCACCAAGCCCACCGCCGCCAGCGCCACGCCGCGCCAAGCCCATTCCATCTGATCGATCATGTAGCTGTCGGCCGGATGGCGAAACACGCCAGTGCCCTGGCCGAACCAACTCAGCCCGGCGCCGAACGTCACCAGCCCGACCAGCAGCAAGACAATCTGTTGAACACTCACAGCGCGCTCCGCCTCCGTTGCGGCGCGCCATGGCGCCGTTCAGTCCCAGCCAGGCGGAGCGGTAAAGCCGAATCCGCTCCGCTCCAGCATATCCGCCACCGCGATGGTGGTGCGGTCGCCATACAGCGGCCCGGCGATCTGCACCCCGACCGGCAACCCGGCCGCCGACAACCCGATGGGCGCCACGCTGGCCGGAAGCTGCGCCACGCCAATCAAGCCGGGCCAGAACAACAGTTCGCCGTATTCGATACTACTGCCGTTAATCTGTAAATTGCGTTCCCAGGTGTTATCCGACTGCATGTGCGGCAGTGCCGTGGTGGCAAAGGCCGGGCACAGCAGCACGTCCCAGCGCTGGAAGAACCGGCCCCAGGCGCGGCGGATCTGGTGGCGGCGCTCGTTGGCCAGCAGCCAGTCGCGGTGCGACATGCCGGTGGCGCGCAGCATGACGGCACCCGCCCCCTGCTGACCGGCCGGCAAATCCGCTTTCGCGGCCAGCCGCGCCGCCAGCATTTCAGGCGGCATGCGGGCACTCCAGGCGGCGTCCAACAGGGTCAGGAACAAATGCCATGCCTCGGTCACACCGAAGTCCGGCCGCGCGGTAAAACTCACGTCGGCGCCCTCGGCGGCCAAATGGCGGGCGGCGCGCTCGATCAGCGCCGATTGCTCCGCATCGGTTGGATGGCCCGGTTGATCGAGCCAGACCGCCACGCGCAAGCCGCGCGCCTCGGTGGCGCGCGGCGGCGGCAGATTGATGGTGTGGGCGCTATCCAGCGGGTCGGGTCCGGCGATCACGTCCAGCGCCAACGCCAAGTCGCGCGCCGAACGGGCCAGCGGGCCGATCACCGCAATATCGGTCACCGCAGCGCTGGGGCCAAGCGATTGGCCGCGCCCAGGGCACAGACCCCAAGTCGGTTTGTGCCCGAACACGCCGCAGAAATGCGCCGGCACCCGAATGGAACCGCCGATGTCGCTGCCGAGTTCGAGGGCGCTCAGCCCAGCCGCCACCGCCGCAGCACTGCCGCCCGACGATCCGCCGGGCGTGTGCGCCACATTCCATGGGTTGCTCGTGGAGCCGTAGTTCGGATTGTAGCTTTGCCAATCGGCAAGCGCGACCGGCACGTTGGTCTTGCCGAATACCACCGCCCCGGCGGATTCCAGCCGCTGTACCGCCAGCGCGTCCTCGGCGGCGCGATGGTCGCGGCGATCCGGGAAGCCCCAGGTGGTCGGGTGGCCTGCGAAGTCGAAACTCTCCTTCACCGTCATGGGCACGCCGAATAGGGCACCGTGCGGCTGGGTTTGATCCAACGCCCGGGCTCGGGCGCGCGCACGCTCGAAATCGCGCACCACTACCGCATTGATACGGTTGTCCAGGCGTTCGGTGCGGGCGATGTAGTGGTCGAGCAGTTCGAGGCAGCCGAGTTCACCGTCGCGGACCAGTTCGGCGAGGCGCCAAGCAGGTAGAAAACTCGGGTTCATGCGGGCCTCGACGGTTGCGCGCGGGCATCATCGGCGGCAACCGGCGGCGCTGTCCATCTTGGAACCGCAAAGCGGACGCCGCAGCTTGGCTCCGGGGCGATTCGCCCGGAAGGACGAAGGAAATGGCGCGCGCGACTAACCCGGATGCCCTGCGGGGTTTCGGTATTCTATTGGTCGCGGCCATCCACGGCTTCGCCTATTTGGATTTGCCAACCACCGGCGGCTGGGCGGCGCCGTGGTTTCTGGTGCACCAGATCGCGGTGCCGATCTTTTTCCTGGCCGATGGCTGGATCTTCGCCTCCCGCCACCGCATTGGCATGGGTACTGCCGAGGGTGGGCGGATGCTGGCGGCTTCGGCGCGGCGGCTGATGGTGCCGTGGGCGCTGTTTTCGCTGCTGTATTTGGCCACCCGGCTGGCGGGCGAGCGCGCCGGCGTGCTGGGCGGCGCGACAGTGCTGCCGGACGGCGTGGCCAGCCTGCCGCTGGCACTTTGGCGCGGTGCTGCGGCCGGGCATCTGTATTCCCTGCCCGCGCTGCTGCTGGTGCTGGGCTGGCGCGGCGTGATCGAACCATTTTTTCCGCCCGCCGAGATCGGCGTGGAACCGCTGCTGGCGGCCGCCACCGGGCTCGGTTTCGCCGCTATCGGCTGGGCGCTGGCCGAACAGGAAGCCTCACCGCGCGCCTGGACGACGGCGCTGGCCGCCGGGGTTGGCTGCGCCATTGCCGCCGTGGCGATCGAGGGGCGCGGCCAGGAGCTCGCCGGGCAAGCCGCCTATCTGCTGCTGGCCTGGACGGCTGCACGCGCGCTATCCGGCAACGTGCTGCACCGCGCGGCGGCGTGGCTCGGGCAGCGCACCATGCAGATTTATCTGCTGCACGCCCCGATCATCATCAAACTGACCTGCGACATCCTGCGGCACGCCCACGTGCCGGCGCCTGCGGCCCTGCTGGCTGCCGTTGCCGTTGCGGTGGCGGTATCGCTGGCGGTGGCGGCGGTGTTGCAGCGGATCGGCCTGGCTTGGGTGTGGGGTGCCGGGCGGCGGGCTTGATTCGTGTCTCATCTGACATCATGAACTGCCTCGGATGAGACTAAATGACGAGTCTGGCGATGACGGCGAGTACGCTGGCTGACATGCTGGGGCTGCCGGTGCCTGCGCCGCTGGCGTTGCTGCAAGCGGTTGAGCATGGCTTGCCGCTGAGCGCGCTGGACCGGCTGGCGGCGGCTGTCGCCCCCGGCGATACCGAATTCGCGCATCGCATTGTGGCGCGTGCCACGTTGGCGCGGCGGCGTGACGGTGCAAATTCTGGATCGCGTGCTGACCGCTTACCGCATCGGGGCCCCGCGCGGCGTGGCAGAATAGCCGCCGCTCGTTGCTGCTGATCGTGCCAAGCGTGGTGGCACGCACGGAGCAAAATTTCCTGTTCAACCCGGAGCATCCGCAATTCCCGCGCCTCACGCACGGGCGGCTCCGGCCGGTGTGGTGGGATGCGCGGCTGTTCGGCTAGAGTGCCGCCGCGTTGACAGCGAACCGCTTCAAGCTTGAACTATCTGGCTAACTCAGGGGATCAGCATGGCCGAGCGTTCCTTCGCCCGAGAAGTGCAGGATCTGAAACTGACTGCGGGGCAGGAGTTCCGCGGTGAGGGCATCCTCGCAGTCACCAAGGCGCTGCTGCAATCCGGCGTCGGCTACGTCGCGGGCTATCAGGGTGCGCCGATCTCGCACTTGATGGATGTGCTGGCCGATGCGCAGGACATCATGGCTGACCTGGGCGTGCATTTCGAAGCCTCGGCCAGCGAGTCGGCGGCGGCCTCCACGCTGGCCGCCTCGGTGAACTACCCGATTCGCGGCGCGGTCACCTGGAAGTCCACCGCTGGCACTAACGTCGCCTCTGACGCGCTGTCCAATCTGTCGTCTGGCGGCGTCATGGGCGGCGCAGTCATCGTGATCGGCGAGGATTACGGCGAAGGCTCCTCGATCATGCAGGAGCGCACGCACGCGTTTGCGATGAAAAGCCAGATGTGGCTGCTCGACCCGCGCCCGAATCTGCCGTGCATCGTGCGCGCGGTGGAAGACGCGTTCGAATTGTCCGAGGCGTCGAACACGCCGGTGATGCTGGAACTGCGCATCCGCGCCTGCCACGTGCACGGCAGCTTCATTGCCAAGGACAACGTGAAACCGAAATTCACCTTGGCCGAAGCGTTGGAGATCCCGCGCCGCGACACCGGGCGCATCGTGCTGCCGCCAGCGTCGTTCATCCACGAACAAGAAAAGATCAAGCAGCGCTGGCCGGCGGCGGTGAAGTTCATCCGTGAGCGCGGCATGAACGAGACGTTCCCCGGCGAATACGACGACATCGGCATCATCCTGCAAGGCGGCATGTACAACGGCGTGATGCGGGCGCTGCAATTGTTCGGGCTGGCCGACATCTGGGGCGAGTCGAAAATTCCGCTGCATGTGCTGAACGTGACCTATCCGCTGATCGACGAGGATCTGGCGGCGTTCTGCCGGGGCAAGCGCGCCGTGCTGATGGTGGAGGAAGGCCAGCCGGACTATCTGGAGCAGGCGCTGCACGCCATTTTGCGTAAAGCCGATGTGCCCACCAAGCTGTGCGGCAAGGACGTGCTGCCAATGGGCGGCGAATACACGGCACTGGTGCTGGTCGATGGCATCCGCAAGTTTCTCGACCGCCATGCCCCGGCCCTGCTGCGCGACGCTCGCACGCCGCCCGATCCCGGCCCGGTGCTGCGCAGCGATCCGGTGAAGGCGCTGCTGCCGGTGGTGCCGCCACGCCCGCCGAGCTTCTGCACCGGCTGCCCGGAGCGGCCGATTTTCTCGGCGATGAAGCTGGTGCAACAGGAATTGGGCGAGCACCACGTCGCCGCCGATATTGGCTGCCACCTGTTTTCGATCAACGCGCCGTTCAACATTGGCGCCACCACGATGGGTTACGGGTTGGGCGCATCGTCGGCCGCCGCGATGCAGGTGAAGGCGGGCAAGCGGCCAATCTCGATCATGGGCGACGGCGGCTTCTGGCACAACGGGCTGGCCAGTGGCGTCTCCAACGCGGTGTTCAACAAGCATGACGGCGTGATCCTGCTGGTCGATAACCACTACTCGGCCGCGACCGGCGGGCAGGACATTCCGTCGTCGCGGGCCAGCAACGCCAATCGCAGCACCAATCACCCGATCGAAGCTGCGGTGCGCGGCGTGGGTGCTGCGTGGGTGCGGCGCGTCGATCACACTTACTCGGTCGCCAAAATGCGCGACACGCTGCGCGAGGCGCTGACCAGTACGGCGCCAGGCCCGAAGATCGTGATCGCCGCATCCGAATGCATGTTGAACAAGCAGCGCCGCGAGCGGCCGCAATTCAACGCCGCCGTCAAGCGCGGCGAGCGGCGGGTGAAGCCGCGCTTCGGGGTGGACGAGGATATTTGCACCGGCGATCACGCCTGCATCCGCTTGTCCGGCTGCCCGTCGCTGTCGGTGAAAGACTCGGGCGATCCGCTGAAGGAAGACCCGGTGGCGGCCATCGACAACACCTGCGTCGGCTGCGGCAATTGCGGCGAGGTGGCAGAAGCCGCCGTGCTGTGCCCGAGCTTCTACCGCGCCGACATCGTGCATAACCCGAGCGCCTGGGAACGCTGGCTGGACGGGCTGCGCGGCAAAATCATCGGCGCGCTGCAACGGCGGCGCGATGCCAGCCGGCTGGCGCTGGCGTGATGGACGGCTCCCTCGCCACCGCCGAACGCCCGATTGCCATCGCCATTCTTGCCATGGGCGGCCAAGGCGGCGGCGTGCTGGCCGATTGGATCGTCGCCCTCGCCGAAACAGCGGGCTGGTTCGCGCAGTCCACCTCGGTGCCCGGTGTCGCGCAACGCACCGGGGCGACGATTTACTATGTCGAGATCATGCGCCCGCAGCCCGGCCGCCAGCCGGTGCTGAGCCTGATGCCGGTGCCAGGCGATGTGGACGTGGTGATCGCCGCCGAGTTGATGGAAGCCGGACGCGCCATCCAGCGCGGGCTGGTCACGCCGGACCGCACCACGCTGATCGCCTCCGCGCATCGGTCACTGGCTGTGCTGGAAAAGGCCAAGCCGGGCGACGGACGCGCCGACGCGGGCGCGGTGTTGGCGACGGCGGCGCAGGTCGCCAAGCGGTTCCTCGCCGCCGACATGCAGGCGCTGGCCGAGCGCAACGGCAGCGTGATTTCGGCGGCACTGTTCGGCGCATTGGCAGGCAGCTTCGCGTTACCATTCGAGCGCGCGGCGTTCGAGGCAACCATTCGCGCGGCCGGCGTCGGCGTGGACGGCAGCTTGCGCGCGTTTGCCGCCGGGTTCGCCTCGGTTTCCGCCGCCGCCGAAGCAGTGCTCGTGGCGGAGGCAGCCCCCACCATTGTCAGCGGCGGCAGCGAGGCGGAGCGGGCCGAACTGGTGCGCGCGGTGCAGCGGGTCGAGAAGGAGTTTCCGGCCCCGGCGCGCGACATGTTGCGCCACGGATTGCGGCGGCTGGTCGATTTCCAAGATGTGGCCTACGCGCAAGAATATCTCGACCGCGTGGCCAAACTCGCGGCGCTGGACAGCGCCGGGAACAGTTACGCGCTGACCGCAGAGGCGGCCAAACAGATCGCGGTGGCGATGTCGTACGACGACGTGATCCGTGTCGCCGACCTGAAGACCCGCGCCAGCCGCACCGCCCGCGTCCGCGCCGAAGTGGCCGCCAAGCCTGACCAACTGGTTGGCACCACCGAATTCTTCCATCCCCGGCTGGAGGAAATTTGCGCCACGCTGCCGGCGGCCTGGGGGCTGGCGCTGGAACGCTCGCCGTTCTGTTCCGGTCTGGTTCGCAAAACCTTCGAGCACGGGCGGCGCATCCGCACCGGCACGCTGGGCGGCTTCCTGACGCTGTATGCCATCTCGGCGCTGAAACCCCGCCGCCGCACCCTGCTGCGGCACCGGCGCGAACAAGCCCATCTGGACGCATGGCTGGCGCTGGTGACGCAGCGCGCCGCCAGCGACTACCGGCTTGCCGTGGAACTGACCAGATGCCGCCGCTTGGTGAAGGGCTACAGCGACACCCATGCGCGCGGGCAGAGCAAGTTTGCCCGTGTTGTCGGCGCGCTGCCGCTGCTGGCCGGGCGGGCCGACGCCGCCGATTGGATTCGCCGTTTGCGCGATGCAGCGCTGGCGGATGAGGATGGCAAAATGCTGGAGGGCGCGCTGGCGACGGTCGCCACGCTGTCCCTCCCGGAACCTGTGGGAACGATACCATGAGCAGCCTGACCGCCTTCGCCGCCGACCTGCTGGCCGGGAAAATCTCCGTCGTCGATCTGACGCAGACCCTGTCGCCGGACTTCCCCACCATCCAGTTGCCGCCGCATTGGGGCCAATGCGCGCCGTTCCGCATGGAAGAAGTGTCGCGCTATGATGAGCGCGGCCCGGCTTGGTATTGGAACAACATCTCGATGAACGAGCACACCGGCACGCATTTCGACGCGCCGGTGCATTGGGTCAGCGGGAAGGATTTCCCGAACAACTGCGTCGATACCATCCCGCCCGAGAAGCTGATCGCGCCCGCCATCGTCATCGACATTTCGAAGCAAGTGGCGAGCAACCCCGACCATTTGCTGACGGTGGCCGACCTTGAAGCGTGGGAAGCGGCCAATGGGCGCATCCCCAACGGTGCGTGGGTGCTGCTGCGCACCGACTGGTCGAAGAAGTCGGGGGCCGACTACGCCAACGTCAAGGAAGACGGCGCGCACACGCCGGGCCCGGACGCCGCCAGCATTCAGTGGCTGGTGGAACACCGTGACGTCATCGGCTTCGGCACCGAGACCATCGGCACCGACGCCGGGCAAGCGTTCGCCTTCCAGCCGCCGTTCCCGGCGCATTTCTTCATGCACGGCAAGGGCCGCTACGGCCTGCAATGCCTGTGCAACCTCGACAAGCTGCCCGCCACCGGGGCCGTGATCGTGGCGGCCCCGCTGAAAATCAAAGGCGGCTCCGGCAGCCCGCTGCGCGTGCTGGCCCTGGTCAGCGGCTAGTTTTCCCTGCCCTCCTGGCACGGGAGGGGCGTATTCTGCGTGCGGAGGGTATGACATGCCCGATGATCTCTATGCGCAGGACATCGTTGTTTGGTCCGAACGCCAGTCCGCCCTGCTGCGGCGGCTGGCTTCGGGCGAGCGGGTCAACGAGCTGGACTGGCCCCACATCATCGAGGAGATCGAGGACGTGGGGGGTTTAGCCGTACGTGCCGTGCGCAGTTTGCTGAGCCGGGCAATCGAGCATTTGCTGAAACTGCACGGCTGGCCGGACAACCCGGCCGCCGAACATTGGCGGCATGAGGCGCGGGTCTTTCTCAGTGAGGCGGCGCTGGATTTCACGCCAGGGATGCGGCAACTCATCGACATCGACAAGCTGTATAGCAGGGCCGCTGCTGTTATCGGCAGCGATACGATGCAAGGCGAGCCTCCCGGCGCGCTGCCAAAACATAACCCGTTCCGGCTCGACGATCTGATCGCCGAGGAGCTCAGTCTGGACGCGCTGCTCGCACAGTTGCGTCAACTGCCGCCGTCCAGCGCCGCGTAGCCCTGGCGAATTTGCCGGGCGGCCGGCGCACACGCCGAGATGCTGAAATTCCATGCCAAACTGGACGTCGCCAGCGAAGTACCGGCCAAGACCAGCGCCGGAGCCGGAACGCTTGAGGCAACCCTGGACATGGCCAGCAAAACGCTGACCTGGGCGCTGACCTATTATACCCAATCTCGCTGACCAAAACTCATCGTCGTTGCCGGGCTTGACCCGGCAATCCATGGCGCCGCACAGAGCATCTCGCGTCTAACACCGAGCGTTGGCATGGATCGCCGGGTCAAGCCCGGCGATGACGGTCGAATGGATCATGGGTTCTCTCCCACGAGATTTGGTATTACGGGTTGACCGGCCAGGCGGCGAAATTCGCGGTCAGGTGACTGCGCAGAAGTAGTCACCGCACGCGTCAGGCGGTGACGCCCGCCTGACGCGCGAACCATGCCGCCAGTGCTGCCACCACCGCCTGCTTGGCCAGCGTGCCCTGCTGGCGCTCGCGGTGGCCGACGAAATAGCCGTGCCGGTCGCGCGTGCTGGCGATTGGCAGCGCCACGACCCAGTGCTTGGCTAACAAGTCGTCGATCAGCCCGGCCCAGCCCAATGCTATCCCTTCGCCCGCGACGGCTGCCTGCAACAGCAGCGGATAGCTGGGATATAGCAGCTTCGGCGGCGGAATGGCCGCTGCCACGCCGAGGCTTTCCAGCCAGGTGCGCCAGGTAAACCAGCGCACGCTGACCTCATCCAGATGTAGCAACCGCTCGCGCAGCAGGCTGCCCGGCGTGAAGCCGGGGCCGCTCAGCGCCGGACGCTCGCGCACATACGACGGCGCGCAGATCGCCGTGACCTGTTCGGCGAACAGCTTGGTGCCGCGCCAGCCTGGCCATTGTCCGGTGCCGAATCGCACCGCGAGATCGAAGTCGCCGTCGTCGAAATCCTCCTCGCGGTCGCTGGTGGTCAGCCGTAGGTACAAATTCGGCATGGCGGCGCGCAGCGCGCCCAGGCGCGGGGCAAGCCATTGCTGGGCGAAGCCGGTGTTGGCGATCAGCCTGATAGTGCGGTCGCGGTCGGGTGCCCGCAGCGCCGCCGCCGCCTCCGCGATGCCGCCCAGCGCCGGGGCAACCGCCGCCAGCAGCGCCCGCCCGGCCTCGGTCAGCCGCAGGCCGCGCGCGGTGCGTTCGAACAGCGTTTGGCGCAAATCGGTTTCCAGTTGCGCCAGATGACGGCTGATCGCCGGTTGCGTCACGCCCAATTCGCGCGCCGCCGCCGAGATACTGCCGAGCCGCGCCGCCGCCTCGAACGGACGCAGGGCTGCGGTCGGCGGCAGGGCGGCGAGCGGGCTGGCCATAACATCACGTTATGGCACTACGGCGATCCGCCCGGCTAGCGGCATCGCTCGCCAGCAGCGATGGTAGGCCAACGATCGCGGAGCTATCGATGCATATCGAGTTGTCCCCCACCCGCCCCGGCCTGCGCGTGCGCCACCCGGATGGCAGCGTCACGCCGATCCATCCGTTATGGCTGCGCGAACGCTGCGATGGCCCGGCTTACATGGATCAGGACAACTGGCAGCGGCTCTACGATCCAACGAGCCTCGACCCGGCGCTGCATGTCACCGAGGTGCGCGAGCTCGCGCCGGGCGGTTGGCAGGTAAGGTTTAGCGACGGGGCAGAGGGGCATTTCAGTGCCGCCCGGCTGGCCGACGAAGCTGCCAGCGGGGCCAGCAACACCGGGCTGCCGGACCGGATGGCCTGGACTGCCACATTGAGCAGCCTGCCGCTGCTGGCGTGGGAGCCGCAAGCGCCGGGCGCATTGCAGCGCATGGTCACCACATTCCTGCAACGCGGTTTCATTATCCTGCGCGGCGTGCCCACCACCGAGGGCAGCGTGCTGGACGTGGCGCGCACCTTCGGCCTCCCGCGCGACACCAATTTCGGCCGGCTGTTCGATGTGCGCACGGTGCCGAATCCGTCCGACCTTGCCTACACCGGCTTGGCGCTGGCGCCGCATACCGACAACCCGTACCGCGACCCGGTGCCCGGCATTCAATTGCTGCACTGCCTCGCCAACCGCTCGACCGGCGGCAAGTCAACTCTGGTCGATGGGCTGGCGGTCGCGGAAGCGTTGCGCGCGCGCGACCCGCAGGCCTACCGCATCCTGTCCAGCGTCGCGGTTCGCTGGGTATACGCACATGATGCGACGTACATGGTCGACTACGCGCCGATCATCGAACACGATGCGGGGCGGCAGATCGCCGGTATCCGGTTCAGCCCCAAGCTGGATTTCGTGCCGTTGCTGCCGGAAGCCGAACTGTCGGCGTTCTACGCCGCACGGCGCACGCTGAGCGCCATGCTGAAATCCGACGAATTCGAAATTCAGTTTCTGTTGCAGGCCGGCGATCTGGTGATGTTCGACAACCGCCGCCTGCTGCACGGCCGCACCGCGTTCGACCCCAATGAGGGCTTGCGCCATCTCCAGGGCTGCTACATCGACATCGACACGCCGCGCAGCCTGTACCGGGTGCTGAACGGCGCGGCGGGCCCCCTCAAGCTGGCAGCGGAATAGGAGACGACGCGATGGCGACGGTCAGCTTCAGCCGGATGGAACACGGCACCCGGGAAGATTATTTGCTGCTGCACGAACTGGAACAGCACCACATCGCCGGCACCGCCGAGCGGCTGCTGCGCGAGTTGGCGCGCCAGGACGAAGAAACCTACGAAGGCTACAAAATCACCCGCCTCGGCCACGCGCTGCAAACCGCGACGCTGGCCGAGCGCGACGGCGCGGACATCGAGTGGATCGTCGCGGCGCTATTGCACGACATCGGCGACGGCCTCGCGCCGCAAAACCACGACCGCTTCGCCGCCGAAATCCTGCGCCCCTATGTGCGCGAGGAAGTTACCTGGACCGTGGAGCATCACGGCCCGTTCCAGATGATTTACTACGCCCATCACTACGGCTGGGACCCGAACGAGCGCGAAAAATATCGCGCCAGCCCATATTGGCAAAGCTGCGCCGATTTCTGCGGCCGCTGGGATCAGGCCGCTTTCGACCCTGAGTATCCCACCAAGACCCTGGCACAGTTCGCGCCGCTGGTGCGCGAAGTCTTCGCCCGCAAGGCATACGATCCGGCGGTGCTGAAGCCGGGCGCCGTGTTGGGGGTGCCAAGCGCCACCAACGCCTAACACCAAGGGCCGGGAGGCCCTTGGAACCCTGATTTAGACAAGTGCCCGGGCAATGCCGACCAGGGCCAAGCCAACGAGCAGCCCGAGCGTGACCCGGCGAAAGCCCTCGGGTGTGGCGCCCAGGAAATGCCGGCCGCCCAGCCACATACCCGCCGCCAGCACCGGCAAGCACCACGCCGCAAGACCAAGCGTGTCCGCGCCGACCAATCCCTCGCGGCCAAGAAATACCAGCCCCGTCAGGTCGAGCAGGAAGAAATACGCCACCACCGACGCCCGCATGACCCGCGGGCTGACGCCGTCGGCGGTCAGGAACACCGCCACCGGCAGCCCACCCATCGCCACCGCGCCATTACACAGCCCGGATGCCGCCCCGACCGCTAGTACGACTGGCGGAGTGCTGCGGGTGCGCAGCTTGAAGCCAGCCAGCAACGCCGCCGCCGCTGCCAGAATGAACACCGCGATGCCAAGGCGCAGCGTGCGGTCATCCGTCACCGCAAGCACATGCGTCCCAAGCGGCGTGCCCACCGCAGCGCCGCCGATCAGCAAACCGACGCGCCGCCACGGAATGTCGCGCCAGACCGACGCAGCTTGCAGCACGCTGGCGATCACCTCCAGCACCAGCGCCACCGCAACCGCGCGGGCTGGTGTGCCGACCAGCGACCAGCTTGCCACCAGCAGCGTGAAAACCCGAACCCGGAGTAGCCGCGTGCCAGCGATCCCACGGCAAGACCAGCCAGCATCACGCAGAACGCCAGCGCGCCAAGCCCCGCAAGCGGATCGAGCAACCCCACCACATCGCCTCCTTCGCCCGCTGCATCGGCGCGTGCGTTTGCATCATGTCGGCCGCCGCAAATCCAACGCCGCAGCACCGCAGCAAAGCGCTAAGATACGCCGTGAGACAACAGCGGGAGGCTATGATGCCGCAAGCGAATGTTCGGTCGTTCCGCGATATTCTGGTTTATTTGAGCGGCGGCGAAAACGCCCCGGGACGCGTGAGCGCCGCCATTGCGCTGGCGCAGCAGCATGGCGCGCGGCTGACCGGGATCGAGGTCAACCATCCATCGGTCTACGCCACCAGCCGCGCGCCCGAAGCCATCAACGCCGAGGAAAATTTCTTGCGCGCGGCCGGCGCCGCCGGGATCGAGTACGTGTTCCACGCTGCGAGCCGCGACGACGCCGCTGGCTGGAAGTCGCTCTATGCGCACTACACCGATCTGGTGATCGCCCCCTCGACCAGCGAATCGGACGCCGGCTTGGTGCTGCGTGGCGTGCCGGAAGACGTGCTGCTGCACGGCGGCGTGCCGGTGCTGGTCATCCCGGATTTCTGGAAACCGCAGCCGCTCGGCCGACGCGTGGTCGTGGCCTGGAATGCCAGCCGCGAGGCAACCCGCGCGGTGCACGATGCGCTGCCGATCCTGGCCCGCGCTGAGAGTGTTACCCTATTTGCCTTCGACACCCGCCAAGATGTGCTGCGCAAGGAAATTGCGCTGTTGAGCGATCATCTTGCCGCGCACGGCATCGCCACCCGGTCGTTCCCTTGGCCGAGCAGCGGCGATATCGACCCGGTGGACGCGCTGTTCTCCTGCCTCAGCGAGGACAATGCCGACCTGATCGTCGCCGGCGGCTACGGCCATTCCTGGCTGTTCGAGCGCTTGGCCGGCGGAACGAGCCGGTCGCTAACACGAACCGTGACAGTGCCGGTGCTGATGTCGCATTGAGCCGAGGTCAGGCGGCGCGCACCACCGCCGTCGCCTCGATCTCCACCATCGCCAGCGGTTCGACCAGTTCCGTAACGCCGACCACCGCCATCGCCGGGAAATTCTTGCCCATCAGGTCACGCCACACTTGGCCAAGTTCTTTGGTGCCGGCACGGTAGGCGGGTATATCGGTCACGTAACAGGTCAACCGCAAAATGTGCTCGGGCCCTGCCCCGGCCTCCGCTAGCACCGCCAGCACATTGCGCAGCGCCTGGGCGATTTGCGGGATCAGACCGTCGGCGAAGTGCTGTTCGGCGTCCCAGCCAATATGCCCTGCCGTCACCACAAGCCGTCCTTCGGCGGCCATGCCGTTGGCGTAGCCTTTCGGGCGCGGCCAGTCCGGCGGGTTCAAAATCGTCAGTCCCGTCATGCAGGCTCGCTCCGTTCTCGCACTGAGCTTTTCAATTCACCGAGCAGCCGCAGCAACGCGCGCTGGCCGTCCGGTTCCACGCCGGAGAACATCGAGGCGATCCAGCCGCCGTGTTCGGCTGCCATTTCGGCAAATGCGGCACGCCCAGCCTCGGTCAGCCGAACCAGCGACACCCGGCGGTCGTTGGCATGCGCCAGCCGCTCGATATGCCCGCTGTCGACCAAGCGTTCCACGAGCCCCGTAATATTCCCGTTAGACACCATCATTCGGCGGGAAAGTGCGCCGAGCGTGAGGCCCTGCGGCGACTTCTCCAGTTGCGCCATCAGGTCGAAACGCGGCAATGTCACGTTGAATCGGGCCCGCAAGCGGCTGCGGACTTCGGATTCGATAAGATTGGTGCAAGTCAGCAGCCGCAGCCACAACCGCAACTCCTCGCGGTGGCCGCCTGCCAGCCGGGTCTCGGCATCCAGCATCGGCACCTCCGGGTCATTGTCCATCACATCACCTCGCCACCGGCCACGACAATCGCCTGCCCGGTCATCGAGTCCGATCCGGGACCGCACAGGAATATCACAGCAGCGGCGACATCACCCGGTTGCACCAGACGTCCCTGAGGATTGTTCCTTGCAAAGCTGGCGCGAACGTCTTCAACGCTGCGCCCAGTCTTGCTCGCAACGATCGCGATGCTGCCGTCCAGCAAATCGGTTTCGGTGTAACCGGGACAAACCGCGTTCACTGTCACGCCGGACTTGGCGTATTCCATTGCCAGCGCGCGCGTCAGGCCGACAACACCATGTTTGGCGGCAACATAAGCGGCAACGTAGGGATAGCCGGTCAGGCCTGCTGTCGAGGCGATGTTGACCACCCGGCCAAACTTGCGTTCTGCCATGCCGGGCAGCAACGCGCGCGATACCTCGAATACCGCCGTCAAATTCACCGCCAGCATGCGGTCCCACAACGCGCGATCCGTGCGGGCGAACGGCGCGCTTTCGGCGGCGCCCGCGTTGTTGATCAGAATGTCGACCGGTCCACGCGCTGCCACGGCGTTCGCCAGCGCGTCAGCGAGCGACGCGGCATCGGTGACATCCGCTGTCTCGAACCCGGCAGTGCCACCCGCCGTTACCATCGACCCGGCCATGGCAGCCAATGTGCCGCGCGACCGGCCAATGATGGTAACCGCGGCTCCCGCCTGGGCGAGGGCACGCGCGCAGGCAGCACCAATCCCGCGTCCGCCGCCGGTCACCAGCGCATGCCGTCCCGCCGGGTCCATGCTATGACTCCTCACACGCTTGGGTATCCCAACATTGCAACGCCTATGTTTCAAGCCTAAAATACCTTTGTGATATGGCGACGGAGGCAGCGATGCGCATCTCGGTCCTCGGCGGCGGCCCCGCTGGCTTGTATTTCGCCATTCTGATGCAGCAGCGCTGGCCGCATCACCAGATCGTGGTGCATGAGCGCAACCGGCCAGACGATACGTTTGGCTTCGGCGTGGTGTTTTCCGACCAGACCTTGGAAACCTTCGAGCGCTACGATCCCGAGAGTTACCGCGCCATCACACGGGCTTTCGCCTATTGGGATGACATCGAAATCCGCTTCAAGGACACCGTGCACCGCATCGGCGGCAACGGATTTTGCGGCTGCGCGCGGCGGACCTTGCTGCTGCTGCTGCACGAACGCTGCCAGTCTTTGGGCATCGAGTTGCGCTTCCAAACCGAGGTGCAGGCGCTCGACGATTTTGCCGATTCCGACCTGATCATTGCCGCCGATGGCATAAATTCAATCGTCCGCGACGGACATCGCGACCACTTCAAACCCAGCGTCGATCTGCGTCCCAACCGCTTCGCCTGGATGGGCAGCACCAAACCGCTGGACGCCTTTACCTTTTCGTTCCGTGAAACCGAGCACGGCATCTTTATCGCCCACGCCTATCAATATGAGCCGGGCCACAGCACCTGGGTGCTGGAAACCGACCCGGAAACCTTCGCGCGCGCCGGTTTGGACAGCATGAGCGAGGCCGAGTCGGCGGCCTACATGGGAGAAGTGTTCGCCGAAGATCTCGACGGACATCGCTTGATCACCAACCGCACCACATGGCGGCGCTTCCCGATGATCCGCAACGCGCGTTGCGTGATGGGCAACGTGGTGCTGCTCGGCGACGCCAAGGCCACCGCGCATTACTCGATCGGCAGCGGCACCAAGCTGGCGATGGAAGACGCCATCGCGCTGTTCGAAAGCTTCCGGCTGCACGATGACGTGCCAAGCGCGCTGGCGCATTTCGAGACCGCGCGGCGCGGCGAGGTGGAACGCACGCAGCACGCGGCGGATGTGTCGCTGGTGTGGTTCGAGCACATTTCGCGCTTTGCCCGCATGGACCCGCTGCAATTCGCCTTCGGGTTGATGACCCGCAGCAAGTCGATCACCTACGACAATCTGCGCCTGCGGGCGCCGGAGTTCGTCGGCCAGACGGACCGCATGTTCGCCGCCAAGGTCCGCGCCGCTGGGTTCTCCGTCGATACCGCGAAGCCGCTGCCACCGATGTTTCATCCCTTCGCGCTGCGCGGCCTGACCGTGCCGAACCGGGTCGTGGTCAGCCCGATGTGCATGTATTCGGCTGTCGATGGCGTGCCGGGCGACTTCCATCTGGTCCACTACGGCAGCCGCGCCATGGGCGGTGCCGGACTGCTGTTCACCGAAATGACCTGCGTCGCCGCCGATGCGCGCATCACACCCGGCTGCACGGGTCTTTACACCAACGAACAGGAAACCGCCTGGACCCGCATCGTACAATTTGCCCGCGCGCACGGTGAGACCAAGCTGTGCCTGCAACTCGGCCACGCCGGGCGCAAAGGTTCCAGCAAGTTGATGTGGGACGGCATGGACCGGCCGCTGGAAGCCGGCGGCTGGCAAGTGATCGCCCCCTCGCCGCTGCCGTATTATCCGGACAGCCAAGTGCCGCGTGAGATGACCCGCGACGATATGGACCGGGTGCGCGATGAATTCACCGCCGCCACCCAACGCGCCATAAGATGCGGCTTCGATATGGTCGAACTGCACTGCGCGCACGGCTATTTGCTCGGCAGTTTCCTCTCGCCGCTGACCAACCAGCGCAGCGACGCGTATGGCGGCAGCATGGACAACCGGCTGCGGTTCCCGCTGGAGGTGTTTGCCGCGATGCGCGCGGTGTGGCCCGCCGGCAAGCCAATGTCGGTGCGCATTTCCGCCACCGACTGGCAAGACGGCGGCACCACCGGCGATGACGCGGTGGAAATCGCCCGTGCGTTGACCCGTGCCGGGGCCGACCTGATCGACGTCTCCTCCGGCCAGACCACGCCGGACGCCCAGCCAGTTTACGGACGCATGTTCCAAACGCCGTTCGCCGATCAGGTCCGCAACGACGCCAGTGTGGCCACCATGTGCGTCGGCAGCATCACCACGCCGGACCAAGTCAACACCATCCTGGCCGCCGGACGCGCCGATCTCGTCGCGCTCGCCCGCCCCCATTTGACCGATCCGTACTTCACCCAGCGCGCCGCCGCGCAATACGGGGTGACGCTGCCAGGACCGGTGCAATACCAGCCGGGGCGCGACCAGATGGCGCGCACTGCGGTGGCGGCGGCGGCCGAGTTTGCAGAGTTGCGGCGTAAGGCGAAGCCTAAGACGCACGCGGTGGTTTAGGGTTTACCCGGGGGCCCCGCCCACAAATTTTGGAGTGAGCGCCTTGTTCGGATTGTTTGGGCGGCGCTCGCTGGAGGACATGCTGGATAAACTTTCCGGCTGCGGCATCCGGTTACGTGAAGGCGCCGGACCTGACGCACTGTTGCGGGACACCTCCCGGTTCGAAGCTGCTGTCACGCGGGCCGGGTTGGAAGCCGGCGGCTTCCTCACTGTGCTGATCGCCATGGGCGACGAGGGCACCTTGATCGAGCCCGGCCACAGCGCTGCAATCAACGTCTCGATCTTGCCGCCGCCGAGCGATGACGTATGGCACTTCGACGCCGAGTGCATCGAAGATCATGGCGACTACAAATGGATTGTCGAGCGGCTCTGCACGCTGTCCGGTGGCGATCTGCACTTCGACGCCGTGGCCGACTATGTCGATGTGGCGGCGGGCGAGGCGTGGCTCGAATTGGACCAGGCCGGCACGCGGGTGCGACTCGATCTGCGCGTGCATGACGATTGGGCCGACGAAGCGGTGTTCGCCGCGTTGCAGCAGCGTCTGGCCGCCACTGGATCGCCCCGGCGATTTGCGATGCAGGGCCTTGGGCAGGACGCTTTGCTGGTGTGCTTACCGCCCGATCGGTTGCGTGCGCTCAACAAACTCACCGGCATGCAATTTCAAATCATTGCGTAGGATGAAGTCCGGCGCACAGACCAAATCACCTTTTACCAAATCTGTGCTCGACGCCAGATGCTCTGTGCGGCTCCATGGATTGCCGGGTCAAGCCCGGCGATGACGATCGAATGGATCATGGGCTCTCTCCCACGAGATTTGGTATTAATTGTCGCGGGCCCGCTATGATCTTTAATCGTC
>JANYDF010000024.1 GCA_025359905.1 Rhodospirillales bacterium
CGCGTCCTGCTCGCCATTGGCTCAAAGTGTGGCATCGCGATTGAAAATGCTGTAAAATTCCGAACCGTCCAAACTACCGCCTCCACCGATGCACTAACCAATTTGCCAAATGCTCGAAGCTTGTTCCTTCATTTGGATAAAGAACTCCATCGTTGTGAACTGGCCGGGGAAATCCTTACTGTCCTGGTGCTCGATCTGGACGGCTTCAAATCAGTCAACGACCGGTTCGGACATCTCGAAGGCAACAAGTTGCTCCAGATGATCGCCGAAGGCTTGAAATCGAACCTTCGAGGCACAGATTATACCAGCGGCTGCTCGCCATGCGGCCCGGCCAGATTGGCCCCAATGGCCACCAGGATCATGGCTGGCGGCCAGCGGCTGGCGATTCCGTGACAAATGCCAGACACAGCAAGGCTTTACATTCTCGCATACCGACTCCATTGTCCCAAGACATGCGGTGGTCATTATCCGGCGTGGCAAACTGACCGCATCGAATGTCCTGAACGAACGCTATCCCAGCCCAGAGAGGTTTATCTTGATGCATTTTCTCCCCACCGAACGCACCGCTCTTTTTATCGATGGTGCCAATCTCTACTCGGCTTCGCGCAATCTTGGCTTCGATGTCGATTACCGCAATTTGCTTGAGTATTTTCGCCGCAAGGCCCATGTGATCCGCGCCTATTACTATTCGGCCGTGGTCGAAACCGAGGAATACTCGCCGCTCAAGCCGCTGACCGACTGGCTGGCGTATAACGGCTACACCTTGGTGACGAAACCCGCCAAGGAATTCACCGACGCCACCGGCCGCCGCCGGATCAAGGGCAACATGGATATCGAGCTGGCGATCGACATGCTCGAACTGGCCGACAAGATCGACCATGCGGTGCTGTTCAGCGGCGACTCGGATTTCCGCCGCTTGGTCGAAGCCGTGCAGCGGCGCGGCGTGCGCGTCTCGGTGGTCTCCTCGATTCGCACCAGCCCGCCGATGGTGGCCGACGAACTGCGCCGCCAGGCCGACCAGTTCGTCGAACTGGCCGAAATCGCCCCCGAGTTCACCCGCCGCCAGATGGAGCCGCGCCCGACCCGCCCCGGCACCTCCTCGCCGGTGCTGCGGCAAACCCCCGCCGAGCCGTACGCCGAGCCGCACGACGTCGATTGATGCCGCCGGACACGATGGAAGGACAGCCGGGCCACGATTGCCCGGTTTGTCCGCGTTTGGCCGCCTATCGCGCCGCCAACCGCGCCGCCCACCCGGATTGGTTCAATGGTCCGGTGCCGGGCTTCGGGCTGCGCGATGCGCGGCTGCTGGTGGTTGGCCTCGCCCCCGGCGTGCGCGGTGCCAACCGCACCGGGCGGCCGTTCACCGGCGACCATGCCGGGATTTTGCTGTACGAAAATTTGTCACGCTACGGCTTCTCGTCCGGAGTGTATCAGGCCGACCCAGCGGACGGGCTGGCGTTGACCGGCTGCCGCATCGTCAACGCAGTGCGCTGCGTGCCGCCAGGCAACTTGCCGGAGCCGAAGGAGATAAATGCCTGTAACGGATTCCTGCGCAGCGAGTTGCACGGTATGGCCCGTCTGAAAGTGATCCTCGCACTCGGCGTCACCGCGCATAACGCGATGCTGAAAGCGCATGGCATCCCCGCCGCGCGGCTGAAATTCCAGCATGGCGCGGTGCACACGCTGCCAAACGGCCTGCAACTGGCCGACAGCTACCATGTGTCGCGCTACAACACGAATACCGGGCGGCTGACGCCCGAAATGTTCGATGCGGTGATGCGCGGCATCGCGCAACGGCTCGCCGCATGAGCATTCCCCCCGATGCGGTGATCGCCGAGGCGATCTTGCGGTTGACCGAGGCGCTCGGCCCGGCCAAGTCGATCAGCCCGAACGAGGTGGCGCAGGCCATCGGCGCCGAATGGCGGCCGCTGCTCGGCGCGGTCCGCCGCGTGGGCGCACAGTTGGCGCGCGACGGACGTATCGACGTGCTGCGCAAGGGCAAGCCCATCGACCCGGCGGAAATGATCGGCGTCATCCGCTTGCGCATCCGTCCGGCCGAGCGCGGCGTAGACCTGGAATGACCGGATCGCTGCCCCGCCTGCTCGCCCGTTTCTACCCGGCCTGCGCCTTCGACGGCGCGGGCGGCTTGCCGGAGGCAGCGCCGCTCGATTTCACGGCCCTGAAGCGCCCGCGCGCCAAGAACGCCTGCCTTGCGGCACCGCCGGGGATGCATGTGCAACCCGACATCCTGACCCGGCTGCGCCATGTGCCGCCGCTCAAGCTGTTCGCCGCCCTGCGCGCCATCGTCGAAGCCACGCCGCGCACCACGCTGCAAGCGGTCTATGGCGATTTGATGCAGGCGCACTACGTATGCCGCAGTGCGCGTTGCAACTTTCCCGATCTGGTCGCCATGCAGGTTACGCCCGATTCCATGCCATTACTGTTTTCGCGCAGCGTCTATGGCGAGTTGGACTTCGGCGTGAACCGGCAGCGGCTGGTGGCGTGGCTGACGGCACTCGATACGGCACTGCCGAATTCCTAAGCGGAGATTTTCATGCGCGGCATTCTGCCCTTTCTGAAGGACGCATGGCGGCTGGTCTGGCCGTATTTCTCCGCCCAGTCCGAAGAACGCTGGTCCGCGCGCGGCCTGCTGGTGCTGTATGCCGGGCTGAAATTCAGCGCCGTCGGCATCAACGTGCTGTTCAGTTATTGGAACAACGCCTGGTTTACCTCGATGCAGGAAAAGAACTGGGACGTGTTCCTTAACCTGTTGCTGTTCGGGCACAAGACTGAGTCCGGCTATATGCCGGGTTTCGTGGCGTTCGCCTCGCTGGCCATTGCGATGCATATCGTCCGCATCTACGTCGCGCAGTTGCTGCAAATCCGCTGGCGGCGCTGGCTCACCGGGCGGCTGCTCACCCGCTGGCTATCCGACCGCGCCTATTACCGCATCAGCCTCGCCCGCTCCGCCAACGGTGCCGCCACCTATACCGACAACCCGGATCAGCGCATCGCCGAGGACGTGCGCGACTTCATTGGCGACGCGGTCGGCTCCACGGCGGGCGTGCTGTCGCTCAGCGTCGATTTCCTGTCCACGCTGATCTCGCTGTTCTCATTCATGGCGATCCTGTGGAACCTGTCCGAGCCGCTGCAAGTGCTGGGTTTGATTATTCCCGGCTATTTGCTGTGGGTGGCGCTGGTCTATTCGGTGCTTGGCACAGGGTTGACCCATCTGGTCGGCCGCAAGCTGGTGCCGCTGAGCTTCCTCAAGCAGCGGGTGGAAGCCGATTTCCGCTTCGGCCTGATGCGGGTGCGCGAGAACACCGAAGGCATCGCGCTGTATGGCGGCGAGGCGGAGGAAAAGCGCGGCTTGCTGGAGCGGTTCGCGGTGCTGGTGGCCAACTGGCGCGCGTTGATGTTACGGCAGGCGTATCTAAACGGGCTGACCGGATTCTATGGCCAAGTGGCCAGCGTGTTTCCGTACATCGCCGCCTCGCCGCCGTATTTCGCCGGCAAGATCACGCTGGGCGCGTTGACGCAGACAGCGCAATCGTTCGGCGAGGTGCAGGGCGCCATGTCCTGGTTCGTCGATTCCTACGCTACGCTCGCCTCCTGGCGCGCCACCGTCGAGCGGTTGACAACCTTCTATCGGGCCATCGAGGTCGCCCGCGCGGTGTCCTTCCAGGGCGTGCATGCCGAAGCGCGCACCGGCGAAGGCTATGCGCTGCACAACGCCACGATCGCGCTGCCCGGCGGGCAGGTGTTGCTCGAACATACCGATCTGGAATTGTCCGCCGGGGCGCCGATACTCATTTCCGGCCGGTCGGGTGCCGGCAAGTCCACGCTATTCCGCGCCTTCGCCGGCATTTGGCCGTTTGGCAGCGGCGGGGTGCAGCGGCCGGACGGCAGCAGTCTGTTCCTGCCGCAACGCCCCTATATCCCGCTCGGCACGCTGCGCCACGCCGTATGCTACCCCGCCAAGGCCGAGCAGTTCGGCGATGCCGAAGTGACGCAGGCGTTGCTGGACGCCGGTCTGCCGCAGTTGCTGCGCCGCCTGGACGACGAGGACGTTTGGACCCTGACTCTCTCGGGCGGCGAACAGCAGCGTCTGGCAATGGCCCGCGCGTTGCTGCTGAAGCCGGACTGGCTGTTTCTCGACGAAGCCACCGCGAGCCTGGACCCGGACTCCGAGATCGCCCTGTATCACATGGTGCAAGCCCGCCTGCCCGGCACGACCATCGTCTCCATCGCCCATCGTCCGGCGCTGGCCGAGGTGCATGGCCGCCATTTGGTGCTGGAGCGTGGCCAGGAGGGGCCGGGCAAACTGGTCGAGGCGGCAGCGGCGGAGTAGTGCTGCGGGATCAAAGAATTCATTTCGTTCTCAGTCGCGGCTTGAGTAGACTGGCGCTGCCCAGGGTGGGCGAAGACGCGCCGTGGCCGGAAGCACCATTGCCAGCAAGATCTTCGCTACTGCGACAGTGAGCGCCGCAGGCTACGCCAGCCCGCCGACTGTGACCGCCAGCGGATGGATCGCACCTGCCGCCTATAGCGCAGACGGTGTGGATAGCGTGGCGGTTGGGGCCAGCCTGACCAATCAGGGCAGCATCACTGCCGCGATCGGGCAGAGCAGCACGACGGCTAGCGCCGGTGACGGCGGCAGCACCCTCGGCGGCCAGGGCGGCATCGAGCACTGGCACGCCAGTGCTGGGGGCGACGGCGTGCGGCTTGCGGCGGGCGGCTATGTGGCCAACAGCGGCACCATCCACGGCGGCAATGGCGGCTATGGCGGATTCGGCGCCAGCCTGTCCGGTTGGGCGACGCAGTGGCGTTCGGCAGCCACGCCAGCCTGCTGACCGCATTGCCTGGGGCGGTGTTCATCGGCGCGGTGCATGCGACTACGGCGGCGCACGACACACTGCAACTGGCGGGGGCCGCACCCGCCACGCTCGCGGGCCTTGGCACGTAATTTGCCGGCTTCGCCAAAGTGAACGAGGTCGCCTGGGCGCACTGGACCCTATCCGGCAACACCAGCATGGCCTTCATCAACGCCGGCAACGTGCTGGCCGGGGCTGGCGGTCTGGCGTTGCTCGGCACCGTCGTCGATTCCGGCGTCGTCGATTCCGGCGTCATCGACGCGGGCGGCGGCAGCGTGCACCTCGGCGACCACGGCGTGCCGGTGGCGCATCTGCGCTTCGATGGCAGCTACACCGCCGCCAATTTCAATATTGGCAGCGATGGCCACGGCGGCACGTTGATCGGCTTTCTGGCTTAACCGCCCGCCACGCCCTGGGTGTTGACGATCAGCGAGTACAAGGAATGGCTGGCCGCCATGAACAGCCGGTTCCGCCAGCGCCCGCCGAAGCACACATTGGCGCAGCGTTCCGGCAGCGCGATGTGGCCAATCGGTTCGCCCGCCGGGTTGAACACCCGCACGCCGTCCAGCGCCGCCGTGCCCATGCCCCAACCGCACCACAGATTGCCATCCACGTCCAAGCGGAACCCGTCCGGCGTGCCGCCCGGCCCGGAGTCGATGAACACCCGCCCGCGCGCCAGCTTGCTGCCGTCCACCACGTCGAACGCCAGCAGCTTGCGGGGTTCTTCGCGTGAGGCAACGATGTACATGATCGTTTCGTCGGGTGAGAACGCCAGACCGTTCGGCCCCTGAAGCCCGTCCGCCACAAGGCTGGGTTGCATGGTGTGCGGGTCAAGCCGGTAGACCGCCTGCGGGGTTTCCGACTCGCCCTTGATGCCCTCGTTATAGCCCAGCAGCCCGAACAGCGGGTCGGTGAACCAGATGGCGCCGTCGCGCGCCACCACCACGTCGTTCGGCGAGTTCAGCCGCTTGCCGTTATAGTTATTGCACAGAACAGTGATGCTGCCGTCGTATTCGGTGCGCGTCACCCGCCGCCCGCTGTGCTCGCAGGTGATCAGCCGCCCCTGCCGGTCGCGGGTATTGCCGTTGCCGTGGTTGCACGGCGTGCGGAACACGCTGACCGCGCCGGTCTGCTCGTCCCAGCGCATCATCCGGTCGTTCGGGATATCGCTCCAGATCAGGCAGCGCTGATCGCCGAAATACACCGGCCCCTCGGCCCAGCGGTACCCGGTCGCCAGTTGTTCGACCGAGGCCAGCGGCAGACGGTAACGGTCGAAACTGCGATCGAGCGTCTGCACTTTCGGATCGGGCAATTGCAGGCTGGGTTGCCACATGGCGGCGTTCCTCGTGGTTTTGCCCGATGGTGGCGCATCGCTTCGGCGCATGGAAGGGTGCGCGACGTCTCGACGGCAGGCGGCAGCCGAGGCAGTCTCCGGCCTATTCTTGGAGACGACCAATGACTGTCCGCTACGACGCCGAGGCGCTCACCGTTTTTGCCGCCACCCTGTTCGCCCATGCCGGGCTGGACGCCGAAAAGGCGCGCACCTGCGCCGAGATTTTGGTGGACGGCGACCTGATGGGCCACACCACGCACGGTCTGGCGCTGCTTGGCCCGTATTTAGATGAGGCGCTGAGCGGCAAGATGCTGCCGGCCGGCGAGCCAGAGATCATTGCCGAGGCCGCCGCCTCGCAAACCTGGAACGGCCGCCGCCTGCCCGGCCCGTGGCTGGTGGTGCGCGCCGCTGAATGGGCCACGGCACGGGCCAAGGAAACCGGCATCGCCGCCGTGTCGATCAGCCATAGCTGCCATATCGGCTGCCTCGCCGCCTATCTGCACCGTGCAGCCAGCCAGGGCAGCATGCTGGTCGTGACCTGCTCGGACCCCGCCGTGGCCAGCGTCGCACCGTTCGGCGGTACCAAACGCATCTATACGCCGGACCCGCTGGCGGCTGGCTGGCCCACGCCGGACGGGCCGGTGATCATCGACGTGTCGATGTCGATCACCACGAACGGCATGACCAACCGGCTGCGCGGCGAAGGCCGCCAGTTCGAGACGCCGATGTTGCTGACGGCCGATGGCCAGCCGACGCGCGACCCGAACGCGTTCTTCACCGACCCGCCGGGCAGCTTGCTGCCGCTGGGCGGCGTGGAGGCCGGGCATAAGGGTTTCGGCTTGGCGCTGATGATCGAGGCGCTGACCTCCGCCCTCGGAGGCTACGGCCGCGCCGATGCGCCAACCGGCTGGGGCGCTTCGGTGTTCGTCATGGCTATCGACCCGGCCCGTTTCGCCGGTCTGCCCGCCTTCACCCGTGAGACCGGCTGGATGGCCGATGCGGTGCACAGCAACCCGCCGATCCCAGGCGTCAACAAGGTGCGCTTGCCCGGCGAGCGCGGCATGAAGCTGCGCGCCGAGCACCTGGCCAACGGCGTGGTGCTGCATCCGTCGATCCCGCCCGCGCTGGCGGCACGGGCCGAAAAGGCTGGAATTGCCGCTCCGGTGCCGCTGGCGTGAACATCAGGCCCGCAACCCCGGCCGATCTGGAAGCGATCACCGCAATCATCGATGCGGCCTATGCGCCCTATATCCCGCGCTTGGGCCGCAAACCGCTGCCCATGCTCGACGACCACGCCGCACGCATCCGCGACGGGCAGGCCTGGGTTGCGGACATCGATGGCGAAGTGGCCGGCGTGCTGGTGCTGCTGCACGCCGACGACCACTCAATGCTCGACAATGTCGCGGTGGCCCCCGGCCAGCGCCGCACGGGGGTCGGCCGCGCGCTACTACAGTTCGCCGAGTCGGAGGCCGAACGCCGCGGCCATCCGGAGATCCGGCTCTACACGCACGAAACCATGGTGGAGAACATCGCCCTGTACGGCCGCATCGGCTATGTCGAGACCAGACGCGGCGCACATAACGGCTTCCGCCGGGTCGACTTTCACAAACCTCTGCGCCGCCCGCCGCACAGCTAAAATAGCGGGTTGATCCCCTGCCCGGCCTGGGCTATCCACCCGGCCTCCAACGCGACTGCCCCGGAGTGATCCGGTTCGTGCCCAGGTAGCTCAGTTGGTAGAGCATGCGACTGAAAATCGCAGTGTCGGTGGTTCGATTCCGCCCCTGGGCACCATTCCTTCTCAAGAAATTGGATTTTGTTGCGCTCCCGTGCAATGATCCGGCGTTCGACGCTGGGGCAAGCGCGATGTGGCCGCTCACGATTCTCAATCTTGCCATGGGCTTTGGCATGTTGGCGCTGATCGGCATGGTCAGCGGATCGGGGCTGCCGCTGGCGTGTGCTGGGCCGTGGCGCTGACCGTGGCGCTGCGCCCCGCCGTCAGCCGGTTGCTGGGCCTGTGACCCAGCAACCGTATCCGGCTTAGCGGCGGACGCTGCGGATGGCCGCACTCAGCGATTCGGCCTGCCCGCGCAGCGTGTGGTGCTGCAGGGCCCGCTCCCGCCCGGCCAAGCCGAGGGCCCTGCGCTCGCTTTCGGTCAGACCATTGATCCACGCCAGCGCATCGGCCAGCGCCGCCACATTGCCTTGCGGCACCGAGCGGCCGTTGACGCTATCGACGGTCTCTTTCATGCCCATCACGTCCGAGGCCACGATCGGCAGGCCCATGCACATGGCTTCCTTCAGCACCAGCGGGCCGGTGTCGCGGTCGCCATTGCGGCAGATCACATAGGGGGCGACGAAGCCGAGATAGTCCGGGCCGTTCGCCGCGATCCAGCTTTGCGGCTGCGGGCCGAGGAAACGCACCCAGTCGCTCACCCCGCGCTCAATGGCCAATTGCCCCAGCGCTGCGGCACGCTCGCCGCCGCCGACCACGTCGATCACCGCGCGGTCGGCCACCGGCAGCGACGCCACGGCCTCGATCAGCACTTCATAGCCCTTCTGTTCCACCATCCGGCCAATCGCCAGCAATTTGCCGTTGTGCGCGGTGCCCGCGGCGGGCGTGAAGCGCGACGGGTCGATGCCGCACGACATGGTGCGGATATTGGCCTCGGGCGCCCATTCGCGGAAATGGTTGGCCATGTCGATGCAGGTGGCCAGCGCCACGTCTACCGCGCGCAGCTTGGCCGGAACGTCGGCGGGCGAGCCATAAATGTCGTAGCCGTGGCCGATGAACGAGCAGGTCACGCCGGCCAGTTTGGCCGCCGCAATCGCAGTGGCCGCCGCCGAGTGGGCGAAGTGCGCGTGGATGTGGGTGCAACCCTCGCGCTGCGCCAGCAGCGCCACTTGGGCGGCGGCGCGCATCAACGAGCGCACCGGAATGCCCTGCTGCGAGCGGGCGAAGCGCAGCGCACTGGCCAGCCGGGCCGGATGCATGGCGGCGCGCGCCAGCGCCGGCAGCGTCGGCAGAACCTTCAGGTGCAGCACTTCGTCGCGGAACGGTTCGTCGTCCGGCTGGCAGGCGCCCATGTGCGGCGTCATGGTCAGCGGCACCACGGTGTGACCAAGGGCGCGCATGGCGCGAATTTCGTTACTGATGAAGGTTTCCGACAGCACCGGAAAGCCGCACATGACATAGAGCACGCGCAACGGATCGGCGGTCGAGACGGCGGAGTTGCTGACGGACAGGTTGCTGGCGATGTGCATGGCGTTCGTCCCCGATGGGGCTCCCGAATGGTCGGCTGGGTTGCCAGTTAACATTGCAGCCGCCGTGCCAGCCCTTTTCCCGCGCGCTGCGGTAGAAATTGCAATTTGCGAGCCTGCGGCAAGGCAAATTGCAGCAGCACTTTGGCGCTAGGCACTGGTGGTCTCGCTACGGCCATGCGACATCGGCAGCGGCGCTTTCAACCCGGCCACCACGAGCGCGGAGCGCGCCGCATCGCGGGCGTGCTGGCGCGACGGCTGCCAGCAGGCGGCGGCGGTGTTGTGGACGAAGGCGCGCCATTGCCGGCCTTGGCGCAAGGCAAGCTCGGCTTCGGCTTGTGCGAGCAGGCTGGCCGCGGCCATTGCCGCGCCGGGCGCGTGCCGCCACGCGTACGAGCGATGTCGCCGCACCACTTCACGCATGCAGGCCACCCGCTCGGCGACGCGATGGCTGAGCGAGCCTGGCCGGTCGGCGTGGTATAGCGAGATTTCCGTCGAAGCGGCCACGGCGCCATGCTGGGCCAGTCTGATCCACAAATCCCAGTCTTCGGCTTGGCGCAGCCCTGGATCGAAACAGCCGGCTTGCAGCACCGCCGCGCGCGAAGCCATCACCGAGGAGGTGCAAACCGGATTCTCGCCGGCCAGCAGCGAAAACGCTTGCTCGCCCAGCGGCACGATGCCGGTCTTGCCAGCCATGAATCGCTGGAAGCGCGGGCAATACGCAGCGTAGCGGTCTTGCAAGGTGCCATCCGGCAGGAGCGTTTGGTACTCGGCGAAACTCAGCACGGCCTCAGGATGCGCTTCATGCCACGCCAGGCGCCGGGCGATCGGTTCCGGGTGCCAAATATCGTCGGCGTCGAGGAACCCCAGCACTGGCGCGCGCGCCGCCCCAATCCCGGCGTTGCGCGCAGCGGACACACCGTGGTTGCTGTCGCGCCGCAGCCCGATCACGCGGCTATCGCGCGCCGACACGTTGGCCAGCCAGTCGCCGGTGCCGTCGGTGGAGCCGTCGTCCACCACAATGACCTCAATCTCAGCCACCGGCAGCGCAAGCACGCTTTCGACGGCCCGTGGCAGCGTATCGAGACCGTTGCGACTGGGGATAATCACTGAAAGTCTAGGCTTCATGGCGAATATCCCCATCGGCGCGCAGGTTACACGTGAGCGGAAGCGGGGGCGGCGGGACGCGCGGCAAAACGGGCGGGCAGCGCGCGCAGCCGCGAGAGCACCGCGCGCCGCAGTTCACGCCCCGTGCGGTGAATTTCCTGCATCTCTAGCCGCAGCGCCAGCGCCAAAGCCACCGCATCGTGCAAGCCAGGGTAGCGGCGCAGGTCGGCCCGGCCAATGACGCCCTGGTGCGCCGGATTGGCGCGGGCGCGGCCGAAGCCCAGCAAGCGCGCCTGATCGGGCGTCAGCCCTTCGGCGGGCAGGAACCCGGCATTCAACGAAATCGGGCGATAGCGGCCGGCCTTCACGTCCTCGTCCTGCAGCGGCACCGCCGGGTCATGATAGTTGAAAAACATCACGTTGCGCGGCTCCAGCACCGGGGTGGTCTGGCGATGCACACCTGCGGTGTCGAACAAAAACGCGGTACCGGCCACGCCCTTTACGTCGATGGCGCGATGCTGCATTGCGCTGACTTCGCGCTTGGGCCAATGGCGCGGAAACGCCGTTGCGTTGGAAATATGCGTCCCGGCAATATAGCTGAAATGCCCGCTGGTGACGTCAGTCAGATACACCGCCAACTTCACTTCGCGGGGCCGCTCGGTGACCGACGGATGATACCACGCGTCTTCGTGCCAGCCGTGGAAAGTACGCTTGGTGCGGATGGTCTTCCAGCCGCGCGCTTCCACCAGAGCGACATCCTCGCCGACATAGCCGCGCAGCACTTCGGCCACCAGCGGATGCAGCGCGCAATCGCTCAGGCAATGCGGGTCCAGCATCAGCAGGTTTTCGACCAGCACGCGCCACTTCTCGTTCTGCTCGTAGCCAACCCAGGTGTTGAAGTTCGGCTTGGCCAGCGCGCGATTGAAGCTGTCCTGAATGGAGGCCAGCGCATCGCCGGTCAGGAAATTCGGCAGCACCGCGATCCCGTCGCGCTCCAGGCTGGCGGAAACATCGGCGGCCATCATCGTCGATTGAATGCTCATGCGTGCGCACTCCGGGCGAGGGGTTCAGCAACCGGCGCGGCAGGGCGGCCGGTCAGCAGGCTGCGGTATTCGTCGAGCGTGGCCGAGACCATCCGGTCCAGGCTGAACAAGGCATTGGCGCGGCGGCTGGCGGCAGCGCCGAGACGGGCGCGCAAACCGGCGTCGCCCAGCAGTTGGATCAGCGAGGCGAGCAGCGCCGGGCGGTCGCCAGGGGTGACCAGCAGGCCGGTCGCAGCGTCGAGCACCACTTCCGGGATGCCGCCGATGCGCGAGGCAACCGCCGGGATGCCGATGGCGGCGGCTTCGGCCAGCACCAGCGAGAAGGCTTCATACCAGCGCGACGGGGCCACCAGCAGATCGGACGCCACCATCAGTTCCGGCACGTCGTTGCGGCGGCCGAGCACGATAACCCGCTCGTTCGCGGTGGCGCGCACGCCGTCGCGCAGTTCGCCGTCGCCCACCCACACCATCACGGCTTGCGGATCGGCGGCCAGCAGCTCGTCCTGCACCGCCAGCAGATCGGGCACGCCCTTCTCGGCGCACAGATTGCCGACAAACAGCGCCACGCGGGCGTCCTGCGGCAAACCGAGCCGGGCGCGAATGGCCGCCCGGCCTTCCTTCTGCGCGCGGCGGGCGCGGCTGAGGTCGATGCCGTTGAACAAGGTGCGCACCCGCTCGCGCGGCGCGCCGACTTCGCGCATCACCATATCGCCGACGAACGAGGACACCGGCAGGTAGCGGTCGATGAAGGCGGCCTGAAGGCGGCGGCGCAGGTAGCGCAGGCTCAGCTTCGGCGCATTCTCCGGCTCCACCACGCCGCGCGAACCGTGATCGGTGAACACGAAGCCGCGCGCGCCGAGCAAGTATGCGATGGGCGCCCAGATGCTGGACGGCGAGCCGAAATGGCAGTGCACCAGCGCCGGGCGGCGGCGCAGCATTTCCTTGACGAACTGCCAGGCGCTGTCGCGGGCGGCGAATGGCAGGCAGGTCATCGAGGCGCCGGCGGCTTCGAGGTCTTGCAGCAATGTGGGGTCGCTTTTCGGCCCGGCGACGAATTCGGCGCGCAAACCGGCCTCATGCGCACGCTGCGCCAGGCACAGGGCGTAATCTTCGAACGAACCGCGTTTGTCCATTTGGCCGAACACCCAGACCAGAAGGCGGCGGCGCTGCGCTGTGGGATGGTTCGGCGGCATGTGGCGGCTCCTCGGCAAGTGGCTGGTGACGGCGCCAGTGGCGGCCGAACACGTCATGCCGAGGTAGCAGCAAGCGGTGTGCCAGCTTGAAAACCGCATGATGCCGGGCCGCCAGCCGCAGTTTCAGAGAAGCAATGGCCACAGAGCGCCCGCTTGCGCCGCGATGCCGTTACGCCAAGCGGTTCGCGTCGCAAATTGCGGCTGGGCGGTGCAACTCGCGCTCAGGTCAGCCGGGCGCGCCGCACAACATAGATCGCGCCGACCATCACCATGACCAGCCCGGCCAGCACGCCCAGTTCGATCATCGCGGCGCGGAACAGATCGGCGGTTTGCGGCGACCAGTTGTCGATTTTGGTGATGTTGGAGGTTTCCAGCGACAGCACCAGGATGCGGCGGATACAGGCGATCAGGCCGACGATCAGGAATGGCTCGCTGCGCAATCCGCCCGCCTGCATTGACGCGCGGACGGTGTAGAGGATTTCAACCAGCATCAGCACGAACAGCAGCCGGTCCATAATCTCGAACACCGCCTCGGTGCCCGACCAGTCCTGCACCCCGGCAATCAGCAGCCGCCCAGCGCCCGCCAGCGCTAGCAACGCGGTGATGGCGAGCAGCGCGCCGAGGGCGACATAGATCGCCTGCTCCACGCGATGAAACATCTGCGTGGCGCGGTCCATCATCGGCGAAGCGGTCACCGGTTCAGCGCGGGCAGCCGCATCGTCCAACCCGGGGTTCGGCTTGCTCGGCAATTTCGCGTGCTTCCTGTCCATGGCCAACCCAGCAAACAGCGGATTACCGCGCCTGTGCAATGCGGCACTGCATTAAAATGTCGCCAAACTTTGCCGCTTCGGGTCCCGGTCTGGGCATTTCGGCCCGATCCGGCGCATGATCTGGCCATGCAGGATGCAAGGCTGACCTCTGCCTCCGTCGAACGCAACCGCGAGCCGATCCTAGGCGTGCTGCGCGGGTTGCTGCACAGCCACGCAACGGTGCTGGAAATCGCCAGCGGCAGCGGCGGCCATGCGGTGCATTTCGCGGCGGCACTGCCGCTGGCGGTGTTTCAGCCGTCCGACCCGGATGCGGCGGCGCGCGCCAGCATCGATGCCTGGACGGCGCATAGCGGCCTGCCCAACATTCGCCCGGCGCTGGCGCTGGATGCCATGGCCGGCCCCTGGCCGGATCTGCAAGCCGACGCCGTGGTGTGCATCAACATGATACATATCGCCCCCTGGGCGGCGGCGCTCGGCCTGCTGCGCGGCGCTGCCCGGGTGCTGGCCCCGGGCGGGGCGCTGCTGCTCTATGGCCCGTACCGGCGCGCCGGACAGCATACCGCTGACAGCAACGCGGCGTTCGATGCCAGCCTGCGGGCGCGCAATCCGGCCTGGGGTATTCGCGATCTGGAAGCGGTCGCAAGCGCGGCATCGGCAGCAGGCTTTGGCCCACCCGAGATTCACGCCATGCCCGCCAACAATCTATCGCTGGTTTTGCGGCGTTAGCCCTGCGCCGCTTCGGTGCGCATATACGGCTCGACCTTGCCCTTCAGCTTCATGGTCAGCGCCTTGCCGCGCCGGTCCACCGCCTTGCCGACCGTCAGCTTCACCCAGCCCTCGCTGACGCAATATTCTTCGACGTTGGTTTTCTCAGCGCCGTTGAAGCGAATGCCGACGCCTTTGGCCAGCAGATCGGCGTTGTGATGCGGGCTGTCCGGATCGACGGACAGGCGGTCGGGCATGGTCTCGGTCATCAGGGCAGCCTTCGGTCTGGGTGGCACGGCGTTCAACGCTGCCTGATACCGGCACGGCGCGCTGTCTCCAACCCATATCCGGTGCGCTTTCCCCCTGTCGCCGCCCGCCAGCGTGGGGCAGGCTTGCGCCCTCTCTGTTTTAAGCGCCGGAGCCTGCACCGATGGACACCAGTTGGCGGAACCGCAAGACGCTCATTCTCAGCCGCACCGACATGATGGGGCTGGTCACGCCCGCCGAATATGTCGGCTGTGTCGAGCAGGCCTACCGGATGCATGGCGAGGGCCGCTACTACATGGACCCCAAGGGCCACATCGTGCTGGACAAGTATCCGGGCGAGTGGGAGGCGATGCCGTCCTATATCGAGGAGCCGGAGGCGGCGGCCTGCAAATGGGTGTCGATCCGCGAGAACAACCGCGCCAAGTTCGACCTGCCGACGGTGTTTTCCATCCTGATCTACACCCACCCGGAAACCGGCTTCCCGCTGGCGATCGTGGATGGCAGCTACCACACCGTGATGCGGACCGGTGCGGCGGCGGCGGTGTCGGCCAAGTGGCTGGCGCGGCCGGACAGCAAGGTGCTGGCCATCATCGGCGCGGGCAACATGGCCGAAGGCACGCTGGAAACCTGTGCGACCGTGTTCAACTGGACCGAAGCGCGCATCTGGAGCCGCAGCCAAAGCACGCTGGATGCCTTTGTTGCCGCCCAGCAGCCCAAGCACGGCTTTCCGGTGCGTGCGTATACCGACATGGAAGCCTGCGTGCGCGGGGCCGATGTGGTGGTGACCGTCACCCCGGCCCGCGCCCCGCTGGTGCGCGACGAATGGATCGCGCCGGGCACCCATATCGCGGCGCTCGGGGCTGACAAGGCGGGCGATCAGGAACTCGATGGCCGCATCCTGCAACGCGCCCGCATTTTCACCGACGACATCCGCCAGTGCCGCCACGACGGCGAAATCAACGTGCCGCTGCGCGATGGGCTGATCAGCGAAGCCGATCTGGCCGGCGAAATTGGCGAAGTCGTGACCGGCCGCAAGCCGGGGCGGAACAATGCAGAAGAAATAACTGTGTTCGACTCAACCGGCATTGCGTTGCAAGATTCCGCCACCGTGCCGCTGGAATACGCGCGCGCGGTGGCAAAGGGAGTCGGGATCGAGAAAAAAATGATCTCGACCTAACAAAACCAGACGGAGGAACGGCGATGCAAGATGGCGATCTGATCCAAGTGGCCTGGGTGGTGCGCGACCTCGATCTGTCGATGAAGCGGCATTGGGAGGTCGGCGGCGTCGGGCCGTGGAGCGTCTACGAATTCTCCGCCCCCAAGGTCCGCGACTATATGTATCGCGGCAAGCCGGCCACGCATTCCTGCCTGATCGCGGTGACGTGGCGCAACCACGTGCAATACGAACTGATGCAGCCGATCAGCGGCTACAGCATTTACGACGAATTCCTCGACGCCAAAGGCGAGGGAATGCACCACATCAAGCTATACTTCGCCGACTGCGCCAAAGCCGTGGCCGACTACGCCGCCAAGGGCTACGGCGTGATCCAAAGCGGCAGGTTCGACGACGACGAACACTACTATCTCGATACCGAGAAGGATTTCGGCTACATCATCGAACTCGGCAATTGCGGCAAGATCCGCGACGCCGAGCGCCGCTATCCGGCCTGAACGCAGAGCCTGTCACGCAAACCCCGCTGCATCTCTTGCGGGCATTTCTTGCGGGCATTTCTTGCAGGCGGGGGGCTGTGGCGGCGGTGCGGGCCGATCGGATGACCGCGCCGCCGCTCTATTCCAGATCGGAGCCTACCCCGCGAACGCTTCCACCACGCTGACGAAGCCATCCGGGTCGTCGGCATGAATCCAGTGCCCGGCATCCTTCAACGCCACGAATCGCGCGGCCGGAAACAGCGCGCGGATCGCCGGGCGGTGCTCGGGCAGCACGTAGTGGGAGCGGGCGCCGGACAGGAACAGCGCGGGGCCTGCGTAGCTGGCGTCGAACTCTGGCCAGCCGACCAGCCACGGCAGTGCGGTGGCAATCGCACTCAGATTGAGACGCCACGCGGGCTGCGCGCCAAAGCGCAGATTTTGCAGCAAAAAGCCGCGCGTCGCGGGCACCGGCACCACCTCGGCCAGTGCCGTGTCAGCTTCAGCGCGGGTCAGGCTTGGGTGCAGCGGAATGGCCTGCATCGCGGCGATAAATTTGGCGTGGCCCCCGGCGTGATCCGGGTAGGCGACCGGCGCGATGTCGGCGGCCAGCAGCCGCGCCACGGCCGCCGGGGCTTCCAGCGCCGTGGTCATCGCCACCTTGCCGCCCATCGAGTGACCCACCAGCACGGCGGGCAGCGCCTGCATGGCGCGCAGCGTCTCCAGCACGTCCTCGGCCATGGCGCGGTAGCCCATCACCGGGGCGTGCGGGCTGGCGCCGTGGTTGCGCATGTCCAGCGCAATCACCCGCCGCCCGGACCCCGCCAGCCGCCGCTGGACGGCACCGAAATTCATCGCCTGACCGAACAGGCCATGCAACAGCACAATCGGCGGCTTGTCCGCCGCCGCACCTGAACCCTGGCGTTCGACGGCGTGCAGGATCACGCAGCCACCGTCAGCATGATCTTGCCGGTGTGCGCGCTGGTCTCCATCAGCGCCTGCGCCGCCCCCGCCTCGGCCAGTGGGAACACGGCGTGGATCACCGGAGCGCAGCGCCCGGCGTCGAGCAGCGGCCACACGCGCGCGCGCAACTGCGCGGCAATGACGCCCTTTTCGGCGGTCGTGCGCGGGCGCATCGTCGAACCCGTAACGACCAGACGGCGCATCATGACCACGCCCAAGTCGAAGCCGTCCACCTTGGCGCCCTGCTGCAAGCCGATCTGCACCAGCCGTCCGTCCATCGCCAAACAGCGCAGATTGCGCACCGTGTAGGGCGCGCCCACCATATCCAGCACCACGTCCACCCCGCGCCCGCCGGTCAGCCGCTTGATGTCGTCGAGGAAGTCGGCGGTGCGGTAGTTGATCCCGCCCGCCGCCCCCAGCGCCACGCAGGCCGCCGCCTTGGCGTCCGATCCGGCGGTGGCGTACACCGTCGCGCCGAACGCCACAGCCAACTGAATGGCGGTCACGCCGATGCCCGAGGTGCCGCCGTGCACCAGCAGGCTTTCGCCGCTGGCCAGCCGCCCGTGCATGAACACGTTGGCCCAAACGGTAAAATAGGTCTCGGGCAGTGCCGCCGCCTGCACCGCGCTATAGCCTGCGGGCCATGGCAGGCATTGCGCCTCAGGTGCGGCGCAATATTCGGCGTAGCCGCCGCCATTGCTCAGCGCACAGACTTTGTCGCCAAGCTGCCATACGGTCACCGCAGCGCCCACGGCGGCCACCTCGCCTGCGACCTCAAGGCCCATGATCGGGCTGGCGCTGGGCGGCACCGGGTACAGCCCCTGGCGCTGCAACACGTCCGGCCGGTTGACCCCGGCCGCCTGCACCCGGATCAGCACCTCGTCGGGCTTGGGCTGGGGCAGCGGTCCACGCGCGATATGGATCACGTCCGGCCCCCCGGCCCCAGTCGCGGCGGCGTGCAGCATGGTCTGCGGCAGATCGGTCATGGCGGCGGTCTCCGTGGCTGCGGCGGAAACTTTCCCTTCCCCGCCGTGTCGTCAAGGCGTCACCAGAAACCGGGTTGCGTGCCGCGCCCCGCCGACCGATGCTTGGCCCACCGGAGCGAGCGGAGGGAGCAGCGTGCCGATCACTCGCCGCATCCTGCTGCTGACCGCAATGACGGCAGGCGCCAACGCACGTACGCCTGCGGCACGCGCCGCAGCAACCCCGGCCCTGCCCGCGCAACCTGAACCGCTGACCATCGGGGCGCTGTTTCCGTTTTCCGGCAGTTTATCGCTGCTCGGCGACGAGAGTTTCCGCGGCCTCGACCTCGCGGTCGATGAAGTCAATGCGGGTGGCGGGCTGCTCGGCCACCCAGTGGCGGTCGCGCGCGGTGACGCAACCGAGGCTGGCCCTGCCGCCGCCGAGGCCAAGCGGCTGATCGAACACGCCAAGGCCGGGTTGATTTTCGGATCGTTTTCCTCGGTGGTCTCGTTCGCCGCGTCGGCCGTGGCCGAGGTCGCGGCGGTGCCATACATCGAGTTGGACGCCTTGGCCGACCCGATCACCGCGCGCGCTTTCAAACTGCTTTTCCGCACCGGCCCGCTGGCCAGCACCTGCGGCGCCCTGACAGTGGATACCGTGGCCGGCGAATTGGCCCGGCTTTGGGACATCGCGCCGCAATCGCTGAAATTAGCACTGCTGTTCGAGGACGGCTTGGCCGGCACAGCCCTGGCGGCGGCGCAGGAGCAGCGCTGCAAAGAACGCGGGCTGCCGCTCAGCGAACGCATCAGCTACGGCGCGGGGACGCTCGATTTTGGACCGATCGTGCAACGCCTGCGCGGTGCGGCGGTGGACGTGGTGCTGCACACCGGGATGCCCAACGACGTGGTGTCGTTTCACCGTGCCTTGAAGCAGGCCGCCTGGCGGCCGCGCATGGTGGTTGGCGCGGGTGGCGGCTATGCGTTGAACGACACGGCCCAAGCGCTCGGCGCGGATTTCGAGGGCGTGCTGAATGTCGGCCCGCCGCCGTACCGAGTCTCGGACATTGTGGCGCCCGGCGCCGGTGGAGTCGCGGCAGCCTATCAGCACAAATACGGCGCGCCGCCGCGTTCGGGCCACAGCTTGGTCAGCTACAGCGGCGCAAGGGTGATCTTCGCGGCGATCCGGCGGGCCGGGTCGCTCGACCACGACAAATTGCGCGCGGCCCTGTTGGCCAGCGACGAACCTGCCGGGTCGACGCCCGGCGGTTCGGGCCTGAAATTCGACGAGCACGGCCAGAATCTGCTCGCGGTGCCGTTCGTCTCGCAGTGGCAAAGCGGCATATTGGCGACCGTCGCGCCGTTCATCGCCTCGGTCGCCACGTTGTCTGGAACGATGGGCTGACCCGTCTGCGAGGGAGCCGCCGCCGTGGCGTGCGCCCGCCATGCGCCGCGCCATCGCCGCGCATGTGCCGGGCCGCTTGCGGTGCCGCGGACCCTCTGCTAGACGGCGCGGCTCACGATGTTGCCAGACTGTGACCACACCTGCCCGGCCGGAGACTCCGCCACCGGTCCGGCTCCCGGTCCACCAGATTGGCGTTCAAGACCGGAGTTCGACCGATGGCTGTTCCGAAGAAGAAGACCTCGCCCTCGCGGCGTGGCATGCGCCGCAGCCATGAGGCGCTGACCGCCGAAGCCCATGCCGAATGCGGCAACTGCGGCGAACTGAAGCGCCCGCACCATGTGTGCAGCCACTGTGGCCATTACGATGGCCGTGAAGTGATTGCTGTCGGCAAGGCGCTGAAGGCCTCCGTCCGCGCCTGACCCGGCACGCGCGGCAGCCACCGCCGTGACCGAGACATTCACGCTGGCCGTGGATGCCATGGGCGGCGATGCTGCGCCGGACATGGTGGTGGCCGGGCTTGCCCTGGCCGCCGAGCGCCATCCGGCCGCGCGTTTCTTGCTGGTTGGCGATGAAGCCAAGCTTGCACCCCTGCTCGCCCGCCATAAGCGGGCAGCAGCGGCGTGCACTGTGCGGCATGCGCCGGACAAGATCTCCGGCGATATGAAGCCCACGGCAGCACTGCGGTTGCGGGGCGCTTCCATGCGCATGGCAATCGACGCGGTGGCGGCGGGCGAAGCCTCTGGCGTCGTCTCGGCTGGCAATACCGGCGCGATGCTGGCGCTGTCCAAAATCTTCATCAAGACACTGCCCGGGATCGACCGGCCAGCCATGGCCGCCATTGGCCCGTCGGCACGCGGCGACATGGTGATGCTCGACCTTGGCGCCAACGTCGCTTGCGATACCCGCAATCTGGTGGAATTCGCCGTGATGGGCGACGTGTTCGCCCGCACCGTGCTCGGGTTGACCGCGCCGACGATCGGGCTGCTCAACGTCGGCTCCGAGGAACTCAAAGGCGACGAGCGGCTGCGCCAAGCCGCCGACGTGCTGCGCGCCAGTTATCTGTCAAAGCAATTTCATGGTTTCGTCGAAGGCCACGACATCGCGTCGGGCACCACCGACGTGATCGTGACCGACGGCTTCACCGGCAACGTGGCGCTGAAGACCGCCGAGGGTGCGCTGAAGTTGGTCGGTGGCCTGCTGCGCCAAGTGTTTTCCTCATCTTGGGCGGCCCGCATCGGCTATTTGCTGGCCCGCCCCGGTCTGGACCGGCTGCGCGAATGGCTCGACCCGCGCCGCTACAACGGGGCGGTGATGCTGGGGCTGAACGGCGTGGTGGTGAAGTCGCATGGCGGCACCGACGCCGATGGCTTCGCCCATGCGGTTGACGTCGCGATGGACATGGTGGTTCACCGGTTCAACGACCGTATGCGCGAAGGGCTGGCGCGAATCGTATCCTTGCAGCCCGCAGTAGGACCAAACGATGCAACTGGGAGTGGAACCGCCGGCCCTAACGTCGCGGCAGCCCCATGACATCGCGCCGGAGCTGCACGATGCCGCAGACCGCCCGGCTGTGATCCGCGCCATTCTGGCGGGCATTGGCGACTACCTGCCCGAACACATCGTCACCAACGACGAATTGTCGCGCACGGTGGCGACCAACGACCAGTGGATTCGGGAGCGGACCGGTATCCGCCAACGCCACATCGCCCAGCCGCATGAAACCTGCGCCTTCATGGCGACCCGGGCAGCGCAAGCCGCTTTGGCCAATGCCGGTGCCACGGCGGGCGACGTGGACGCGATTATTCTGGCGACCGCGACGCCCGACCAGGCGTTCCCCGCCACCGCCGTGCGCGTGCAGGCGGCCCTTGGCGCCCGTGGCTTCGCCTTCGATGTCTCGGCGGCGTGCAGCGGCTTTATCTATGCCCTGTCGGTGGCCGATGCCTTCATCCGCACGGGGCAAGCGCGCGGCGTGCTGGTGATCGGCAGCGAAGTGTATTCGCGCATTCTGAATTGGCAGGACCGTGGCACCTGCGTGCTGTTCGGCGACGGCGCGGGCGCGGTGTTCCTTCGGCGCGGCGAAGGCAATGGCACCGGCGCGGATACCGGCCTGCTGTCCACGCACCTGCATAGCGATGGCGCATACGGCGATATACTCTATGTCGATGGTGCCACCGGGCGGCACGACAAGCCGGCGCATCTGGTCATGAACGGCAAGGAAGTGTTCCGCCACGCGGTGACGCACATGAGCGAAACTATCGACGAAGCGCTTGCTGCCAACGGCTTCGACCATTCCGCCATCGATTGGCTGATCCCGCACCAGGCCAACATGCGCATTGTCGATGCCATCGGCAAACGCCTGCATCTGTCGGCCGAACATGTGGTCGTGACTCTCGACCAGCATGCCAACACCTCGGCCGCATCCATCCCGCTGGCGCTCTCGGTCGCGCAGGCCGACGGCCGCTTGCAGCCGGGACAATTGCTGCTGCTGGCAGCGCTCGGCGGCGGGCTTACGTGGGGGTCGGCCATCATCCGGCTGTGAGTGCTGCGCTGCCGCATCGCTGAATTCTGCCAAGCGGTTGCTTTTCATGCATTCTTGACGGCTGGCTGCGGCCTGCTTACCGTTAAGTCATGAACACAGTCACCCGCGCCCATCTGGCTGAGACCATTTACACCCAAGTGGGCTTGTCGCGGAATGAATCCGCCGACTTGCTGGAGACGGTGCTGGAGCGTATGTCCAGCGCCCTCGAAACCGGGGAATCTGTTAAAATCAGTGGGTTCGGAACCTTTTCTGTGAGACAGAAAGGCCAGCGCGTCGGGCGCAACCCAAAGACCGGGGTGGAGGTGCCCATTCTTCCTCGCCGGGTGCTGGTGTTCCGGCCCAGCCACGTGCTGAAAGCGCATGTTAATCACACCGCCGTCCCGGCCGCTGGGGGAGACGATGAATGACCCCGGATGGCGGGCTGAACGGCAGCGATCCGGACCGGTTAGACGACCCGACTGCCGATGAGTTGGATGCCAGCCGGGCACGGCTGAAAAAGGCCCCCAACGCGTTCCGCACCATCAGTGAAGTCGCCGACGATCTGCACATCCCGCAACACGTGCTGCGGTTCTGGGAGACCAAGTTTCCCCAGGTGAAGCCGCTGAAGCGCGGCGGCGGGCGGCGGTACTACCGGCCCGACGACATTTCGCTGCTGCGGCGGATTTCCGATCTTCTCTACATCCAGGGCTACACCATCAAGGGCGTGCAACGCCTGTTGCGTGAGGGTGGGGGCAAGTTGTCCGACGATATTCCGCCCGCCACCGCCGATGAACGGGCCGCCGCCGCCGCCGAGGCCGCTGAGACGGCGCGCGCTGCCGCCGAGTTGCCGGCCGCTGAGCTTCCCATTCCTGGCCTAACCCCGCCGCCGGCCACGGGCGACCGTGCCGCCAAGCCGCGCGCCGAGTTGGAAGCCGAGCGGTTGCGCGGGGTGCTGACCCATACGCTGCGCGAGATCGAAGCCCTCCGCGCCCTGTTGGCGTCACCCTAGCCTGACACTTTTTGACCCAGGTGCTTGGCATGACAAGCGGGCGGGCATATGGGAAACCATTCGTGCCTCGGAGCCCTTCCCAATGACATCCGGCCACTTCCCCATCATCCGCATGCGCCGCAACCGCTACGACGCCTGGACCAGGCGATTGGTGGCGGAAAACCGTTTGTCGGTCGATGACCTGATCTGGCCGGTGTTCATCATTGAGGGTAGCAACATCGTCACCGAGGTCGGCGCGATGCCCGGTGTCTATCGCGTCACGCTGGACCGGCTGGCGGCGCACGTCGCCCCCGTGGTGGCGCTCGGCGTGCCCGCTATCGCGCTGTTCCCGGCCACACCGTCTGAATTGAAGGACGCGGAGGGCACCGAATCGGGCAACCCGCAAAATCTGATCTGCCGCGCCACCCGGTTGTTGAAGCAGGAATTCCCGCATGTCGGGCTGGTCGGCGACGTGGCGCTGGACCCGTACACCGATCACGGCCACGACGGCGTGATCCGTGGCGACTATGTCGCCAACGACGAAACCCTCTCGGTGCTCACCCGCCAATCGGTCAATCAGGCGGACGCCGGCATCGACATCATCGCGCCGTCCGACATGATGGATGGCCGCGTCGCCGCCATTCGCGGCGCGCTGGACGCCGCCGGGCATTCGCATGTCCGTATCAGGAGCTACGCGGCCAAATACGCCTCGGCGTTCTACGGTCCGTTCCGCGAGGCGGTCGGGTCGGGCAGCGCGCTGAAGGGCGACAAGAAAACCTACCAGATGGACCCGGCCAACTCGGATGAGGCGATGCGCGAAGTGGCACTCGATCTGGCCGAAGGCGCCGACATGGTGATGGTGAAGCCCGGCATGCCGTATCTGGACATCGTGCGCCGGGTGCATGAGCGGTTCGGGGTGCCGACCTTCGCGTACCAGGTGTCCGGCGAATACGCGATGATCATGGCAGCCGGGCGCAACGGCTGGCTCGATCAGGAGCGCGCCATGATGGAGAGCCTGCTGGCGTTCAAGCGCGCCGGGGCTGCTGGCGTGCTGACCTATTTCGCCCCGGCGGCCGCCAAAATCCTGCGCGGTTCCTAAGCGGCCTTCAGCGCCGCCAGGAATGTGGCGGCTTGCTCGGTAAGGGTGGCGGCTTGCGCGGTCAGCGCGCGGGCTTCGGCCACCACGCCCCCGGCTTGCGCGCCGGTTTGCCGCACCGTGCCGGCCGCCAGCCCAATGGTAGCATCGACCTGCGCGGTGCTGGCGGCGGCCTCCTGAACGCTGCGGGCGATTTCCTGCGTCGCCGCCCCTTGTTGCTCGACAGCGCCTGCGATGGCGGTGGAAATGTCGCTCATCCGGCGGATGGTATCGCCGATGGAATGAAGCGCTGCCACCGCACTGCGGGTTTCGCCCTGCATGGCGGCGATGTGCTCGCCGATTTCGCCGGTCGCCTTGGCGGTTTGCGCGGCCAGCGTTTTCACCTCGTTGGCCACCACGGCAAAGCCCCGCCCCGCCTCCCCGGCCCGTGCCGCCTCGATGGTGGCGTTCAGTGCCAGCAGGTTGGTCCGCCGGGCGATATCGCCGATCAGCCGCACCACGTCGCCAATGCGTGCCGCCGCCGCGTCGAGCCCGGCTACCGAACGGTCGGTGGCCACCGCCTCCGCCACCCCGGCGGCGGCGATGCGGGCACTCTCGGCCACTTGCCGCGAGATTTCCTGCACCGAGGCCGCGAGTTGTTCAGCGCTGCTGGCGACGGTCTGCACGTGGCCGGTGGCGGCGCTGGACGCCTGGGTCATTTCGCCGAGTCGCGCGCCAGTGGTGGCGGCGGCTTCGCTCATCGCCGCCGCCGTCGCCGCCATCGCCGCAGCGGCGTGGCCGACATCGCCCGCGATTCCGGCCACCGTGGTTTCGAATTGGTGCGACAGCGCCTCCTGCCGGGTGCGCAGGTTCCAAGTCAGCATCGGCCCGGCGTAGCTGCCATCGGCGGCACGCAGCGCCGAGACCTGCAAATCCAGCGTCTCGCCGCCAACCCGCACCCGGGCCCGATACGGCAACCGGGCTGGGTCAGCCAATATCGCCTGCACGTGCCCCGCATCAGCGTGGAACATGTCCAGGCTACGGCCCACGATGCTGTCCGCCGGTACCGGCAGCGCGCTGCCCATGGCGGCAAACAGGCGGCGCGACTCGGCGTTGACGTAGGTGATGCGAAACGCGCCGGATGGCTCGGCCGTCATCGAAGCGACCGGCGATTGCTCGACCATCTGGCTCAGCACATAGGCATGCCGCACCGCGCAGCGCAGTACGTCTAGCGCCGCGGCCATCCGGCCGACCTCGTCGCGCCGCCCGGCAAAGCCGATAGCGGCCTCGGTGTCGCCCTCGGCCATGCGCTGCACCAGCCGGGTCATCCGCCCGATGGGCCGCGCCACCGAACGGGCGGTCAGCACGCCGGATACCGCCAGCACCAGGGCGATCCCGCCAGCCAGCGGCGCCAGCATCCGCTGCGCCGCCATCAATCCCGCCGCCGCGTCGGCCCGCGCCGCTTCCACCGCATCGGCAAACGGCGAGATGGCGCCATCCATACGGCCAACCAGCGCGCGATACACCGGCTCCACCTGTTCGCTCGTATAGGCGGCGGACGTCGCTGCGGCGGCGAGTGCCGCCTGGGCTCCGATCCCCAGCGCCGCACCGGCCGTACCCAATTCCTGGGCCGCCGCGACGCCACCGGCTGACAGCGGCAAGGCAGCCAGTGCCGCGCCGTGCTGCTGCGTCGCCAAAACGGCACCGGCAACCGCTTCGGGGTCCACCGTGCCGCCGCCGGTCATCGCCATCATAACGGTGTCGTGCAGCACGTCGCCGCCAGCCAGAAACCCGCTCAGATCGAGTTGCGACGACGCCGCCAGTTCCGGCAGCAGCCACTCCGCAGCGAACACACCGCGCAATTTTCCAGCCGAATCCTCCACCGCACGCGCCAGCGGCGGGAATTTCGTGAATGCGTCCAGCACGGCCGCGCGGAGCACCGCCTGTTGCGCCACCTTCGTCTGATAGTCGCGCAACCCCTCGACGGCCCGGCCGACCGCGTCGTGCGTCACGCCAGCCGTTTCGCCCGCCGCCATTTCATCGAGCAGCCGCAGCGCCCGGGCGGCCAGCATATCGGCCTTTTGGGCAGCGGCGCGGGCCGCATCGGCGCTGCTGGCAAACTGGATGTCGCGGCCCGCGAGGCGCATGTCGCGCAGCGCTACCACCGCGCGCCGCCCGGCCCGCTCGGCGGCCTGGGCCGTGGCGATGCGTTCGTCCATCGTCCGCACGCCGTTCAGGGCCGACCAGACCGAAAGCGTCAGTACGCCCAGCAGCGCCAGCGCCGCCAGACTTGAGAGCGCCAGCTTGGCGGCAATCGGCAGGTTTCGCAGCATTCGCATGGGGGCACCGCTTTCCGCAGAACTCCGCCAGCATGGCCCGCGCGCCTTAAGCAGCGATGAATGGCGCGGGTGGACAGCGGCGCACGCGCCACGCACTGTGCCGCCGTCCGCGCCGGAGACGCCGCATGCTGTTCGACTTCGCCGAGCTATCGCCGCAGAATCGCTACAAATTAATGACGAGCACCATCGTGCCGCGCCCGATTGCCTGGGTCGTGTCGATGGACGCCGAAGGGCGGCTGAACGCGGCGCCGTTCTCGTTCTTCAACGCGCTGTCCGGCCATCCGCCGATCATCGGCATCGGCATCGGCGGGCGGCGCGAGGGCGACGCGCCCGGCAGTTGGAAGGACACCGGGGCCAACATCCGCGCCACTGGGGAGTTCGTCGTCAACCTCGTGCCGTACGATCTGCGCGCGGAAATGAACGTCACCGCCATTGAATTCCCGCACGATGTCAATGAATTGGCCGAAGCGGGGCTGAGCCTTACGCCCAGCGTGAACGTGAAGCCGCCGCGCATCGCCGAAAGCCCGGTGGCGTTCGAATGCGTGCGGCACAGCATTGTCGAGGTCGAGACCGACCGCGCCATCGTGCTTGGCCGCATCGTGGCGCTGCATGTGCGCGACGACTGCGTGCTCGACGCCGAGCGTTGCTACATCGACACCCCGAAGCTCGATCTGGTTGGGCGCATGCACGGCGGCGGCTGGTATGCCCGCACCACCGATCTGTACGAGGTGCCGCGCATCCCGGTCACCAAATGGGTACGTAAGACGTGACCTTGCCACCGATTCTGCGTCCGCTGCGCGACCCGGCGCTGGCGCTGCTGTGGGGCGGGCTGGCGACCTCGGCGGTCGGTGACCAGTTGTTCGCGGTGGCGCTGGCCTGGATCGCGGTTGGCGTGCTGGGCACGGCGGCGGGTTACCTCACCGCGCTGCAAGCCGCTTGTGTGCTGGCAATCGCTTTGCTTGGCGGGCGCTGGGCCGACCGGCGCGAACACCGGCGCCTGATGATCGCCGCCGACCTGGGCCGCGCGCTGGTGCTGGCGGGCGTCGCGGCAGCCTGGCTGCTGCGCGGCGACCCGCCGGGCTGGACGCTGGTGTTCGCCGTGGTGGCGCTGGCCGCCGGGCAAGCATTCTTCCGCCCGGCTTTGCAGGCAATGGTGCCCGCCGTCGTGTCCAGCCGCGCCGCCTTGCCCGCCGCCAACGCGCTGCTCGACACCACCGACCGGCTTGCCCGCCTGCTCGGCCCCGGCATCGTCAGCCTGCTCAGCGGATTGTTGCCCCTGGTGCATTTCGTCACGCTGGACGTCTTCACCTTCCTGGCCTCGGCGCTGGCGCTGACCGGCATCGGCAAGCTGCGCGCGCTGCCGCCGGTCGCCGCAACCGAGCACGAAACCGCGCTGGCCAGCGCCGTGCACGGCTTCGTGGCGCTGCGGCCGTTGAAGTTGCTGAACTACATGCTGCTCACCTCGGGCATCATTTACGGCACCTGGTTCGGCACAATGTTCCTCGGCGTGCCGTTGCTGCTGGAACGCAGCGGCGGCGGCATCGGCGGCTACGGGCTGGTGATCGCCAGCTACGGCAGCACCAACGTGCTGGCAACGCTGGTGATCGGCAGCCTACGGGCGCCCCGGCGCCCAGCCCTGATGGTGCTCGGCGGCGTCGCGCTGTTCGGCACCGGCACGCTGTTGATCGGCGTCGCGGGTGCGCTGGTCAGCGGCTGGTGGCTGCTTCCGGCGCTATGCGCAGCGGCAGCGTTCGGCGCGGCGGGCGGTCCGATGGAAGACATCGCGGTGGCGGTGTTGCGGCAAACCCGCGTGCCGCATGGCGATCAGGCGGCAGTGATGCGGGCGTTCATGGTCAGCGGCAATTTGGGGCTGCTGGTGGCGTTTCTCGCCGCCCCGAAGGTGTTCGACCTGCTCGGCGCGGGCAACACGGTCATGCTGTGCGGCGCCGCCATCATCGGCGTGGCGGTGGTGGGCTTAGCGCGGCACCGCAACGCCACGGCCTGAGCCGGGGCGTCGCGGCTAGACCAAACCGCGCAGGAAGCCGGCGCGCGCGCTGGCCGCATCGAGCAGGAACTGATGGTCGCTGCCGCCCAGCACCAACCGCGCACCAATGCCGATATAGGCACGGGCATGGGCCTCGTCGTACACGCCGCCCATGCCCAGCACCTTGCCGTGCTTACGGCAGATGTCCGCGACCGATTCGTATGCGGCATACACTTTCGGGTGGCCGATCTGGCCGGAAATGCCCAGATCGGCGGTCAGATCCGAGGTGCCGAACAGCAGCACGTCGATCCCGTCGACGGCGGCGATGGCGTCCGCGTTGGCCACCGCCTCGCCCGTTTCGATCATCGCCACCGCCAGCACTTCGCGGTTGATCCCGGCCTGCGCCACATCCGCGGACGGCGCGCGCAGCCCGTAGGCGTATGGCGGGCCGCCCCAACTGCGATGACCCTGCGGCGGAAAGCGGAACGCCTCGGCCATGCGCCGCGCCTGCGCCGGGGTATCGATATGCGGCACCACGATGCCTTGCGCGCCGTTATCCAGCGCCCGCGTGCCCTCATCCAGCGCATCGGCGCACACCCGCACGATGGGCGTGATCCCGGCTGGCAGTGCCGCGAGGCAAAGCTGGGTGGCCTCCTGCACCGAGAACGCGCCGTGTTCCATGTCGATGAACAGCCAGTCGTAGCCTGCCGCCTTGGCTAGCATCGGCGTGGCGGCGGTGCGCAGATGATGCACTCCGAACCCGAGCGCAACATCGCCGCCGCGCAGGCGGTGCAGGGTGGCGTTGGGGAAAATGGCGTTTGGCATGGCAGGGTCTCCCGGACCGCCGATCATCGGCAGGTTTTGGTCTCATCGGCAACGGTGTTATCCGGCAAAATGGCGGAACGCCGGCAGGGTGCGGGCCAGTTCGGCGCAGTCGATACTGAAACGATAGACCGGCGGCCGCTTGTCGTCGGATGGGTAGACCAGGGCCTGATCGCTCGGCGCCATATAGGCCAGCGGCTGCCCGCGCAGTGCGGCGATGCGCGATTGCAACGGGTTCATCCAGCCGAACACGAAAACCGGCGTGCCACGCGGTGCGAACAAGGCGTTGTGCGCGGCGGAACTGAATTGCGCCACGATGCATTCGGCCCCGGCATACAACGCCAGTTGCTCGCGCAGCGTGAGCTGCTGCGGATGGATGGTGGTGAAACCGAGCGCACCCAGCGTGGCTGCGACCTCCGCCTCGTTGGCGATCAGATGGGTGGCGGTCTTGTGCTGGCCACGCGACAAATACAGCCGCCGAGGCAGATCGGGCGGCGGTGGCGCTGTCCCCAATACGCGGCGCTGCAAATCCGCAACTGCCATATTCATCTCGGGATGTAGATGGTAATCCGCCATCAGCATCCCCGGCAGCACGAAGCACGGCGCGCGCACCCGCTGCGTACGGGCGCTATAAACAATGATCTCGTCGCGCCCGAAATACGCCGCGATGACATCGTGCACCCAGCCCGGCATGCCGGACGGCACAGCAATCGGCATCGGCCGTCCCAACGCGCGCAGCTTGGCCATCAGATACAGCCGCCCCAGCATCTCCAGCAGGAAATGCCCCCACACCAGATGCGGGTTCAGCACCACACCAATCGGCTGGTCGAGCGCGATGATCTCCGCCGTATCGGACAGCAGGGCTTTCACCCATTTCGATGGCGTGCCGTCCGGCTCGGTCAAGCCGCCGAACCCTGGCGGCATCACCAGCCGATCCAAAAACAGCCGCCCGTCCTGTTGCAGCACGCCGGTACTGCCAAGCTCATGGCCGGTGACCGCCAGGAACTGCGCGCCCGGCACCATCGCGCGGCTGGCGTGCTCGGCGACAACGTGGCTGGGCAACGCCGCACTGTCGAACAGCGGCGCCGGCGGCAGGCTCAACATGTCCTGCCCAAGCGGCAAACGATGCGGCCCGGCGCTGGCGCCAAGCTGGTCGAGGCTGTCGATCTGGCGAAACCCGGGGGCAACGTCCGGCGTTGTGGCAAAATTGCTCAAGCCATCCTCCGCAACACGGCCACCGGCGGCAAAACATGCCGGTTCCGGCGGGGACATGTTAGACTGACCGCCGCCGCAGGGTGGACCGCCGTATGAGCCAAGCCGTATTGCGCCAGATGACCGCTATCGCGTTTCTCGACTGGCAATCAGGCCAGGACGCGTTGTACGAACTGATCGACGGGGTACCCGTCGGCATGGTTGGGGCGCGCATCGGCCACGACATGATGGTGGTCAACGCTGTGCGCGATATTGCCAGCCAGTTGCGCCAAACGTCGTGCCGCGCGTTCACCGAAGCGGTGGCAATTCGCATTCCGGCCGGCAATGTCCGCCGCCCAGATGTCAGTGTGGCTTGCGGCCCGTTCGATCCGGCAGCAACAGCGGCCCATGAGCCGCGATTGATCATCGAAGTCTTATCCCCATCGACGCGGATTTTGGATCAATTTCGCAAACTCGATGAATACAAGACACTCGACAGCCTACACTACATTCTTCTCGCTGACCCCGAGATCTACGAGGTCATATTGTGGCATCGGAATGCAGCGCGCGACTGGCAACCGGTAACGCTGGCGGGTCTGGAGGCGGTGATTGACTTGCCGCTGCTCGGCCTCACCCTGCGCCTCGCCGATCTCTACGAAGGGCTGTCTGTGCGCCCTGCCCCACGGCAGGTGCGCGGCGCGGCCTGACCTTCGACCACGCGCATCAGCGTTTCCAGCCGGTCCGCCTCCGCCGCCGGTTTGTCCTGGCGCAGCCTTGCGATGCGCGGAAAGCGCAGCGCCACGCCGGATTTATGCCGTGGCGAGCGTTGCGCCGCGTCGAAGGCGACTTCCAGCACGAAGGCCTTTTCCACCTCGCGCACCGGGCCGAAGCGGGCGACGGTGTTGTTGCGAATCCAGCGATCCAGCAGCGTCAGTTCTTCGTCGGTAAAGCCGGAGTAGGCTTTGCCGATGGGCACCAGTTCGTCGCGCCCGTCGGCACCGCTGCGCCAGAGGCCGAACGTGTAGTCGGAATAGAAGCTGCTGCGTTTGCCGTGGCCGCGCTGGGCGTACATCAGCACCGCGTCGATGCTGAGCGGGTCGCGCTTCCACTTCCACCACAGGCCGCGCGGGCGGCCGGGCAGATACGGCGCGTCGCCGCGCTTCAGCATCAATCCTTCAATCGAAGCCGCCCGCGCCCCGTCGCGCAGCGCGGCCAAATCCTCCAGTGTTTCGAAGCGGATCATGTCCGACAGGTCCATCCGCGCCGGGCGCTGGCGGGCATACCACGCTTCCAGCCGGGCGCGGCGGGCGTCGAACGGCAACGTCCGCAAGTCCTCGGCGCCGTCGAATAGGATATCGTACAGCCGCACGGCCACCGGATGCTGTTGCATCAGCTTGGCGCCCACGGACTTGCGGTTCAGCCGTTGTTGCAGATCGGCGAACGGCGCCACCTGCCCGTCGCGCACCACCAGCAATTCGCCGTCGAGCACCGCGTGGAAATCCATGGCGCGGATGATCTCGGGGAATCCGCCGGAAATATCCTCCGACCCGCGCGAATACAGCCGCTGCCCGCCGCCGGTGGCGACCAGTTGCACGCGGATGCCGTCCCATTTCCACTCGGCGCGCAGCGCGGCGGGGTCGAGCGCGGCGAAATCGGCGTGCTCCAGTGGATGCGCCAGCATCGGCGGGCGGAACACCGGGGCATCGGCCGGGTCCGGGCGCGGCGCGCGGTCTTCGAGCCACGCGAACAGGCTGGCGTACGGCGGCGCGAGGCCATGCCAGACTTCCTCCACATCGTCGGCAGTCACGCGCCCGCCGGACATTTCGGCCAGCGCCACCTTGGCCAGCCGGGCCGAGACGCCAACGCGCAATCCGCCGGTGATCAGTTTCAGCAACGCGAACCGCACCGATGGGTCCGAGGCGTCCAGCCAGCCAGCCACGATGCCGGGCAACTCAGCCTTGTCCGCCGCATTCAGCGTTTCGATCACCTCGGCCATATCGGGCGGCGCGCGGTTGGTCGCCATGCTGGGCCACATCAGCGCGACCGTCTCGGCCAAATCGCCAACAAAGTCGTAGGACAGCGCGAACAGGTCCGGATCGGTGCGCGCGGCCGCCAGTTCGCGGATCAGGGCAGGTTTGGCTGACTTGAAGGTCAGTTCACCCGTCACCGCCGCTAAGCCGAAACCGCGATCCGGGTCGGGCTGGGTGGCGAAATAGCGCCGCAGCAACGCCCGCTTGGTGTTGCGGCCGGGCGTGAACACGAGGCGTTCGAGCAGGGCGGCGAAGGCGATCACGCCTCGGCGTCCTCATCGCCATACCCCAGCAGCCGCAGCGCCCGGCCACGGATGCCGCGCAGCCCCGCCGCATGGATCAGCGCCTCCTCGGCCCCATGCGTCACCCACACTTCCGGGGCGGCGACCTCGTCGAGTGTGGCGTTCAGTTCGTCCCAATCGGCATGATCGGAAATCACCAGCGGCAGTTCGACCCCACCCTGCTTGGCGCGCTGGCGCACCCGCATCCAACCCGAGGCGGCGCACACCACCGGTTCGGCCAGCCGCCGCGCCCAGCGGTCGGCGATGGCCGACGGCGGCGCCAGCACAATGGCCCCGGCCAGATCGGCCTTGCCCGCCACCGTCGCGGGCCGCAGGGCGCCGAGCTTGACGCCGAGCTCTTCGTAGGTCTGGCAGAGCGCCTGATGCGCGCCGTGCAGATAGATCGGCCGATCCCACCCGGCCTCACGCAGCAGCATGATCAGCCGCTGGCATTTGCCCAGCGAGTAGCATCCCACCACATGCGTACGCTCCGGGAACAACGCGACGCTGTCCAGCAACCGGCCAATTTCCGCCTCGGCCTTCGGGTGGCGAAACACCGGCAGGGCGAACGTTGCCTCGGTGACGAACACGTCGCAGGCGATCGGCACGAAGCCCGGCGTGGTCGGGTCGCGGGCGCGCTTGTAGTCGCCGCTGACCACGATGCGGCTGCCGCGCCATTCCATTGCCACCTGTGCCGAGCCGAGCACGTGGCCAGCCGGTTGCAGCCAGACATCGACCTCGCCAATGCGCAACACCTCACCGAAGCCAAGTGACTGCTGATTGGCCCCAGCGGCGGCCTCGCCCATGCGGGTGCGCATGATCGCCAATGTCTCGCGCGTCGCCAGCACCGAACGGTGACCGGGGCGGGCGTGGTCGGAATGGCCGTGCGTGATCACCGCGCGCTCCACCGCGCGCAATGGATCGACGTGGAAGCCACCCGGCTCACAGAATAGGCCAGAAGGCGTTGATTTAAGCCATGTTTCGGGATGCGGCATGCAGATCCCCGGATGCCGCTTCCCGGCGGCGGCGTGAGCGACTATCTAAGGTGGCGATGGGAACATTGCCAGAACCCTTTTCGACGTGGTTCGCCGGCCGGGGCTGGACGGCGCGGCCGCACCAGCTTGCGGTGCTGGCCGCCGCGCAGGCGGGCGGCAGCGCGTTGCTGATCGCGCCGACCGGCGGCGGCAAGACG
>JANYDF010000001.1 GCA_025359905.1 Rhodospirillales bacterium
CGCTTAGTGCGAAAAAATATCCGGCGCTTCCCAGCCCAGCAAATCCAGCATGCCGCGCGCGGGCAGAAAATCGAAGCAGGCCTGCGCCAGTTCCAGCCGTCCCTCGCGCCGCAGCAGCGCCTCCAGGCGCTCCCAAAGTGCATGCAAATGCAGCACATCGGAGGCCGCATAGGCTAATTGTTCGGCAGAAAGCTCAGCGGCACCCCAGTCGGAGGTTTGCTGCTGCTTGGAGATTTCGACGCCGAGGATCTCGCGGCACAGATCGCGCAGCCCGTGCCGGTCGGTGAAGGTGCGCACCATCTTGGCGGCGATCTTGGTGCAGCGCACCGGGGCGACGCGGATGCCGAGCGAGCGTTGCAGCATCGCCACGTCGAAGCGGGCGAAGTGAAACAGCTTGATGGTGTTGGGATCGGCCAGCAGGGCCTTCAGATTCGGGCAATCTGCGCCGCGCCCGCCGAGTTCCGGCGGCACGATCTGCACCAGATGCGCCGAGCCGTCGCCGGAGGACAGTTGCACAAGGCACAACCGGTCGCGGCGGGGGTCCAGACCCATGGTCTCAGTATCGATGGCGACCACAGGGCCGAGAGAAAGTCCGTCCGGCAGATCATGCCGGTACAGCCTCAGTGATCCGTTCGCCATGAACTGGGTAACTTCCGCCATGTTCTTGCCGCCGATGGTGCCCAGGAGAAGACTCGAACTTCCACGACCGTGAGGCCACAGGTACCTGAAACCTGCGCGTCTACCAATTCCGCCACCTGGGCATTCGGCAACGTCTACTTGGGGTGAACCTCATAGACGTCTGCGGTGGGCGGGGCATGTAACCTGCGTTCATCAAACGGTCAACCGGCATTCGGAAATTTCCCCGCGCTTGAGGGATGCCGCGCGGGCGCATATCAAGGCCGCACATGTGCTGGAGTGGGCCCAATGGCGACGCGCAGCGTGGCGACGGTGTTTGGCGGTTCGGGTTTTCTGGGCCGTTATGTGGTGAAACGGCTGGCGGCGGCCGGATACGTGGTGCGCGTGGCGGTGCGCGACACCGAATCGGCGATGTTCCTCAAGCCCATGGGGGCGGTCGGACAGGTGGTATTGCTGCATGCCAGCGTTACCAGCGACGCCGACGTGGCACGCGCGGTGGACGGGGCGGACGTGGTGGTGAACCTCGTCGGCATCCTGGCCGAGAGCCGCAAGGGCGATTTTCAGCGCGTGCACGCCGAAGGCGCCGGGAGGGTGGCGAAAGCTGCTGCGGCGGCGGGCGTGCGGCGTCTGGTGCAGGTGTCGGCCATCGGCGCGCTGCCGTCGGCCCGCAGCCTGTATGCCAGCAGCAAGGGGCTGGGCGAGCAGGCGGTGCGTGCAGCGTTCCCCACCGCGACAATCCTGCGCCCGTCGGTGGTGTTCGGCCCCGAGGATCAGTTCTTCAACCGCTTCGGCGCCATGGCGGCGATGTCGCCGATGATCCCGGTGATTGCGGGCAGCAGCAAGTTCCAGCCGGTCTATGCCGGTGATGTGGCCGACGCGGTGATGGCGGCGCTGAGCCGCGCGGACGCGCTGGGCCGGGTTTACGAACTCGGCGGGCCGAAGGTGTGGACGTTCCGCGAAATCCTGGCCTGGATCGTGCAAGAGACCAAGCGGCACAGCAGGCTGGTGAGCATGCCGGTCGCCATCGCCAACTTGCAGGCCTCGTTCTTCGAGAAGCTGCCGGGCCGCTTCAAGCTGCTGACCCGCGACCAGGTGCTGCTGCTTGGGCAGGACAATGTGGTGAGCGCCGGAATGCCAGGGCTGGCCGAGCTCGGTGTGCAGCCGACGCCGGTTGAGTTGGTCGTGCCGGCGTATTTGCAGCGATTCCGGCCGGGTGGTGGGCGGCGGGAGATGTATGCGGCATGATAGGTCCAAATCGGCCCCTTTAGGGCGGGTGGATTAGCTGGCCATTCCTCTGTTCGGCCGGGCGAAGGAATTATAGGGCAGAATTTCTGTCCTATTGGCCATATTGTCCTTGGCAATGGCACTGATGCTGTCCTATCGTCCCGGCAGGCGGGCGATGGGCCTGTCTGTGCCATAGCGTCTGGCCTCCGCTGGTGTGCGGATGCGGGCGCTGCCGGGGAGAGCGCCGATGCCCGAACGCATGCTGCAATTCATCCGCCTGCCCCAGCAGACGCCGGACAAGCGCGCCCCGTCGGCGCGCCGCGAAGATTTTCAGGAAATCTACGAGGAATTCGACCCGCCACGCGCCGCCGCGCAGGCCAGCCGGTGCAGCCAGTGCGGCGTGCCGTTCTGTCAGGTGCATTGCCCGTTGGGCAACAACATCCCCGACTGGTTGAAGCTGACGACTGAGGGGCGGCTGGAGGAGGCGTACGACGTCTCATCCGCCACCAATAATTTCCCGGAGATTTGTGGCCGCATCTGCCCGCAGGACCGGCTGTGCGAAGGCAACTGCGTGATCGAAAAGGGCTTCGACAGCGTCACCATCGGCGCGGTCGAGCGATACATCACCGACACCGCGTTCGAGCGCGGCTGGGTGAAGCCGGGCACACCACGGGTGGAAAACGGTTTG
>JANYDF010000025.1 GCA_025359905.1 Rhodospirillales bacterium
CCGGGCTTGACCCGGCGATCCATGCCAACGCTCGGTGTTAGACGCGAGATACTCTGTGCGGCGCCATGGATTGCCGGGTCAAGCCCGGCAACGACGATGAGTCTTGGTCAGCGAGATTTGATATAATACGCATCCCGGTTCGCGCGAGCAACTTGATGTATGAAGATGATCTGGCTGGGCATCCTGTAAATCGTGGCACCGTGCTAGACGACTTGCTGTTTGACCTGAATAGCTGGAGATGAACCGCCCATGCAGATGCAAGTTGAGGACATTGGCAACGGAGCAACAAAAGCGTCATTGAACGGCCGCCTCGACATTGCCGGCGCCGCGTCCATCGATCTGGCGTTCAATGTGCTGGTCGGGCGCAACCGCGCCATCGTGGTCGATCTATCCGGGGTGACATTTCTCGCCTCGATGGGGCTGCGCACGCTGATTGTGGGTGCCAAGACCGTCGCTTCGAAAGGCGGGCGGATCGTGCTGCTGGCACCGTCGGCAGACGTTGAAAAGGTGCTGGAAGACAGCGGCGTTACCACGTTGCTGGCCATCCATCACGACCAAGCGGCGGCAATCGCTGCGGTTACTGGGCGTTAGCGCACAAAACGAGGCATGTGTTTGCCATGCGGGCATTGAACGTCGAAATTCCCGGCGATCTTGGCGCGCTGCCCGGCGTGGCGGCGCGAATCGAGGAAGCGGGCACGGAATGGGGCTGGCCCGCCTCTATCGCCTACGCCGTGCAATTGTGCCTGGAGGAGGCAACCTCCAACTCGATCCGGCACGGCGAAGCATGGCGCAGCGGCGGCCTGCGGGTCACATTGACGCAGGACGACGCGGCCATCGTGCTGGAAATCGCCGACCGGGGCGCCGCTTTCAATCCACTGCAAGCGCCGCCGCCGCCGCCGCCGCCGCCGCCGCCGATGGACAAGCTGGAGGACATCATGCCGGGCGGCCATGGCATCGCGCTGATGCGCAAATTCTGCCCCGGCATCAGTTACCGCCGCTTCGATGGCGCCAATTGCCTGCGCCTCGTGTTCCCCGTCGCCAGGAACTAGGTTATTTGTCACGCACCGCGCGGCTGCTGATCGTCGATGATAACCCCGACAACCGTGAGGTGCTGGGCCGCCGTTTGCAGCGCTTGGGGTACCCCGACCTCGCCTATGCCGCCGACGGGGTGCAAGCGCACGAGATGCTGCGCGCGGCCCCGTTCGACGCGGTGCTGCTGCGCGCCCGGCTCGGCTCGGTGCTGGAAAAACGCGCGCTGCGCGCCCAGGTGCGGGCGCATCTGGCGGTGCTGGAAGACGATCTGGCCGCGCGCGCGCGGCCAGCAACTCGCCATGGTGCCGACCGAGTTCCCCACTGAATCGGGCGCCCGCAGCCTGCTGCGCGCCACCGCGTTGCAGGCGTTCGAGCTGACCGGGCGGGTGCCCGAGCCCGCCGAGATCGTCAGTACCGTCAACCGCGAGCTATGCCGTAACAACGGCAACGGCATGTTCATCACGTTGTTCGCTGGCATTCTCGATGCGCCAACGGGGCGGGTCGACTTCGTCAACGCCGGCCATGTCCGCCCGTACCGGCTGTTCGCTAGTGGCGCGGTCGCGGAAGTGGCCTGCCGGGCATCGCTGCCGCTCGGCATTATCGACGGCGCGGCGTTCGTGACCACCACAGTCAGCTTGGCGCCGCACGACGGCCTCGTCGTGCTCACCGATGGATTGCATGAGGCAATGGCGCCCGATGGCGCGTTCTATACCATGCAGCGCGTGGTGGCCGATTTGGAGCATCTTGCGGCGGCCGATCCGGCGCATCTGATCGACAGTATCTGCAATCGCGTGCTGGATTTTACCGGCACGGCCGAGCAAGCCGACGATGTCACGGCGCTGGCGCTGCGCCTCAGGGCGTAACCGGGCGCGCCAACAGGGCGGCGATCTTCTCCAGCAAGCGCGGCAAGTCCAGCGGCTTGGTATCGTAGTCGTCGCACCCGGCTTCCATCGCCTTCTCCCGGTCGCCCGCCATGGCGTGCGCGGTCAGGGCAATAATCCGCAAATGCCGCGTGGCCGGGTCGGCGCGCAGGCGGCGCGTTGCTTCCCAGCCGTCCAGCACCGGCAGCGACATGTCCATCAGCACAATATCCGGTGCTTCGGATTGCGCCTTCTGCACCGCCTCGCCGCCATTCACCGCCAGCAGCACCGTATGGCCCTGCCGCACCAGCCGCCGCGACAGCATGTCGCGGTTCATCTCGTTGTCTTCGACCAGCAGAATGCGCGCCATGTTCTCGTTTGCCTAAGCCGTCAGCCGTTCGTCCGCGCGGCCAGCACATCACGCACCGCAGCCGCCAGTTCGCGGTGCGCGCTATGGCCTTTTGCCACCACCTGCTGCGCCATCGCCTCCAACACCTGCCGCTCGGGCCCGTCAAGCTGCTTGGCGGTCACCACCACCACCGGAATGTCGCGCCATTCGCGCCGGGCCCGCAGCCGGTACAGAAATTCCACGCCGTCCATTTTCGGCATCAGCAGATCGAGCAGGATCAGCGACGGCGCCGGGCTGCTTTCCATCCAGCTCAGCGCCGCGCGGCCATTGGGCACCAGCAAACACGTGTGGCCCAGCGCCTCCACCGTGCGCTTGGTGAGCTCCTGCGTCGCCGGATCGTCCTCCACCACCAGCACCACCGCACCGGTCGGCTCGCGCAACTGCGCCCTCAGCGCCGCGATCAGTTCGTTGCGGTCGACCGGCTTGCCCAGCGAAGCAGCCGCGCCGAGGCTGAACGCCAGCCCTTTGTCGCCCGCCACACTGACCAGCACGACCGGGATATGGCTAAGTTCGGGGTCGGCCTTCAACGAGGTCAGCACCGACCAGCCATCGACTTGCGGCATCATGATGTCGAGCGTGATGGCGTCTGGCCGCAGCGCGCTGGCCTTTTCCAGCCCGTCGCGGCCCGATTCGGCGTGCAGCACCTGATAGCCCTCGCGGGCCAGATAGCTGCCGATGATCTGCCGGGCCGAGGCGTCGTCGTCGATCACCAGAATGCGCGCCGCCGCGTCGGCGCCGTCATGCGCCACGTGCCCCTGCTCGGTGTCGCTGACCGCAAAACTGACGATGCCGCCCGGCTCGCGCCGCGCCGTGAGCGTCACGGTGCCCTTCTCGGTGAACTTGCAGGCGTTGCCGAGCAAGTTGAGCAGCGACTGCTTCAGCTTGGTCACGTCCGAACGGATCGCGCCGATGCCCGGCGGGCAATCCACCACCAGCGCATTGCCGTTGCGCGCCGCTTGCGGCGCCACCATCAGCCGCACATCCTCGACCAGCCCGGCGACTTCGACCGGCTCGACAAACAAATCCATCCGGCCAGCCTCGACCTTCGACAGATCGAGAATGCCGTTGATCAGACCGAGCAAGTGTTTGCCCGCCGCCTCGATCTTGCGCAAATCGGGCAGCGTGATCTCCTCGCCCGCGTCCACCGCGTCTTCTTGCAGCAACTGGCTGTAGCCGATGATGGCGTTCAGCGGCGTGCGCAACTCGTGGCTCATGTTGGCCAGGAATTCGGACTTCACCTGCGAAGCGTGCACCGCTTCGTGCCGCGCGGTTTCCAGTTCGGTTTGCTGGCGCTTCATGTCGGTGATGTCGCTGTAGATTGCCACCATGCCGCCGTCGGTGGTGCGCCGCTCGCTGAATTGCACCCAGCGTGCGCCGAAGCGGTATTGCGCCGTGCCCTGCGGCTCACGGTGGCGATGCAACCGCATCTCGACCCAGCCCTCTGGGGTGTACGCGCCCAGATCGACCAGCCCGCGCGCCGCCGCTGCTTCCAGCACCGTGCGGAACGAGGTGCCAGCCACCATCACGTCGGCGAGGCCCGGCTGCAATCGAACAAAATTGCTATTGCACAGCAGCAGGCGGTCGCTGGCATCGTACAGCACGAAGCCTTCGGTGATGCATTCGATGGCATCCGCCAGCAATTGCCGCTGCGCCTCCGCCGCCTGCTCCAGCCGCGCGCGTTCCTGCTGGCCGGTGCGGAACAAATCCACCGCGCGGGTCATCGCGCCGAGTTCGTCGGACGATTGCGGCGGCAACGGCGCCGACATGTCGCCGCGCCGCGCCGCTTCCACCGCCGCGACCAACTGCGCCACCGGGCGCAGAATCGAGCGCAGTACAAGCACAGTCAGTCCTGCCGCGATCAGCACCGCCGCCACCAGGGCCAGCATTGTTGTGCGCGACACGCTGGCACTGGCGGCGATCACCGCGTCGCCCACCGCGTGCTCGCGCTGCACCAAACGCTGCTGCAAGCCGTCCAGCAGACTATCGACTTTCTGGCCAGACACCCGCGCCTCGGCAAACTTGGCGTTGCCGATCACCCGGTGGCCATCGGTGTAGGCTTCCACCGCCGCAGCGGCACTGGTGTCGAACGCCGCCGCGTCGGCGGCAATGGCCGCCGCCACCTCGGGTTCGCGCTTCGCCAGCGCCGCCAGCCGCAGGCGCAGGGTTTCCCGCGCCATATCGGCATTGCGCTCGGATTGCATCAGTTGGCTGACCGACAAATCGGCCAGCCAATAGCGTAAATCGCTGAATGCTTTGCCAACCGCGTGGGCGTCGTCCAGCAGCAGCACCAATTGCTCGGATTCAGCCGCCGTGCCGACCGCCTTGTCGAGCGCCCCACTCAACGACAGCGCGATGCCAAGCATCATCACGATCAGAAATGCGGTGATCCCGATCAGACGCCCGCCAATTGACATGCGGCTTAGCAACGTCGCGCGCCCTTGGCTCAATGGAACAGGCTGATGCTGATCACGCCGCCCAGATCGCCCTCGGCAAAGCCCTCGCGCGGATAGCCGGTCACGTCGATGCTGCCTTTCGGGCCGCCGTGGCAGGCGAGGCAGGATGGCGCGTAGTATTCCGGCGCCATCACGCGAAATACCTCGCCGCCGTTTTGTGTCACGGTGGCGGCGAACGCGGCGCCGCGTGTCCAGCCGGGGGCCAGGAACTGCGCGCCGATCACCTTGGCCTCGAACGGATCGGGCCGCGAGGCGCGATTGCGCACCCGGTCGATCGGCGCGGTGACCTTCATATGCGCCAGCCCGCCGGCCCGCTTGCCGAATTCCTCGCTGACCAAACGGCCGAACACTGCTGGGATAAATCCCTTAAATCCAACGCCTTGCGTGTCGATGTCGGATTGTGCGGCATCCATCACCGCAACGATGGCGTCCATCTCCGCCCGTAACAGCTTGCCGCCGCGCGAGGCCGGGTCGCTGGCCAGCGGATCGGCCCCGGTCGCCTTGGTGAACCCGGCAAGCGCTGCGGCCAGCACGGTCTTGCCGTCCAGCCCCTTCGGCCCCAGCGCCGGATCGTTGATGCGCGCCTGATTGGCCGAAATCACCGTGCGCCCGGCGCGCAACATGGCGGCGAGGCTATCCGCAATCGCGCGATCCTCCGGCTGATCGGCCGCCTGCGCCGGCCGCAGCAAGGCCAAACCCAGCGCGAATAAAGCCACAACTGGAACGAAATGGCCTATTCTCATTGCGGCGCCAACCTTGGATCCTTCCGCGAAAAGTCGCCGTATTGTCAGGGAGTGTCAACGCACGGCGATGTTCAGCAAATACGCGGCAATTGCTCGCCGCTGAGCATCCGCAATACACGCTGCCCGCCCGCCGGGCCGCGCGCCACCACGCTGGCCACGCCGCGCGCCGCCACGGTGCCGATGCGCGCCGCAAGCCCGTGGCCCGGCACGCCGCGCAGCACCGCCACCGCCGCCTCGGCCTGTGCGGCTGGGACCACGACGGCCATGCAGCCCTCGTTAGCGACATACAACGGATCGTAGCCGAACAGCGCGCAGGCGGCCTGCACCGGCCCGGCCACCGGCACCGCCGTTTCGTCGATGCTCACCGTGTGAGCGGACGCCTCGGCCAGTTCCACCAGCACCGTGGCCAACCCGCCGCGCGTGGCGTCGCGCATCCAGTGCACCGCAATCCCCGCCGCGTGCAGCGCCGCCACGGCGGGCCATAACGGCGCCGCGTCGCTCAACAGATCGGCTTCCAAATCAATTTCGGCCCGCGCCGCCAGCACCGCGATGCCGTGGCGGCCGACATCGCCGCTCACCAGCACCGCGTCGCCCGGTTGCACCCGTGCCGCGTCCGGGTGCAACCCCGGCAACACCCGGCCGATGCCGCTGGTGGTCACATACACCCCGTCGCCGCGCCCGCGCTCCACCACCTTGGTGTCGCCGGTCACCACCGTCACCCCGGCCAGCGCCGCCGCCTCGGCGAGCGAAACGCACAAACGCCAAAGGGTGTCCATCGGCAACCCCTCCTCCAGCACCATCGCCACCGCCAGATGCATCGGCTGTGCGCCGCACACCGCCAGATCGTTGCAAGTGCCAAACACCGCCAGCCGGGCAATATCGCCGCCGGGAAAGAACAGCGGGCGGACGACGTAGCTGTCGGTGGTGAACGCCAGCCGCTCGCCGGGCACGTGCAGAATGGCGCTGTCGCCGCGCGGGCGGCCCGGGCTGGGTGCGAACGAGGCGGCGAACAGCCGTTCGATCAGGTCATGCGTCAGCCGCCCGCCGCCGCCATGCGCCATGGTGACTTCGGGGTCGTCGGCCAGCGGAATCGGGCACTGCATCATGCCGCCGCCGCCCGATACCGGTAGTACGCCGCACACGCGCCCTCGCTGGACACCATCGGCGCGCCGAGCGGGCGCTCCGGGGTGCAGACCCCGCCGAACGCCGGGCAATCCGGCGGTTTGGCCACGCCGCGCAGCACCGCGCCGGCGATGCACGGCGACGGCGCGGCTGGCGCGGATGGCGCCAACGTACCGAACCGGGTCCAGGCATCGCGATGCCCCAGCGCCGGGCGCAGCCGCAGACCGCTGGCCGGAATATCGCCGAGGCCGCGCCAGAGTTGCGGCGCCACCGCGAACACTTCGGCGATCAGGGCCTGTGCTGCGCGATTGCCGTGCGGCTGCACCGCGCGGGCGTACTGGTTTTCCACCTCGGCGCGGCCGGATTCGAGTTGGCGCACGCACAGCAGCACGCCTTGCAGAATGTCCAGCGGCTCGAACCCGGTCACCACCACCGGCACGCGATACCGCTCGGCGATGGGGCCGTAGGCCGCCATGCCCATCACGGTGCAGACATGTCCGGCGGCCAGGAACCCCTGCACGGTGTTGTCCGGTGCCGCCAGCAGCGCCTGCATCGCCGGGGGCACCAGCACGTGGCTGGCGAGCAGCGAAAAATTCGTCACGCCTTCCCGCTCGGCCAGACTGACCGCCAGCGCCGTGGCGGGCACCGTGGTTTCGAACCCGACGGCGAAGAACACCACCTCGCGCGCCGGGTTGGCCCGCGCCAGCGCCACCGCGTCGAGCGGGCCGTACACCACCCGCACGTCGCCGCCGCGCGCCTTGGCCTGCAACAGGCTGGCGCTGCTGCCCGGCACGCGCAGCATGTCGCCGAAACTGCACAGGATGACGCCAGGGCGCTGACTGAGCGCGATGGCGGCATCGATCGCCTCGGCGGGCGTCACGCACACCGGGCAGCCGGGGCCGTGCACCAGCGTCAAACGATCCGGCAGCATCTGGTCCAGCCCGTGCCGCACGATGCAATGGGTCTGCCCGCCGCAGACCTCCATAATGGTCCAGGGCCGGGTAACGGTGCGGGCGATGGCCTCGGCAGCGCGGGCGATGGCGGTCTGATCGGTCATGCGGCCTCGCCGATGGCATCCAGTTCGGCCAGCACGCGCGCGGCGGCCTCGGCGTCCATCACCGCGATGGCGACACCGGCGTGCACCAGCACGTAGTCGCCAAGCTGGACCTCCGGCACGAAGGCCAGACTGACCACTTTGCTGACGCCGCCGAAATCCACCCGCCCGGTGGCGGTGAGTTCGCCGAGTTCACTGGCTTCGACCAGACGGCCGGGAATAGCCAAACACATGCGCGCTATCCTATTGCCATGCAGCGTCGGGCCCATTCGAGCTGGCCGAGCGCCAAACCGCCGTCGCCGGGCGGCACGCGTTGCGGAACATGAACGCGATGCCCGCGCGCCGCCAGCGCGGTTTGCAGCGTACCGGCCAGCAGCGGGCTTTGGAAACAGCCGCCGGTCAGCACCACATCGGCCACGCCCGCGTGGCGCGCCATCGCCACCGCGCCGTCGATCAGGCCACGATAAAACCGCGCCGCGATCAGCCCATTGGCCACGCCCGCCGCGCGATCCGCCAGCAGCGCGCCCAGCGCCGGGGCCCAATCCAACTCCGCCAGATGGCCCTCCGCCTGATCGCCGGGCACCACGGCGAACCGGTAGCCGTGGCTGGCAGCACTGCCCGCGCAATGTTCCAGCGCCATCGCCGCCTCGCCCTCGAAACTGTTGCGGCGGCACAGGCCGAGCAGGGCCGCCACCGCGTCGATCAACCGCCCGGCGCTGGAGGTTTGCGGTGCGGTGCGGCACAGCGCCAGCCAGCGCACGTCGTCGACCAACGGCGCGGCGGCCTCCCCGCCGAGCAGTTCGGCCAGTACGCCCGCCGCCGCGCGCGGCGGTTCGCGCGCCGCCGCATCGCCGCCGGGCAGGCGGAACCGGCGCAGACGGGCCACCCGCCGCCACGCCGCCGCGTCCACCAGCAAGAACTCGCCGCCCCAGATGGTGCCGTCGCTGCCGTAACCGGCCCCGTCCCAGGCGATGCCGAGCACCGGGCCGGACAGCCGATGCTCGGCCATCGCAGCGGCGACGTGGGCCAGATGGTGCTGCACCGCAACTACCGGCAGGCCGTGCGCTTGCGCATCCGCCACATCGTCCGGATGCGCGTCGCACGCCACCGCTTGCGGTTGCACGCGCGGCAGGCGGCACAGCTCCGCCGCCAGATCGCGGTGCGCCGCCAGCGTGCCGGGATGGTCGAGATCGCCGAGTTGCGGGCCGAGCAGCGCAATACGGCCCAGCGCGACGCCCGGCGCGTTCTTCAAATGCCCGCCGAGCGCCAAAATTGGCGGCGCGGCAGCCGCCAAGTCCACCGCCAGCGGCGCATAGCCGCGCCCAAGGCGCAGCAGCATCGGCGCCCCGTTCACCACCTGCGCCACACTGTCCTCGACCGGGCGCAGGATGGGCCGGTTGTGGGTCAGGACGGCATCGGCCAGACCCGGCGGCAGATCGGCATCGCGATACGCCAGTGGCGCGCCGCTGATATTGGCGCCTGACGGACTGCCTCGGAGGCGGTTATTGGGGCGGCCTTTGCCGGTGATTGGCGGGGTATGACATCGAAAATAAGACTCAGTGCTGGGCCACAGACCGCGCAAGCCTGGGTTTCCGCGTGAAACCGCCGGTCCGCCGGGTCGCGGTAGCCGCGCAGACACGCCGGACACAGCGGGAAGCCAGCAAGCGCGGTGCGCTCACGGTCGTACGGCAAATCGTCCAGCACCGAAAAGCGCGGGCCGCACACGGCGCAGGCGGTGAAGGCGTAGCCGGCGTGACGGCCGCGCCGGGCGAAAATATCCGCGCGGCAGTCGGCACAGGTGGCCAGATCGGCCAGCGGCAGACCGCCGCCGCCGCCGGATTGCAGCGAATCCACCACCGCGAAATCAGCCACGCTGCGCACCGGGGCCGGGCTTTGCGTCAGGCCCGTAATGCGCGCCGGGCTAGGAGCATCGCGGTGCAAGCGGTCCGCGAAGTCCTGCACCGCATCCGCCGGTCCTTCCGCCTCGATCACCACGCCGGACGGCGCGTTGCAAACGAAACCAGCCAAACCGAGTTCGGTGGCCAGACGAAACACAAACGGCCGGAAGCCGACGCCCTGCACCACGCCCGATATATCAATTCGCATCCGGACCGGAGCGCCAGGAATGCCGTCCAGCATCAATCCGGCGCCAACTCGATACTGATCAACCGCACCGTCAGCGCGTCGGCGTGGGTCGGGTCGTCGGACATGTCGCAGGTCAGCACAGCGCCCTCGGCGATGCTGCCCGCACTCTCGTCAACAAAATGTTCGGCAAAATGGTGCGGGGTGAAATGGCTCAGCGCACCGAGCCACACATGCACGCCCGCCACTCGCCCGCCGCCATTCCCGGCGGCAACGCCGGTGATGCGGGTCATCAAATCGCGCATCAACCGCGCTTCATGCATGTAGCCTCCCGCATCGCTTGGCGCGCCAATTCCGGCAGGGCCGCCGCCACCGCCGGACTGATTGCGCCGCCCATCGTAAAATTCTGCCCGACGACAGCAAACACCGTGATCTGTGACGGCAAGCAGCCGAGCGCATCGCCCAGCGCCAACGCCCCGGCCAACGCATTGCCGTGCGAACTCGACGCCCGAAGCTGCGGCCACGCGGCAATATCGGCGCCGCGTTTGACGATGCTGCCCGGCGCACCGCCGCCGCGCGCACAGTCGATGGCGACAATCCCCGCCGCCCCTTCGATCTGCGCCAGCAGTGCCGCCGCGTCGGCTGCTGCGTCCAGGATCTCTACGCCGTCCAGCGGTTCGCCACGCAACAATGCCGCCGCTTCCAGCCCCGCCGCATCGTCGCCCCGCGCAAGCTGACCCACCCCCAGAATGCGTACGTTCATGTCCGCTCAACGGTGAGATCGAGAAAATGCGTCGCACAGGAAATGCACGGATCGTGATTGCGGATCGACATTTCGCAGCGCGCCTGCAAATCGGCATCCGCCATCGCTTGGCCTTCCTGCGCCACGCTCCACAAATCGCGCTCGATGGTGGCCTGATTCTGCGAGGTCGGCGGCACGATATGCGCGTCGGCGATCAGTCCGTCGCCGCCCACCGTGTAAGACTGATAGAGCAAGCCGCGCGGCGCTTCGGTGGCGGCATGACCGGTGACGTTGCGCGGTTCGACCGGTGCGAATGACGGCGACGGTTCCTCGTACGTTGCAATGATGCGCAGCGCCTCATCGAACGCGTACAGTGTCTCCACCGCACGCACCACGATGCTTTTGAACGGGTTGCGGCAGGTTGTGCCCAGTCCCGCATCGCGCGCCACCTGCTGAATTTCCGCAGGCAGGCGGTCGAAATTCAGGCTGTAGCGTGCCAGCGGGCCGGTGAGGTAGCTGCCGCGCGCCTTGATGCGGGCGTGCAGCGCCGAGGAATGCCGCACCTGGAATTCCTCGAAATGCTGCGGCCAGTCCTCGACCGCAATATCCAATCCGGCGCTAGAGACGATGCGGCCTTCGTTCAGCGGATATTCGCCGGGATGGCGCAGCGAGACAAACTCGTAGTCCTGCTCGAGCTCCGGCATAGGCAGCGTCGCCATGAACTGCACCGTGCGCAACGCGGCGTCGCGGCCCCATTGCAGTTCCGGCACCAGCGCCTGCAAATCGTCCTTGCGCGGCGCACGCCAAAACCCGCCCACCCGCACATTGACCGGATGGATGGCCCGCCCGCCGATCCGTTCGATCAGCGTGTTGCCCGCCTTCTTCATCCGCAGGCCCTGGCGCACCAGATCGCCATGCGTGCGCGCCAGTTGTACCGCATCGGGCAGACCGAGGAAGTCCGGCGCATGCAGCATGTACATGTGCAGCACGTGGCTTTCGATCCACTCGCCGCAATAGAGCAACCGCCGCAGGTCGCGGATGCTGCCGCCGAGTTGCATCCCGGCGGCGTGCTCCATCGCGTGCACCGCGCTCATCTGGTACGCCACCGGGCAAATGCCGCAAATACGCGCGGTAATATCGGGCGCTTCGCCGAACGCGCGGCTGCGCAGCATGGCTTCAAAAAACCGTGGCGGCTCGAAGATGGTCAGCCGCACGTCTTCCAAGGCGCCGTCGCGGAAGCGGACATACAGCGCGCCCTCGCCCTCGACGCGGGCCAGCATATCGACCTTGATGGTGCGCGATTCAACCGCCATGGCGCTCGCCCTCCGCACGGAATGCCGCAGCCCCGGCGTTGAATGTTCTGAAGACCCGCCGCACCGCCGCGTGGTCCAATCCAAGCTGTTCCAGCCGTGCCGCCAGCGGCGCGGTGTTGGGGCTTTCCATCGGCCCGAAGCAGCCGTAGCAGCCGCGCGCATAGGCCGGGCAGATCGCCCCGCAGCCCGCCTGCGTCACCGGCCCCAGACACGCGGTGCCGTCTATCACCATCACGCACGGATTGCCGCGCCGCTTGCATTCGGTGCAGACGCTTTCAGTGGGGATCACCGGCTTGCGGCGATTGAGAAACGCCGACAGGGTCTCCAGCAATTGCCGCTTGTCGATCGGGCAGCCGCGCAGTTCGAAATCGACCTTGACGTGCTGCGCTATCGGCGTGGAGGTCGCGAGCGTGTCGATGTAATCCGGCCGCGCATAGACGATACGGCGAAACTCGTTCACGTCGGAGAAATTGCGAAGCGCCTGAATGCCGCCCGCCGTGGCGCATGCGCCGATGGTCATCAGAAAATGCGATTGCGCCCGCACCTCACGAATGCGCTCGGCGTCGTGCGCGGTGGTGATCGAACCTTCGACCAGCGAAAGATCATACGGCCCGTCGATGACGGCGCTGGACGCTTCGGTGAAATTGGCGATGCGGATCGCACCGACCAGGGTCAACAATTCATCCTCGCAATCGAGAATGCTGAGTTGGCAGCCGTCGCACGACGCGAACTTCCAGACAGCAAGCGTCTTAAGTTGTTCCGACATGCTCAAATCTCCCGCACGCGCAACAAGTGCTCGACGCGATCATAGGTGAACACCGGGCCATCCTTGCAGATGAAAATCGAACCAAACTGACAATGGCCGCACAGTCCGGCGGCGCATTTCATGTTGCGCTCAAGCGAAACATACACGTCGCCAGGCGCCACGCCGCGCCCGATCATCTGGTTGGCGACCGCGCGCATCATCACTTCCGGGCCACAGGTCATCAGCAGCGTTTCCGCCGGATCGAATTGGGCATGGCCCAGCAGCGCCGTGACGAAGCCGACGCGCCCGGCCCAATTGGCATCGCCGAAATCCACCGTCACCGACAAATCCATCGCACCACCAGCCTGCCAGCGTTCCAATTCGCCGACGTACAGCCGTTCGCGCGGGCTGCGCGCACCGTAGAACACGAATAGTTTGCCGTAGGCACTGCGGTCGCGCAGCACCGCGTGGATTACCGGGCGCAGCGGGGCCAGGCCGATGCCGCCAGCCACCAGCACCAGCGTGCGGCCGCGTGCGCGCTCCATCGGCCAGCCATTGCCGAACGGGCCGCGCACGCCAAGCGTGTCGCCCGGCCGCAGCCGCCCGAGCGCGTCCGACACCGCGCCGACGCCACGAATGGTGTGGACAAAACGATCGGCGGTATCACTGCTCAGGCTAATCGCCGCTTCGCCGATGCCGAACGGGTACAGCATGTTGAACTGGCCGGGCGCGCCGGGACCGACTGAGCCGCCGGGCGGACGTTCCAGCACCAGTGTCATGGAATCGGCGGTTTCGCGCGTGCTCGACAGCACGCGCAGCGGCATTGGCGCGAGTTTGGTGGAAGCACCGCTCACACTGACGCTCCATACAAATCGAGGCTTTGCATGCGCGCTGCGGTAACGCGCTGGAGAATGATCGGCACGAAGCGTTTCATCAGCGCATAGCCCAGCGCCGGATCGGCTTCGCATTTGCCGCGCAGGCAGGTGGCGTCGAACGCAAAGGCACGCACACGCTCAACGGCGCGCGCGTCGGATGTCCAGCGGTACGGCGGCACAATCCACGACGCGCCAAGGATGTCGTTGGCACCAAGAGTTTGCAGCACGATGCTGCCGCGCCGTGGCGCGTAGACTTCCAACGACACTTGACCTTCGCGCAGCAAGTGGAACTGGCCGGCCGGCTGGCCTTCGCGAATGATGTAGCTGCCCGGCTCGAACACCACGTTCTTGGCGCACCCCGCGACCAGCTCGCAGTACTCGTCCGAAAGGCCGGCGAGGAACGGATGTTCCCGGATCAGATCGGCCATGGATTTCATCGTGCGCCTCCTGGACTGGGGGATGCCTGTTCTAAGGCGGCAATTTCCGCGGTGATGTCGATGCCAACCGGGCACCAGGAAATGCAGCGCCCGCAGCCGACGCAGCCGTCGTCGCCGAACTGCTCGTGCCACGTGGAAAGTTTGTGCGAAATCCAATGCCGGTAACGCGCGCCGCGCGCCTCACGCGCCGGGCCGCCGACCACATGGGAAAACACGAAGGTGAAGCAGCTTTCCCATTGCCGCCAGCGCTCGGCGTGATCGCCGCTGAGGTCGGATGTGTCCTCGATCGTGGTGCAAAAGCACGTCGGGCACACCATGGTGCAGTTGGCGCAGGTCAGGCAGCGCTCGGCCACATTGTCCCAATGCGGACTTTCGCGGTGCGTGGCCAGTAAGGCGCGCGCCGCGACACGGTCGAGCTTGCGGCCCATATGCGCGCGCGCCCCGGCTTCAATGTCCGCGACCGCCGCAAGATCGGCGGGCGTTGCCTCGGCCAGTTCCAGGCGGGCGGCCAGCGCGCGGCCGGTATCGGTACCGGTGCGCAACACGAAACGATGGGCGGCCGGGTCGCCGGCGTCCAGTTCGGTCAGCGCGATGTCGTAGCCGTCCGTTGCCGCCGGGCCGCTGCCCATCGACGCGCAGAAGCAGGTGCCCGCAGGTTCGGCGCAGTCCGCCGCAATCACCACCGCCCCGGCCCGGCGGCCAGCATACACACCGTCCACATACGGGCCGTGGCCCAGCACCTTGTCCTGCGCGGCCATCGCCCGCAGGTCGCAGGCGCGCACGCCGAATAAGGCGTACGGGGCTGGCGGATCGGGCGCCTCGGTGACGGTAAAGCCGTCTTCGGTGCGCTCGGCGGACCACAGCCGCACGCGGGCGGGGTGCAGCAGCTTCTTCCACGATTCAGCGCCGTGGGTGAATCCAAACACAGCCGCGTCGTCCCGCCGTTCCAGCCGCCAAGTGCCGGGCTCCTGACGCACCGTCCAGCCATGCGGCAGGGCGCTGGCATCGGGCAACGGGGCAATCGCCACCACGCCATCGCGCACCACCGGCCCGTGCACCGCCAAGCCGTCGCTGTGCAGCAGCGCCACCAATGCGTTCAACCGGGATGCAGGTAAGATGAAAGGCGTCACCTTTGGCTCCGTCGCAGCGCGCATCCGGTCTAGCACAGCCCCGTGCGGCCGTCGCGTTGCGCTAGATCAATGGTCGCGGCGGCGTTGACGATTGCGCACCGGCGCAGAAAAATCATACTTGACGCATAGGCATTCTGATGTGCCATACTGCACCTACGCGATGCCAAATACGCCGAGGCATGGCGCGGCTGCCGCCAAGCATCACGTGATGTTTGTAGCGCCGCCGGTGTTCGCGCAGGCCGCCGTGGATGCCTGGGTGATCTGGGACCCGTTCTACGCCGCCAGCCAGCCCGTGTTGCTGAAAGCGATTCTGGAACAAGTGGTGGACACCGATCATTGGGCGGAGGCGCATCAAAATGAAGCAGCAGCCATTCTGGCGCCAAGCCTGAAGCTGCCGCTGCCGGTCATTCCAACCGCGCTGTCGCGCATAGGCTACGGCGCCGGGCCGATGACCGCCGAAGCCGCCGCCGACCAGCAGCGCATCGCAGATACGTTCTCCGGTCTGCATCTCATTCCGTCCGCCGTCACAGTGCGCGACGCGCTGTGGCAGCCGCCCGGTTGAGTGGAGGTCCGCCGATGGGCATGACGCTATCAGCACCGCCAGTCGCCTTGCGTGGCTTTCGGCTGAACCTGCGCCCGCTGGTGCCATGGATTGTGCCGGCAGCCGCGATTCTGTTGTGGCAGGTTGCCTGCGACGCCGGCTGGATCGGCCGCCGCACCCTGCCCTCGCCGTTTGGCATCGCCAACGCGGCGGTGGCGCTGGAAGGCTCCGGGCACGGCGGGCCGTTCGGCGACGCGGATGCCGATATGGCGTCCAACAACTCCGGTTTCCGGCGGGCCGCCGGGGAATCGCGTGCTGCTGTTCGACCGTGACAGCTTTGCGTGCGGCCCGGCCTATGCCACGCGCAACGACAACCATTTGCTGAATGTGCGCGCCGCCAACATGAGCGCGTTTCCCGACCGTCCGGCCCATTTTGAAACATGGCTGCAAACGGCGGGCTGCAAACGGCGGGCTGGGACGGCGGCGGACGGGGGGTGGACACGCCAGCGGGTCAATTCGCCTCGCGCGGCCTGTACCGGCGCTATTTGTGCGCGCTGCTCGATCAGGCGGTCAGTGGCGCGCCGGGCAAGATCGTCTCGCAACGCAGTGAAATCGTCGATATCGAGCGTGATGGCCCGTTCTGGCGGCTGACGGATGCCAGCGGCGGGGAATGCACCGCCTCTGCGGTGGTGCTGGCGCTCGGCAATCTACCGCCCGCGCCGCCGGAACAAGAGCTGTATTGCACCAATCCGTGGGCCGCAGGCGTCGCGCAAGGACTGTGCGGCGATCTGCCTGTGGCCATCATCGGCACCGGCCTGACCATGGTCGATCTGGCGCTCGAACTATCCGCCAACGGGTTTGCCGGGCCGGTGATCGCGCTGTCGCGGCGCGGTTTGCTGTCGCACCGGCATGCGCCGTCGCGGCCATGGCCGGCGCTGGCACTCACCGATGCCGAACGCGGCTCGACTATCCTGCCGCTGCGCCGGGTGCGCGCCGAGGTGCGCCGCACGGATCACCGGCATGCATTTCGCCGAGGACAGCGTGACGCTGACGCTGCGCGCCCGCCGGTCCGACGCCACCGAGACCTTGCAGGCGCAGCGTGTGCTCAGCGCCACTGGTCAGCATTCGGCGAACACTGCGGACAGCGCACTGGTGCGCACCCTTTGCCGCCGGGGCCTCGCGCGGCTCGATCCGTGGTCGTTCGGCTTGGACGTCACGCCGTCGCTGGAAGTGCGCGACGCCAGCGGCCAGCCAGACCCAGGGCTGCGCGCGCTCGGCCCCATTGTTCGCGGTGTGTTCTGGGAGTGCATCGCCGTGCCGGATCTGCGGGTGCAAGCCCAGCAGGCAGCGCACGCCATTGCGGCCAGCATCGGCCGCCCCGCCGTTGCGTAGACGCCATCCGCAAACTTGGCGCTGAAGCCTGCCTTCAGGCGGCGGCTGGGGCTGGCCGATCTGCGGGCCGCCATTTGCACCGAAGCGGCCCTGCCGCCGCCGCTTGAACGCGGCCTCGCCGCCCTTGGCGTGACCGTGCAGCGCTTCGCCGATCCGCACCCAGCGCGGCTGAACGATCCGCTGGCGGTGGATGCGGTGGCGCGCACGTTCCCCACGCTGCGCATTGTCTGCTGCCACGGCTTGCGGCAATTGTTGTTCGGCACGTCGTTCCCGTTTCGTCCGCTCGGTCAATCGGTGCGCGACTTCACCTGGAAACAACGTCAATTGATACAGCCAGCCGGGCCCCGAGGCTGTTGCGTCTTCCAGGAAGCGGCGGGTTTGCTCAAGCGCCTCGGTTATCTGCCGCTCGCGGGTGACATCGATCATATAGCCGGTCAGCAGCCAGCCGCCGCTATGCAGCCGCCGCGCTTTCAGACTGCAACTGGCCCAGATGTTGCGGCCATCGGCGTGCCGCGCTTGCAGCACCGCCGTATGCCAGACGTCCAGTTCAGCCGCTTCGGCGGACGCGAGAATGGCCGGCATCGTGCCGACGCACTGCTCCGGCCTGTAGCCGGTCAGGCCAGCCACGTTTGGCGAGATGTAATTGCGCTGCCAGGTACCGTCGTCGCTGAGTTGGTCTTGGAACAATACGCCAGGGCCGTCCTGCACCAGCACGTCAAGCCGCGCCTCGGCGGCCTGCAAGCGCACGCGGTCCTCCTTGGCCTTCATCGAAAGCCCGATCTCGTCGCTAAGCCGTTCGAACAACTGCAATTCGTCTGGGCCAAATACGTCCGGCTCCGAGGCATAGACCACCAGCACGCCCGCGATCCGCCCGCCGCTGTGACACGGGACAGTCACGCAGGAGCGGATGCCGTACTGCGCCGCCGGCGCCCGCCACAGTGCAAAAAAAGGGTCGGTTCGGGAAACGCGCATCAAAAGCGGCGTGCCCCGGCGCAACGCAATTCCTGTGGGGCCCTGCCCCTCAGGCACATCGGCCGGCCAACTCAGTTTCAACCCATCCATATAGCCTATGGCGCTGCCCGCCCCTGCGACAAATCGCACCGGCAGTCCAGCGGAAGACTCTGGCACCCCGAAGGCCGACAAAACATAGATCGGATCTTCGACAATGCTGGCGCACATCCGCGCCGCCTGCTCATCGAACGTCTCGGCGCGAATCGCGGCGGACAGCGAACGCGAATAGGCCGCGAGCGCTCGGTTGAGACGTTGCAATTCACGCGTCCGCCGCTGCACTTCCGCCGCCAGCGCCTGCTCGCGCTGCTCGGTGGCGGCCAGCAGGCGGCGCGGATGTGCGCCAGCGGCCGAACCACCAAGCCAGCCCGGTCAGCACAAGCATGACGATCGCCATGCCGTGCATCGCCGATTGCAGGATGATTTCCAGATGGTTGTGGCTCGTATACTCCGCCTGAGTCCACTGACTGACATATACATCAAGCGGAGACGTGCTCTGTACGCGCAGAAAAAGGCTGCGCAACTGGCCGGCCGGAACATGAACCGGAAACACCGATGCGCGGGCCGGCAATGGCCGGATACTGACTGGCCGCGCCGCACCGCCCCGATAGTGCAAAATTTCGGCACCGCCGGAAATATAGAGATCGACTTCGTCTAAATACGGCCGCTGTACTTCGATGATACGCTGCTGGGCACTGCCGGCGGGATTCACCAGCATTGCCATGCGGTCATTGCGGGGCAGTCAAGTTTGTTCCGCATTAACTATGATAATAGGCATGGCTGCCGGCTGCCCGGCCAGCGGAAAAACCGCAACCAGCAGCATTGCCAGTATCACGAACAGCCGGGCGCACATTGGGAGTATGCCAATCACAATGACTTTTCGTCCGACAATAAACCGCCGCTTGAGCTTATGGCTCCGCTTGGGCGAGAACCCATGATCCATTCAATCGTCATCGCCGGGCTTGACCCGGCGATCCATGCCAACGCTCGGTGTTAGACGCGAGATGCTCTGTGCGGCCGCATGGATTGCCGGGTCAGGCCCGGCAACGACAATGAGTTTTGGTCAGCGAGATTTGGTATTAGGTCCATTATCGAACACATTTGCAATATATACGCCGACGCACCCGAATGCAATGAACGGCAGCAGGCTGAAAGTTTATAATACAATATCGGACAAATCTCGTAATCAAGCGAAGCCCGGCATATGCGGCAACTGCCTCCGCCGGGCAAGTCAGCGCTACGCCCGATTGGCAGAACCATCCGGCGCGCCTACGACAGAGCGTGCCAGGACGCGCGGTTGCCGCTCGCCTTGCCGTATCGCAACGCGCTGCCGGGCGCATGACGCAGGACCGATGGAACATGACGCAACGGCACACGCGCGCCTGCGAGACTTGCGGCATGCGAATCAAGGGGTAGCGCCATGACCGCGCCCGTTGCCTCAACCCTGCGGCCCGCCGTTTCACCGCGCGCCGCAGCCCTGCTGCTCGCCGCGTCCATCCTGTGCCTCGGTATCAACTGGCCGCTCATGAAGCTGGGGCTGCGCGATATCGGGCCACTATGGTTCGCCACCATCCGGCTATTTCTCGCCGGCGTTTGCTATGCGGCGATGCTGCTGGCGCAAGGCCGGCTGGCGTGGCCGTCGCGCCAGGACATGCCCGTGGTGCTGGGCGCCGGCGTCTTGCAGATGGCGGCGCTGATGGGCCTCGTTACCTTCGCGCTGCGCTACGTCGATGCCGGGCGATCCTCCATTTTGATCTACACGACGTCGCTCTGGATGGTGCCGGGCGCCGTGCTGATCCTGGGTGAAAAGGCCAGCCGCTGGCAGTTGGCCGGGCTGGCGCTGGGGCTGTGCGGAATCGGCGTGTTGTTTAACCCGCTCACGTTCGACTGGCATTCGCCAACGCTGCTGCTGGGCAACGGCTGTCTGTTGTTGGCGTCGGTGTGCTGGGCCGCCGCCCTGCTGCAAGTGCGGACGCATCGCTGGCGGATGGACCCGCTGCAAGTGCTGCCGTGGCAGGCGCTGCTCGGCACTGCGGTGTTAACGCCGTTCGCCATCTGGCAGGAAGGCGCGCCGCATCTGCCGCTGTCGCCCGGCTTCCTGCTGGTGCTGCTCTACAGCGTGGTGCCCGCGACCTGCTTCAGTCTGTGGGGGCTGGTAACCGCCGCGCGCGTGCTGCCCGCCATCACCGTGTCCATCGCGCAACTCGCCACCCCGGTGGTCGGCGTGATCGCCGCCATCGTGGTGCTGGGCGAGTCGCCCGCTGCCGCCAAACTGGCCGGGCTGGCCTGTATTCTGACCGGAGTGGCCAGCGCCAGCCTGGGACCGTACGTCAGCCGCAGCAAGTCGCGGCAAGCCGCGCGGGATGCGGCCGCCTAGAATATATTCCGCAATTTCCGATCATTACCCGCATATCTTGCAACAGCCGGCGCGGGCGGCAGCCAGTAGGCCGCGGCGTCTGCCAGGGTCAGGTCCAGCACCGCCGCGCCGGACAGCTTCGGCAGGGCCAGCAGTGCCGCCCCGTTGGTCCACCGCCAGTCTGGTTCGGCCGCGTGCCACCCCTGCCCGTAGGCAGCCGGTGGCAACGGCGCACCATCCAGCATTGCCTGGCAAACCGCCACGCCAAGCCGGCGCATGTCGCCCGAATCCGCCTGGGTCTCCGCCGGCACAATCGAGCGGCTGTGCAGCCAAAGCTGCCGAACGCCGCCCGGCACGATAGCGCGCACCCCATGCGGCGCCGCCGCCAGCGCCAATCGGGTCCGCCCCGCCGTCAGCACCAGCCCGGCATCGCGCCCGCGCCGCCAGCCGAGACTCTCGGCGCGTGCGGCGAGTGCGGCGCGACTGGCGGGCGCATCGAGCCGCAACGGCGCAGCGCCATGCGCCGCCCACACCGCCAGGGCTGCCGCATCCGGCGCGCCGGACAACGCCGGGTGCAGCGCGCGCACGCCGGTCTCGCCGGCGAACAAGGCGCGGTTGCCGGTGTCGAGGTAGCTTTCCGCCGCCAGCCCCTCGGCCAGCAATATCCCGTGCTCGGCGAGTTCGACATGCCAATAAGTAATGCGGGAAAACCCATCGTCACGCGCAATGGTTGCGCCATTGGCCAACCGGCACGCCGGCACCAGCGCACCGCCGATCAGCAGGCAATGCTCCGGCGACACCAGCAGGTCGCGCTCTGGCTGGCCGGGCGCGAAGGCGTTGGCGCGAATGCGGATCGGCTGAGCTTTGGCTGGGTTGGGGTGGCGCGCGAGAGCAACGGGGGTGCAACCCACCCAGCGCACCGGTGCAACCGCGCCGCTGGCCAGCCGCACGAGGTCGCCAGCCCGCAACGTCTCTACTGGCGCCACGCCGCCGGGCGTTGCAATCCGGGTGCCCTCGGCAAAGCACGCGACCTCGATTGCGGTGCCCCCGGCACCATCGGAGATGGCGAAGAATTCGGTGAAGGCGGGCGAAGCGGCAAGCGGAATGGTCAGTTTGGCGCCGCCCTCGACCACATCGAGTTGATTGGGCGTGACGGTACCCAGCGCCGCGACGCCGCTGGCGCTGAACGGAAGGCCGGGCAGATCGATAATGTCGCCGGGCGCGAAGCCGCCGACGATGTTGCCGAAGGTGTAGGCTTGGCCAATCGCGCCCAGCGCCGCCATGTCGATAATGAGCGACGCGGTTCCGTTGAACAGAATCTCGCCGCCGCCAGCCGCCCCCGCCGCCGCAAGATCGAGCGCGCCGCTCTGCAACAGCGTGCCGCCGGAATAGGTGTTGGACGCGGCGAGCACCACCACGCCGCCGCCGGTGATGTTGACCTGCCCGTTGCCCGGATCGTTCCAGCTATTGGCCGGGTCCGATCCCGACTGATCGGCGATGCTGTCCGCGATGGTCAGCGTCTGGCCGCTGCCGGGCGCGAAGTCGATGCCCTGGCTGCCCTGAATGAAAATGCCGCCGCCGAAACCGCTGCCCGCGGCACCGCCACTGCCGCCGAAGGCCGCGCTGCCGCCAAGGCTGCCGCTTTCCAGCACCAGCACGCCGCCGGTCTGCACGAACACGTCGCCGCCCGCGCCAAGCCCGCCGCCGCCCAGCCCGGCCGCCCCACCGGCGCCGCCATGCCCGCCGCTGCCGCCGGTGCCGCCG
>JANYDF010000030.1 GCA_025359905.1 Rhodospirillales bacterium
CAAGCTGAGCGTTCGGCGCGGTGGTCTCCTTGACGCTGGCGGCAAGCTGGGCGTTCGGCGCAGTGGTTTCCTTCACGCTCTTGGCAAGCTGCGCGTTCGGCGCGGTCGCTTCCTTAACGCTGGCGGCAAGCTGGCCAGGAACGCACGGCTTCAACGCACCAGTCGCATCCTGCGCATAGGCGGCTGAGGTGAGCAGTAGGGCGGCCACGGCCGCAGACGACAACAGCTTCAACATGACGGTTTCTCCGGTGGGTAACATGCGGATAGTAACTTCGGACGGCTGCAGACTGTTTCATCCCCCCCTAGCCGAATAGGGGGGAGGTAGAATGTAAGCCGCTGATTGAGGGACTCCCTCAAACTACAAGCGTTACGCGGTCACCTCGCTGCTGGATGCGCCGCTCACGATTCCGTGATGACGGGGCGCTTGAACATTACATGGCAGCTATTTTCAGCGCCATCCACTTCGGCCCAGGCTCCTGCGCCGGGGTCACCACTTGGTTCTTTCGCATCACCAAAAACAGCGCAAATCCGCGGTTTTCCGCCCGCGCATGTTCGATTTCACGCTGCACGTCAGCCGCGGTTGCGACAGGCGCGTCGCCGACCTGCTCGATCACATCGCCGAGATCAATGCCGCGCTGCGCAGCGTCGGTGCCCGGCAGCACCCCGGTTACCACCACGCCCTCGGCGTCCGGCGGCACCGCATAGCTGGCCCGCATCTGGCTGTTCAATGGCGCCACAGTCAAACCCAAGTCCGGCGGGACTCTGATATGCGGTGCATCGGCAGCTTTTGCATCTTCCCACCACATCACCGGCCATTCTTCGATCTTTACTGGCACGGCGATATCTTTCCCTTGACGATGCAGGCCAATTTCCATCGTACTGCCTGGAGCGGCGCGCGCGACCGCACGGCGCAGCGCCCGCTCGTCGGGCGGCGTCTCACCGCCAAATCGCAACACGATGTCACCGGGCCGCAGCCCGGCCCGCGCCGCCGGGCTATCGGCTTCCACCGAGGCAATGATCGACCCCGCCGCATCCGCCAGTCCGGCGGCTTGGGCCATTTCCGGCGTCACCGCCTGCAATTTGACGCCGATGAAACCGGGGCGGCTGAATACCTTGCGGGTCAGCCGCTCGAAGATGAACCGCGCATCGTTGGACGGCATAGCAAACCCCAAACCGGCATTGCCGGAGGTGGGGGAGACGATGGCCGAATTGACCCCGATGACCTGCCCCTTCAGGTCGAACAGCGGCCCGCCGGAATTGCCGTGGTTGATCGCCGCATCGGTCTGAATGAAGTCGTCGTAGGCGGTGTCCATGATGTTGCGGTTCAGCGCGCTGACGATGCCGCCGCTGACCGACATACCGATGCCGAGTGGATTGCCGATGGCCAGCACCGGGTCGCCGATCTGCACCGCACTGCTGTCCGCCCACGTCACCGCCGGCAGCTTGTGACCGGCATTGACCTTGATCACCGCCAAATCGACCAGCGGCGAGGCGCTGAGCAGCGACGCCTTGGCGTGGCTGCCGTCGGCGAACGTCACAGTGATCTCGAACGCGCCGTTCACCACATGCCAATTGGTGGCGATCTCGCCCGCCTGATCGATGATGAAGCCAGACCCTGCGGCGGTGCGCACCGCGACGCCGGGGGCGGACTTGCCGCTGGCACTGGCCATAACCGGCGCGGGCGCTTCAGCCGCCGATTTGGCGGCGATGTTGACCACCGAAGGCAATAGACTGCGTACCAACTGCGCCTGATTGAACGACATTTCCTGGGCCCGCGCGGCCCCGTTTGCTGCGGCCAAACCGATACATGCCGAAGCCGTTGCAAGGCGATGGAACGTGTTCATGGCTTCTGCTCCCTGCCAACGGACCGCGATGGTCCGTAAATGACCTACGGCGATCCACTCCCGCCGCAGCGGTTGCGCCGATCACATTTGCGAGAGCTTAGCCAATGCTAACCGGCACCAATCCGCAGCGGCATCCATTTTGGTGATGGAAACGCGGTGTTGCCGGGCGTCTTCGGAAAGACCAGGAACATCGCAATGCTGCGTCCGGCCAAGCGCAGCGCGTCGATTTGCTGCTGCACCGCAGCCGCGCTGCCGACCTGGACGCTGCCGACCTTGATGATCACGTCGCCGGGCTTCAGCCCGCGATGCGCCGCATCGGTGCCATGCGACACGTCCACCACGTATGCGCCGTTGCGGTCGGCCGGAACGCCAAGCTCGCCGCGCAGTTGCTCGGTCAATTCGGTCAGCTTGATCCCCAGATCGGCCGGGATCACCCAATGCGGCGGCGCGACCTTCAACGGCGCGTTTGCCGCCTCCCACGCCATGCGCGGCCACTCGCCGAGTGTCACCGGCAAATCGATGGACTTGCCCTCACGCACCAATCCCAGCGTGACGTGCCGGTCCGGCGGGCTGCCGGCGATGTCGCGCAGCAGCGCGCGCTCGTCGGCTGGGTGATCTTCCTCGAACCGGGTGATGACATCGCCGATCTGCAACCCGGCCTGCTCCGCCGGTCCGCCGGCCGACACCCAAGCCACAATGGCGCCGCGCGGCGGCAGCATCAGCGCCTTGGCCATATCCTCGGTCAAATCCTGTATCTTCAGCCCAAGCCAGCCCGGCCGCACCCAGCCGTAGCGCTTCAACTGCTCGATGACGAATTGCGCCTGATTGGCCGGCAGCGCGAAACCCAAGCCGGCATTGGCGGCGGTGGGCGAGACGATCGCCGAATCCACGCCAATCACCTCGCCTTTCAGATTGAACAGCGGCCCACCGGAATTGCCGTGGTTGATCGCCGCATCGGTTTGGATGAAGTCGTCGTACGGGGTGTCGCTGATATTGCGGTGCAGCGCGCTGACGATACCGCGCGTCACCGAGGTGCCGATGCCGAGCGGGTTGCCGATGGCCAGCACCGAATCGCCCACCTGCACGCGGTCGCTGTCGCCCAGCACAGCGGCTTGCAGCGGCTGTTCCGGCTTGACCTGCAACAGCGCCAGATCGATCAGCCGGGCGGCGTTCACCACTTCGGCTTCCAGCTGATTGCCATCCGAGAACGTCACCACCACCTGATATGCCCCGGCCACCACGTGCCAATTGGTCAGGATGGTGCCGGACGGATCGACGACGAACCCGGAACCGGCCGAGGTTTGCACCTCGAACGAGTCGCCTGCGTCGTGCGATGCAACGGTTTGGGTGGCGGTATTGGCCACTTTCTGAGCGCGCGCGGTGATGCTGACCACGCTGGGCAGCACGGTGTGGATCAGTTCGGCTTGATTGACCGGAGCATCGTCGGCCCAAGCGGCGGAGCCGGGCGGCAGGAAACACGCGGCCATCGCCAAGCCGATCAGCGCGCCGCGCAGGGGTTTTCTCGCCATCGCCGTCTCCCTCATATCTTTGCCGTCACTAAGACCCGCCAGCCCGCCAGACGTTGCGCCCGCCGCGCAGATTTTTTCGATCTATCCAGCCACGCGCAGCGCCAGCCATTTCGGGCCGGGCGACTTCGATCCCGGATCGCGTGAGGCCTTTTGCAGGAACAGGAACATCGCGTACGGCCGGCCGGTGGTTCGCGCTGCCTCGATTTCGTGCAGCATGGCTGCCGCCGTTGGCACCGGCACGTCGCCAACCTGCAACAGCACGTCATCCTCCACCACGCCCTGCCGGGCGGCGTCGGCGTTGGGCGCTAGACCGGTGATCAGCAGGCCGTTGGTGCCGGCCGGAATATTGTGCTGGGTCCGTAGCTGTGCGGTCAGCGTCCGTATTTTTATACCCAAATCGCTCTGAATATTCCAATGCGGCTCAGCCGTTTTTGTAGGGGCGTCACGCTTCTCCCACAGCGGGCGGGGCCACTCCTGCATGACGGCGCTCAACTCCAGTAGCTTGCCGCCGCGCAGCACGCCGATGCTGGCTGGCTCGCCGGGCGGCGCGGCGGCGATGCTGCGCAGCAAATCGCGTTCGTCGGCCGGTTCGTGACCATTGAACGACGTCACCACATCGCCCACCCGCATCCCTGCTTTTGCCACTGGCCCGCCATCGATGACGTTGGCGACGATCGAGGCATGGCTGTCGCCCAGGCCCAGCGCCGCCGCCATTTCCGGGGTAAGTTGTTGCACTTTCATGCCGGCGTAGCTCGGCCGCACCCAGCCGTACTGCATCAGCCGCCCGATCACCGCCGAAGCGTCGTTGGACGGAATGGCGAAGCCGAGCCCGGCCGAGGACGTGGTGTTGGAAATCAGCGCGGTGTTGATGCCGATCACCTTGCCCTGGGCGTCGAACAGCGGGCCGCCCGAATTGCCGTGGTTGATCGACGCATCGGTCTGGATGAAATCGTCGTACGGCGTGTCGTTGATGTTGCGGTTGACCGCGCTGACGATGCCGCTGGTGACGGACTGACCGACGCCGAGCGGATTGCCGACCGCCAGCACCGGGTCGCCGATTTGCACTTTGGCGCTGTCGCCCCACGTAGCGACCGGCAGTTTGTGATCCACCGCCACGTGCAGCAGCGCGATATCGACCAAGCGCGAGGCGTTCAGCACCTCCGCCTTGGCGCGGCTGCCGTCGGAGAAGGTCACGAAGATCTCGTAGCAGCCGTCGACCACGTGCCAATTGGTGGCAATCACGCCGCCGGAATCGACGATGAAGCCCGATCCCGCCGATGTCTTGATGGTAAACGCCTCGTTGCCCTTGCTTTGCGCGGCGTTCATCTGGGCGGTGCCTGCGCCGCTGACCGCCAAATGGCCGGCGATGTTGACCACCACGGGCAGCAGGTTGCGCACCAATTCGCCGTGCGTCACCGGCATTTCTCCGGCCGTTGCCAACGCGCAGGGCATTGCCACCGCTGCCACCGCCGCAATCGTTCGCATCTGCCACTGCTGCATCGCGCCTATTCCCAGATTTCGGTGTCTATTTTGGGTGAGGCTAGCCCGTTTTGGCCCCCGGTGGCACGTGTTGTATCCCGGATGTCCGTCCGGTTGCGCGCGTTCTGGCCGGGCCCAGCCAGCGGGCATGAATTGATTCCCCGGCGGGCACCCCGTAGCTTCCCCGCATGTCCGACACGCTGAAGCTGGCCATCGCCCAGCTCAATCCCCACGAAGGCCAGATCCGCTCCAACCTGGAGCGCATCCGCCGCGCCCGCGCCGAGGGCGCGCGGCTGGGCGCCGATCTGGTCGTCACCCCGGAATTTTCCATCGGCGGCTACCCGCCGGAGGATTTGGTCCGCAAGCCCGCCTTCGTCGCGGCCTGCGAGGCGGCGATTGCCGAACTGGCGGCCGACACCGCCGATGGCGGGCCGGGCCTGATCGTCGGCGGGCCGTGGCGCGACGGCGCCAAGCTGTATAATGCCGCCTTCCTGCTGGATGGCGGGCGCGTCACCGCGCGCCGCGCCAAGCACGAACTGCCGAATTACGGCGTGTTCGACGACAAGCGGGTGTTCGATGCCGGACCGGCCCCTGGCCCGGTGGTGTTTCGCGGCTTTCGCATCGGCCTGATGGTCTGCGAGGATTGGTGGTTTCCCGCCGTTTCGGAAACCCTGGCCGAGAGCGGCGCCGAACTGCTGCTGTCGATCAACGGCAGTCCGTTCGAGGTCGACAAGCAGGCCCAGCGCATCCAGCTTGCGGTGCAGCGGGTGGTGGAAACCGGGCTGGCCTTCGTGTTCTCCGCCCAGGTCTGCGGCCAGGACGAACTGGTGTTCGAGGGCGCCAGCTTCGTGATGAACCCGGATCGCAGCCTCGCGGTGCAGATGCCGTTCTTCGAGGAAGCGGTCACGCTGACCGAGTGGCACCGCCACGGCGACCAACTGGTCTGCACGCCGCAGCCACTGACCCCGGAGCCGGAGCGGCTGGAGCTGATCTACCGCAGCCTGATGCTCGGGCTGCACGACTATGTAACCAAGAACGGTTTCCCGGGCGTGATCCTGGGTCTGTCGGGCGGCATCGACAGCGCCTTGTCGGCGGCCATCGCGGCCGATGCGCTGGGGCCGGACAAGGTGCGCACCTTCATGCTGCCGAGCCCATACACCAGCCAGGACAGCCTGGACGACGCGGCCGAGTGCGCCCGCCTGCTGGGCATTTCCTGCGACACGGTGCCGATCACCCCCGCCATGGCGGCGTTTGGCGAAGCGCTGGGGCCGGTGTTCGCTGGGCGGCAGGCCGATATTACTGAGGAGAATATCCAGTCGCGCGCGCGCGGGCTGATCCTGATGGCGATCTCCAACAAGTTCGGCCACATGGTGCTGACCACCGGCAACAAAAGCGAGATGTCGGTCGGCTACGCCACGCTGTACGGCGACATGTGCGGCGGTTATTCGGTGCTGAAGGACGTCTACAAAACCACGGTGTTCGCGCTGTCGCGCTGGCGCAACGCGCATGTGCCGAAGGGCGCGCTGGGTCCGGATGGCCCGGCGATGCCCGAGCGGGTGATCACCAAGCCGCCGACGGCCGAGCTCAAACCCAACCAGACCGACCAGGACACGCTACCGCCGTACGACGTGCTGGACGCCATTCTGGCAGGGCTGGTGGAGGGCGAGCAGAGCGTCGATGCGCTGGTGGCGCAGGGCCACGACCGGGCCACCGTGCTGCGGGTGTGGAAGATGTTGGATCGCGCCGAATACAAACGCCGCCAAGCGCCGCCGGGGGTGAAAATCTCGCCGCGCGCCTTTGGCCGCGACCGGCGTTACCCGATCACCAACGGCTTCACGGCGCTGGTCTCGTGAGCGATCTGTTCGCGCCACACGGTGGCTGGCGGGTCCGCATCCTCGATCTGTCGGGCGGGGCGGAAGATAATATTGTCGAGGAGGTCAAGGGCTTCCCGACGCTGATGCGGGCCAACGCGTTCGCCCGCGCTTATGTGCGCGATAGCGTGGAGCGGTGCCGCAGCCCCGGCGCCGCGCCGCGCGACGTGCTGGAACTGTGGTTCAAGTTCGGCGAGGACGCAGAAATTCTGGACGCAGGCGAGGATGGCTGGCGCAGCGCCACGGAATTGGCCGATTTCGCCGATAGACCGGCCAGCGAGGTCGAATGCGACTGGCGCGCGCTCGACCCCAGGCTGCACGATGCACCGGACCTAAACGAAGAAGACGGCAGCGAAGAACCGCAGGAATGATCCAACGCACATGACACACGGCGCATGAAACGCCCGGCCCCCAAGGCAGCGAAGGGCGTTCGCGTCCGCCTGGCGCCGTCGCCCACCGCTTCTTTGCATCTCGGCAGCGCCCGCTTGGCCCTGCTCAACTGGCTGGTCGCGCGCCGTCATGGCGGACAGGTGGTGCTACGGATCGACGAGGCGGATACTGCCCGCGCCCCGGTGGACCACGAAGCGGCCATCGAGCAGGATTTGCGCTGGCTGGGTCTGGATTGGGACGACACGCTGCGCCAGCGCGACCGCCAGGAGCGTTATGCCGAGGCGGCGGAGGCGTTGAAGCTGCGTGCGCGGCTGTATCCGTGCCTGGAGAGCGAGGAGGAATTGCGCTTCAAGCGCGAATCCCGGCTCAAACGCGGCAAATCGCCGGTCTATGACCGCGCCATGCTGAAACTGACGCCGGAGCAACTCGCCGCCGCCGAAGCGGGCGGCAAGCGGCCGTATTGGCGCTTCCGCCTCTCGGACAGCGAAATCGCCTGGGACGACATCGCGCGTGGCCGGATGCAGGTGAAGCTGACCGCGATTTCCGACCCGATCCTGATCCGCGCCGACGGCACGTTCCTGCACGGTTTCACCTCGGTGTTGGACGACATGGACACCGGCATCAACCGCATCGTGCGCGGCGAGGACAGCGCGTCGGCGACCGGGGTGCAACTTGATCTGCTGTCAGCCCTCGGCGGCAACCCGCTGGCGGTCAGCTTCGCGCATGTGCCGCTGTTGCAGGACGGCAGCGGCGGCAAGGCGCGGCAACTCGACGGGCTGACGCTGCGGCGGCTGCGTGGCGACGGAGTGGAGCCGGTGGCGATTGCCGCCTGCCTGATCCGTGGCGGCGCGGCAGACACCACGCCGCCGCTGACAGCCCTCGCCGCCAGCTTCGACCTGAATGCCGCCTGCGCCCCGTCGCATTTCGACATCGCCAGCCTGCAACGGCTGAACCGCCGTGTGCTGAGCCATCTGAGCTTCGCCGAAGCTGCCCCCAGGCTGCCCGCCGGGGCCAGCGAGGCGTTCTGGCTGGCGGTGCGCGGCAGCCTCGACCTGCTCAGCGAGGCGCGCGGCTGGTGGGATGTGGTGGCAGGCACCATCGTACCGCCTGTGCTGTCCGAGGACGCCGATCTGCTGCGTAAGGCACTGGAATTGCTACCTGCCGAGCCATGGCACGACCGCGTGTGGGCCGATTGGACCGGGGCAGTCGCCGACGCCACCGGCCTGGACGATGCGGACATCGAATCGGTGTTGCGGCTGGCGCTGACCGGCGAGGACGATGGGCCCAACCTCGCCGCCCTGCTGCCGCTGATGGGACGGGCCAGGGCGGCGCTGAGGCTGGGCGTGGCGGCGGCTTAGGCCGCCACCGCCGCCCCGTCCGCGACCGGGTCCGCCGCGACCGGACCCTTCGGCACCGCAAGTGCTGCCAATGCGGCCAGCAGGCAGAACGTGCCGGAAATCAGGAAGGCGGGCACGTAGCTGGTCAGAATGTCGCGCGACAGCCCGCCGCCCATCGCGGCGACCGCGGCACCCAGCATGTGGGCGCAGAACACCCAGCCGAACACGATGGAGGCCTTCTCGCGCCCGAACCCGGCGGCGCACAGCCGCACCGTCGGCGGCACCGTGGCGATCCAGTCCAGCCCGTAGAACACCGCGAAGACCGACAGGCCGTAGATCGAGAAATCCGAGAACGGCAGCGCCAGCAGCGACAGGCCGCGCAGGCCGTAATACATGAACAGCAGCTTGCGGCTGTCGAAGCGGTCGGTGAGCCAGCCGGAGCCGATGGTGCCGGCGAAGTCGAACACCCCCATCATCGCCAGCACCCCGGCGGCGGCCACCTCGGTCATGCCGAAATCCTGGCACAGCGGGATGAAGTGGTTGCCGATCAGACCGTTGGTGGATAGGCCGCAGACGAAGAAGGTAAAGAACAGCAGCCAGAAGCCGCGCGTGCCGGCCGCTTCGCGCAGCGTGTTGATGGCGTTCACCGCCGCCCCGCGCACCGGCGGCGGCGGGGCCACCACGGCGCGCTCGCCGTAGGCGGGCAGCCCCACTTGCGCCGGATGGTCGCGCACGATCAGCCACAGCAGCCCGCCCGCTAACGCGCAGGCGGCGGCGGCTGGCAGCAGCGCCACGCGCCAGCCGAATTCTTTGGCCAGCCAGGCGGCGAACGGCAGGAAAATCAGCGCGCCGGTGGCCGAACTGGCCGATAGGATGCCCACTACCAGCCCGCGCCGCGCCACGAACCAGCGGCTGGCGATGGAGGCGCCCAGCACCATCGCGGTCATGCCGGTGCCCAGCCCGACCATCAGCCCCCAGGTGAGCCACAACTGCCAAAGTGCCGTCATTTGCGTGGCCAGCAGAATGCCGCCGACGATCAGCACCATGGCGGTGGCGACCGTGGCGCGAATGCCGTAGCGCTGCATCAGTGCGGCGGCGAACGGCGCCATGAACCCGTACAGCAGCAGCCGCAGCGACAGCGGGCCGGACACCGCCGAGGTACTCCAGCCAAAATCCGCCATCAGCGGCCGCATCAGCACGCCCGGCATCCCCATCGCGGCGGCGGTGGACAGCATGACCAGGAAGGTCACGGCGACAATCGCCCAACCGTAATGGATGCCCCGGCGGGCCATGAACGGGGCAAGCAGGTTCGCGAGCATTAGGTCGGTCCTTCAGGGCAACAGGTCGCAGGCGCGGCACCGCTTACTGGCGCACCTCTTACCGAATAAGTCCGGCCAGCGGGCTGGACGGGTCAGCGCCCATGCGGCGCGGCATCCGCCCGGCGAGGAACGCGAGCCGCCCGGCCTGCACCGCGTGGCCCATGGCGCGGGCCATGCGAATCGGGTCGCGCGCGTGAGCGATTGCCGAGTTCAGCAGTACAGCGTCGCAGCCCAGTTCCATCGCAATCGCCGCGTCCGACGCGGTGCCGACCCCGGCGTCGACCAGCAGCGGCACCTTGGTTTGCTCGATCAGCATCGACAGCATGGCCGGGTTTTGCAGACCCAGGCCGCTGCCGATGGGCGCACCCAGCGGCATGATGGCGACGCAGCCCATGTCCTCCAGCCGCTTGGCCGCCACCGGGTCGTCGGCGCAGTACACCATGACCTCGAAGCCGTCCTTGATCAGCGCCTCGGCGGCTTCCAGGGTCGCGGCCATGTCCGGGTAGAGATGCGGCGGCGGGCCGAGCACTTCGAGCTTCACCAAATTCCAGCCGCCCGCCTCGCGCGCCAGCCGCAACGTGCGCACCGCGTCCTTCGCAGTGTGGCAGCCCGCCGTGTTGGGCAGGTAGGTGTAGACTTTGGGATCGACGTAATCCTGCAACATCGGCGCCGACGGGTCGGACAGGTTCACCCGGCGCACCGCCACGGTGACGATCTCGGCCCCGCTGGCGGCGATGGCGGCGGCGGTTTCTTCCAGGTCTTTGTACTTGCCGGTGCCGACGATCAGCCGTGAGCGGAAACTGCGCCCGGCGACGGTCCAACGGTCTTCGGCGGTGGTGTCCGTGGTGCCCTCGATGCCGTCCATGTCAGCCGCCTCCGATAAAATGCACGATTTCCAGCGCATCGCCGGTGGTCAGGTCCGTGCTGGCGTACAGCGAGCGCGGCACGATTTCCTCATTGCGCTCGACCGCCACCTTGCGGGTGTCCAGACCAATGGACGCCAGCAGCCCGGCCACGCTGAGCGGCGCGGCCAAGGTGCGGGTTTCGCCGTTCAGCGTTATCGTCACTGTGCTCGTCATGCGGCGGAGTATGGGCATCGGGCGGCGGCGCGGCAAGAAACAGGGCGGCATGGAAGCTTCCACGCTCGCCGCTGCGGCCAACGCCATCTCTGCGCGCTGGGAAGCCACGCTTTAGGGCGGATTGTGGCGGCGCGGGGGGGCGTGCTAGGCCGCGCTGGTATGACCGTATCTCAACCTTTGCCGCTGATCGCGGTACTGAACGGGCCCAACCTGAATATGCTCGGGTTGCGGCAGCCCGAAGTGTATGGACGTTCGACCCTGGACGACGTGGAGGCGCTGTGCGCCGAAACCGCCGACCGGCTGGGGCTGGCCATCGATTTCCGCCAGACCAACGGCGAAGGCGAACTGGTGTCATGGGTGCAGGAATGCCGGGGCAAGTGTGCCGGAATTGTGATCAATCCGGCGGGCTACACCACCACGTCGATTGCGCTGCTCGATGCGCTGCTGGCCTGCGAAGTGCCGGCCATTGAGGTGCACATCACCAACATTCATCGCCGGGAAGAATTCCGCCACAAATCGTTCGTCTCCAAGGCGGCGGTGGGCGTGATTTGCGGCCTGGGCATTCGTGGTTACGCGTTGGCGCTGCAAGCGCTCGCAGAAATGATTGAGGAGGGCGCATGAACTCCGTGCCGTTCGACCCCGCGGCGGTGCGGGCGCTGGCCACCATTCTGGTCGATACCGGCCTGACCGAAATCGAGATCGAGGGCAAGGAAGGCCGCATTCGCGTGGTGCGCGCGCCCGCCCCGATGATCTCGGCGACTGTGCCGGTTGCGCAATCCGCCCCGGTGGCGGCCCCCGCGCCGATGCCGGTGGCAGCGCCGATGACCGCCGCCGCCGCCGCCGCCTCGGCCGCCGAGGACGACGCGCGCCATCCGGGCGCCGTGCTCAGCCCGATGGTCGGCATCGCGTATCTGTCGCCCGAGCCGGGGGCCACCCCGTTCATCGTGCCGGGTCAGGCGGTCTCCGCCGGGCAGACGCTGCTGCTGATCGAGGCGATGAAGACCTTCAACCAGATCAAGGCGCCGAAGTCGGGCGTGGTCGCGCGGATTTTGGTCTCGCCCGGCTCGCCCGTCGAATACGGCGAACCCTTGCTCATTCTGGAGTAGCGCCGCATGGCCGGCCTGTTCCAAAAAATCCTGATCGCCAATCGCGGCGAAATCGCGCTGCGCATTCAGCGCGCCTGCCGCGAGATGGGCATTCCCACCGTTGCGGTGCATTCCACTGCCGACGCGCAGGCGATGCATGTGCGTTTGGCCGATGAAAGCGTGTGTATCGGCCCGCCGCAGGCCCGTGACAGCTATCTGCACACGGCGGCGATTCTGTCGGCGGCCATCGTCACCGGGGCGGACGCAATCCATCCCGGCTACGGTTTCCTGTCGGAAAACGCCGAATTCGCCGACATGGTGGAAGCGCACGGCCTGACCTTCATCGGACCGTCGCCCGACCATATCCGCATGATGGGCAACAAAATCGCCGCCAAGGCGGCAATGGCCTCGCTCGGCGTGCCGCTGGTGCCCGGTTCGGACGGCGAAGTGCTGTCGCTGGACAGCGCGCGCGAGATTGCCGCCGAAATCGGCTACCCGGTGCTGATCAAGGCAGCGGCGGGCGGCGGCGGGCGGGGCATGAAAGTGGCGCGCACCGCCGGCGACCTGGAAGAAGCCTGGGGCACCGCGCGCGCCGAATCGCGCGCCGCCTTCGGCAACGACGCCGTCTACATGGAGAAATACCTCGACCGGCCGCGCCACATCGAATTGCAGGTGCTGGCCGACACGCACGGCAACGTGGTGCATTTCGGCGAGCGCGATTGCAGCTTGCAGCGCCGCCATCAGAAGCTGCTCGAAGAAGCCGGCTCGCCGGTGATCAACGAGGCGCAGCGCGCCGCCCTCGGCGCCACCGTCACGTCCGGCCTCGCGCAGCTTGGTTACCGCAACGCCGGGACGCTGGAGTTCTTGTATCAGGACGGCCAGTTCGCCTTCATCGAGATGAACACCCGCTTGCAGGTCGAACACCCGGTGACCGAGATGGTCTGCTCGGTCGATCTGGTGCGCGAGCAAATCCGCATCGCGGCGGGCGAGCCGCTTGGCTACACGCAATCGGACGTGCGCTTCACCGGCCACGCCATCGAATGCCGGATCAACGCCGAAGACCCCGAAACCTTCATGCCGACGCCTGGCATGGTGACCGCATTCCACGCGCCCGGCGGCCTGGGCGTGCGGGTCGATTCAGCACTTTATGCGGGTTATAAGGTGCCGCCATACTACGATAGCATGGTAGCCAAGCTTATCGTGCATGCGCCGACCCGCATGGAGGCCATTGCCCGGCTGCGCCGCAGTCTGGCCGAATTCGCCATCGTCGGCATCAAGACCACGCTGCCGCTGCACCAGCGGATTGTCGAAGACCCGCAATTTCAGGCGGGGGATTACACCATTCACTGGCTGGAGCGATTTGTCTCCGGCCAATAGCCGGAGACGAACTGCTCGCCTGCTTGGTATTGTGCAGTGCTGCCGGCTAGATTGGTGGGCGGCGCACATGCCGCACGAGTAGCGCCAGAGCAAAACGACCAAGATTGAGACGCATTGGTCGCGGCTGTGTCATTTGGGCGGCAGTCAATGCTTTTTGATCCATGAATTATTTTCGATTTCATAAGTTGTCCAAGGTGAAATTACGGAAAGCAAACATAAATATGAACGGCGGTAAAACGGTAATACCGGTGGAATAAACTTGAGAAATGGCCCATGCACTTTATGTAACTAAAGGATACAGATCGACATTCTCCGATTAATTTTGTCAGAAGAGTGATATCTGTTCACCGCCTTGTGATTTTTATCATTGGATTTGAATCAACGCCGTTTGGTGACATCAATGAGACGGTGCCCGACGATTGCAGGGATGGCCTCTGCTCTGGAGTTGGAAGTCGAAAATGGCCAATATCAAGTGGCTGAATCCACTGGATGGTTCGTTCGCCCTCGATGCCAACTGGGCTGGCGGAGCGGCACCAGGGGCTTCCGACCTTGCCCAACTGACCACGGTGGGCGCCTACACGGTGACGGCCGGCTCCAATCTGACCGTGCAAGATCTCACGATGATTGCCGGCGTCACGCTCGATGTGACCAACAGCAGCAATTTCAGCGCCACGGCGCAGCTTGTGGCCGACACTTTGGCTGGCCTGGCCGATGTGGAAGACGGCAGCACGCTGTCATTGGGCGGCACCATCTTTAATTCGGGCATGATCAACTTGCTCGGGGCCAGCGCCAACACCGTGCTGCAATTAACCGGCATCCCGACCGTGCTGGAAGGTGCCGGTTCAATCGTACTATCCAACAACATCAATAACATTGTCACCGGCATCACGATCAGTTCGCAGATCACGACGCTGGAGAATGTGGATAACACCATTAGCGGCGCTGGCGGCTTCGGCAACGGCGTCATGGTGTTCAGCAACGACGCGGCGGGCGTGATCGACGCCAACCAGTCCAACGCCCTGGTGCTCGACACCGCCGGCAATGTCATCAACAACGCCGGCACGTTCGAGACCACGGCAGGCGGCTTCCTGACCATCAACAGCCAAGTCAACAACGCCGGCGGCACGATTTGGGCCAATAGCGGCACCATCACGCTGAATGCGCCCGGATATGGCGGCCTGCTGAAAACTACGGCAGGCGGCGTGATCAACTACAATGTCTATAATGGCACGTATTTCAATGGGCAGGGCACGCATCCCTACACCATCACTGCTGGTACTAACGTCCAGATCGCCAACGGCAACAGCGATTACATCGCCGGGGTGATCCGCAACCAGGGCACCATCACGCTGAACTCGACTGGCGCCGCAACCCGGCTGATCGCCGAGAGCGGCTTCGTGACCTTGAAGGGCCACGGACCGGTGCAGATGTCGGACAATGCAAACAACCTGATTTACGGCGACAACGGCAACTTCACCCTGACCAATATCGATAACACGATTTCGGGCGCCGGCCAGATTGGCGCGGGACAACTGCATTTCACCAACAACTGGATCGTCAATGCCAATCAGACGGTGCCATTGACGATCAATACGAGCAATCTTGTCACCAACACCAGCATTTTCGAAGCCACCTCCGGCGGCAATCTGGTGCTGGCGAGCCAGACCGTCCTCAATACCGGCGGTCTTATTCTGGCCAAAGGTGCAGGGTCGCATGTCGATCTGAACAGCTCGAACATTCTCGGCGGCACGCTGCGGTCCAACACTGGCGGCGTGCTGAACGCCAATAGCGGGCGGCTGGACGGTTCGGTGGTTGGCGGCGGCGGGCCGGTGACGATTGCCACCGGCAGCAACCTGCTGATCAGCGACGGCAGCTATCTGGCGGTCAATGGCGCCATCGTCAACCAGGGCGTCATCACGCTCAATCAAACCAGCTCCAGCGGCCAGACCCGGCTATTGCTGGACGGTGCGGCCACCACACTTAGCGGCGGCGGCAAAGTGGTCATGGTGGACAACACCGGCGCCAGCGGCACCGGCGGGTCGAACGGCAACAACTTGATTCTCTCCAATAGCTGGGGTGCCTACACGCTGGAGAATTTGGACAACACCATCTCCGGCACCGGCAATCTTGGCGGCGGCTATCTGACGTTCAAGAATGACGCCGCGGGCGTGGTGAACGCCAACCAAGTCGGCGGGCTGAACATCAATACCAGCGGCCAGCAATTGGTGAATGCGGGGCTGCTGGAAGCAACCAATGGCAGTGTGTTGAATGGCGGCCTGACCTTCAGCAATACGGGAATCTACAACGCCGGCGGCACGATTGCGGCCAAGGGGCAGAATACCCACGTCGAACTGTTCGGCAGTGGCATTTACGGCGGCACGCTGGCGACCAGTGGCGTGGTGACGGCGGGAAACTATCCAGCTGAGATCAACAGCCGTGGCAATGGCGGGCTGGATGGCACCACTACTGCGGGCGCGGTGTACAATACCGGGCTCTTCCATGTGCTGGACAACACCGCGCTGACGTTGAACGGCACCATCAACAACACTGGCACATTGTGGCTGGATACGGAAACCAACGCCTATAGCGATCTACGCATTACCGGCGGCGCCACCATGCTGACCGGCGGCGGCAAGCTGACCCTGAGCAATAACGACCATAACCGGGTGTGGGATACCGGCTGGAATACGGTTTATCAGCTGATCAACGCCAACAACCTCATCACCGGCACCGGTCAGCTTGGCAATGGCTATATGACGCTGATCAATCAGCCTTCCGGTGTGATCAACGCCAACAATGCGCCTGTGCTGGTGGGCGCGGTGACGTCGTCTGGCGCGCTGGTGGTGAACACGAATGGCCAGACGGTGTTGAATGCCGGGTTGATGGAAGCCACCAACACCGGCGGCTTGGTGTTCCAAAGCACGGCGGTCAACAACAGCATCACCTCGGGCGCAGGCGACCTCGTGCGCACCGGCTTGACCCTGGCCGACGGCAGCGTGACCGCGAATGCGCACGTCGATCTGGTGGCCAGCACCATCCAGGGCGGCGTCATCAAGACCTTGGGCTCGGGGGTGATCCGCACTGGCGTTGGCAGCACCGGCGGGCTGGACGGTCAGACCTACGGCGCCATCACCAATCTGGGCACCGTGCAGGTCAGCGATCAGTCGATCCTGTACCTGGGCGGCACCATCGTGAACCAGGGCCTGATCAATCTGGCCGGCGTCAGCGCGGGCGTCACCGACATCCGCATCAACACGCCCACGGTGGTGCTGACCGGCGGCGGGCGGGTGATGCTGACCGCGAACGCCTACACCTCCAACCGGCTGTGGTCGGTGCCGTGGGTGAGCTCCAACCAATTGATCAACGCCGACAACGCCATTTCCGGCTCCGGCCAGATCGGCGCCGGTTACCTTACGCTGGTCAATCAGTCGAAAGGGGTGATCAACGCCAACATCAACACCATTCCCGGTCAGTCGGGCCAATTGATCCTGAACACCAATGGCCAAACCACGGTGAATCAGGGCTTGCTGGAAGACACCGGCACCGGCGGCCTGCTGATCCAAAGCACCGGCATCAACAACAGCGGCGGCACCGTGCTGGCCAGTGGGGCGGGATCGCATGTCGATCTGTCCGGCGGCACCATCATGGGCGGCACCGTCAACACGGCCAGCGGCGGCGTGATCCAGACGATCGGCGGTAATGGCGGGCTGGACGGCATCACCAATGGGCAGTTGACCAACAACGGCACCGTCAATGTCAACGATCAGACTATTCTGTATATGTCCGGGGCGATCAAGAACACTGGCAAGATCCAGCTCAATCAGTTCAGCGCCACTGGCTATACCGAAATCCGTTTGACCAGCCAAACGGTGACATTAACGGGCGGCGGCCAGGTCAACATGTCCAACAACGGCGCCAACCGCATTTGGGCGCAGCCGTGGAACGGCACCTACCAACTGGTCAATGTCGACAATACCATCCGCGGCGCCGGCAATCTCGGCAACGGCAATATGGAGTTGGACAACAGCGGCGTGATTTGGGCCAACCAAACCACCGGTCTGTCGGTCGATACCGGCGCGCAGACCATGATCAACGAAGCTGGCGCCACGATGAAATCCACTGGCCTGGGCGGATTATACCTTAATAGCGGCATCTTCCTGAATTTGGGCGCGTTAGCGGCCTATAACGGAAGCAGCGTCAGCATGAACCCAAGTGGCTTGTACAACACCAACAACACGGGCGGTGAATTGTATCAAGGCACCTGGTTCGTGCAGGCCACCGGCAGCGGCGTCACCATGCAGATCGCGGGCGGCGCGGTCGCCACCGACTCGGCGATCATCACGCTCAGCGGCGGCGGATCGCTGTTCCAGGCGTGGAACGGCAGCGCCTGGGTGAACCTGGAGCAGAGCCTGACCAACATTTCCAGCGTTGGCGCGCTGAACGTGATCGGCGGGCGGCTCTACACCACAGCCAACAACGTGCTCGATGCCGGCATCCTGAAGCTGGGCGGCGGCAAGTTCCAGGCGGCGTCGCTGAATATCGACACGGCTGGCACGTTGACCGGCTTTGGCACGGTCAATGACGCGCCGAATAACCTGGGCGTCATTAAAGCCTCTGGCGGGCTGCTCGACATCACCGGCGCGATTACCGGTGCGGGCGCGCTGCAGGTGGCGGGCGGGGCGACGCTGGAACTCGGCGGCGCGGTCAGCGAGGGCGTCACGTTCGTGGCGCCGGGGGCGGCCGATCTGAAACTCGATGCCCCGGCCAGCTTTGCCGGCGTGCTCGCGGGGCTGGTGGTGGGCGACCAAATCAGCTTCACCGGCAGCACTGTCACGGCGGTGTCGATCATCGGCGGCACCACGATCAACGTGACGCTGAATGGCGTCACCAACCTCAGCTACACCTCGGCGGCCAACCTGACCGGCGAGCATTTCACCGGCTTGACGACCGACACCATCACGCTGACCGCCGGGCCGGTGGTGAAACCCGCCTTCCTCGCGCCTGCGGTGACGGCGGCAGTGGAACCGGCGGCCTCGGTGAGCGCCTACAACTTGGCGCTGGCCGATGTCGCCCCGGCGGCTGCGGTGCCGATGGCAGGCGGCGGCGCGGGCGGCTTTGCAGCGAGCATGCTCGACCCGGCGCTCGACCCGCCAACCGCATGCGGCTTCGCCTTCGAGCCGGCCACCAACAATGCGCTGGCAACGCTGCTTGGCCACATTGCTGTCTAGGCGTTCGCTTCAGGCTATGATGCGACAGGGCACCTTCCGGGTGCCCTGTCCGTTTTAGCTGTCCAGCCGTTCGGCCAGCCCGGTGATGCTGTCCACCTTAAAGTCCCAATCGCCGCTGCCGTCCTCGGCCTTGTGGGCCGCGCCGTATTCTAGCGGGCGGGCGATGAACGCCGTGCGCAGGCCAAGCCGCTTGGCGGCGGCAAGGTCGCTCGGGTGGGCAGCGGCCATCAGCACCTGCGCGGGGTCCAGGCCAAGCCAGCCGCAGGCGCCGAGATAGGTTTCGGGGTCGGGCTTGTAATGCCGGGTCAGGTCGGAGCCGAACACGAAATCCCACGGCAGGCCGCCGAACTTCGCCATGTCGATCAGCAATGCCACGTTGCCGTTGGACAAGGCGGCGATGATGCGGCGGCGCTTTAACTGCTGGAGACCGGCCACCGAATCGGGCCATGGGTGCAGGCGGCGCCAGACGCGGTTGAGGTGCTCGAACGTGGCGGCGTCCGGTTCCGGCACTTCGAAGCGGGGCAGCAACTGGCGCAGCGAGGCGCGCTGCAAATCGTCCAGGATCGTCCAGGGCAGCACGCCGCGCCGCACTTGGTCCATCGACGGGGCATAAGCGCCGCGCCATGCGTCGGCGAGGCCCGCCCAATCGGCGGTGAGGCCGCGTGCGGCGCCCCAGGCGGACAGATCGGCAATCAGGCTGCCGCGCCAGTCCACCACGGTGCCGAACACGTCGAACAGGATCGCGCGAATGTCGTTCATCGCGGCAACATGCGAAGCCCGGCGGTGAACAGCAAGCCGCTACTTTTGATTTCTAGGCGGTGGCGCCGGGCCGGTGGGTTGCGGCAGCGCGTCGAACACGCCGAACAGGTTGCGTAAAAACCCCGGCGTCAGCGCGGCCAGTGGATTGACCCCGACATCCGGGTCGTCGAGCGGCCCGCGCACTGCGTAAGTTGCGGCGAATACGCCGCCGCCGCGTTCGGGGCTGAACAGCGGGCCGAGGAGCGGCACGTCGCCGAGCAACGAGTTGAAGAAATAGGCCGGCACGATGGTGCCTTGCAGATCGGCGGTCTGCCGGGCGAGGTCGATGCGGCCCTTCGCGGTCATGCCCAGGCTGGGGCTGAAGGCGCGGGCGTCGGCGAGTTCAAGCACGTCGCCGGTGTAGTGAAACGGGGCCACCAACTTGCTGAACCCGAGGCCGGGACCCTTGGTCAGTTCCAGCAACCCGTACAGCGTCATCGCCTGCAGCAACCGGGCCAATATCGGCGCATCGCGCACGCGAAATTCGGTCATTTCAGCGGTGCCGCTCAGTTGGTGGTCCGCCCTGGTATCGTCATAGCTGCCGGTCAGGATCATTTGCCCACCCAGCACGGTCTCCACCACCCCGAACGCGCGCAGCAATGCCCCGGCATCGGCGGCATTGCCGCTCAAGGCGCGCGTGCCGCCATGCGGGGTGATGCTGAGGTTGAACGGGGCCTTGTCGCCGCTTTGCGCCGTCAGGCTGGCGCGGGTGAAAACCCGTCCGTTGTTCTCGGCATGCAAATTCACCGCGCCGATTTGGCGCCCCGGCCCCAGCACCACGCGGTCGAAAATGGCGTCCACCGCATAGGGTGGACCGGGTGGCGGTTCACCTTTTGCCGGTTCGGCCTTCGCGGGTTCGCCCTTCGGCGGCGGCTTCTGCGCCAGTTGCGCCGACACGTTCAGACTGTGTCCGCTCAGCGATACAACAATGGGCTTGCCGGGGGCGGCCGGCAGATGCACCACGCCGCGCGCATCCATGTCGCTGCCCAGCGTCAGCTTGGCGATATGCACCTCGTCCAGTGCGCCGCCGCTGAAGCTGGCGTCGCCTGCCACATGAATGGCATTGCCTTCGAGTTGCACCCGGTCGATGCCGCTGAGTTTGCCGCCGTCCAGCAGCACCCGCGCGTCGAGCGTGGCGGCTTGCCCGGCCGGTTTGCTGAACGACAGGTCGTCGAATTTCAGAACGGCGTCTTTCAGGTCAGCCCGCACCACGATCTCGCCGTGCCCGCCGCGCTGCAAGGCCACGGTGGCCGACACCGCCGCCGGGCCGCTCATCATGCCTTTCGGGTCGACGCCGAACGCGGCCAATTGCCGCTCGTTCAATGTGGCGCTGGCGGAGACCTTCTGGGTGATCTGCGACGCGCCGCCCCGGCGGAAATCCATGTCGAGCTTGACCTCGGCCGGCACGCCGGACACTTCCATGCTGCCCGCCGCGCGCAGGCCCGCCGAATTGACGTCCAGCGTCAGCGTGCCGTGGTCCACGTCCCGCCCGGCGGCCAGCCCCGCCACGCGCAGGTTGGTCAGTTTGGCGAGGGTGCGGATTTGCACATCGTCCATCGTCACCGCATCGCGCAGCGGCAGGTGGGTCAGCGTCAGTTTCCCGGCGAGCTGTCCGCCCGCGTCCTGCAATTTCAGCGGGCTGCGGTCGAGCAGCTTGATGCGCGGATGGCGCAGCAGCGTCAGCACGTCGGCGACCGGCGCAGTCACCTGCGCGTCGATATCGGCGAACTGTTCCGCCCCGCTCAACCCGGACAGCACCACTCGCCCGGTCTGGATCTGAATGCCGCCCTGAATGCCGCCCGCCTGCCGTCCGCCGGTCACGTCGATGGCGATGGCGTCGGGGCTGAGGAACGACAGCTTGGCGCTGGCCTTCTCGATCGGCGGCACCGGACGCAGCCAACTGACCGAGACGTCGTCGCCGGTGATGCCGCCCACGATCCGGGTCAGCGCCAGGTCGGAAAAATCGGCGGACAGCGTCAACCCGGCCTCGAAATGCCCGTCGTGCAAGTTGCCGGTTGGGATATTGCCGGTGATCCACGGCCGCGTGCCGGGGCCGCCGACGCCTTCCGGCCACAGTTCCGGCAGATCGGCAAACGTCACCCGGTCCAGGCCGGCGACCAGTGTGGCGCTGTAACTGCCGCTGGCCTCGCGCGTTAGTTCGGCGTGGCCTTGCACGGTGGTGCGCGGGCCTTGCGGGTGCGGCAGCAGCACAAGTTGCTGGATTTCCGCTTTCACGTGGCCGGCCGTGCCGCTGGCGAGCAGAACGGCGCGCTCGACCGGCAGGTGTCCGGTTCCCGCCGCGAGCGTGCCCGCCCCGACTTCGGCGCGCACCGCCATCAATCCCGCCGCTTGCGCGTCGTCGAAGGTCACGCTGCCGGTCAGCGCCACCGGCACATCCAGCCCGGCCAGCGCCGCCGCAGCAGGCAGAAAAGCGGCGAGTTTGGCCGGATTGAACGCCGAGACCGCTGCGCTGACGATGGCGCCGCCGCCGGGCACGGTGCTGGGCGGCATCGCGGCGTGCAGCGTCAGTGTCGCCGACTGGTCGCCAAGTTCGAGTTTCGTGGACAAATCGCCCTGCAACCCGCCGGCGTCCGCCCGGGCGATGTCGAGCGCGATATCGCCGGCCCGCCACACGATGCCAAGCTGGTGGTCGTTGATCTCGACCGCCGCATCGCGCAGCCCGGCGTGGCGGACTTGGCTCCAGATCGATTGCATACCGCCGGAAAGATCGCCGGCTGGAGGCTTGGCCAGTTCGCGCAGCGCCGCCGCCAGCATGCCCGGCGGCGGCAGGCCGCCCCGCGTCAGGGCCACCGGCTCCGGGGCCGCCTCGGTGTTCAGCAGCAGGCTGCCATCGGCTTGGCGTTCGAAACGCAGCCGCGCGCCGTCGATGCGCAGCGTGCGCGCCACAAAATGGCCCGCCAGCAGCGCTTTCGGTGACAGGAACACCTCGGCGCGCGGGATCGTTGCCACTGCGGAGCCGTTTGCGGTGGCGACTGTGATGCCGCTGATCTGGATGTCGAGCGGTTGATCGACGCCGCTGTGGAAGCCCTCCCAGACCAAGGCGGCGCTGCGAATGCCGATCCGCCACGCCGGGTCGGCATTTGCCGCCGCTGCCAGTTGCGGCGCCAGCCATTTCAATTCCAACGGGCCAGACGACAGCCGCCATGCCAGCAACCCAGCGCCGGTCCCCGCGATCAGCAGGGTCGCCAAGGCGAGATTCACCGCGATCCGCAGCGACCCGGCTGCCGCGCGGGCGGCTTGACCGGCGAACGCCCTCACGCGCAGCCTGCCCGGCAATGCCGAACACTGACCGTCCCATACCGCCCGCTTGGCCCGCCACATGGCCGCTGCCCGCCGATCCGGCGGCGGCGGCGCGTCTGGTGGAGCGGTTCGCCGCCAGCGACCCTGACGGCGTCGTGCCGTCCGCCCTGCTGCACTGCCTTGGCGGCAATTCGCCGTATCTGTCCGAACTGGCGCTGCGCGAGCCGGAGGCTTTGTCTGCCACCATCGCGCGTGGCCCCGGCGCGGTGGTGGACGCGGCCATGGCGGCCCTGCGCGCGGTGCCGCCCGACGCCAGCCGCGAACGCGTCGCCGCCGCCGTGCGCCTTGCCAAGCGCGTTGTCGCCCTGGCCACCGCGGTTGCCGATATCGGCATGGTGTGGCGGCTGGAACGCGTCACCCGCGCGCTGTCCGATCTGGCCGGCGCCACGCTCGGCGTCGTGGTGGCGCATCTGCTGCGCACCGCCCAGGCGGCCGGAGAAGCGATGCAGACCGACCCGGCCAACCCCGCCGCCGGCTCCGGCTTCGCGGTGCTGGGCATGGGCAAGCTCGGTGCGCATGAACTGAACTTTTCGAGCGATATCGACCTCGTGCTGCTGCATGACCCGGCCGCCGGATTCTATCGCGGCGAGAACCCCGGCGCATTCTTTACCCGTATCGCACGCGGATTGGTGGCGCTGATGGAAACCCGCGACGCCGACGGCTACGTGTTCCGCACCGATTTGCGCCTGCGCCCCGACCCGGCGGCGACCCCGCCGTGCATGTCGTTGCCTGCCGCCATCGCTTATTACGAAAGCATGGGCCAGAACTGGGAACGCGCGGCCATGCTGAAAGCGCGCCCGGTGGCGGGCGATCTGGCGACCGGCGCGGCGTTCTTGGACGCTATCCGCCCGTTCGTATGGCGGCGGCATCTGGATTTCGCTGCCGTGGCCGATATTCACGCGATGAAGCGGCGGATCGACGCGCATAAGCGCACCGGCCTCGGCCGCCAGTCCGACCAGGTGGCGCGCATTGCCGGGCACAACGTCAAGCTCGGCCAGGGCGGCATCCGCGAGATCGAATTTTTGGCGCAAACCCTGCAATTGGTGTGGGGCGGCCGTGACCCGGCGCTGCGCAGCCCGGTGACGCGCGAGGCGCTGGCGCTGTTGGTGCGCGCGGGCCACCTGCCGCGCCGCACCGCGGGCGAATTGGCCGCCGCCTATCGTTTCTTGCGCCGCGTTGAACATCGTTTGCAGATGGTAGCGGACCGGCAAACCCACACCCTGCCGGACAGCGTGGCCGGGCTGGAAAGTTTCGCCCTGTTCATGGGCTACCCCGATGCCGCCCGTTTCGCCGAAGCGCTGCTGCGCCATCTCGACCGGGTGCAGCGGCGCTATGTCGAGGTGTTCGAATTGGTGCCCGAGCCGCCCGGCGGGGCGGCGAGCAGCCTGGATTTCACCGGCGTCGGCGAAGCGCCGCCGCGCACGCTGCAAGCGCTGGGCGACATGGGCTACGACGATCCGGCCTCGGTATTCGCCGTGGTGCATGGCTGGCAGGCCGGGCGGGTACGGGCGCTGCGCTCGGCGCGGGCGCGCGAGTTGATGACGCAAATTCTGCCCGCCGTGCTGGCCGCCTTCGCCCGCCAGCGCGAGCCGGGGGCGGCGTTTGCCCGCTTCGATGCGTTCCTGACCCATCTTCCCGCCGGGGTGCAGTTGCTCTCGCTGTTTCAACGTAATCCAGTGCTGCTCGACCGCATCGCCGCCGTGCTGGGCGCCGCCCCGTCGCTGTCCGAACATCTGGCCCGCACGCCGTCGGCGGTTGAAGGCCTGCTGCTGCCCGAAGAGCAGCCCGACTACGATGCCGTGCTGGCCAGCCGCCTGACCGACGCCCGTGCGCTGGAGGACAGCATCGCGCTGATCCGCCGTTATGTGCGCGAGGAGGATTTTTCGATCAGCGTCGCCACGCTGGAAGGCCGCCTGGGCGCCGACGCCGCCGGGCTGCAACGCACCGCCCTGGCCGATGCCGCGCTGTCGGCGCTGCTGCCACGCGCGCTGGCCGATTTTTCCGCCCGCTTCGGCACGGTGCCCGGCGGCGGCCTGGCGCTGGTGCTGCTCGGCAAGGCAGGCGGGCGGGAGATGATGGCGGGCTCCGATCTTGACCTGATGCTGATCTACGACCACCCGCCGGACGTTATGGAAAGTACCGCCGCACGCCCGGTCGCGGCCAGCCAGTGGTTCATCCGCGCGGTCAACAGCTTCATCGGCGCCCTGACCGCGCCAGACGCCGCCGGGCCGCTATATGCGGTGGACATGCGGCTGCGCCCGTCCGGCAACAAAGGCCCGGTCGCGGTCTCGCTGGCCTCGTTCGCCCAGTACCACGCCAGCGGCGATGCCTGGACCTGGGAGCGCATGGCGCTGACCCGCGCGCGCGTGGTGGCCGGGCCGCCAGACCTGCAAGCCCGCGTGCAGGCCGCAATCCGCGCCGCCATCGCCGCCGCCGGTCCGCCCGCGCGTATCCGCGCCGATGCGGCGGCGATGCGCGGGCGGCTGCTGCGCGACCTGCCGCCGAAAGGGCCGTGGGATGTGAAGCACCGCGCCGGCGGGCAGATGGAGGTGGAGTTCATCGCCCAGGCGCTGCAACTCTGCGCTGCCCCCGATCATCCCGAGGCGGCCAGCCCAACCACGCGCGATGCACTGGCGCGGCTGCAAACCGCCGGGGTGCTGGCGGCGCCAGACGCGGCGCTGCTGATCCGTGCCGACCGGGTGTGGCGCACCATCCAGGGCATGTTGCGGCTGACCGAAGGCCGCACCCAAGGCGACACACTGTCCGGCGCCTCGGCCGACACGCTGCTGCGCGCCGCCGCCGCCGCTGGGGCCGAAGCGGTTGACGTGGACGGCCTGCGCGCCACCTTGGACCAATTGGCGCGCGGCGTGCGCGACATCTTTGTGCGCTATTTGGGAGAAATTGAAACATGAGCCTAGCCGAAGGTGATGCCGCCCCGGATTTCACCATGCCCGCCAGCTACGGCCGCACCGTCAGCAAGGCCGCCCTGCTCGGCCGCCCATTCGTGCTGTATTTCTACCCGAAGGCCGACACCCCCGGCTGTACCAAGGAAGCCTGCGCCTTCCAGGAAGCGCTGCCGCAGCTCGGCCAAATTGGTATCGAGGTGATCGGCGTGTCAAAGGACAAGATCAAGCCGATCGAGAAATTCGCCGAGAAATACGGCCTGAAATTCCCGCTGGCCTCCGACGAGACCACCGGGGTGGCCGAGGCGTACGGGGTATGGGTGGAGAAATCCATGTACGGCCGCAAATACATGGGCCTGGAACGCAGCACGTTTTTGATCGGCAAGGATGGCAAGATTGCCAAGATCTGGCCGAAGGTGAAGATCGACGGTCACGCGGCGGCGGTGACGGCGGCGGCGCAGGGGTTGGGATAAGGGGTCGCTGGGGCGAACGGCGGGTGCGCGGAGAACTTGGTGCCGGATCACTTCGAGGGTGCTAGAGTATCGTTCTGATGGATGTCCCGAGGAATGCCACCGTGCCCGTCGAGCAGATCGACGCTGACCCGCTGACCGCCGGGCGGCGCAACAACGCGCTTGCTGCCGAAGCAGCCGCGGAGGCCGATGCCGGGATCGGAATCCCGGTGATCGAGATCGCCCGTTGGGTCGACTCATGGGATACACCGGACGAGTTGCCGATGCCGAGCGCGCGTAAGCTCCGCTGACTTTGGCTATCAGTGTTGTTCTGACCTCGGTGGCTGCGCGCGATTTGGCGCGCGTGCAGGACTGGTATGGTCAACGCGGTTCAGGGCGGCGCGCCAAACTTCGGGCGCAGGCGATTGTCGCCGCGATCCAGCGGCTCGCCGAATCCGCCACGCTCTACCCGGACGATCCATACCGGCCAGGGAACCGTGTGCTGATCGTCGAGGACCATGTGGTCAGCTTTCGTCTCGTCGTCCAAGGCACGGATGCCAGTAGCGTCTTTGTCGAGCGCATCTACGGGCCGGGCCAAGACAGGTAACCAGGCTTACCCTCACGCCCGCCGCGCTGCGCCCTGCGGCATGCCGCGCCGTTTGGCGATCCGCTTCACCCCCCGCCGCACCGGCACTGCCAGCAACAGCGCCGCCGCGATCAGCGCTGCCGCCAGCGCCGGACGCGGGCCGTAGTCGATATCCAGGTTGGCCGACAGCACCATCAGCGGGTTCACCCCGTTGCGCACCGCGTACCATCCGGCCTCGATCAACGCCGCCAGCAGCCCAGCGCCGATGGCCAGTTCCGGCAGAATCCACAGCTTGGTCTGCCAACGGCGCGGCAGCGCGCGCCACAGCATCAGCCATGCGAACAGCCCGGCCAGAAACACCGCGTCGCTGATATCGGCCTTGGACTGCACCGCATAGTGGAACAGCGCCAGCACCGCGAGCGGGTAGATGATCTTGTGCAGCCGCTTCCAATTCTGCCCCAGCCGCTTCTGCCAGCCATCCGTCGAGGTCACCGCCAGCGCGATCAGCCCCAGCAGCACGCCGAAGCCGATGGTCAGGTAAAACCGCAGCGCGATTTCGCTGACCACCATCGCCACGTTCCATTTGTGGTCGACGAAGAACAGCACCAAATGCGCGACCGCGTAGCAGGCCGCCCCCACGCCGGTCAGGCGGCGCAGCATCACCACGCGCGGCCAGTCCAGCAGCGCGCGCGTGGGCGTAACGGCCAGCGAGATCAACAGCAGCCGGATCGCCCATAAGCCGGTGCCGAGGATCACCTCGGTCACCGGGCGCGGGCCAAGCTCGGCGTTAGACCATTGCACGGCCATCAGCGCGCCCGGCCACAGCATCAGCAACAGCGTGGCCGCCTTCAGCGCCGATAGAAGCCCGGCGGGATCGCGGAATAACCCGGTCAGTCGCATCGAAAACTCTCCTCGCCGGGCGGGCAGAGCCTGCCACCATTGCTGCTGGGCACATGACTCGCCCAGCGCAGAGGTGTTACGATGGGGATGGGCTTCCGGATGCGCAGTGGCTCAGCGCTGCCCGAGTGCGGCAAATTCCGCCGCCAGCACCGCCGGATCGACGCTTTTCAGCCATTTGGCCGGTACTTCCACCGCCTCGGCCAGCATCGCGCGGTAACGCTCGCGCGGAATTTCCAGCGCGCCGAACTGCGACAAATGGCTGGTGACGAATTGCGTGTCGAGCAGCTTGAAGCCGCCCAGCCGCAGCCGCGCCACCAGGTGCACCAGCGCGACTTTCGAGGCATCGCGGGCCCGGCTGAACATGCTCTCGCCGAAATATACCCCGCCCAGCACCACGCCATACAGCCCGCCGACTAGTTGCCCGCCCTGCCACGTTTCCACCGAATGGGCGTGGCCGAGCCGGTGCAACTCGACGAACAAATGCTCGATCTGCCGGTTGATCCAGGTCTCGTCGCGCCCCGGCACCGGTTCGGCGCAGGCGGCAATCACGGTGGGGAAATTGCGGTCCACGGTGACGGTGAACTGGTCCGCCAGCACGGTGCGCAGCAGCCGGCGCGGCAGATGAAACCCGTCGAGCGGCAAGATGCCGCGTAATTCCGGGTCCAGCCAATACAGCCGCTCGCCACGCCGCGTCTCCGCCATCGGGAACAACCCGGCGCGGTAGGCTCGCAGCATCAGGTCCGGCGTGATCTCGACGTTCCGGCGCGACATGCCGTCAGTGTGCCGGAATTGGACGGGCAGCGGAAGCATTTGCTGCGCAACGCCCTGGCGCTCCCGCCTTGTTGAAACCCTGTCCGCCGCCGCTGCGCTGCCCCGCTGTCATGCTGCCAGGGGGACGAACAAAGGCTAAACCGGCCGCACCAGCCGGTGCTGCTTCTTGCCCGCCGACAGCTTCACCGCCCCGTCGCGCAGATCGGCCGCCGAAACCGGCTGGTTTTCATCTGTTATGGCCACGTCGTTGACCCGCGCGCCGCCGCCACGGATCAGCCGCCGCGCCTCGCCGCCGCTGCTGGCCAGCCCCGCCTCGGTGAACAGCCGGAACGCCGGAATGCCCGCCGCCAAATCGGCTGCCTTCACCTCGATGCTCGGCAACGTATCTGCCGCTGCCCCTTCCTCGAACGCGCGCCGCGCGGTTTCGCCGGATTGCTCCGCCGCCGCGCGGCCATGCGCCAGAGCGGTGGCCTCGGTGGCCAGAATTTTCTTCGCCTCGTTAATCTCCGCACCGCCAAGCGCTTCCAGCCGGGCGATATCGGTCAGCGGCACCTCGGTGAACAGCCGCATGAAGCGGCCAACGTCCGCGTCCTCGGTGTTGCGCCAGAACTGCCAGTAGTCGTACGGGCTCAGCTTATCCTCGGTCAGCCAGATCGCGCCGCGCGCCGACTTGCCCATTTTCGCGCCGGATGACGTGGTGATCAGCGGCGTGGTCAGGCCGAACACGGTGGCCGCATCGGTGCGCCGCACCAGATCGACGCCCGAGACGATGTTGCCCCACTGGTCCGAGCCGCCCATTTGCAGCGTGATTCCGCTGCGGCGGAACAACTCGCGGAAGTCGTAGCTCTGCAAAATCATGTAGTTGAATTCGAGGAACGTCATCGGCTGCTCGCGCTCCAGCCGCAGCCGCACGGAGTCGAAGCTCAACATGCGGTTGATGGTGAAGTGCACGCCGATGTCGCGCAGCAGCGGAATGTAGCCCAACTGGTCGAGCCAGTCGGCGTTATTGACCATCACCGCATCGATGGGCCCGTCGCCGAAGGTCAGGAACGGGCTGAACACCCGGCGGATGCCGGCCATGTTGGCGCCGATCTGGGCGTCGGTCAGCATTTGCCGCGATTCGTCGCGCCCGGTCGGGTCGCCGATCCGCGTGGTGCCGCCGCCGAGCAGCACCACCGGGCGATGGCCGTGGCGCTGCATCAGCCGCAACAGCATGATCTGCACCAGACTGCCGACATGCAGACTGTCGGCGGTGCAGTCGAAGCCGATATAGCCCGAGACCACCCCGGCGCGCAGGGCGGCGTCGAGAGCTTCGGTGTCGGTGCACTGATGCACAAAGCCGCGCGCGGTGGCTTCATGCAGAAAATCGGCTGTGGTCATGCTGGGTTCCGGTGGGCTGCGGCGAACGGTTCGGCTAGCACAGCGGCGGGGGCGTGAAAATGCTGCGAGCGATTGGGCTGATGAGCGGCACCTCGCTGGACGGGGTGGACGCGGCGTGGCTGGAGACCGACGGCGAGCGGGTGGGCCGCTTCGGCAAGGCGCTGACGCTGCCATACGCGCCAGAACTGCGCGCCGATCTGCGGCGGCTGCTCGACCTCGCTCCAGGGTTGAACGCAGACGATCCGTTTCTGGCCGAAGTGACAGCACGGCTGACCGCACGCCATGCCGAGGCGGTCGCGGCGCTCGGCATACCGGCCGACATCATCGGGTTGCACGGCCAGACCATCCTGCACCGGCCCGCCGAGCGGCGAACCTGGCAGATCGGCGATGCGGCGGCGCTGGCGCTGGCGACCGGCACCCAGGTTGCCTACGATTTCCGCAGCGCCGACGTGGCGGCGGGCGGCGAGGGCGCGCCGCTGGCACCGGTGTTTCACGCGGCCCTCGCCGCCGATCTGCCCCGACCGCTGGCGGTGCTGAATATCGGCGGCGTGGCCAACGTCACCTTTCTGGGCGCGGACGGGGCGCTGCTCGCCTGCGACACCGGGCCGGGCAACGGGCCGCTCGACGATTGGTGCCTGCGCCACACCGGCCAGCCGTTCGACCGGGACGGCGCGCTGGCGGCTTCGGGGCGGACTGACTCTGGCGTGCTCGACCGTTTGCTGGCCGATCCCTACTTCGCCCGCCGCGTGCCGAAATCGCTCGACCGGCTGGACTTCGCCCGCAGCCTTGCCGCCAGCGGACTCGACCGGCTGTCGCCCGCCGATGGCGCCGCCACGCTGGCCGCGTTCACCGCCGGGGCGGTGGCGCACACGTACTGGCCGCAGCCGCCGCGCCGGTGGCTGGTGTGCGGCGGCGGGCGGCATAATCCGGCGATCATGGCCGAACTGCGTGCGCGGCTGACAGCGCCTGTCGATGCGGTGGAGGCGGTGGGCTGGGACGGCGATGCGCTCGAAGCGCAATGCTTCGGCTTCCTCGCGGTGCGCGTGCTGCGGGGGCTGCCGCTCAGCTTTCCGCGAACCACAGGTGTGCCGCACCCGCTGCCGGGCGGGCGGGTGGCGATGCCCGGCCCGTAACGCCGGCTATTTTTTGAACGACGGGAACGCGTTGGCGCCTTTGGTGATCGTGTAGGTCAGCGAACCGGCCGGTTTGACCGGACGCGGCTGCGGGTTCGCGCTTTTGGTGTCCGCCACGCGCGGCGTGCCGGAACGCTCGGTGGATATCGATTGCGGCATCGACGATGGTTTGGGTGTCATGGCGCTGCCTTTGGAAGGAGGTCCAATTTCGCACTGGCGACGACAAACATCGTGGCGAGTATCCCGAATAGCAAGCTCCAGAGCAAGAAGCTCACGGCCCTGGCGCGACCGGCATAGCGTTCCTGGGTGACCCTGCGATTCGCGGCAGTCACCTTCGCGAAGTCTGCCAGCAGCCTTTGCTTGAGATCGGCGGCCACTGCCACATCGAGAGCGTCGGCCTCCAGACCCATGCTCACATGATAGGCTTGCAGATCCTGCGCCCGGCGGAGTTGGCTGGTTTCCGGTCCCACGCGCTGGTACCGGCGTTTGCGTGTCGCCGCAGCCAGTTGCCACAGGACGCACACGGCCAAAACTGCCTCTGCCGCCAGCAATAAGGCCGCTGCTATCGCAGGCCAAGCGCAGGCGTTTGCCAGCGGTGCAGTGGATGGCTGCGGCCAGCAGGCCTTTACCACCGGCGACAGCGGCGGCAATTGGCCTGCTACATAGTTGAGTGCTGCGACAATCAGGCCCAGCGCCGTTGCAAAGAACGGCAGCGTGCGGTGCACATCTTCCTCAGCCGCCACATCCTGCCGGTAGAAGTCCTGGAACATCCCAAGCAGCAAGGCCGAGGATTTATCACCGAGCGGTTCGGAAAGATCATCCATACCGCCGGCGTCCTGGGATTCCGGCAGAGCCGGTCCGTTCTTCGGCTGTTCCCGGCGGCGCACCCTGCCTCTCGCCGTGCCGGTCAGTCGGCGGCCAGCGCCATCGCGCGGCGGGCCATGGTCTTTTGCACGTAGTCTTCCACCGAGGCGCCGACGAAATCGGCGTGCTGGGCGAACACATGGTCGGCGCCAACAGCAATACGGTAGTCGATGGTGACGTTCTTCTGGGTGTTCAGCTTGTCGATCAGCTTCTTGACCGCCGGTTCCGGCACCAGTTCGTCACTGTCGCCATGTACCAACAGGCCGCCGCACGGGCAGGGGGCCAGAAAGCCGAAATCGTAGTGATTGGCGGGCGGCGCCACACTGACCCAGCCGGAGATTTCCGGACGGCGCATCAGCAATTGCATGCCGATGAACGCGCCGAACGAATACCCGGCGATCCACAATCCGCCTGAATTCGGGTTGACCGCCTGCATCCAGTCGAGTGCCGCCGCCGCATCGCCGATCTCGCCAATGCCGCCATCGTAGCGGCCCTGGCTGCGGCCGACGCCGCGAAAGTTAAAGCGCATCACCGAGAAGCCAAGCTTCTGGAACGACTGATACATCGTATAAGCAATACGGTTGTTCATCGTCCCGCCGTGCATCGGGTGCGGATGCAGGATCAGGGCGAGCGGCGCGCCGCTTTCCTTTGAGTGGTGGTAACGACCCTCAAGGCGGCCATCCGGCCCGGCGAACATCACTTCAGGCATGGTGTTGCAAAATCCGTTTGCTGGTCTGCCCCAGGCCGCGGCGCGGCCCGGCGTAGTTTTATCCGCCGCGGCGCGGCGTCGTCCCTATTCTGAGCCATCCGGCACACTGCCGCCGTTCCGTCGCGTCGCGCGCTGCCGAGCCCAGGCGGCTCTTGCAGCGGTGCGGCAACTCGGTCATCTGGGGTTGGTGGTTGTGCGCGTCATAGTGTTACCGGCTCAAGACTAATCTCTTGACGCCGCGCTGCCATGACACTGGCTCAGGGCTTTACGGCCAGGAAGCATTGCGCTTGCTGGTGGTAACCCTTCGCCCCCTCCCCAAATCCAGTTTGTCCAGCCATTTTCGGGCCAGACACGCCCCGTCTTCCGCACGGCGACGTTATCCCCGGCACAACCAGGGTGTCTGGCTGCGCCGCACGGCCGGTTACACTCTGAACTATAAGGCCGAATTGGGGCTTTTGATAATGGAAATGTCGCACGGACTTCATCTTTTTTGCGAAAACCCGTGAAGTAGCGACAGGCTCGACTCCCGCACAGTAGTGGAATTGAAATGAATGGCATGATTTATCTTGACGCCAATGCCACTGAGCCATTGCGGCCCGAAGCCCGCGCGGCAGTGCTGGACGCGCTGGACCGCACCGGCAATCCGTCGTCGGTGCACGCTGCCGGACGCGACGCGCGCCGCTTGCTGGAGGATGCCCGGGAGGCCATCGCCCGCCGGTTTGGCGGAGCGCCCAGTGATGTGGTGTTCACGTCCGGCGGCACCGAGGCCGATGCGTTGGCGATACATGCGCTGGGGCGCGGGCGGCGGGTGATTGCCGGCGCCACCGAGCACGACGCTGTGCGTGCCGCGGCGCCGGGAGCGGCGCTGCTGCCGGTGGATGCGCAGGGCGTGGCCGATCTGGACGCACTTGAAGCGATGTTGCGCGGCGGTCCCGCGCTGGTCTGCCTGATGCTGGCCAACAACGAAACCGGCACGCTGCAACCGATTGCCGCCGCCGCCGCGTTGTGCCGCGCGGCGGGTGCCTGGCTGCATGTCGATGCGGTGCAGGCCGCCGGGCGCATGGCGGTGAACTTGGCCGCACTGGGCGCGCACAGCATGGCGCTGTCGTCGCACAAGCTCGGCGGGCCGCAGGGGGCCGGGGCCTTGCTGTTGACACCGGATGCTGCTGCGGCGCTGACGCCCTTGATCCTCGGCGGCGGGCAGGAACGCGGGCGGCGGGGCGGCACGCATGCGTTGCCTGCTATCGCTGGATTTGCCGCAGCCGCGCAGGCCTGCACTGGCAGCGAACACCTCGCCGGACTGCGCGACATGGCCGAACAAGCGGCCCTGCTGGCGGGGGCCGTGGCGCTGGCGGCGGGCGGGCCGCGCTTGAGCAACACAACCGCGCTGGCGCTGCCCGGCGTGCGGGCCGAGCGGCAGGTGATCGCGCTCGATCTGGCCGGTATCGCGGTGTCGGCCGGGGCGGCGTGCAGTTCCGGCAAGGTGGCGCGCAGCCATGTGCTGGAGGCGATGGGCGCCGGCGCGCTGGCGGGCGAGGCAATTCGCGTGTCGCTGCCGTGGAACGCCACCGAGGCCGACATCGCCGGGTTCGCCGCCGCATACCAGACCATGGCGGCACGCCTTTCGCGCAGCGCCGCCTGACCTTATCTGCGATCCATGCAGCAGCGCCCCAATCGGCCGGTCTACCTCGACAACCAGGCCACCACGGCCTGCGACCCGCGCGTGGTCGCCGTTATGCTGCCGTGGTTCAGCGAGTTCTTCGGCAACCCGCACAGCGCCGAGCACGTCATGGGGCGGCAGGCCGAGGCGGCGGTGGAACAGGCGCGCGCCCGGGTGGCGGCGCTGATCGGCGCCGATGTCCGCGAAATCGTGTTCACCTCCGGCGCCACCGAAAGCAACAACATCGCCATCAAGGGCGCCGCCCGCTTCGCCGCCAGCCAGGGCAACGCGCGCCGCCGCATCGTCACTGTGGCCAGTGAACACAAGTGCGTGCTGGCAAGTGTGGCCGATCTGGCCGCCGAGGGCTTCGAGCCGGTGGTGCTGCCGGTCGGCCCGGACGGACTGCTCGATCCGCAGGTTTTGGCCGAGGCTTTGGCTGTCCCCACGCTGCTGGCCAGTGTGATGGCGGTGAACAACGAAATCGGCGTTGTGCAGGACCTTGCCGCGTTGTCCAGCATCGTGAGGCAAGCGGGCGCGCTGTTTCACACCGACGCCGCACAGGCGGCAGGCAAAATCCCGCTCGATGTTAACGCGCTCGGCATCGACCTGCTGTCGATCAGCGGGCACAAGTTGTACGGGCCGAAAGGCATGGGGGCGCTGTATGTCCGCCGCCGCCCGCGTGTGCGCCTGACCCCGCTGTTTTCCGGCGGTGGGCAGGAGCGGGGGCTGCGCTCAGGCACGCTGGCGGCGCCGTTACTGATCGGCCTGGGTGAAGCCTGCCGGATCGCCGCCACCGAGATGGCAGCCGATACGGCGCGCATCGCCGCTTTGCGGGACCGGCTGCTGGCGCGTCTGGCGCATGACATTCCCGGTATCGCACTGAATGGCAGCGCCACGTCCCGCATTGCCGGCAATCTGAACCTGACGTTCCCCACCGCCGAAGCCGCCGCGCTGATGGGGGCGATTCCGGATTTGTGCCTATCCACCGGTTCGGCCTGTTCCTCGGCCGCAATCGAGCCTTCCTATGTGCTGCGTGCGCTGGGGCTCAGCGATGCTGCGGCGCGGCGCACCTTGCGCGTCGGCATCGGACGCTTTACCTCCGCCGCCGATATAGACTTCGCGGCGGACGCCCTGGCGGCGGCGCATGCGAGCCTAGCCCCCGCAGCAATCGAGGCCTGACCCCCGCCCATGCCCAAGATGACGTTCGTCGATCGCGATGGCGCCCGCCGCGAGGTTGAAGCCCCCCTTGGCCTGTCGGTGCTGGAAGTCGCGCACAAACACGGCGTGGACATCGAAGGCGCCTGCGAAGGCTCGCTGGCTTGCTCGACCTGCCATGTGGTCGTCGATCCAGCGTGGTTCGCCAAGCTGGCAGCACCGACCGAGGACGAGGAGGACATGCTCGACCTCGCGTTCGGGCTGGAAAAAACCTCACGCCTCGGCTGCCAAATCGTGATGACCCCGGCGCTGGACGGTCTTGTCGTCAAGCTGCCGCCGGGCAGCCGCAACCTGCTGAACGGCTAAGGCCCTGACCCGGCCACGCCGGGAGATCAAAATATGCGCGTGCTCGTCGCCATGTCGGGCGGAGTCGATAGCAGCACGGTCGCCGGTCTGCTTGCCGAGGCGGGCCATGAGGTGATCGGCGTCACGCTGCAATTGTACGACCACGGCGCCGCCGTGGGCCGCAAGGGCGCCTGCTGCGCTGGGCAGGACATCCACGACGCCCGCCGGGTGGCCGACCATCTCGGCATTGCACATTACGTGATCGACGCCGAGGCGCGGTTTCGCGCCGCCGTGATGGCCAGCTTCGCCGACAGCTATGCCAATGGCGAAACCCCGGTGCCCTGCGTGCGCTGCAACCAGACGGTGAAATTCACCGACCTGATCGAACTGGCCGCCGACCTCGGCGCGGAACGGCTCGCCACCGGGCATTACGTGCAACGCATCGACGGGCCCGGCGGCGCCGAATTGCACCGCGCCGCCGATCCGGCGCGCGACCAAAGCTGGTTCCTGTTCGCCACCACGCGCGCCCAATTGGAGCGTTCGCTGTTCCCGCTCGGCGGCCTGCCGGACAAGGCGCATGTGCGCGGTGAGGCGGCGCGGCTGGGTATTGCGGTGGCGGACAAGCCGGATAGCCAGGATATCTGCTTCGTGCCGAGCGGCACCTACGCCGACGCGGTCGGCAAGCTGCGCCCGGACGCGCTCGCCCCCGGCGAGATCGTCAGCGAGACCGGCGAAGTGCTGGGGCTGCATGACGGCATTGCCCGCTACACGGTCGGGCAGGCCAAGCGGCTGGGCCCTGCGGCGCAGGCGGGCGGCGCGCGGCGCGTGGTGGTGGCGCTCGATCCGGCGCAACGCCGCGTGGTGGTCGGCCCGGCCAGCGGCGGCACCCGGCACTTGCGGTTGCGTGAGGTGAACTGGCTGGCCGAACCGGCCCGGCTGCGCTGCCAAGTGAAACTGCGCGCCCGCGATACCGCGCATGACGCCGAGATCGTGCCGACCGCTGACGGCGTGGACGTGATCCTCGACGCGCCCGCGTTGCCCGCCCCCGGACAGGCCTGCGTGTTCTATGCGGGCGAGCGGGTGCTGGGCGGCGGATTTATCCAGCGGCCCGTGCCGGTAACCCGCGCCGCCCCGGTTGACGCGGCGGTTATGGCGGCGCTATAGCGCCGCCTCCGCCGGAGGCTACCGCCCGGCGCGGTTGGATGGCGGCGTAGCTCAGCGGTAGAGCAGGGGAATCATAATCCCTTGGTCGGTGGTTCAAATCCGCCCGCCGCTACCATCCCTGTTTCGGCAAAATCTGGCTTTTGCAAGATCGAGCGTGGCGCGTTGCCATGCCAAAGCGCCGTAGGCGCTCGCTGAGGGTTCAATTAGATGATCCCCGGCACCCATAAATTTATCGACACAAGATAGCTGTCATCCCGTTATCATCGTGCTATAGCGCGAGGCAAGGCATGGTGAATGCCGGCCGGAACGTTTGTGCGCTGCGCCCGTCAGTGTGGGCGCCTGTCCGCAAGATATTGGGAGCCCGCCATGTCGGATGTGAACATTGTTGGAATCGCTGGCACTGCCGGCGTTAATGGCATCGTCGCTGGAACGGCTGGCACCGCAGGCGGTGCGGGCGGCAATGCGGTGTCCGCCAATACGGCGTCGCCGGACGCTGCCAATACGGCAGAAGCTGCCGGTGGCGCTGGCGGCGTTGGCGGCAATGGTGCTGCGAACGGCAATGCCGGCGCGGGCGGCGCTGGCGGCAGCGCCAACGCCAGTGCCACGACCAACACCCCGGCGGCGGCAGCCTCGGCGGCTTCCACCGCGTTCGGCGGAGCAGGCGGCAATGCGGGCCAGCCGGGCAGCCCGGCGCCAGCGGGTGCTGGCGCCAATGGCGGCGCTGGCGGCGCCTCCACAGCGGCGTCGTCGGCCACCGGAACCTCGGCCACGGCACAGAGCACGGTTGGCGGCGGTGTGGGCGGCACCGGCTCTGGCAGCGGCTTCGCGGGCGGCGCAGTTAGCAACACCACCGCAACGGCGGTCGCCAGCACGGGCGCAGCCACAGCGACGTTGACCCAGGTTGGCGGCAGCGGCGGCAGCGGTATCAATGGCGCCAGCGGCGGCGCGGGCGGCTCCAGCAAGGGGGCCGTGGCGACGGCGGCCAGCACCAGCGGCGCTGCCACGGCGGGCGCCATCGCCAACGGCGGCAGCGGCGGCAGTGCTGCATCCGGCGGTGTAGGCTCCACCGGCAATGGCGGCGCGGGCGGCGCGGTGACCGGCCCCTCCGCCACTGCCACCGGCGCGACGATTGTGATCGCGGCCAGCGCAGCAAGCGGCGGGTCAGGCGGCACGGCGACCGGGGCAGGGTTTACCGGCGGCGCGGGTGGCGTGGCGACAGGCGCGACGGCAAAGGCGACATCGACGGGCGTGGGCGGCAGTGCCAAGGCGACTGTGACCCAGGTCGGCGGCAACGGCGGCGGTGCGTCCAACAGCGCCAACGCCGGGGCTGGCGCGGCCAGCGCGCTGACCAACGCGGTGAGCGGGTCGAGCAACGCGGGCACACTAACGCTGTCGCAAACAGCCGTTGGCGGTGCGGGCGGCAGTTCGGTCGGGGGCTTGGGCGGCGTTGGCGGTAACGCCAGTTCGAGCCTGACGTTCGACGATACCGCCAACACCAACAAAAGCCTGTCGGTCGAAGGCGATGCGATTGCGACCGGCGGGGCCGGTGGCGCGGGCTTTGGCAACGGCACTTCGGGCGGCGCCGCGACGGCGGTCGGCACGATCCGCGGCACCACCACGGTGACGGCAGCGGTGACGGCCAGCGGCGGCGTCGGCGGGCCGAGCAGCGGCAACGGCAACGGCGGCGGCGGCAATGCGCTGGCGACGGCCTCGGCAACCAGCACCGGCGCCAGTTTGGCCGGCAGCGCCAATGCGACGGCAACGGCCAATGGCGCAGCGGGTGGCGGTGCGTCGGGGGTCGGAACCGGCGGCATGGGCGGCGCTGGGCAGGCCATCGCGACGGCGTTGAGCGCGGTTGCACCTGCGACAGCGACGGCAATGGCTACGGGCGGCCTGGGTGGCAACGGCAACAGCATCGCCGTGGTATCCGGGGTGGGCAATGGCGGCAGCGGCGGCAATGTAACCGGCACATCGGCGCAGGCCACGGTGACCTCGGCGACCGCCACCAGTGCGGTCAACGCGACTGCCACGGCGGCAGGCGGCGCGGGCGGCACCGGGTGGGGGGCGAAAAACCTCGGCGGCGCGGGCGGCGCGGCGACTGGGACCACAGCGGCGGCCAAGGCCACCTGGGGCAATGCCACCGCGTCGGTAACCCAGACCGGCGGCGCGGGCGGGGCGGGGGCGGGGACGCTGACCTGGCCCGGTACCGGTTCGGCCACCGGCGGCGCCGGGGCGGACAGCAGCCTGACCAATGCGGTATCCGGCGCCACACGTGGCTTCCAGCTCTATCTGAATCAGACCGCCACCGGCGGTGCCGGCGGCAACAGCGCCGGCGCCAGCGGCGGCGTGGGCGGTGCCGCGACCTCCAGCCTGACGTTCGACGATACGTTGAGCGCGACGCTCAGCCTGGGCGTGACCGCGACCATCGTCGCAACCGGCGCGGTCGGCGGCTCCAGCAACGGGAACAGCAGT